>NZ_JBIWJU010000001.1:0-739455 GCF_044765285.1 Streptomyces sp. NPDC102490
TTCTCCACCTGCGACCCCGGACGCCTGTTCCTGCCCACGATCATGGACCCGGTCTACGGCTTCCAGGTGACGAACGTCGAGGCGTCCATGGCCTCGCCCTCGTCCCTGCTGCACTGGACCCGCCGCATGATCGAGATCCGCAAGCAGAACCCCGCCTTCGGCCTGGGCACCTACACCGAACTGCCCTCCTCCAACCCCGCGGTCCTGGCGTTCCTGCGGGAGTACGGGGACGACCTGGTGCTGTGCGTCCACAACTTCTCCCGGTTCGCCCAGCCCACCGAGCTCGACCTCAGCGCCTTCGGCGGGCGCCATCCGGTCGAGCTGTTCGGCGGGGTCCGCTTCCCGGCCGTCGGCGACCTGCCGTACCTGCTCACCCTGGGCGGTCACGGCTTCTACTGGTTCCGGCTGCGCAAGGACGCGGTCTAGATACCGGCCCCCATCCCCGGGCGAGGCGGTTTCCACCGTTCCGCCCGGGGCACGCATCAGTAACCACCCCGACGATCCGGGGAAAGGACGCGACGTCATGTCGGAAGCCGCCATACGCACCCATGCGAGCCCGCCGGACCTCCTTGCGTCACTCGATCCACTGCTGCGCCAGTGGCTGCCGCGGCAGCGCTGGTTCGCCGGCAAGGGGCGCCCGGTCACCGGTTTCTCGCTGGTCGCGGCCACCGAGCTGCTCCCGGCCGACTCCCGCCTCGGCCTCCACCACGTGCTGGTCCGCACCCACCAGCGGCACACGCCGGCCGGTGGCGCGGCCGAGGAGCCGGGCGACTGCTACCAGCTCCTGATCGGCACCCGCGAGGCGTTGCCGCCCCGGCTGGCGCCCGCGCTGATCGGGCAGGTGACCGAGGGCCCGGCGGCCGGACGCACCGCTTACGACGCCCTCTACGACACCCGCCCCGCCGAGGTGCTGCTGGAGGCGCTGCGTACGCGGGCCCGTATCGGCGCGCTGCGCTTCGAGCGCGGGGAGCCGGAGCCTGAGCCTGAGCCGGACGAGGAGATACGCACGGGCGGGATACGCGGCGGGCTGGTGCCACGGCTGATGACCGCCGAGCAGTCCAACTCGTCCGTCGTGTACGGAGATACGTTCATCCTCAAGCTGCTGCGGCGGATCGTGCCCGGCGTCAATCCCGACCTGGAGCTGCCGCTGGCCCTGGCCCGCGAGGGCTGCCCCCGGGTGCCGGCACCGGCGGGATGGATGACGGCCGAGCTGGCCGACCGCTCCTGGGTGCTGGGCGTGCTCCAGCCCTATCTGAAGGGGGCGACCGACGGCTGGGAGCTGGCGCTGCGCGAGCTGGCCAAGGGCGAGGACTTCACCGCCGAGGCCCGGGCGCTCGGGCGGGCCACCGCCGAGGTGCACACCGCGCTGGCCCGCGCGCTGCCGACCGTCACCCTCGGCCACGCCCAGGCGCGGCAGCTCGCCGACGGCATGATCGAGCGGCTGGAGGAGGCCGCGCAGGCGGTACCCCTGCTGCGGTCGTACGCCCCCGCGCTGCGGACGGCGTTCACGGCGCTGGCCGACCTGGCCGCCGAGGGCCGCACCTGGACCGCGCAGCGCGTCCACGGCGACCTGCACCTCGGCCAGTGCCTGCGCTCGCCCGACGGGGAGTGGTCGCTGATCGACTTCGAGGGGGAGCCCGCGAAACCCCTGGCCGAGCGCAGACTGCCGCAGCCCGCGGTGCGGGACGTCGCCGGGATGCTGCGCTCCTTCGACTACGCCGCGGCATCGGCCGAGGTACGCGTGCCGGGCTGGGCCGAGTCCTGCCGGGCCGCGTACTGCACCGGGTACGCGGAGGCCGGCGGCCGCGACCCGCGCACCGATCCGGTGCTGCTGCGCGCCTACGAGACGGACAAGGCGGTCTACGAGGTCCTGTACGAGGCCCGGCACCGTCCCGACTGGCTCCCGGTACCCCTGGCGGCGGTGCGCCGCCTGTCCGTGCCCGAGCCCGCATGACGCCCACGCCCGCTCCCACTCCGCCCAGGAGGCCCCGCCCGTGACCCCCCGCCCCTCGTCCAGCGGCCCCGACCCGAAGAAGACGACCGGGAAGAAGACGACCGGGAAGCAGACAGCCGGGAAGGAGACGGCCAAGCCCGCGAAGAAGGCCGCCCCGAAGAAGGAAGTCGCGAAGAAGGCCGTAGCGAAGAAGGCGGTCACCAAGAAGGCGGTCACCAAGAAGGCCGTGGCCAAGAAGACGGTCGCCAAGAAGGCGGCCCCGAGGAAGACCGCGCCCGGGGTGGGAGCAGGTCCCACCGTCGCCTCCCCCGAGACCGAGGCCGCCGTCTCCCCCGCGCTGGACCCCGGCGACCGGGAGCGGCTGCTCGCCGGCACGCACCACGATCCGCACGCGGTGCTCGGCGCCCACCGGGTGCCCGGGGGCGTCGCGTTCCGCGCGTTCCGGCCGTACGCCCTGGCCGTGACCGTGCTGTCCGGGGAGCTGCGGGTCGAGCTGCACGACGACGGCGAGGGGTTCTTCTCCGGTCTCGTGCCGCTGGACGAGGTCCCGGTGCACCGGCTGCTCGTGACCTACGAGGGGACGGTCCAGGAGACCGAGGACCCGTACCGCTTCCTGCCCACCCTGGGCGATCTGGACCTGCACCTGATCGGCGAGGGGCGGCACGAGCAGCTGTGGCGGGCGCTCGGCGCGCACCCGACGACGCGGGACGGGGTGGCGGGCACCCGGTTCGCGGTGTGGGCGCCGAACGCGCGCGGGGTCCGGGTGGCCGGCGGCTTCAACTTCTGGGACGGTACCGGCCACCCGATGCGTTCCCTCGGCCCGACCGGGGTGTGGGAGCTGTTCCTGCCCGGTGTCGGCGCGGGCGAGCTGTACAAGTTCGAGATCACCCGGCCCGACGGCTCCCGCACCTTCCGCGCCGACCCGCTGGCCCGCCGTACGGAGGTGCCGCCCGCCACGTCCTCCGTCGTGCACGCCTCGCACTACACATGGGGCGACGAGGAGTGGCTGGCCCTCCGCGCGGACGCGCCCGCGCACGAGGCGCCGATGTCGGTGTACGAGGTCCACCTGCCCTCCTGGCGCCCCGGACTGACCTACCGCGAGCTGGCCGAGCAGCTCCCGGCCTACGTCGCCGACCTGGGCTTCACCCACGTCGAGCTGATGCCGGTCGCCGAGCACCCCTTCGGCGGCTCGTGGGGCTACCAGGTCACCGGCTTCTACGCGCCCACGGCCCGGCTCGGCGACCCCGACGACTTCAAGTACCTGGTCGACCGGCTGCACCGGGCCGGGATCGGCGTGCTGATGGACTGGGTGCCGGCGCACTTCCCGCGCGACGACTGGGCGCTGGCCGAGTTCGACGGGCGCCCGCTGTACGAGCACTCCGACCCGCTGCGGGCGGCACATCCGGACTGGGGGACGCTGGAGTTCGACTTCGGGCGCCGGGAGGTGCGCAACTTCCTGGTGGCCAACGCCGTGTACTGGTGCGAGGAGTTCCACATCGACGGCCTGCGCGTGGACGCCGTCGCCTCGATGCTGTACCTGGACTACTCGCGCGAGCCGGGCCAGTGGACGCCGAACGAGCACGGCGGCCGGGAGAACCTGGACGCGGTGGCGTTCCTCCAGGAGATGAACGCGACGCTGTACCGGCGGGTGCCCGGCGTGGTGACGGTGGCGGAGGAGTCGACGGCCTGGGACGGGGTCACCCGGGCCACGCACCACCAGGGGCCGAGCGGCTTCGGCGGACTGGGCTTCGGGCTGAAGTGGAACATGGGGTGGATGCACGACTCGCTGGAGTACATGAGCCGCGAGCCGGTGTACCGCAAGTACCACCACGGCGAGCTGACCTTCTCCATGGTGTACGCGTACAGCGAGAACTACGTGCTGCCGATATCGCACGACGAGGTGGTGCACGGCAAGAAGTCGCTGGTGTCGAAGATGCCCGGCGACTGGTGGCAGCAGCGTGCCAACGAACGGGCGTACCTGGGCTACATGTGGGCCCATCCCGGCAAGCAACTGCTGTTCATGGGCCAGGAGTTCGCCCAGGGCGCGGAGTGGTCGGAGGCGCACGGCCCCGACTGGTGGCTGCTGGACCCGGAGTACGGGGCGGCGGCGGACCACCGGGGCGTGCGCGACCTGGTGCGGGACCTGAACACCGTCTACCGGGCCACGCCCGCGCTGTGGCGGCGCGACACCCATCCCTCCGGGTTCGCCTGGGTGGTCGGGGACGCCGCCGAGGACGACGTGCTGGCCTTCCTGCGCCTGGACGCCGACGGCACCCCGCTGCTCTCGGTGTCGAACTTCGCCCCGGTGGTCCGCCCCGGCTACCGCCTCGGCGTCCCCGAGGACGTCCCGGCCTGGCACGAGGTGCTCAACACCGACGCCGCCCGGTACGGCGGCGGCGACGTCGTCAACCCGGACCCGGTCAAGCCGGAGGCACAGGGGTGGCACGGCCGCCCGGCGAGTATCCGGCTGACCCTGCCGCCCCTGGCGACGGTGTGGCTGCGTCCGGCCTGACGGGCGGGTCCGTCCGTCAGTCCGCGTCCACCAGCCCCTTCGGCAGCGGCTCGCTGTGCAGGACGGCGAGCCGCTGGGTGGCGCGGGTGAGGGCGACGTACAGGTCGCTGGTGCCGTAGCGGCCGGGCTCGACGACCAGGACGGAGTCGAACTCCAGGCCCTTGGACTGGCGCGGGTCCAGGAGGACCGTCTTGCGCGTCAGGTCCGGCTCGGCGCCCGCCGTCACGCCGTCGAGCCGGGCCGCGAGCACCCGGTGCAGCTCGCGCGGGGCGATGACGGCGAGGCGGCCCTCCTCGGGGGTCAGCTCCCGCGCCGCCTCGGCGACGGCGGCCGGGAGGTCGCCGGTGGCGCGGACCCAGGGCCGTACGCCCGTGGACCGGACCGAACTCGGCGGCTCGAAGGACGGGTCCTCGGCACGGACCACGGCCGCCGCCAGGTCCATGATCTCGGCCGGGGTGCGGTAGTTGACGCCCAGGCGGGTGTGCTCCCAGCGGTCCTCGACGTAGGGGGCGAGGATCTTCGACCAGGAGCCGACACCGGCCGCCTCCGCGGTCTGCGCCGGGTCGCCGACCAGGGTCATCGAGCGGGTCGGGCAGCGGCGCATCAGCAGCCGCCAGGCCATCGGGGACAGCTCCTGCGCCTCGTCCACGATGATGTGCCCGAACGCCCAGGTGCGGTCGGCCGCGGCGCGTTCGGCGGCGCTGCGGTGGTCGTCCTCCTCCTGGCGCTCGGCGAACCGCTCGGCGTCGATGATGTCGTGCGCGGACAGGACCTCGGCGTCGTCGTCGTGCTTGTCCTCGAACTCGTAGGTCCGGGACGCGTACGACACGTCCAGCACGCCCTGCGCGTAGGCGATCTGCTCCGCGCGCTCGCGTTCGGCGCGGGAGCGGGCGATCCGGTCGTCCACACCGAGCAGTTCGGCCGCCTCGTCCAGGAGGGGCACGTCGGCGACGGTCCAGTGCCGGGTGACCGGGCGGCGGACGGCGGCGGCGTCCTCGGCGGGCAGGAAGCCCTCGGGGGCGGCGAGGAAGTCGGCGACCAGACGCTGCGGGGTGAGCCGGGGCCACAGCTGGTCGACGGCGGACCAGACCTCGGGGTTCTCGGCGAGTTCGTCGCGGATCTGGGTGATGTCGCTGGGGTCGAGGAGGTTGGAGCCGTCGTAGGGGTCGGTGCCGATGCGCTCGGCGACCATGTCGGTGAGGGTGTTGAGGATGTGGCCCTCGAAGTGCTCGCGGGCCGCGTTGTGCGGCAGCTTCGCGGCGCGGGTGCGCTCGCGGGCGACGTTGACCAGGTCGTCGTCGAGCATGAGGATCTCGCGGTCGTGCTCGATCGCGATCACCGGGTCGGGCAGCGCCTGCCGGTCGCGGACCACCTCGGCGAGCACGTCGGCCATGTCGGCCCGGCCCTTCACCGCCGCCGCCTCGGGGGTGTCCGTCGCGGTGGCCTGCACACCGGGGAACAGCTCGCCGACGGTGGCGAGGAGCACCCCGGTCTCGCCCAGCGAGGGCAGCACCTCGCCGATGTAGCCGAGGAAGGCCGGGTTGGGGCCGACGATGAGGACGGCGCGCTTGGCGAGCAGTTCGCGGTGCTCGTAGAGGAGGTAGGCGGCGCGGTGCAGGGCGACGGCGGTCTTGCCGGTGCCGGGGCCGCCCTCGACGACCAGGACGCCGCGGTGCGGGGCGCGGATGATGCGGTCCTGGTCGGCCTGGATGGTCTGCACGATGTCGCCCATGCGGCCGGTGCGCGCGGAGTTCAGCGCGGCGAGCAGCACGGCGTCGCCGGAGGGGTCCTCGTGGCCGGTGCGCCTCTCGTCGCCGAGGTCGAGGATCTCGTCGTGCAGCGCGGTGACCGTACGGCCCTCGCTGGTGATGTGCCGGCGGCGGCGCAGCCCCATCGGGGTGTGGCCGGTGGCCAGGTAGAAGGGGCGGGCGACACCGGCCCGCCAGTCGATGAGGACGGGGGTGCGTTCGGCGTCGTCGGCGCGGAGTCCGATGCGGCCGATGTGGTGGGCCTGCCCGGAGGTGAGGTCGATCCGGCCGAAGCAGAGGGAGCCGTCCACCGCGTTGAGCGCGGCGAGCAGCCCGGAGCGCTCGGCGACCAGGATGTCCCGCTCCAGGCGCGCCTGCTGGGGGGTGTTGCCCTGCGCGAGCGCGTCGGTGACGGAGTCCTCGGCGTCGCCGCGCAGCGCGTCCACGCGCGCGTACAGTCCGTCGATGAATTCCTGCTCGTGCAGCAATTCATCGTCCGGAAATTCGGTGTTTGACAATTCCACTCCCGGCCGCATATACTGTGCCTACTGAACTTCTTCGCGACCTCATTCTTCTGAAGTCACGAATCAACGAATATACGCAGAGAAATCCCCCGAGCGCAATTGCTCGGGGGATTTTTTCGTGGCCGACCGTGGGCCGACCGGTCTGCCGGGCCGGTCAGAGCACGTCGGCCAGTTCCTCCAGGAGCCGCCGCTTGGGCCGGGAGCCGACCATCGACTTCACCGGCTCGCCTCCGCGAAACACCATGAACGTCGGCATCGACAGCACCTTGTACGCGTTCGTGGTCGCCGGATTCCGGTCGACGTTCAGCTGCACCACCCGCAGCCGCTCGCCCTCCTCCTCGGCGAGCGCGCCGAGCACCGGCGCCATCTGCCGGCAGGGCGGGCACCAGTCGGCGGTGAACTCCACCAGCACGGGCAGGTCCGACCCGATCACCTCCGTCGCGAAGTCCGCGTCCGTCACCTCGGGCACCCCGCTGGTCTTCATCCGTGTCCTCCCAGTTCGCACTTCGGCTCCGGACCCCCCAGAGCCGCCGCCTCCGCCCGCGTCAGCTGCGCGGCGACCTGCGCGCGCACCGACGTGAGCTGCTCGATCAGCGTGTCCAGCTCGGCCAGCTTGCGCCGGTAGACCACCAGGGACGCCGGGCAGGAGTCGCCCTCGGGGTGCCCGGCGCGCAGACACTCCACGAAGGGGCGGGTCTCCTCCAGGTCGAACCCGAAGTCCTGGAGGGTCCTGATCTGCCGCAGCAGCTTCAGGTCGTCCTCGTCGTAGGTGCGGTAGCCGTTGTCGCCCCGCCGCGCGGGCAGCAGGCCCCGCGACTCGTAGTACCGCAGCGTCCGCGTGGTGGTCCCGGCCCGTGCGGCCAGCTCGCCGATTCGCATGCCGACGAACGTAAGCCTTGACCCGGACGTCAAGGCAAGAAGCCCCGCGCCGGGGGGGGAGGGCGCGGGGCTTCTTCGGGGGGCCGGGCGGCTGAGCAACGGGGGGAGCACCTCAGCCGCCCGGGGTGCGGGGGCGGCGTACGGGCGTCAGGCCCTCGCCAGTTCCTTCTCGCCGCCCGGCTCGGGCAGGTCCGGCGCGTCCTCGGCGTCGGCGGTGCCGTGGCCGTCGTCGAGCAGCGTCTTCTCGTCGAACGGCACCCGGCCGGCGAGCACCTCGTTCACCCGGTCCTTGTCGATCTCCTTGGTCCAGGTGCCGATGAGGACGGTGGCGACGGCGTTGCCGCCGAAGTTGGTCAGGGCGCGGGCCTCGCTCATGAAGCGGTCGATGCCGACGATCAGGCCGATCCCGTCCACCAGGGCGGGCTTGTGCGACTGGAGGCCGCCGGCCAGCGTGGCGAGACCGGCGCCGGAGACACCGGCGGCGCCCTTGGAGGCCACCAGCAGGAAGAGCAGCAGCGGGATCTGCTCGCCGATCGACATCGGCGTACCCATGGCGTCCGAGATGAACAGCGAGGCCATGGTCATGTAGATCATGGTGCCGTCGAGGTTGAAGGAGTAGCCGGTCGGGACGGTGATGCCGACCACCGGCTTGCTGACGCCCAGGTGCTCCATCTTCGCGATGAGGCGCGGCAGCGCCGACTCCGACGAGGAGGTGGACAGGATCAGCAGGAACTCGCGGCCCAGGTACTTGAAGAGCGAGAAGACGTTGATCCCGGCCACGACGCGCAGCACCGTGCCCAGCACCAGGAAGAGGAACAGGACGCAGGTGACGTAGAAGCCGAGCATCAGCACGGCCAGGCTCTTGAGCGCGTCGACGCCCGCCGAGCCGGTGACGGCGGCGATGGCGCCGAAGGCACCGACCGGGGCCGCCCACATGATCATCGCCAGGACGCGGAAGACCAGCCGCTGGATGTGCTCGATGCCGCGCAGCACGGGCTGGCCGGCGTTGCCCATGGCCTGCAACGCGAAGCCGCAGAGCAGGGCGATCAGCAGGGTCTGCAGGACCTCGCCCGCGGTGAACGCGGAGACGATCGTCGTCGGGATGATGCCCATCAGGAAGTCGACGGTGCCCTTGGCCTCCGCGTCGACCTGCGCCTGGCCGGTCTCCTTGACGGCATCGGTGACCGCGAGGCCCGTGCCGGGGTCCAGGATGTTGCCGACGATCAGGCCGATGGCGAGCGCCACCAGCGACATCACCAGGAAGTAGACCAGGGCGATACCGCCCACCGCGCCGACCTTGGCGGCCTTGCGGACCGAACCGATGCCCAGCACGATCGTGCAGAAGATGATCGGCGAGATCATCATCTTGATCAGGTTCACGAAGCCGGTGCCGAGCGGCTTCAGCTCGGTGGCGAAGTCCGGCGCGATCAGACCGACGGCGATGCCGAGGGCGACCGCGATGATCACGGCTATGTAGAGATAGTGCGTGCGGTCGCGCTTGGCTTTGGGTGCGGCAGGTGCCGTAGCGGCGTTGCTGGTCACGGCTGCCCTCCTTGACGACGTCGTCGGTACTCACCGGCGTGCGGCTCACGTCCGGGGGTGTGGATCGGGGATGCGGTGACTATCTCCCGGCCTGTGAGCGCGGTCACCCTTGCGTTCATTGAGTTCACCATCCAGCCACGAGGGAGACTGGCGGCATGCACCTCCGCGTCCCGAGACCCCGCAGCCTGGCGGGGCAGCTCTTCGCCATGCAGGCCGTCCTGATAGCGGTCGTCGTGGCCGGGTACGCGCTGTTCAGCTACATCAGCGACCGGGGGCAGGCGGAGGAGGCGGCCGGGCGCCAGGCCAGGGCGGTGTCGCTGGCGATCGCCGACTCGCCGTCCGTGGCGGCGGCGATCCGCACCCCGGACCCGACGGCGCGCCTCCAGCCGTACGCGGTGCGGGTCATGCGGGACACCGACGTGGACTTCGTGACGATCATGAACCCGCGGGGCATCCGCTGGACCCACCCCAAGCCGGACCAGATCGGTCGTCCCTTCCAGGGCCACATCGAGCGCGCGCAGCGGGGCGAGACCTTCACCGAGACCTACACGGGCACGCTCGGCCCCTCGGTCCGGGCGGTCACACCGGTCGTGGACGACGGCCGGATCGTCGGCCTCGTCTCCGCCGGGATCAAGGTCGAGGAGATCAGCAAGCGGGCGCAGGAGCAGCTCACGGCCCTGACGGGGGTGGCGGCCGGGGCGCTGCTGCTCGGCGCGGTCGGCACGTACGTGATCAACGCGCGGCTGCGCCGGCACACGCACGGGATGAACGCGGACGAGCTGAGCCGGATGCACGACTACCATCAGGCGGCGCTGCACGCGGTGCGGGAGGGCCTGCTGATGCTGGACGGGCAGTACCGTGTCGCGCTGATCAACGACGGCGGACGGGAGCTGCTCGGCGTGCGCGGTGACGTGGTCGGCGCCTCGGTCGCGGACCTGGGGCTGCCCTCGCCGCTGACGGGGGCGCTGCTGGCGTCGGAGCCGCGGGTGGACGAGGTGCACCTGGCGGCGGAGCGGGTGCTGGTGGTGAACACCTCGCCGGTCTCCGGCGGTGAGCACCGGGGCACGGTGGTGACGCTGCGGGACGTGACCGAGTTGCAGTCGCTGACCGGCGAGCTGAACTCCGAGCGCGGTTTCACCCAGGCGTTGCGGTCCCAGGCGCACGAGGCGGCGAACCGGCTGCACACGGTGGTGTCGCTGATCGAGCTGGGGCGGGCGGAGGAGGCCGTGGAGTTCGCGACGGCGGAGCTGGAGCTGGCCCAGGCCCTCACCGACCAGGTGGTGGCGGCGGTGAGCGAGCCGGTGCTCGCGGCGCTGCTGCTGGGCAAGACGGCGCAGGCCAACGAGCGGGGAGTGGAGCTGGTGGTGTCGCAGGAGAGCCGGCTGGACGACGGACTGCTGCCGCCGTCGCTGCCCGCCCGGGACCTGGTGACGATCCTGGGCAACCTGGTGGACAACGCGGTGGACGCGGCCCAGGGGGCGGTGCCGTCGCGGGTGACGGTGGCGGCGTACACGGAAGGGGCCGGGGCCGACGGCTCCCAGCTGGTGCTGCGGGTGTCGGACACCGGCGCCGGGGTCGACCCGGCCCATGCCGACCTGGTCTTCCAGCGGGGCTACTCGACCAAGCCGGCCGACGAGGGCGGGCGCGGCCTGGGCCTCGCCCTGGTCCGGCAGGCGGTGCGGCGGCACGGCGGCACCCTGACCGTCACGGAGGCCGAGGGCGGCGGCGCCCGCTTCGAGGCCCGGCTGCCGCTGGGCGATGCCGGGGGCGGCGGGCCGGCCCCGGCGACGGTGACGGGCAGCAGACCGGGCACCGGGGGTGCGGTGTGAGCACCGCCGACGCACAGCCCATCCGGGTCCTGGTGGTCGAGGACGACCCGGTCGCCGCCGACGCCCACGTCCTGTACGTCGGCCGCGTGCCGGGGTTCGTCGCGGTCGGCAAGGCGCACACGGGCGCGGAGGCACGCCGCATGCTGGACCGCACGCCGGTCGACCTGCTCCTGCTCGACCTGCACCTGCCCGACGTGCACGGACTCCAGCTGGCCCGGTCACTGCGCGCGGCGGGACACCACACCGACGTGATAGCGGTGACGTCGGCACGGGACCTGACGATGGTGCGCGAGGGGGTGTCGCTGGGCGTCGTCCAGTACGTCCTGAAGCCCTTCACCTTCGCCACCCTGCGCGACCGCCTGGTCCGTTACGCCGAGTTCCGGGGCACCGCCGGAGAGGCCAGCGGCCAGGACGAGGTCGACCGCGCCCTGGCCACCCTGCGCGCCCCCGGCCCGGCGGCCCTGCCCAAGGGCCTGAGCGGACCGACCCTGGAACGGGTGACGGGCGCCCTGCGCGGCGCGACCGAGGGCCTCACGGCGGCCGGGGTCGCCGAGGCGGTGGGCATCTCCCGCATCACGGCCCGGCGATACCTGGAGCACCTGGTCGACGCGGGCCGGGCGGTGCGGAGCCCGCAGTACGGGCAGGTGGGGCGGCCGGAGCTGGTGTACCGGTGGGTACGGGGGCGGTGAGCCGCGCCGCTCTGCGCGCCTGTTCGGCCTCCTTGGGCGAGCCCGCCCGCTCGTAGGCGTCGGCGGCCTGCGTCATCCGCGCGCGGGCCCGCTCGGCGTCCCCGGCCGTCTCGTGCACGAGCCCGAGGGCGTACAGCGTCCGGGCGGCACCGTGCCAGTCCTCGAACTCCTCACAGATGTCCAGACTGTCGAGGCAGGCGGTCACGGCTTCCGCCGTACGGCCCCGCGCGTTGAGGGCAACGGCGTAGTTGTGCCAGGCCCTGCCCTCGCGGGGCCGGTCCCCCGTCTCCCGGTAGAGGTCGAGGGCGGCGCGCAGGGCGTCGAGGGCCTCGTCGACACGGCCGGATTTGCGCAGGGTGATGGCGAGGTTGTTCCACACACCGGCCTCGCTGTGCCGGTCCCCGGTGCGGCGGAAGAGGCCGAGGGCGGTGTGGAAGGCTTCGACGGCCCCGTCGACCTGACCCACGTCACCGAGGATGTTGCCGAGGTTGGACACCACCATCGCCTTGCCGTTGTCGTGGCCCACCGCGTCGTAGAGGTCGCCCGCCCGTTGGTGCGCCTCCCACGCCTCCCTGAGCCGGCTGCCTCCCCGCAGGGCGTTTCCCATCCTGTTCCAGGCGGCGGCTTCGACGGCCTTGTCACCCTCCCGGCGTGCGGCGGCACAGGCGGCCCGGCACACGGTGACCGTGTCATCGAAGAAGCGCCGCCACTCGAAGTACTCACCGAGCGCACTGGCCAGTTGGGCGGCGTCGAAGGCCAATGGTCGGTCCGTCGCCCACTGGACGGCGGCCACGAGCCCGGCGCGCTCCGCGTCGAACCAGGCGAGCGCATCCTCCCGACTCCGGAACGGCCCGGTCTCCTCGTCGTCCTCCGTGCGGGGCCGCAGGCGCGCGTCCGCCGCGCGGGCCCGCTCCAGGTAGTGCCGCAGCACACGCGCCCGCGCGGCGTCACCCTCTACTCGGGCCACCACTCCCGCCCCGAACACCCGCACCAGATCGTGCAACCGCCACCACCCGCGCGTGTGCCCCCTCTCCACGAGGTGCGCCCGGGCCAGAGCCTGTTGGTCACGCACCGCAGGACGGCCGGCGCCGACCAGCGCGGCGACGACCTCGTCGCTCACCTCGGGTCCAGGCGCGAGCGCGAGCAGGCGCAGCAGCCGGGCCTGCTCGGGCGGCAGTCGGCGGTAGGACAGCTCGAAGGCGGCGCGAACACTGCGCTCGCCGTCGTCGAGGTGGTCCAGCCGGTCGTGGGCCTCGGCCAGTTCCGCCACGAGTTCGGTCACCGGCCTGCCCGGATCGGCCGCCAGCAGGGCGGCCGCGATCTGCAGGGCCAGCGGAAGGTGCCCGCAGAGGCTCGCGAGTCGGCCGCTCGTGCCGGGGTCGTCGCCCACCCGGCCGTCGTGCGGATCGGCGATCCGCAGGGCGCGGTCGAGGAGTTCGTACGCCTCCCCCGCTCCGAGTTCGTCCAGCGGCAGGAGCCGCGCGCCGAGTTGGGGCAGCCGGTCACGGGACGTGACCAGCACGCGGTGCCGGGGGTCACCCGGCACGAGGAGCCGTACCTGGTCGGCCGACGAGGCGTTGTCGGCCAGGACCAGCACCCCGCCTCGTTCGCGGGCCCGGACGGCCAGCGTCGAGCGGTAGAGCGCGGCCCGCTCGTCCGTGGTCGTGGGCAGGTGTTCCGGCGGGGTACCGAGAGCGTGCAGCAGGGTTCGCAGACTTCGGTCCGCGGTGACGGGTTCCCGGTCGTAGCCGTGCAGGTCGATGAAGAGCACCCCGCCGGGGAACCAGCCCCGTTCTCGGGCGAGGTACGCGGTCTCGACGGCGAGCGCGGTCTTGCCGATGCCGCCGAGACCGGACACGGAGACGACCGGCGCCGCGGCGGACCGCGCACCGTCCGGGTCCAGCGCCCGCAACAGGTCCTCGGACTCGCGGTCCCGACCGGTGAACCCGCCGGGCCTCGGCGGCAGGCCCGCCATCGCCTCCGGGACGGCCGTCCCGCCCTCCTGGACCACGACCTGTACGCCGATCACCTCGCGCAGGAAGACGCCGCCCCGGAAGTCGGTGTGGTCGCCGCCGTACCAGGACGCTCCGCTGCCCGGCGCCGACCGCTCCATGGCCCGTGCGACGGCACCGGCGACGCCGGACGGCTCGGCGGCGAGCAGCTCCGCCACCGTCTCGCCCCACTCCCGCACGGCATCCCGCCGCGCCGGTTCCGCGACCGCCTTCGCGATGTCCCGGACGGACGTGCCGACACCGAGCCCCAGCACCCGCGCCAGCGCCTCCACCGCCCGGCGCCCCTCGTCTCCGCCCGCTCCCTCGGCCAGGGCCGTCAGCAGTGCCGTTTCCATCCGCGCCGTACCTCCCTGCCGGAGGGACGATCACGCCGCCTTCGCGTACCACACGACCTGCGCGGCGAGCCCCGCCACGGCGAGCGCCTCCAGCACCGAGAGCGCGACGAGCAGCCGGGTGGCGTCCCCGTTCACCCAGAAAACGACCAGCGCCGCCAGGGGTACCGCGCAGAACGCCGTCAGGTCGATCACGGTCTGGATCGTCTTGCGGGACCGGCGCCGGGTGTCGCTCCGGTGGTACGCCTCCCACCCGAAGGTCGCGAACCCGCTGCTGTGCGCCGCGAGTTCGGCCAGCTTGGGCCCCAGATCGTCCCGGACGTAGAGCCCTATCGCCGAGATCTTCTCGTCGTTGACGAGATAGGTCCACCCGAGGACGAGACACACCGGCGGCAGCGCCAGCAGCATCGAGGGCTGCTCGGCCTGTGCCGTGGCCGCGATGACGGCGGCCACGACGGCCAGCGTCACGTAGAGGAGATTGTCCCGGAACCCGATCCTCGCCCTCTGCTCGCTCTTCACGCTCTCGTACTCGGCGAGCAGCAACTGCCCCACCGTGAAGTCCTGTTCCGGCACTCGATCCCCTTCTCCCAGCGGTAACTTATGACTATGCCGGACACCCAGCCCACCGTTCTGGTGCTGACCGCACTCCCGCTCGAATACGCCGCGGTCCGCGTGCACGTCGAGGAGCGGGAGGAGCGGGTGCACCGGGACGGCACCCGGGTCGAAGTGGGCCGTCTGCCGGACACCTCCTGGCACGTCGCCCTCGCCGAGCTGGGCATGGGCGCCGAGCGGGCCGCCGCTCTCACCACCCAGCTCATCAACTGGCTGCGCCCCGAGGCCGTGCTGTTCGTCGGAGTCGCCGGCAGCCTGAAGGACGACATCGAGATCGGCGACGTCGTCGTGGGCACGAAGGTGTACGAGGTCCACGGCGGCAAGCAGACACCGGACGGTTTCCTGGTTCGGCCGGAAGCACTGCCGGGCTCGCACGCGTTGGAACAGGCGGCACGTTCCGCCGTACGTGACATGCCCGACGTACGGGCGCACTTCGTGCCGATCGCCACGGGGGACGTCGTCCTGGCGGACGCCGAGTCCGAGATCGCCCTGTTAATCCGCGGGAACTACAACGACGCGGGCGCGATCGAGATGGAAGGCTCCGGCGCCCTCCAGGCGGCCCACCTGAGCGGCCAGTTGAACGCCCTGGTCGTCCGGGGCATCAGCGACCGTGCCGACGCCAAGAAGCACAAGGCCGACGCCTCGGGTTCACAGCAGCGCGCCGCCAAACAGGCCGCGGCGGTGACGGTGGCGGTGATGCACAAACACCGGCCCCGCGAGGGCTCCTCGGACTCCGAGGAGGGGCCCCAACGGGCGACATACGGCGGAGACCACGTCGACTTCCGGGGCGGCACCTTCCATGGCCCCGTCACCGGCAAGCAGAGCTGAGAGCAGGGACAAGCAGACCGTCCACGGCCCGGTCCCACGGGCGAGTGCCACGCTGCCACCTCGCCCACTCGTCTTCACGGGACGGGCGGCGAAGCTGGATCGGCTGCTGGCGCAGCTCGCGCCCACGTCGAGGAACTCGGTCGCGCTTCCTGTCCTCGTCTTCGCCGTCACGGGGATGGGCGGTATCGGCAAGACAGCGCTGGCGGTGGAGGCGGCACATCGGGCCTGCGCCGAAGGATGGTTCCCTGGCGGAACACTGTTCGTGGATCTTCGGGGCTACAGCGGCAATCCCGTGACGGCGGATCAGGCGGTACTGGCGCTGCTGGACGCATTGGGAGTTCAGGGTTCTGATCTGCCGCCGACAGCGACGCAGCAATACGACTCCTACCGTGCTCTCCTCGCCGGACGGCGGGAGCGGACGCTGCTGATCCTCGACAACGTCTCGGAACCGACCCAGTTTCTCGGTCTACTGCCCGGCACCGATCGCCACCGGGTGCTGATCACGACCCGGGACCGGCCGGACGCCATCCCTGTGCGTCTCATCGACCTGGAACCCCTTGATCCGGACGAAGCGGTCGTTCTCGTGACCCGCGCGCTGCAGGACGCCGACGAACACGATGAGCGCACGGCACAGGAGCCGGACGCCGTACACGCACTGGTGTCTCTCTGCGGACACTTGCCCCTCGCGCTGCACATCGCCGCTGCGATGTTGCGCAGGCGCCGTCTCCGTGACATCGCCTCGCTGGTGACCGAGATCCAGAAGGCCGGGGACCCGACGGCCGTCCTGGACCACGGCAGCAGGGGCACGGACCAGTACGGGCGCTCCCTTGCCCTTCGCCCGGTGCTGGCGGCGTCCTACCGTCGCCTGCCGTCCGACCAGGCTCGGCTGTTGCGTCTGTTGGCCCTGGTTCCCGGCGCCGACACGAGCACGGAGGCCGTGGCGGCCTTGACCGCACTGAACGTGGATGCCGCCCTGGAACTGCTGGAAGACCTGGTCGCCGCAAGTCTCGTCACGGCTGTACCGACGGCCAGGGACATGCGGTGGCGGCTGCATGACTTGGTACGGGCCTTCGGGGTGAGTGTGGTGCGGGAGGACGCCGACTTCCATGAGGAGGGGGAGACGGCACGGGAGCGACTCCTGACGTTCTACTGGCAGTGGGCGAATGCGGCGGATGACCGGTTGCGGTGGCTGCCAGGAAAGCCACCGCCCGAGCGGTTCGCCGACCGCGCGCAGGCACTGGCATGGCTGGACGCGGAGCGGGCGGGTCTGGTGGCGGCAGCATCGTGGGCACATGTGGAGCGATACGCGGACATGGCGACGCGGCTGGCCCTGTGCCTGGCGGAATATCTCGACTGGCGACGGTACTTCGACGACAAGATCACCATCACCCGTGCCGCGCAGGAGGCCGCCCACCGCGCCGGAGAGTCGCACAGCGAGGCTGGGGCATGGAACAACCTCGGCCTCGCGCTACTGGCCGTGGACCGGGTCGAAGAAGCGATCGACGCCCATACTCGCGCCCGCGACATGTTCCACGCCCTCGAAGACACCCCCTACGAGGCCAGTGCGTGGAATCACCTCGGAGCCGCCCTGCAGGAAGCGGGCCGACTGGAAGAGGCGATCGATGCCCACCGCCGCGCCCGCGACATGTCCCACGCCGCCGGGAACCACCTTCGCGAGGCCGACGCATGGGGAAACCTCGGTGTGGCTCTGCGGAAGATGGGTCGAGCGCAAGACGCAATCGACGCGCACAGCCGCGCCCGCGACATGTCCCAGGCCGCCGGGGACCGGCTCGGCGAGGCCCATAGCTGGCACCACCTTGGTAGTGCCTTTCGAGATGCGGGCCGGACGGAGGAGGCGATCGATGCGTACGGTGAAGCCCTCGCAATTCGCTGGGAATTCGAGGACTGGTACGTGGCCGCCAGCACCCTCGTGAAACTGGCCCTCACCTATGGCTCCACCCACCGCTCAGCCGACGCCCGCGCCTGCTGGCTCCAGGCTGCCGACGCCCTTACCCGTGCCGACGCCCCTGCTCTGGCCGCCCGGGCCCGCTCAGAGGCCGAGAACCTGGAATAGAACCGTCCTCACGCCACCGCCGGTGCCCCCTGGACCTCCGCGTCTCCCATGCCGTCCAGCCCGTGGCCCTGAAGCACTGCCCGCGCCGTGACCCGTGCGAACCAGTCACACTGAAGGTGCCGATCACGTCCTGCAGCAATCCTGCGCACACGCATTGACCTGACTAGACCACTCCTCTTACGTTCGCCGAGCAGCCGTCCAGGCCACAGTGTCGTGTGCCCGTAGGAGGTCATGCCGTGCGTTCCACCGTCCGGTTCACCGCCCTGTTCACCCTCACCGCGCTCGCCTCCACCTCGCTCGCCGCCTGCTCAAGCGGCTCCGGCAGTGATCCGGACACGGTGAAGGTCTCCTTCAAGCAGTCGACGGACAACTCCATCAAGGTGATGGACACCTACCTCGAAGGCGTCAAGAAGCAGTTCGAGAAGGCCAACCCCGGGAAGAAGGTCGAGCTGGTGCCGATCAAGGCGCCGGACTCGGAGTACTACACCAAGCTCCAGCAGATGCTCCGCTCCCCCAAGACCGCCCCCGACCTGGTCTACGAGGACACGTTCCTCATCAACTCGGACATCACCAGCGGGTACCTGAAGCCGCTCGACGACTACCTCGCCGAGTGGAAGGACTGGGACCAGTTCATCGACACGGCGAAGGCGGCGGCCAAGGGCGAGGACGGGAAGACGTACGGCGTTCCGGACGGGACGGACACCCGGGGCCTGTGGTTCAGCAAGGACGTGTTCGCCAAGGCCGGGCTGCCCGCCGACTGGCAGCCGAAGACCTGGGACGAGGTCCTCGACGCCGCCCGCGCCATCAAGGAGAAGGTGCCGGGCGTCACGCCGCTCAACGTCTACACGGGCAAGCCCGCCGGTGAGATGGCCACCATGCAGGGCTTCGAGATGCTGCTGTACGGCACGGGGGACGGCTCCTCCGATCCGCTGTACGACAAGGGGAGCAAGAAGTGGATCACGGCGGGGCAGGGGTTCGAGGACTCCCTCTCCTTCGTCGAGACGGTGTACAAGGAGAAGCTCGGCCCGGAGGTCTCCGACGCACTCGACCCCAACTTCTCCACCAAGATCCGCGGTGAGCTGCTGCCGCAGGGCAAGCTCGGGATCGCGCTCGACGGTTCCTGGCTGCCGCAGGACTGGCTGGAGGGCAGCGGGCACGAGTGGCCCGAGTGGTCCAAGGAGCTGGGGCTCGCTGCCATGCCCACGCAGCACGGGCAGGCGCCCGGCAGGGTGAGCATGTCCGGCGGGTGGACCTGGTCCATCCCGGCCAAGGCGGGCAACCCGGACCTCGCCTTCGACTTCATCAAGACGATGCAGACCAAGGCCAACGCCCAGAAGTGGTACATCGCCAACTCCGGCATCGCGGTCCGTGCGGACGTCGCGAAGGACCCCGCGTACATCGGCGCCCAGCCCGGCATCAAGTTCTTCACCGACCTCGTCGCCGACACCCACTACCGGCCCGCCTACCCGGCGTACCCCAAGGTGTCCGTCGCCATCCAGGAGGCCATGGAGGGCGTCACGACCGGCGACACGTCGGTCCAGGAGGCGGCGCGCGGCTACGACGAGGCGCTCAAGGAGGCCACCGACAACCAGGTGGTGAGCAAGTGACGGCCACCGCGCCGGAGCACACGGGGCCGGAGGTCCGCAAGAGCCCCGCCTCCCCGGCCGCCTCCGGCGCGCGGACCGGCACCGTCCGCCGCTCCCTGGTCCGTGCCCTGCCCGTCTCCCCCGCCGTCGTCCTGCTGCTGCTCTTCCTCGCCGGCCCGATCGTCTACTGCGTCGTCATCGCCTTCACCGACCTCCAGCTCACCGGTCAGGCCCAGGAGTCCTTCGTCGGCTTCGACAACTTCACCCGCGCCTTCCAGGACGAGGCGTTCCTCAACGCCGTATGGCTGACCCTGGTGTTCACCGTGCTGTCCTCGCTGATCGGGCAGAACACCCTGGGGCTCGCCCTGGCCTCGCTGATGCAGCGGGCCTCGAAGCCGGTCCGTACGCTCACCGGTGGCATCGTTGTCACGGCCTGGGTGCTGCCGGAGGTGGTGGCGGGCTTCCTGCTCTACGCCTTCTTCCGGCGCGAGGGCACCCTCAACGCCATCCTGGACTGGCTCCATCTGCCCTCGCAGAACTGGCTGTTCACGCTGCCGATCCTGGCGGTGTCCTTCGCCAACGTGTGGCGGGGCACCGCGTTCTCGATGCTGGTGTACTCGGCCGCGCTGAACGAGATCCCCAAGGAGGTCACCGAGGCCGCCGAGGTCGACGGCGCGAGCGGCTGGCGCCGGATGTGGCACATCACGCTGCCGATGATCCGGCGCTCCATCGGCACCAACCTCATGCTCAACACGCTCCAGACCCTGTCGGTCTTCGGGCTGATCTGGGTGATGACGCGGGGCGGGCCGAGCGGCAAGAGCCAGACGCTGCCGCTGTTCATGTACGAGCAGGCCTTCCAGAACAGCCTGATCGGGTACGGCACGGCGGTGGCGCTGCTGCTGTTGCTGATCGGCTCGCTGTTCTCGGTCGTGTACCTGCGCCTGCTGCGCACGGAGGTCTGACATGGCGTCCACGGTCACGTCCCGTACCCCCGGCCGCACCCCCTCCTCCCGGCGCAACCGGCGCCGGGCGGCCGCCGACGCCGGGCTGCTGGTGGTGGCCGCGGCCTTCGTGCTGCCGCTGGCCTGGGTGGTGCTGTCCGCCCTCGACCCGCACGCGGGCCTGCGCGTGAAGGCGCCCGACGGGGTCACGCTGGAGAACTTCGACGCGATCCTCACCCCGGAGATCACCTTCACCCCGCTGCTCAACAGCCTGATCCTGTGCGGCGGCGCGACCCTGCTGACGGTGGTGTGCGCGGCGCTCGCGGCGTATCCGCTCTCCCGTTTCCGGTCCCGGCTGAACCGGCCGTTCCTGCTCACCGTCCTGTTCGCGACCAGCCTCCCCATCACGGCGATCATGGTGCCCGTCTACGCCCTGTTCGTGCGGGTGAACATGATCGACACCTTGCAGGGGACGATCTTCTTCTTCGCCGCCTCGCAACTGCCGTTCGCGATCTGGCTCATGAAGAACTTCATGGACGGCGTGCCGAAGGAGCTGGAGGAGGCGGCGTGGACGGACGGGGCGTCGTCGTTCCAGTCGCTGCTGCGGATCGTGCTGCCGCTGATGGGGCCCGGGGTGGCGGTGGTGACGGTGTTCTCGTTCGTGCAGATGTGGGGGAACTTCTTCGTCCCCTTCATGCTGCTGCTCTCTCCGGACCAGATGCCGGCCTCGGTCAGCATCAACGACTTCTTCGGCAACCGGGGCATGGTGGCGTACGGGCAGCTGGCGGCGTTCTCGATCGTCTACTCGACGCCGGTCGTGCTGCTGTACGTGCTGATCTCCCGGCGGCTGGGCGGCGGGTTCGCGCTGGGCGGGGCGGTCAAGGGATGAGGGGATGAGTGCGCCGAGGTCCCGTACGTTCCTACAATCCGTATCGCTGGCCGAACAGCCCGTAGTCAGCACCGCCCCGGACCCCTACGGTGTGGCGCGTGCGCCGACCCTCACCCGGCCCGAACCAGTCGGGCCCCCCGTTCAACGCCCTCGCCGCCCGCCGGCTGCGTGCCGCCCTCAACATGGGGCCCGAGCACGTCGCCCACGGCATACGCGTCTCGTACGGCCTGCCGTACGTCGGCCCCGACCTCGTCGTCGCCTGGGAGCGGGGGACCGTCTCCCCCGAAGGCCCCGAACTGACCGCGCTCGCCGGGGTGCTGTGGTGCTCGCCCGGTGAGCTGATGGGCCGGCCGCAGTCCCTGCGCGAGCACCGCGTCGCCCGCGGGCTGGCGCCCGAGGACGTGGCCCGTGCGGTCGGCCTCGGGCTCCCGGCCTACCTGCGGATGGAGGAGGCGGACCACTGGCGCGGCACCGACCGCCAGTCGGCCCAGCTCG
Source organism: Streptomyces sp. NPDC102490 (assembly GCF_044765285.1). Lineage (NCBI taxonomy): Bacteria > Bacillati > Actinomycetota > Actinomycetes > Kitasatosporales > Streptomycetaceae > Streptomyces > Streptomyces sp. NPDC102490. The sequence goes on from NZ_JBIWJU010000001.1 coordinate 21,447, forward strand.
CCGACGTGCTCGGCCTGACGCTGCCCGACTTCGTGACCGTCACCGGGCGCGAGGAGAAGCTGGCCGACCTGCTGACGAGTGCGGTGACCACCCGCTGGCAGGGCTGTGTGCGCCCGATCGCCAAGCTGGCGCCACTGGACCGGCGCGTCCTGGAGAACGTCCTCCAGGTACTGCACCAGGACTACCAGGGGCGCATGACCGCCACCCTCAGCTGGGGCGGCGGCGCCCCCGACTCGAGTGCCGGGGGCCGGGACTTCCTGGACCGGATCGTGGACCACTTCTGGTCGGCGGTCGAGAAGCACCCGTAGGCACCCCCGGCGGGAGGGCGGCCGGGGTCTAGAAGACCGACTCCGCCTCGTCCATCCGGTCCTTCGGGACCGTCTTCAGCTCGGTGACCGCCTCCGCCAGCGGCACCATGACGACGTCGGTACCGCGCAGCGCCGTCATCCGGCCGAAGTCACCCCGGTGCGCGGCCTCCACCGCGTGCCAGCCGAACCTGGTGGCGAGCACCCTGTCGTACGCGGTGGGCACGCCGCCGCGCTGGACGTGGCCGAGGATGACCGGCTTGGCCTCCTTGCCGAGCCTGCGCTCCAGTTCGAAGGCGAGCGCGGTGCCGATGCCCTGGAAGCGCTCGTGGCCGAACTTGTCGATGGCGCCCTTGCCGTAGTCCATGGAGCCCTCGGCGGGGTGGGCGCCCTCGGCGACGCAGACCACGGCGAACTTCTTGCCGCGGGCGAACCGCTCCTCGACCATCTTGACCAGGTCGGCGGGGTCGAAGGGCCGCTCGGGCAGGCAGATGCCGTGGGCGCCGGCCGCCATGCCGGACTCCAGGGCGATCCAGCCGGCGTGCCGGCCCATGACCTCGACGACCATCACGCGCTGGTGGGACTCGGCGGTGGTCTTGAGGCGGTCCATCGCCTCGGTCGCGACGCCGACCGCCGTGTCGAAGCCGAAGGTGCGGTCGGTGGAGGAGATGTCGTTGTCGATGGTCTTCGGCACGCCGACCACCGGGAGGCCCGCGTCGGACAGCATCCGGGCGGCCGTGAGCGTGCCCTCGCCACCGATCGGGATCAGGGCGTCGATGCCGAAGTTCTGGATCATGTCCGAGGCGTTCTCGCAGGCCTCGCGGAGCCGGTCGCGCTCCAGGCGGGAGGAGCCGAGGATGGTGCCGCCGCGGGCCAGGATGCCGCTGACCGCGTTGAGGTCGAGCGTGCGGTACCGGCCGTCCAGCAGTCCGGCGTAGCCGTCCTCGAAGCCGATGACCTCGTCGCCGTAGTTGTCGACCGCTCGGTGCACGACCGACCGGATCACTGCGTTCAGGCCGGGGCAGTCGCCGCCTGCGGTGAGAACTCCGATACGCATCGTGCTGTGTCTCCTGCTCGCTGTTGACACCGGTGAGCCGATTCAATTGTTTCACGGCCCGGACGGCGGTGGACGCTGACGGGCGCCTTAACCCTCGCCAGAGGTACTGTCAAGAGGGTTCCGCCCACCTCCTCAGCCCGACGAAAAACGCTCACCCCGACGAAACGGAGAGCACGCGTGACGCGCAGCGTGTACGTGACCGGTATCGACCGCGGCGACGGCCGCCAGGTCGTCGAGCTGGGGGTGATGGAACTCCTGACCCGGCAGGTCGACCGGGTCGGCGTCTTCCGTCCCCTGGTGCACGACGGGCCGGACCGGCTCTTCGAGCTGCTGCGCGCCCGCTACCGGCTCGCGCAGGACCCGGCCACGGTCTACGGCATGGACTACCAGGAGGCCTCCCTCCTCCAGGCCGAACAGGGCGTGGACGAGCTGGTGTCCGCGCTGGTCGACCGCTTCCACCTGGTGGCGCGGGACTACGACGTCGTGCTCGTCCTGGGCACCGACTACGCCGACACCCAGTTCCCGGACGAGCTGTCGCTGAACGCGCGGCTCGCCAACGAGTTCGGCGCCTCGGTCCTCCCCGTCGTCGGCGGCCGCAAGCAGAGCGCCGAGTCCGTGCTCGCGGAGACCCACAACGCCTTCCGCGCCTACGACGGCCTCGGCTGCGACGTGCTGGCCATGGTGACCAACCGGGTGGCGCGCGAGGACCGGGACGAGATCGCCGAGCGGCTCGCGCACCGGCTGCCGGTGCCGTGCTGGGTGGTGCCGGACGAGCCCGCCCTGTCCGCGCCGACGGTCTCCCAGATCGCGCACGCCCTGGACGCCCGGGTGGTGCTCGGGGACGACTCCGGGCTCGCCCGCGACGCGCTGGACTTCGTCTTCGGCGGGGCCATGCTGCCCAACCTGCTCGGCGCCCTGACCCCGGGCTGCCTGGTCATCACCCCCGGCGACCGCGCCGACCTGGTGATCGGCACGCTGGCCGCGCACAGCGCCGGCACCCCGCCGATAGCCGGGGTCCTGCTGACCCTGGACGAGGTGCCCGGCCAGGGCATCCTCACCCTCGCCGACCGGCTGGCCCCCGGCACCCCGGTGCTCTCGGTGACCGGCAACAGCTTCCCGACCGCCGAGCGGCTGTTCTCCCTGGAGGGCAAGCTGAGCGCGGCCTCCCCGCGCAAGGCGGAGACGGCCCTCGGCCTGTTCGAGCGGTACGTGGACACGGCCGAGCTGAACCAGCGGGTCTCCGCCCCCAGCAGCGACCGCGTCACGCCGATGATGTTCGAGCACAAGCTGCTCGAACAGGCCCGCTCCGACCTGCGCCGGGTCGTCCTGCCCGAGGGCACCGAGGAGCGGGTGCTGCACGCGGCGGAGGTGCTGCTGCGCCGGGGCGTGTGCGAGCTGACCCTGCTCGGCCCGGTCGAGCAGATCCGCAAGAAGGCCGCCGACCTCGGCATCGACCTCGGCGGCGCCGAGCTGATCGACCCGGCCGCCAGCGAGCTGCGCGACTCCTTCGCCGAGAAGTACGCCGCCCTGCGCGCCCACAAGGGCGTGACCGTGGAGCTGGCCCACGACGTGGTCTCCGACGTGAACTACTTCGGCACGCTGATGGTGCAGGAGGGCTTCGCCGACGGCATGGTGTCGGGGTCGGTGCACTCGACGGCGGCGACCATCCGCCCGGCCTTCGAGATCATCAAGACCAAGCCGGACGCCGCGATCGTCTCCTCGGTCTTCTTCATGTGCCTGGCCGACAAGGTGCTGGTCTACGGCGACTGCGCGGTCAATCCGGACCCGGACGCGGAGCAGCTCGCCGACATCGCCGCCCAGTCCGCGTCGACGGCGGCGCAGTTCGGGGTGGAGCCGCGGATCGCGATGCTGTCGTACTCGACCGGCACGTCCGGCTCCGGCGCGGACGTCGACAAGGTGCGCGAGGCGACCGAGCTGGTCCGCTCGCGCCGCCCGGACCTCAGCATCGAGGGGCCGATCCAGTACGACGCGGCGGTCGAACCGTCGGTGGCCGCCACCAAGCTGCCCGGCTCGGCGGTCGCCGGGCAGGCCAGCGTGCTGATCTTCCCCGACCTGAACACCGGCAACAACACCTACAAGGCGGTGCAGCGCTCGGCCGGCGCCATCGCGGTCGGCCCGGTCCTCCAGGGCCTGCGCAAGCCGGTCAACGACCTGTCCCGGGGCGCGCTCGTGCAGGACATCGTCAACACCGTCGCCATCACGGCGATCCAGGCCCAGCAGTCCCCCAGTGAGAAGGCGTCCGACCAGTGACCGGCACCCGTGTCCTCGTTCTCAACTCCGGCTCGTCGTCGGTGAAGTACCAGCTGATCGACATGCGCGGCGGTGAGCGCCTGGCCGTGGGCCTCGTCGAGCGGATCGGCGAGGAGACCTCGCGGCTGAAGCACACGCCGGCCGGTAGCGGCGGCCGGGAGTGGAGCGGGGCCGTCCCGGACCACGAGGCGGCGCTGAAGGCCGTGGCGGCCGAGCTGGCCAAGGACGGCCTCGGCCTGGACTCGCCGGAGCTGGCCGCGATCGGGCACCGGGTGGTGCACGGCGGACTGAAGTTCACCGAGCCGACCGTCGTGGACGACGCCGTGCTCGCCGAGATCGAGCGGCTGGTGCCGGTCGCCCCGCTGCACAACCCGGCCAACCTCACCGGCATCCGCACCGCGCAGGCGCTGCGCCCCGACCTGCCGCAGGTCGCCGTCTTCGACACGGCCTTCCACACGACGATGCCGGAGTCCGCGGCCCGCTACGCGATCGACGTCGAGACCGCCGACGCGCACCGCGTCCGGCGCTACGGCTTCCACGGCACCTCGCACGCGTACGTCTCCCGGGAGACCGCGCGGCTGCTGGGCAGGGCGCCCGAGGACGTGAACGTCATCGTGCTGCACCTGGGCAACGGGGCGTCCGCCTCGGCCGTGCGGGGCGGGCGGTGCGTGGACACCTCCATGGGACTGACGCCTTTGGAGGGGCTCGTGATGGGTACGCGCTCGGGAGACATGGACCCGGCCGTCATCTTCCATTTGATGCGTGTTGGGGGAATGTCCGCCGACGAGATCGACACTCTCCTCAACAAGAGGAGCGGTCTGATCGGGCTGTGCGGCGACAACGACATGCGGGAGATCCGCCGCCGTGTCGACGCCGGTGACGAGCGGGCGCAGCTGGCCTTCGACGTCTACATTCACCGGCTGAAGAAGTACATCGGCGCCTATTACGCCGTTCTCGGACGCGTGGACGCCGTGGCGTTCACGGCCGGGGTCGGGGAGAACTCGGCGCCGGTGCGGGAGGCGGCCGTGGCGGGCCTGGAGGGGCTCGGCCTGGCGGTCGACGGCGAGCTGAACGCCGTACGCGGCGACGAGGCCCGGCTGATCTCGCCCGCGGGGGCGCGGGTGGCGGTGGCGGTGGTACCGACGGACGAGGAAATGGAGATCGCGACACAGACCTATGCACTGGTAAATGAATCGGGGAATCCCCCTCTCACCTGAGCGGCATCCCGCCCTTTTGTATTTTCCGCCAGACGGAATATTCCGCGCCGAAACAAACCGATAGGATGGCACCCATGCGCCGTTCGAAAATCGTCTGTACTCTCGGCCCCGCGGTCGACTCCCACGAGCAGCTCGTCACGCTGATCGAAGCCGGCATGAACGTGGCCCGCTTCAACTTCAGCCACGGCACCCACGCCGAGCACCAGGGTCGTTACGACCGGGTGCGGGCCGCCGCCAAGGAGACGGGCCGGGCCATCGGTGTCCTCGCCGACCTCCAGGGCCCCAAGATCCGCCTGGAGACCTTCGCGGAGGGCCCCGTCGAGCTGGTGCGCGGTGACGAGTTCACCATCACCACCGACGACGTCCCCGGCGACCGGACGATCTGCGGCACGACGTACAAGGGCCTGCCCGGTGACGTCACCAAGGGCGACCAGGTGCTCATCAACGACGGCAACGTCGAGCTGAAGGTCACCGAGGTCGAGGGCCCCCGGGTGAAGACGATGGTCATCGAGGGCGGCGTCATCTCCGACCACAAGGGCATCAACCTGCCCGGCACGGCGGTCAACGTCCCCGCGCTGAGCGAGAAGGACGTCGAGGACCTCCGCTTCGCGCTGCGCATGGGCTGCGACATGGTCGCCCTCTCCTTCGTCCGGGACGCCAAGGACGTCGCCGACGTGCACCGCGTCATGGACGAGGAGGGCCGCCGCGTCCCCGTGATCGCCAAGGTGGAGAAGCCCCAGGCGGTCGAGAACATGGAGGACGTCGTGATGGCGTTCGACGGCGTGATGGTCGCCCGTGGCGACCTGGCCGTCGAGTACCCGCTCGAGAAGGTCCCCATGGTGCAGAAGCGCCTGATCGAGCTGTGCCGGCGCAACGCCAAGCCGGTGATCGTGGCGACCCAGATGATGGAGTCGATGATCACCAACTCCCGTCCGACCCGCGCCGAGGCCTCCGACGTGGCCAACGCGATCCTGGACGGCGCCGACGCGGTCATGCTGTCCGCCGAGTCGAGCGTGGGCGCGTACCCGATCGAGACCGTCAAGACGATGTCGAAGATCGTCACCGCTGCCGAGCAGGAGCTGCTCTCCAAGGGCCTCCAGCCGCTGGTGCCGGGCAAGAAGCCGCGCACGCAGGGCGGTTCGGTGGCCCGGGCCGCCGCCGAGATCGCCGACTTCCTCGGCGGCAAGGGCCTGGTGGCCTTCACCCAGTCCGGCGACACCGCCCGCCGGCTCTCGCGCTACCGCGCCTGCCAGCCGATCCTCGCCTTCACCACCGACGAGTCCACCCGCAACCAGCTGGCGCTCAGCTGGGGCGTGGAGCCGCACGTGGTGCCGTTCGTGAACAGCACCGACGAGATGGTCGACCTGGTGGACCAGGAGACGGCCCGCCTGGGCCGGTTCAACGACGGCGACGTCGTCGTGATCACCGCAGGTTCGCCCCCCGGCGTGCCCGGCACCACCAACATGGTCCGGGTCCTGCACCTGGGCGAGACGCGGCGCGGCTGACCGCCCCCGCCTCCGTCGTACGCACCGAGGGCGCCCCCTGCCGCAGGGGGCGCCCTCGGGCGTGGTGCGGATGTGCTCAGTCGGTCGTGTACTGGTGCAGCCCCGGCACGTGCAGCGTGCCGCCGAACTGCCCGGCCTGGACGACCGTGACCTTGGTGAAGTAGATCAGCGGGATGTCCAGCGGCGGCGGGTTCTCCGGGTCGAAGGTGATCGGGATCAGCCCGAGCAGGTTGCCCGAGATGCTCTCGGTGTACATCACCGTCTCGCCGTCGCGGATCGTGGACGTGGAGCCCTTGGCCGCCTGCACGTGGTAGGTCTTGCCGGCCTGCTCGTCCTTCACCGTCTGGTGCAGGTCGCCGATGTCGGTGCCGTTGGAGATGACGTACTTCAGCACCTTCTTGGTGGTGCCGTTGGCCGTCCGCACCTCGACGACGCCCTTGTAGGAGGCGCCCTTCAGCAGCAGCGAGCTGGCGTTGAGGTACCACGGGTCGTCGGGCAGCGGCAGCTTGTTGTCGACGCCGCCCTCCGCGTCGGTGGCGGCCGGGCAGTCCTCGGCGTCCTTGCCGGCCTCGTCGGCGCTCTCGGAGGCGCTGGAGCTGGGCGTGGCGGTCGCGTCCTCCTTGGCCTTCTCCGCGTCCTCCTTGGCCTTCTCGGCCGCCTTCCTGGCCGCCTCGGCCGCCTTGTCCACCGTGTCCGCGGTGTCCTCGGCCGCCTTCGACGCCGTGCCGGTCGCGCCCTCGACGGTGTCCTTCGCGGTGCCGGTGACCGTGTCGGTCGTGTCCTTCAGCGCGTCGGACGCGTCGGACGCGCCCTCGGAGGCCGACGGGGTCGGCGTGGGGCTCGGGCTCTCCTCGGCCTTCTTGCCGCCGGTGAAGATGCCCTCGAGGGTGTCGCCGAGGCCGTCCAGCAGCCCGCCCTTGTCCTCCGACTCGGAGGGGGACGGCTCCGCCGCGCTCGAACCGGACGCCTCCTGGCTCTGCGACGCGGAGGGGCTCGGGGCGGGGGCGTCCTGCTCGTCCTCGGCGCCCTTGTCGTCGGAACCTGAATCCGGCGAAGAGGGGTCGTCCTGGTCCGAGCCGGCGTCCGTGCCCGCGTCCTCGCCGGTGTCCCCGGTGGAGGCCGAGGGGTCGGGCTCCTTCGCGTCGTCCTTGCCGTCGTCGGCCCCGTCGGTCGCCGAGGGCGAGGGGGTGGGCGAGGCGGACGGGTCCTTCTCGGCGTCCTCCAGGGCCGCCACGCAGTCCTTGTACTCGTCGGCCGTCAGGCTGTTGGAGGGCGGCGCCGCGTCGTTGCCGTCGGCGAGGGCGAGCGTCGGCGTGAACCCCATCCCCATGAGGACGGCCGTGGGCATCGCCGCGATGGCTATCGCCTTGCCGGCCGGCATGTGGAACCTGGTGAACAACGGCTTCTTGGGTGCCGCGTGGCGCGGCCCGGTTCTCACACGGGACGACTCCACGTCAGTCCCGCGGGTCACCTCGTCAGCCGGCACTGTGCCTCCCGTTCGCCCCGTTGGCCGGGCTCGTTCCTGACAGATCGTGCGCCCCCGGTGCCATGAAGCCCTGGGAGGGCTCCCCGTCGTCCATCCCGCCCCGCGGCCCCGGCACCGCTGGGCCGGACGCCTGGGTCCCGGGCCCCGGGAAGCCGGGGAACGCGGTGTCGTCGGCCGCAGCTCCGGGGACCGCGCCCTCGGGGGCGCCGTCCGTGCCCTTGCCCTCCAGCGGCGGCTCGGTCTGCGGCGGTTCGCCCGGCACCCACGACACGGCCATCGCCCCGCCGACCAGCGCGAGCAGGAAGCCGATGAGGAAACCGCCGAGGTTGGACACGGGGATGGACACCAGCGCCAGCAGGATCGCCGCCACACCGGCGAAGACCCGGATGTGCTTCTGGAACCACAGGCTGACGCCCAGGACGACCAGCAGCACACCGATGATCAGGGAGCCGGAGCCCGCGGTGGTCGCCATCGCGAGGGTCAGGTGACCGATCTGGAGGTTCGCGTACGGGAAGTAGGCGATGGGGAGTCCGCCGAGCGCGATGAACAGGCCGGCCCAGAACGGCCGCCCGCCTCGCCAGGCACGGAACTGCAGCCTACGGCGGGTGAACTGGCCGGCTGCTGCAGGAGTCTCGGCGCTCATGGAAAACAGCTCCCTGGTACGGCTTTGCTGTGGTGGAGATGTGGGCCGCACGTGAAGGCACGGCCGGAGAGTGGACGGGCGGGGGCGCCACCGGCTCCCCCGCCCGTCAACGAGTGCTTAGTAGCACTCCTTGACACCCTTGGACAGCGACATCTTCAGACCGCTGAGCTTGAAGGTTCCGGCGGTGGTCGCCCACGCCGTCTGCTTCACGTTCTTCAGCGTGGCCGAGTCGGCCTGCTGCGCGAACCCGTACGGGTTCGCCGTGTCGCCCTTCTTGATGCCGGGACCCTTGTTGGCGTCCTTGGCTGCCACACCGATGTCGATGCCGCGGAACGTGGCATCGGCCGAGAGGTCCTCGACGTCGATGTACAGGTTCTCCGCCTTGACCGGGGTGTTGCCACCGCCGGCCTTCAGCATGAGGCTGACCGAACCGATCAGCGGGATGTCCGGGGTGACCACGGACTGGCACATGTTCTTGATCTGCGCGGACTTGAACGCCGAGACCGCGACGGGGTGAGCCGTCTTCTCGCCCTTCAGCGTGTAGCCCGAATCGATCGCCCCGTACTGGGAGAAGCCCGTGCCGTCGAGCTGGTCCGCCGTCACCTTGAACGACTGGCCGGAAACGCTGAACGACGCGGCGAGAGCGCCCTGCGCGAGCGCGACGCCTATCGCAGCCGTGGCGGCCACGCTGGGCACCATGACCACAGCGAACCGCTTCCATCTGGTCCCGCCACGCACCTGGGACTCCATATTTCCTCCTTCTCGGACGTACATCTCCTGGCCTCGGCCGGCCGCCGGTTCGGCGGCGCGGTCTGGCAGGGATGGGAGAAGTGCTACGTCCTCGGGAAGGAGAGCGCCCGCACTCGGCGGCACGTACAACGCGCCCGAATAACCGGCGATCACCCCCGAGCGACAACCACTGGTCGCGCCTGACACGCATCACGCACAACCCTGCTGGACAGGCTTCGCCGGATGAGCGAAGACCCCCCTGCCCAAGGGCCGGCACCACTGCCGCCGACCCTGCTCGGTGGGGACCCAGGAACCCCCGCCACCCGACCGGCTGTCGGGGTACGGGAATGGACCGAGCGTCGCCGATCGTGGTGCATTCTCGCCGTCGACACAAGGGGGTTCGTTACTGGCTAGTAGCGGCCGGGTAACGGCGGGACGACACACCGGTCTCGAACGGCGACGCTGGGTGTGTCATGAGGGCAGAACAAAACTATTGATCGATGGACAGAGTCCGACAGATCGACGCCGCTGACTTACTGCCAGTAACAGCGGCCGCGATTACCAAGTTTTGGTAAAGCGCGGCCGCAGTGACGCCTCTTCGACAGGTCCTTCACACCCGCCACACGTCGATGGCGTTTAGAACGCAGACCCCGACGCGGACTAGAACAGGGCGCGGGCGAGTGCCCGGCGCGCCGCGGTCACCCGCGGGTCGTCGGCACCGACCACCTCGAACAACTCCAGCAGCCGCAGCCGTACGGCGTCCCGGTCGTCCCCGGCCGTGACGCGCACCGTGTCGATCAGGCGCCCGAAGGCGTCCTCCACGTGACCGCCCACCAGATCCAGGTCGGCGGCGGCGATCTGCGCCTGGGCGTCGCCCGGCTTGTCGGCCGCTTCCTGACGGACCCGCTGCGGATCGGCGTTCTGCACCCGCTGGAGCAACTCGGCCTGGGCCAGGCCCAGTTTCGCCTCGGTGTTGCCCGGCTCCTCGGCCAGCACGTTCTTGTACGCCTGGACCGCGCCGCCCAGGTCACCCGCGTCCATCGCCTGCACGGCGGCGTCGAGAGCCGCGTCGTGCGGCCCGGCCGGGCGCTCGGGGGCGGCGGACGGCGCAGCGCCCGGCTCCGCCTCGGGGTCGACGACCAGACCGGTCAGACCGAAGCGCTCCTCGCCGACCTGCACCAGCTGGTCCAGGGTCTGGCGGATCTGCGCCTCACCGGCGGCACCCTGGAAGAGCGGCAGCGCCTGTCCGGCGACGACCGCGAACACGGCGGGGATGCCCTGGACGCCGAACTGCTGCATCAGCATCTGGTTGGCGTCGACGTCGATCTTGGCGAGGAGGAAGCGCCCGTTGTACTCGACGGCGAGCCGCTCCAGGACCGGGCTCAACTGCTTGCAGGGCTCGCACCACTCGGCCCAGAAGTCGATGACGACCGGGACCTCGGTGGACCGCTGGAGAACCTCGCTCTCGAAACCGGCCTCGTCGACGTCGATGACGAGGTCGGCCGGGGAGACGGCTCCCGTACCGCCCTGACGGGCCGCCTGGGCGCGCGCCTGCTCCGCCTTCGCCTTGGCTTCCTGGGCCTGCTTCACCGCGGCGAGGTCGACGACCCCGCTCATGGACATGTTCCGTGGCTGCATGGGCCTATCCTCCCCCGTACGGCGCGCGCGTGTGAAAACCGGGTCGAAAGCCCGCCCGGATGTGTGCTGTTCGCGTGTGTCCTGCTCGGCGCCGGGTCCCCACCCCACGCCCGTGGTCGTCGCTGGGGCGCGGGCGGACCCGCGCTTTCGCTACGACTCGTAGCGTAATACCGGGACGGCCCGCGGGAACACCCCGCCGCGGTGATCTGCCTCACGACCGACCGCGTGTTACCCGCCGGTTAAGGTCGGGGGATGCAGAGCAGCACCCCCGCCGGCCGTGCCGGGCGCCCGCGCAGTGCCGCGGCGGACACCGCGATCCTGGCCGCGACGCGGGCCGCGCTGGTCGACCTCGGCTGGTCGAAGCTCACCCTGGGAGACGTCGCCACGCGGGCCGGGGTTGCCAAGACGACGCTCTACCGCCGCTGGGCGGGCAAGAACGAGCTGGTCGTGGACGCGGTGGCGGAGCTCTTCGACGAGCTGGAACTGCCCGACCGCGGCTCCCTCGCCGCCGACATCGAGGGCGTGGTGCTCCAGTTCGCGGCGATCCTGGCCCGTCCGGAGGCCAGGAGCGGCCTGATGGCGGTGGTCGCGGAGTCCACCCGGGACGACGCGCTGCGCGAGCGCATCCGCACCTCGATCGTCGAGCGGCAGAAGCGCCTGGTGCTGGAGGGCAGGGCGCGGGCCCAGGCCCGGGGCGAGCTGCCGCCGGAGCCGGACGCCGCGGAGGCGGCCCGCACCGTGGACCTGATCTTCGACATGGTCGCGGGAGCGGTGGTGCACCGCACCCTGGTCAGCGCACAGACCGCCAACGCGGACTGGGTACGCGGCTTCACCCAGGTCTTGCTGCGGGGGCTCACCTCCCGGCCGCCGGAGTCGGACGACGGGTGACGGGTGACGGGTGGCGGGTGACCTCTAGACCGACCGAGTCGGGTGGTGGGTGGGCATAGGCCCGGGGGTCCAGGGGGCGGAGCCCCCTGGAACGGCCACCGAAGCACGCGGCGCCTAGAACCCCGCCGGCTCCGTGTACACCCCCCACTCCTCCCGCAGCACCCCACAGATCTCCCCCAGCGTCGCCTCCGCCCGCACCGCGTCCAGCATCGGCTCGATCATGTTCCCGCCGGAACGCGCCGCGGCCAGCATCGCGTCCAGCGCCCCCCGCACGGCCGCGTCGTCACGGGCGGCCCTGCGCTCGCCCAGCACCCGCACCTGCTCCCGCTCGACCTCGTGGCTGACCCGCAGGATCTCCAGGTCGCCGGTGACGGAGCCGGTGTGGACGTTGACGCCGACCACCTTCTTGTCGTCCTTCTCCAGCGCCTGCTGGTAGCGGAAGGCCGACTCGGCGATCTCGCCGGTGAACCAGCCGTCCTCGATGCCGCGCAGCAGCCCGGAGGTGATCGGGCCGACGGGGTGCTGCCCGTCGGGATGGGCGCGCAGCCCCCGCTCTTTGATCTGCTCGAAGATCTTCTCCGCGTCGGCCTCGATCCGGTCGGTCAGCTGCTCGATGAACCAGGAACCGCCCAGCGGGTCGGCGACGTTGGCGACGCCGGTCTCCTCCATCAGCACCTGCTGGGTGCGCAGGGCGATCTCGGCGGCCTGCTCGCTGGGCAGGGCGAGGGTCTCGTCGAGCGCGTTGGTGTGCAGGGAGTTGGTCCCGCCGAGCACGGCGGCCAGCGCCTCCACGGCGGTCCGTACCACGTTGTTGTACGGCTGCTGCGCGGTCAGCGAGACACCGGCGGTCTGGGTGTGGAACCGCAGCCACTGCGCCTTGTCGGTCTGCGCCCCGTACACGTCGCGCATCCAGCGGGCCCAGATCCTGCGCGCCGCGCGGAACTTGGCGATCTCCTCGAAGAAGTCGAGGTGCGCGTCGAAGAAGAAGGAGAGGCCGGGGGCGAAGACGTCGACGTCCAGCCCGCGCGACAGCCCCAGCTCCACGTACCCGAAGCCGTCCGCCAGGGTGTACGCCAGCTCCTGCGCGGCCGTCGCCCCGGCCTCGCGGATGTGGTACCCGGAGACGGAGAGCGGCTTGTAGGCCGGGATGCCGGCCGCGCAGTACTCCATCAGGTCGCCGATCAGGCGCAGGTGCGGCTCGGGCTGGAAGAGCCACTCCTTCTGGGCGATGTACTCCTTGAAGATGTCGGTCTGGAGCGTGCCGTTCAGCACGGACGCGTCCACGCCCTGGCGTTCGGCGGCGACCAGGTACATGCAGAACACGGGCACGGCGGGCCCGCTGATCGTCATGGAGGTCGTCACGTCACCGAGCGGGATGTCCTTGAACAGGACCTCCATGTCGGCGGCCGAGTCAATGGCCACCCCGCAGTGCCCGACCTCGCCCAGCGAGCGCGGGTCGTCGGAGTCGCGGCCCATCAGCGTCGGCATGTCGAAGGCGACCGAGAGCCCGCCGCCGCCGTTGCGGAGGATCATCTTGTAGCGCTCGTTGGTCTGCTCGGCGTTGCCGAACCCGGCGAACTGCCGGATGGTCCACGTACGCCCCCGGTACCCGGTCGGATACAGGCCGCGGGTGAAGGGGTACTCGCCCGGCCAGCCGATCCGCTCGAAGCCCTCGTACTCGTCCCCCGGCCGGGGCCCGTACACCGGCTCCACGGGGTCGCCGGAGAGCGTCGTGAAGTCCGCGTCGCGCTTGCGCGCCGCGTCGTACCGGGCCTGCCAGCGAAGGCGGCCCTCTTCTATGGCGTGAGCGTCCATACCCCCGAATTTACTAGGACGTCCAAGTAAATGTCGATGGGCTACCGCCGTACGGGTGTCCGCACGGCGGTGGGACGGCCCGTGTGGGGCCGGTTACGCCTTGACGGACGCGGGCGCCTCGGTGGCGGCGACCTTGGCGTCCAGCTCCCGGCTGATCCGCCGCTCCACGAAGAAGGCCGCGGTCGGCACGGTTCCGGCGAGCAGCACCCACAGCTGCTTCTTCACCGGCCACTTCGCCTTGGACCCCAGGTCGAAGGCGAAGACCAGGTAGATCACGTACAGCCAGCCGTGGGCGATGCTGACGACCTGGGTGAAGTCGGCGGCGCCGCCCAGATCCAGGACGTACTTCGCGATCATGCCGAGGCACAGCGCGATCAGCAGCACTCCGGTGACGTACGCCATGACCCGGTAGCGGGTCAGCACGCTCTTTTTCATGGCTCCGAGCGTAACCGCCCGTTTCGCGCGATCTTCGACCGGGTCGGGCGACTCGCCGGGCCTGCCCGGTCGCCCGGTCCCCTCGCTCAGTCCTCCTTGAAATCGCCCGCGGCGACCCGCAGCGGGCGGAGCATCGCGAAGATCTCCCCGCACTCCTCGGCGTCGTACGCGCCCAGGCCGAAGTCCATCGCCATCAGGTCGCGGGTGGCCGCCTCGACGACCTCGCGGCCCTTGTCGGTGATGGTGGCCAGCGTGCCGCGGCCGTCGTTGGGGTTGGGGCGCTTGGCCACCAGGCCGGAGCGCACCAGCCGGTCGACGGTGTTCGTCACGGAGGTGGGGTGCACCATGAGGCGCTCGCCGATCTTGGACATCGGCAGTTCGCCCGACTTGGAGAAGGTGAGCAGCACCAGCGCCTCGTACCGCGCGAACGTCAGCCCGTACGGCTTGACCACGGCGTCGACCTCGCCCAGCAGGATCTGCTGGGCCCGCATGATCGAGGTGATCGCGGCCATGGAGGGCACACCGCCCCAGCGCTGTGCCCAGAGTTCGTCGGCTCGGGCGATGGGATCGAAGGAGAGACTGAGGGGCTTCGGCACGGCAAGAGACCTTACCGGCCGGTCATATGCCGGTCAGCCCCGTCTCGCCTTTCGATACCGCTCGGCACCACCGCCCGCGCCGGGGCGCTCGCCGAGCGCTCCCGAGCGCTCCCGGGTCGCTCATCCGGCGAGGTGGCGCTCGACCGTCTCGACCTTCGACGTCAGGCCGTCCGTCACGCCGGGGCGGATGTCGGCCTTGAGGACCAGGGAGACCCGCGGCGCCCGCGCCTCGACGGCGGCGACGGCCCGCCGGACGACGTCCATGACCTCGTCCCACTCGCCCTCGACGGACGTGAACATGGCGTCGGTGCGGTTCGGCAGCCCGGACTCGCGGACCACCCGGACGGCGTCGGCGACGTACTCCCCCACGTCCTCGCCGACGCCGAGCGGCGTCACGGAGAAGGCGACGATCATGCGTTGACGATCCCTTCCTGGCGGGCGCGGGAGGCGATGACCGCGGTCTCGGCCTCGCGCTTGAGCTTGCGGTCCGCGAAGAAGCCGCCGGTCGGCAGGACCGAGAGGACGAAGTACAGCGCGGCGGTCTTCAGCGGCCACTTGGCGCGGTTCCAGGCGTCCGCCCAGAAGATCACGTACAGCACGAAGAGGACGCCGTGGATCATGCCCATCGCCGGCACCGCGTTGAAGTCGGTGGTCCGCTTCAGGACGGAGCAGACGAGCAGGAGGAGGAACGAGATCGCCTCGGGGGCCGAGACCAGACGGAGGCGGCGGAGGGCGGTGGCGGTCTTGAGGTCCACGGGTCACCTTCGGGAGGAGAGAGTCGCTGACGGCGCGGGCGGTGTGCGCTCCGCCTTGTGAACGGAAGCACAATCGTTCGCCCATTGTGGCAAACACTGCCCCAAGGGATGGACTCAGGGTCGGTCTCCACCCGTGGGCCCTGTTCTGTCCACCCGTGGCGGGGCTACGTTCACAGCGTGGCGATGTTCCGACTTCAAGGCAGCAGGGTCCTCGCCGTCGACATGACCGGAGACGCCGTCAAGGCGAAGAACGGCTCGATGGTCGCGTACGACGGGGAGATGGCCTTCAAGAAGCTGAGCGGCGGCGGTGAGGGCCTCCGGGGGATGGTGACCCGGCGGATCACCGGCGAGCAGATGACGGTGATGGAGGTGAGGGGGCAGGGGACCTGCTGGTTCGCGGACCGGGCCTCGGAGATCACGCTGGTGGGACTCCAGGGCGACACGCTGTACGTCGAGTCGAGCAACTTCCTGGCGGCCGACGCCGGGCTGCGGACCGGCACCAGTTTCACGGGCACCCGCGGCGCCTCCCAGGGCAACGGGCTGTTCACCACGACGATCGAGGGGCACGGGCAGGCGGCGATCATGTCCGACGGTCCCGCGGTGGTGCTGCGGGTCAGCGCGCAGTACCCGCTGACCGTCGACCCGGGGGCGTACGTGGCGCACCAGGGGAACCTGCGGCAGTCCTTCCAGTCGGGTGTGACCTTCCGCACGCTGCTCGGGGAGGGCGGCGGCGAGGCCTTCCAGATCCGCTTCGAGGGCGACGGCCTGGTGTACGTGCAGCCGAGCGAGCGGAACACGATCGCGGGGGATGTCTGAGATGGCCTTCCAGGAGATCAACTCCAAGATGGTCCAGGCGACCGTCGCACCCGGGCAGCGGCTGTTCAGTCAGCGCGGTGCCATGCTCGCCTACCGCGGCGAGGTGTCCTTCACCCCGAATCTCCGCGGCGGCCAGGGCGGGGTCATGTCGATGATCGGGCGCCGGGTGGCCAACGAGGACACGCCGCTGATGACCGTCGAGGGCAGCGGCACCGTGTTCTTCGGGCACGGCGGCCACCACGTCCAGGTGATCAACCTGGCGGGCGACACCCTGTACGTCGAGGCGGACCGCCTCCTCGCCTTCGAGGGCACCCTGGAGCAGAGCACGGTGTTCCTCGGTTCGCAGGGCGGCGTCATGGGCATGGTGCGGGGCCAGGTGAGCGGGCAGGGGCTGTTCACCACGTCCCTCAAGGGCCACGGGTCGGTGGCGGTGATGGCCCACGGCGGGGTCTTCGAGGTGCCCATCACCCCGCAGCGCCCGGTGCGCGTCGACCCGCAGGCGTACGTCGCCCACTACGGCGACGTGCGCAACAAGCTGTCCACGGCCCTGGGCTGGCGGGACATGGTGGGGCGCGGCTCCGGCGAGGCGTTCCAGCTGGAGCTGAGCGGCAGCGGCACGGTGTTCGTCCAGGCGTCGGAGGAGAAGCTGTGAGCACGGTCCACCACGACCCGGCGACGCTGCCGGCGGACGACAACGTCAACGCGTACACCTTCTGCGTGGAGCTGAAGGGGAGCCAGTGGTTCCTCCAGAAGGGGAAGATGATCGCCTACTACGGGACGATCGATTTCAACGGGATCGGGCACGGCCGGCTGGACCGTCTGGTGCGCACGTCGTTCCATTCGCCTCTGCACGCGAGCGACTGGGTCGTGGCGGAGGGCTCGGGCAAGATGCTCCTCGCCGACCGGGCCTTCGACGTGAATTCATACGATCTGGACGACGGCAACCTGACCATTCGCTCGGGCAACCTGCTCGCTTTTCAGCCAAGCCTCGCGCTGAAGCAGTCGATCGTGCCGGGCTTCCTGACGCTGATCGGAACCGGAAAGTTCGTGGCCGCGTCGAACGGTCCGGTGGTGTTCGTGGAACCGCCGGTCCGGGTCGACCCGCAGGCCCTGGTCGGCTGGGCCGACTGCCCGTCCCCGTGCCACCACTACGACCACGGGTACATGACCGGCCTACTGGGCGGTCTACGTGCGATGACGGGGCTCGGCGGGGCCTCCGGGGAGGAGCACCAGTTCGAGTTCGTGGGGGCCGGCACGGTGCTGCTCCAGTCGAGCGAGGCGCTGATGGCGGAGCAGGCCGTGGGAGCCCCTCCGCAGCAGGCGGGGGTGCCCGGCGGCGGCGCCTCCGGAGCGCCGGGAGGCCGCTCGGGGGCATCGGGGCTTCCCGGACAGCTGGGGGACCTCCAGCGCCGCTTCGGGCTGTGAGCGGTAATCTGCGGAGTGTGACATCGAACGCGTGCGCACCGTCACCGTCACGGACAACCCCTCACTAGTTCGCCTTTCAACCTTTTAGGTAGACTTCATTCATGGAGACCGAGACGGCCACTCGCTGGCTGACCGATACGGAGCAGTGTGCTTGGCGCACCCACCTGGAGGTCAACAGGCTGTTGACGCACCAGCTCGAGAAGGACCTGCAGCCGTTCGGCCTGACAATGAACGACTACGAGATCCTGGTGAACCTCTCCGAGTCGGAGGGCGACAGAATGCGGATGAGCGACCTCGCCACCGCCACCATGCAGTCCAAGAGCCGCCTCTCCCACCAGATCACCCGCATGGAGAACGCGAACCTGGTCCGGCGGGAGAACTGCGAGTCCGACCGGCGCGGGCTCTTCGCCGTCCTCACCGAGCACGGCCTGGAGACGATGCGGAAGGTCGCGCCGCACCACGTGGCCTCCGTCCGCAGGCACTTCATCGACCTGCTGGCCCCGGAGGACCTGACGGAGCTGGACAAGGCGCTCAAGCCCATCGCGGAACACCTGCGCGGGCAGCGGGGACGGCCCTGATCACGGCCCTGTTCACGACCCCCTGAGCCGTTCAGGCCCGGGCACCCGGCAGGCGGAGCTCGAACAGGGCGCCGCCTGCCGGTGCGTCGTGCACCGTGAGCGTGCCGCCGTGCCGGACGGCGACGTCGCGGGCGATGGCCAGCCCGAGACCGGCGCCGCCGTCGTCACGGCTGCGGGCGCTGTCGAGCCGTACGAAGCGCTCGAAGATCCGCTCCCGGTCGGCCGCCGGCACGCCCTCGCCGTCGTCGGCCACGGCGACCACCACCGCGTCCCCGTCCCGCCGCACGGACACCTCCACCGCCGAACGGGCGTGCCGCTGGGCGTTGTCGAGCAGATTGGCCAGTACCCGCCCCAGCTGCCCCCGTGATCCGGCCACCCGCACCGCGCCCTCGCCCCGCACGCTCACCCCGGCCCGGCCCTCGGCCGCCTCCCGCGCGAGCGCCGCGAGGTCGACCCGGGCGTCGGCGGGCCGCTCCCCCGCGTCCAGCCTGGCCAGCAGCAGCAGGTCGGCGGCGAGCCGCTGGAGCCGTACGGTGTCCGCCACGGCGCCGTCCAGGTCCAGCAGTTCCGGATGGGCGGCGGCGACCTCCAGCTGGGTGCGCAGCGACGCGATGGGGCTGCGCAGCTCGTGCGAGGCGTCCGCGACGAAGCCGCGCTGCCGCTCCACCGAGGACTCCAGCGCGGCCAGCGTCTCGTTGGTGGTCGAGGCGAGCCTGGCCACCTCGTCGTGGGTGTCCGGCACCGGGACGCGGCGTGCCAGGTCCTCGCTGGCGGTGATCGCGGCCATCTCGCGCCGGATGCCCTCCACCGGGCGCAGCGCGCGCCGGGTGACCAGCCAGGTCACCCACGCCACGACCGCGAGCAGCAGCGGGAAGCCGATCAGCATCACGGTCAGCGCGGTGTTCACGGCGCCGTGTTCGGCGGAGAGCGGGGCGCCGGCGTAGACGGTGAGCCGGTCTCCGCGCCGGGTCTCCACGGGCACGGCGGCGAAGCGGTAGTCCTCCGTGTCGCCGTCGATCGTCGCCGTGCCGTCGCTGACGGTGGTCCGCTCACCGATCTCGCCGGCGTCTAGCGCGTCGCCGGAGTCGTCCTCGTCGTCGGAGCCCTCGTCGCCGGTGTCGCCGGCCGTGGCGGACGGCTGCGGCTTCACCGCGTCGACGCCGGTGCCGGTGATCCGCTCCAGGTCCTCGCTGGCGGCGACCAGTGCGCCCGACTCGTCGACGACCTGCACCGGGCGGTCGTCGACGTCCAGGTTCAGTTCGCCGTACCGCGTTCCGACGGCCAGCGCGGTCGCCACGTCCCGCGCCGAGCGCTCCGCCTGGGTGCCCGCCTCGCCGAGCAGGTTGGAGCGCAGGGACAGCAGGACGGCGGTGCCGGCCGCGACGAGGGCGACGGCGACCACGAGGGTCGCGGCGAGCGTGGCGCGGGCCCGCACCGAGCCGAAGAGGCGGCTCACCGCCCGGTCTCCAGCCGGTAGCCGGCGCCGCGCACGGTCCGGATGAGCCCGGCGCGCAGCTTGCGCCGCAGCGCGCTGACGTACACCTCGACGATGTTCGGGTCGCCGTCGTAGGCAAAGTCCCAGACGTGCTCCAGGATCTCCGCCTTGGACACCACCTCCCCGGCCCGCATCACGAGCTGCTCCAGGACGGCGAACTCCTTGGCGGTGAGGGTGGCCTCGTCCTCGCCGAGGAAGACCCGGCGGGCGGCGGTGTCGACCCTGAGGTCGCCGTGGACGTGCACGGGAGAGGCACCGGCGCCCTGTCCCCGGCGCCGCAGCAGGGCCTTCACCCGGGCGACCAGGACGACGTAGGAGAAGGGCTTGGTGAGGTAGTCGTCCGCGCCGGTGTCCAGGCCCTCGGCCTCGTCGTACTCGCCGTCCTTGGCGGTGAGCATCAGGATCGGCACGTCGTGCCCGGCGGCGCGCAGGGCGGCGCAGACCCGGTAGCCGTTGAGGCCGGGCAGCATGATGTCGAGGATGACGAGGTCGTACACGCCCTCGCCCGCCCGGTGCAGTCCCTCCAGGCCGTCGTGGACGACGTCCACGGCGTATCCCTCGGCGGTGAGGCCCTTGGCGAGCGACACGGCGAGGCGCTTCTCGTCCTCCACGATCAACAGGCGCATGGGTCAAGAGTGGCAAAGCGGAGCTGAAGATCCCTTCAGGCGGCTTCAGCCTGGCCTCAGCGTCGGTCCGCGACAGTGAAGTCACCGGAAACCGCTGGACTCTGGACGACTCGGAGGAGAACCGCATGAAGCGCAACATCGTGATCGCCGCCGTCACCGCCGCCGCACTGGTCGGGGGCGGTACGGCGACGGCCCTGGCGACGACGGCGGACGACGACCGGGGCACGGCGCCCCGCGCGGACGTGAGCGTGTCGGACGACGGCGGCGTACGGGACGAGGCCGACGACCGTGACGACGACCGGCGCGACGACTCCGGCGCCGCCGCCTCGAAGGTGACGGCGGCCGACGCCGTCGCCGCCGCCCTGGCGGAAACCCCGGGCACCGCCGTCTCCGCCGAACTGGACGACGAGGACGACGACGGCAACGACCGCAAGGAGCGCGCGGCCTGGGAGGTCGACGTCCTCTCCGGCGACGGCACCTGGCACAGCGTCCGGGTGGACCCGGCCACCGGCAAGGTGCTGGGCTCGGAGCGGGACGACGACGAGGACGGCACCGCCGAGGTGCGCACGGCCCTCAAGGGTGCCTCCGTCGACGCCGCCGAGGCGGCGAAGGCGGCGGCGGGACACGGCACCGTCACCTCCGTCGAGCTGGACGAGGACGGCTACCGCGGCGACGGCAAGCCCGCCTGGGAGGTCGAGACGCACGCCTCGGGCAAGGGCGAGCAGGACTGGCGGGTCGCCCCGGAGACCGGCAAGGTCACGGCCGACCGCTCGCACGACTCGGACGACCCGAACGGCTCCGACGACTCGGACGGCTCCGACGACGACTGATCGGCCCCGCCCGCCGGGCGGAACCGCGGCGGTGCCCCGGCACCAGTGCCGCCGCCGCGGCGACCGCGCCGGACACGGCGAAGCACACCGGCAGCGGCAGCCGTTCCACCAGCAGGCCCACCGCGGCGGCACCCGCGGACATCCCGGCGTTCACGGCGGTGTTGCACCAGGCGCCCGCCCGGACCCGGAACCCGGGCGCCGCGCTCTCGTCGGCGATCAGGTACGCCGTGGTGAGCGCCGGGGCCACGAACAGCCCGGCGCACATGACGCCCAGGACCAGCGTGCCGAGTCCGGGCGCGAGGCCCGCGGCGGCGAGGCAGAGGCCGACACCGGCCGCGAAGAACGGGAGCCGGGCCCGGGTGGGCGAACTCCAGGCGACGGCGCCGTTGACGAGCCCGCCGACCGCGCTGCCCACCGACAGCGCCGCCAGCACCCAGGCGACCGCGCCGTCCCCGAGGCCGCGCTCCCCCGCGAAGGCCACGACGAGGAGGTCGACGGCGCTCACCGAGACGCCGACGGCCGCCGCGACGACGACGGGCTGCATCAGGGCCCGGCCCTGTCCGGGGCCGCCGTCCCCGGACGCGGGGCCGTCGCTCTTCTCCCGCCCTGCCCCCGGGGCCGACGCGTCGGTCGCCGGTGAGGTGACGAAGGCGAGGGTGCCGACCGCCACCAGCACCGCGCTGAGCACGACGCCCACCACCGGCGGGGCGACGGCGACGATGCCGCCGACCAGGAGCGGGCCGCAGACGAAGAGCAGTTCCTCGGCGACGCCGTCCAGGCTGTAGGCACGCTGCAACAGGGCCCGGTCGGGCAGCAGTTGAGCCCACACCGCGCGCATCGTGGGACCGAGCGGGGGCGTGCACGCGCCCGCCGACGCGGCGGTCACCGCGAGGACGGCCTCGGAGGCGCCCGGACGCCGGCAGGCCGCCGCCAGCACGCAGAGCAGCACGGCGTAGAGCAGGGCCATGGGCAGCAGGGCCCGGCGCGGACCGTGCCGGTCGACGAGGGAGGCACGGTAGGGGGAGAGGAAGACGCCCGTGGCGCCGAAGAGCGCCATGACCAGCCCGGCCACGGCGTACGACCCGGTGGACCGGGTCAGGGAGAGCATCAGGGCGAGGGAGACCGTGCCGTACGACAGCCGCCCGACCAGGGCGGCCGCGAACGTGCGGCGGGCATGGGGGACACGGAGTACCGCGGCGTACGAGGGCCGCGAAAGAGGCGTGGACACGCGAAGGGTTCCTCAACAGGAAGGCAACGAGGGGACGCCGATGCGCGCGACGGCCGGATGCGGCGGTCGCGTGCGGGGCGGGCCCTAGGCCAAGAGGAGGAACACGCGGGGGATTCTAGCCCGTCCGGCGCTTGAGGACGAGGCCGTTC
Source organism: Streptomyces sp. NPDC102490 (assembly GCF_044765285.1). NCBI lineage: Bacteria > Bacillati > Actinomycetota > Actinomycetes > Kitasatosporales > Streptomycetaceae > Streptomyces > Streptomyces sp. NPDC102490. The sequence goes on from NZ_JBIWJU010000001.1 coordinate 43,934, forward strand.
AGGCCGAAAGCGGGGTCTGGGGGCGCAGCCCCCGGGGACGGGAACGGGAAGGGGCGGCGGGGGCGAAAGAAACACCCCCGGAAACCCCGCCCCGCACCCCTCAGCCCTGCGTCAGCCCCGCGACCAGTTCGTCCGCCGCCCGGTACGGATCCAGCTCCCCCGCGACGATGCGCTCCGCCAGGGCGCCCAGCCGCCGGTCCCCGTGCAGATCGCCGATGCGTTCGCGCAGGGTGGTGACGGCGATCGTCTCGACCTCGCGGGCGGCCCGGGCGCGACGGCGTTCGCCGAGGACGTTCCGCTCCTCCATCCACGCGCGGTGCTTCTCCAGCGCCTCGACGACCTCGTCGACGCCCTCGCCGCGGGCGGCGACCGTCTTGACGATGGGCGGGCGCCAGTCGCCGGCGGCGCGGGCCTCGCCGAGACCGAGCATGTGGTTCAGCTCGCGGGCGGTCGCGTCGGCGCCGTCGCGGTCGGCCTTGTTGACGACGTAGACGTCGCCGATCTCCAGGATTCCGGCCTTGGCCGCCTGGATGCCGTCGCCCATGCCGGGGGCGAGCAGGACCACGGAGGTGTCGGCCTGGGAGGCGATCTCGACCTCCGACTGGCCGACGCCCACCGTCTCCACCAGGATCACGTCGCAGCCGGCCGCGTCCAGCACGCGGATCGCCTGCGGAGCGGCCCAGGCGAGGCCGCCGAGGTGGCCGCGGGTCGCCATCGAGCGGATGTAGACGCCCGGGTCGGAGGCGTGCTCCGACATCCGCACCCGGTCACCGAGCAGGGCGCCGCCGGAGAAGGGGGAGGACGGGTCGACGGCGAGCACGCCGACCCGCTTGCCCTGCTTGCGGTACGCCGTCACCAGCGCCGAGGTGGACGTCGACTTGCCGACGCCCGGGGAGCCGGTCAGACCGACCACGTAGGCGTTGCCGGTGAGCGGCGCGAGCGCCTCCATGACCTCCCTGAGCTGCGGGGACGCCCCCTCGACCAGGGAGATCAGCCGGGCCACGGCCCGCGGCCGGCCTTCTCGGGCCTGGGCCACCAGTGAGGAGACGTCCTGCATCACAGCTCCGTTCAGCTCCGTTCGGAATGTCGTGGCTCCGGGGTCAGGCCCCGGGCACCCGCACGATCAGCGCGTCGCCCTGACCGCCGCCGCCGCACAGCGCCGCCGCGCCGACGCCGCCGCCGCGCCGCTTCAGTTCCAGGGCGAGGTGCAGCACCAGCCGGGCCCCGGACATGCCGATCGGGTGCCCGAGGGCGATGGCACCACCGTTGACGTTCACCTTTTCGGTGGACACGCCGAGGTCCTTCATTGACTGGACGGCGACGGCCGCGAAGGCCTCGTTGATCTCGATGAGGTCCAGGTCGCCGACCTCCAGGCCCTCCTTCTTCAGGGCGTGCCGGATGGCGTTCGACGGCTGCGACTGCAAAGAGTTGTCCGGGCCCGCGACATTGCCGTGGGCGCCGATCTCCGCGATCCACTCCAGGCCCAGCTCCTCGGCCTTGGCCCAGCTCATGACGACCACGGCCGCCGCGCCGTCGGAGATCTGCGAGGAGGAGCCCGCGGTGATGGTGCCGTCCTTGGCGAAGGCCGGACGGAGCTTGCCGAGCGACTCGGCGGTGGTGTCGCCGCGGATTCCCTCGTCCTTGCCGAACAGCACCGGGTCGCCCTTGCGCTGCGGGATCTCGACCGGGGTGATCTCGGCGTCGAAGACGCCGTTCTTCTGGGCGGCGGCGGCGCGCTGGTGGGACAGGGCGGCGATCTCGTCCTGGGCGGCGCGCTCGATGCCGAGCCGGGTGTTGTGCTTCTCCGTGGACTCGCCCATGGCGATGTTCTCGAAGGAGTCGGTCAGGCCGTCGTGGGCCATGGCGTCGATCATCTCGACCGCGCCGTACTTGTAGCCCTCGCGGGACTTGGGCAGCAGGTGCGGGGCGTTGGTCATGGACTCCTGGCCGCCGGCGACGATCACGTCGAATTCACCCGCGCGAATGAGCTGGTCGGCGAGTGCGATGGCGTCGAGGCCGGAGAGGCAGACCTTGTTGATCGTGAGCGCCGGGACGCTCATGGGGATGCCGGCCTTGACGGCGGCCTGGCGGGCGGGGATCTGCCCGGCGCCGGCCTGGAGCACCTGCCCCATGATCACGTACTGGACCTGGTCGCCGCCGATCCCCGCGCGGTCGAGCGCGGCCTTGATCGCGAAGCCGCCGAGGTCGGCCCCGGAGAAGGACTTCAGGGAGCCGAGCAGCCGCCCCATCGGGGTGCGGGCACCCGCGACGATGACGGAAGTCGTGCCGTTCGATGCAGAAGACATGGGCTGCGATCCCCTTTTCCGGCCCGCACAGGCCGAGGAGTGAACGAGGGTTTACTCGAATGTACTGAGCGGTATCCCGCCCGTCACCGGGCTGTCGGTGTGATCGCGCGCACGTTGCGTAACCACCTCCGGAGCGCTGCACTGAGACCATGCTGACGCGAATCGACCACATCGGAATCGCCTGCCACGACCTCGACGCGACCGTCGAGTTCTACCGTGCCACCTACGGCTTCGAGGTGTTCCACACCGAGGTCAACGAGGAGCAGGGCGTGCGGGAGGCCATGCTCAAGATCAACGATACGTCGGACGGGGGCGCCTCGTACCTCCAGCTCCTGGAGCCCACCCGCGAGGACTCCGCGGTCGGCAAGTGGCTGGCCAAGAACGGCGAGGGCGTCCACCACATCGCGTTCGGTACGGCGGACGTGGACGCGGACGCCGCGGACATCCGGGGCAAGGGCGTCCGCGTGCTGTACGACGAGCCCCGGCGGGGTTCCATGGGGTCGCGGATCACCTTCCTGCACCCCAAGGACTGCCACGGCGTACTGACAGAACTGGTCACATCGGCGGCCGTTGAGTCACCTGAGCACTGACCCTCGTACATAGGGGCCGGTAGGGTTGGGTGCGGTCGCCGCTCAGTCCAGGGTGACCCGGTCCTGTCATCGTGCGACGACGGGACCGCCGGGGTCGTGTTTCGGGGGGTCGGCGACGGGGCAGCAGCACATGCCCCGCCGTTGATCTGACACCATTCCCCGGGGGCCCCGTCCGGCGGACGGACGGAGCCCGTTCGGGAAGATTTGCGACCAGGGGACGGATGGGACCGCGCAGTGCGGGGCTACGAGAGCCAGGAGCGAGAGCCGGCGGCTGACGTCGACCACCTCTCTCGGTTCGAGGCCGAGATGAAGCGGCTGAAGACCGAGCGGGAAAAGGCGATCCAGCACGCCGAGGACCTCGGCTACCAGGTCGAGGTGCTGCGCGCCAAGCTGCACGAGGCGCGGCGCACCATCATGTCCCGGCCCGCCTTCGACGGCGGCGACATCGGGTACCAGGCCGAGCAGTTGCTGCGCAACGCGCAGACGCAGGCCGACCAGTTGCGCGCCGACGCGGAGCGGGAGCTGAGCCAGGCGCGGGCGCAGACCCAGCGGATCCTCCAGGAGCACGCCGAGCAGGCCGCCCGGCTCCAGGCGGAGCTGCACCAGGAGGCGGTGACCCGCCGCCAGCAGCTGGACCAGGAGCTGGCCGAGCGCCGGCAGACCGTCGAGTCGCACGTCAACGAGAACGTGGCCTGGGCCGAGCAGCTGCGCGCCCGCACCGAGCAGCAGGCCCGGCGCCTGCTCGACGAGTCCCGCGCCGAGGCCGAGCAGGCCATGGCCGCGGCCCGCGCGGAGGCCGAGCGGCTGACCGCCGAGGCCCGGCAGCGGCTGCGCAGCGACGCGGAGAGCGCGCGTGCCGAGGCCGAGCAGATCCTGCGCCGGGCCCGTGCCGACGCCGAGCGGCTGCTGAACGCCGCCTCCACGCAGGCGCAGGAGGCCACCGACCACGCCGAGCAGCTGCGCACCTCCACGGCCACCGAGTCCGAGGACGCCCGGCGCCGGGCCCAGGAGCTGAGCCGCACCGCCGAGCAGCGGATGACCGAGGCCGAGGAGGCGCTGCGCAAGGCGCAGGCCGAGGCCGAGAAGGTGGTCGCCGAGGCCGAGGAGGCCGCGGCCAAGGCGCTGTCGAGCGCCGAGGCCACCAACGAGCAGCGCACCCGCACCGCCAAGGAGCAGGTCGCCCGGCTGGTCGGCGAGGCCACCAAGGACGCGGAGAACACCAGGTCCGAGGCCGAGCAGGTGGTCGCGGACGCCCGTGCCGAGGCCGAGCGGATCGTCACCGAGGCCGCCGAGAAGGCGCGCACGATCACCGCCGAGGAGTCGGCCACCCAGCTGTCCAAGGCGGCCAAGACCGCCGAGGACGTGCTGAACAAGGCGTCCGAGGACGCCAAGCGCACCACGAAGGCCGCCACCGAGGAGGCCGAGCGGATCCGCTCGGAGGCCGAGGCCGAGGCGGACCGGCTGCGCGCCGAGGCGCACGACATCGCCGAGCAGCTCAAGGGCGCGGCGAAGGACGACACCAAGGAGTACCGCGCCAAGACCGTCGAGCTCCAGGAGGAGGCGCGCCGGCTGCGCGGCGAGGCCGAGCAGCTGCGGGCGGACGCGGTCGCCGAGGGCGAGAAGATCCGCGCCGAGGCCCGCAAGGAGGCCGTGGCGCAGATCGAGGAGGCGGCCAAGACCGCCGAGGAGCTGCTCGCCAAGGCCAAGGCGGACGCGGACGAGCTGCGGCAGAGCGCGACGGCGGACAGCGAGAAGGTCCGCACCGAGGCCATCGAGCGGGCGACGACCCTGCGCCGGCAGGCCGAGGAGACCCTGGAGCGCACCCGTGCGGAGGCCGAGCGGCACCGCGCGGAGGCCGCCGAGCGGGTGGCGGAGCTCCAGGCGGAGGCCGAGCGGGCCGCCCGCGAGCTGCGCGAGGAGACCGAGCGCGCCGTCGAGGCCCGGCAGGCGGAGGCCGCCGAGGAGCTGACGCGGCTGCACACCGAGGCCGAGGAGCGCCGCACCGCGGCCGAGCAGGCCCTGAGCGAGGCCCGCGAGGAGGGCGAGCGGATCCGCCGCGAGGCCGCCGAGGAGAGCGAGCGGCTGCGCACCGAGGCCGCGGAGCGGATCCGTGCGCTCCAGCAGCAGGCCGAGACGGAGGCCGAGCGGCTGCGCACCGAGGCCGCCGCAGACGCGTCCGCCTCCCGCGCGGAGGGCGAGGCCGTCGCCGTACGGCTGCGCTCGGAGGCTTCCAACGAGGCGGAGCGGCTGAAGTCGGAGGCGCAGGAGAGCGCCGACCGGGTGCGGGCGGAAGCTCAGGCCGCCGCCGAGCGCATCGCGGCCGAGGCGTCGGAGGCGCTGGCCGCCGCCCAGGAGGAGGCCGCCCGGCGCCGCCGCGAGGCGGAGGAACTGCTCGGCTCGGCCCGGCAGGAGGCCGACCAGGAGCGTCTGCGGGCCCGCGAGCAGAGCGAGGAGCTGCTGGCCTCGGCGCGCAACCGGGTGGAGGAGGCACAGGCCGAGGCGACCCGGCTGGTCGAGGAGGCCGACCGGCGTGCCACCGAGATGGTGTCGGCCGCCGAGCAGCACGCGACGCAGGTGCGCGAGTCGGTCGCCGGGCTGCACGAGCAGGCCCAGGAGGAGATCACCGGGCTGCGCAGCGCCGCCGAGCACGCCGCCGAGCGCACCCGGCACGAGGCCCAGGAGGAGGCGGACCGGGTCCGCGCCGACGCCTACGCCGAGCGCGAGCGGGCCGGGGAGGACGCCGGCCGGCTCAGGCGCGAGGCGCACGAGGAGACCGAGGCCGCCAAGGCGCTGGCCGAGCGGACCGTGTCCGAGGCCGTCACGGAGGCCGAGCGGATCCGCGCGGACGTCTCCGAGCACGCCCAGCGGGTGCGCACGGAGGCCTCCGACACCATCGCCGAGGCCGAGCAGTCCGCGTCCCGCACCCGGGCGGACGCCCGCGAGGACGCCAACCGCATCCGGTCCGACGCGGCGACGCAGGCGGACACCCTGATCACCGAGGCGCGTTCCGAGGCGGAGCGGCTCACCACCGAGACGGCGGCCGAGACCGACCGGATCCGGACCCGGACACTCGCGGAGGCGGAGCGCGTCACCGCCGAGGCGGCGAGCGAGGCCGAGCGGGTCAGGAGCGAGGCGGCCACCGAGGCGGAGCGGCTGCGCACCGAGACGATCGCCGAGGCCGACCGGGTCCGCGCCGAGGCGAGCGCCCGGGCCGAGCAGCTGGTCTCGGACGCCACCGGGGAGGCGGAGCGGCTGCGGGCCGAGGCCGCCGACACCGTCGGCTCCGCGCAGCAGCACGCCGAGCGGATCCGCACCGAGGCGGACCGGGTCCGCCGTGAGGCGGCCGCGGAGGCCGAGCGGGTCACCACGGCGGCCCGCGAGGAGGCCGAGCGGACCCTCGACGAGGCCCGCAAGGACGCCAACAAGCGGCGCTCGGAGGCCGCCGAGCAGGTCGACACGCTCATCACGGAGACCACCGCCGAGGCCGACAAGCTGCTCACCGAGGCGCAGCAGCAGGCGCAGAAGACCACCGCGGACGCCGAGTCGCAGGCCGACACGATGGTCGGCGCGGCCCGCACGGAGGCCGACCGGATCGTCCAGGAGGCGACGGTCGAGGGCAACACCCGGGTGGAGAAGGCCCGTACGGACGCGGACGAGCTGCTGGTCGGCGCCCGCCGGGACGCGACCGCCATCAGGGAGCGCGCGGAGGAGCTGCGCGAGCGGCTCACCTCGGAGATCGAGGAGCTGCACGAGCGGGCCCGCCGCGAGGCCGCCGAGACGATGAAGTCGGCCGGCGACCGCTGCGACGCGCTCATCAAGGCCGCCGAGGAGCAGCTGGCCAAGGCGGAGGCGAAGGCCAAGGAGCTGGTGTCGGAGGCCAACTCCGAGGCGGGCAAGGTGCGCATCGCCGCCGTCAAGAAGGCCGAGGGGCTGCTCAAGGAGGCCGAGCAGAAGAAGGCCACCCTGGTCCGCGAGGCCGAGGAGCTGAAGGCCGAGGCGGTCCGCGAGGCCCGGCGCACGGTCGACGAGGGCAAGCGCGAGCTGGAGGTGCTGGTCCGGCGCCGCGAGGACATCAACGCGGAGATCTCCCGGGTGCAGGACGTGCTGGAGGCACTGGAGTCCTTCGAGGCGCCCGGGAGCGCGAAGGACAACGGGGTGAAGGCCGGTGCGACGGTGGGCGCCCCACGTTCGGGTGGCAAGTCGTCAGACGGCTAGCATCCGGGGCGTATTCGGTGTCTGCTGGAGATCTTTGGCCGAGTCCCGACGGGACCGTTCACTCGAACTTTGGCAAGCCATCCATGGGTCAGCCACTCAAAAGAGGTGTCATTCTCCGTACCAAACGTGCATCCGCTCGATGACACACCGCATTGGCGCCTAGGATTCCCTCTATCACCTCACCCGGTCTCTTTCGACAGGAACCCCATGAGCGACACTTCCCCCTACGGCTTCGAGCTTGTGCGGCGTGGGTACGACCGCGCTCAGGTGGACGAACGTATCTCCAAGCTCGTCTCCGACCGTGACAGCGCTCTCGCCCGCATCACCGCTCTGGAAAAGCGCATCGAGGAGCTCCACCTCGAGACTCAGAACGCCCAGGCCCAGGTCAACGACGCCGAGCCGTCGTACGCCGGTCTCGGTGCCCGGGTCGAGAAGATCCTGCGGCTCGCCGAGGAAGAGGCGAAGGACCTGCGCGAGGAGGCCCGGCGCGCGGCCGAGCAGCACCGCGAGCTGGCCGAGTCGGCCGCCCAGCAGGTGCGCAATGACGCGGAGTCGTACGCCGCCGAGCGCAAGGCCAAGGCCGAGGACGAGGGCGTCCGGATCGTCGAGAAGGCCAAGAGCGACGCCTCCCAGCTGCGCTCCGAGGCGCAGAAGGACGCGCAGTCCAAGCGCGACGAGGCCGACGCCCTGTTCGAGGAGACCCGCGCCAAGGCCGCGCAGGCCGCCGCCGACTTCGAGACGAACCTCGCCAAGCGCCGCGAGCAGTCCGAGCGGGACCTGGCCTCCCGTCAGGCCAAGGCCGAGAAGCGGCTCGCGGAGATCGAGCACCGCGCGGAGCAGCTGCGCCTGGAGGCGGAGAAGCTGCGCACGGACGCCGAGCGCCGGGCCCGCCAGACCGTGGAGACGGCGCAGCGCCAGTCCGAGGACATCGTGGCCGACGCCAACGCCAAGGCCGACCGGATCCGTTCGGAGTCGGAGCGCGAGCTGGCCGCCCTCACCAACCGCCGCGACTCCATCAACGCGCAGCTGACCAACGTGCGCGAGATGCTGGCGTCCCTCACGGGTGCCGCGGTGGCCGCCGCTCCGGCGGTCGAGGACGAGTCGGTCTCCCGCGGGGTGCCGGCCCAGCAGTCCCGCTGAGGCGGTTCGGCCCGCACGAGGGGCGTACGCCTGCTGAATTCGCACGAACAAGGACGAGGCCTTCTGTCACTGGGGTGGCAGTGGGCCTCGTGCCGTTCTACCGTGGGCGCCATGATCGAGCTCGAGGGGCTGACCAAGCGGTACGGCGAGAAGGTGGCGGTCAACAATCTCTCCTTCACCGTCAGACCCGGCATCATCACGGGCTTTCTCGGCCCCAACGGTGCGGGCAAGTCGACGACCATGCGGATGGTGCTGGGCCTGGACCGGCCGACCGCCGGGGACGTGCGGATCGACGGCAAGCGCTACGAGCAGCTGAAGGACCCGCTGACGTACATCGGCGCGCTGCTCGAGGCCAAGGCCTGGCACGGCGGGCGCAGCGCCTACAACCACCTGCTGTGCCTCGCGCAGAGCAACGGCATCCCGGCGAGCCGGGTGCGCGAGGTCCTGGACACGGTCGGGCTCTCGGCGGTCGCCAAGAAGAAGACCAAGGGCTTCTCGCTCGGCATGGGGCAGCGGCTCGGCATCGCCGGCGCGCTGCTCGGCGACCCGCGGATCCTGATGTTCGACGAGCCGGTCAACGGCCTGGACCCCGAGGGCATCCACTGGATCCGCAATCTGATGAAGTCCCTGGCCGCGCAGGGCCGTACGGTCTTCGTCTCCTCCCACCTGATGAGCGAGATGGCGCTGACCGCCGACCATCTGGTGGTCATCGGCCAGGGCCGGTTGCTGGCGGACACCTCGATGGCCGATTTCATCGCGGAGAACTCGCGCAGCTACGTCCGGATCCGCACCCCGCAGCGCGAGCAGCTGCTCGACGCGCTGCACGGTGCCGGGGTCGCGGTCGTCGAGGCGGGCGACGGGGTCCTGGAGGTGGACGGCGACAAGTCGGAGGCGGTCGGCGAGCTGGCGGCGCGGCAGCAGATCGTGCTGCACGAGCTGAGCCCGCAGCGGGCCTCGCTGGAGGAGGCGTTCATGCAGCTGACCGCGGAGTCCGTGGAGTACCACGCGCACGACGGGCAGCCGCCCGGCGCGGTGCCGCAGCAGCAACAGCCACCGGGGCAGCCTCCGCAGCAGCCGTGGGGCAGCGACTGGAAGAGGGGTTGAGCATGGCGGCGACACAGGTCGTCCGGTCCGAGTGGACCAAGATCCGGTCGGTCGCGTCCACGGTGTGGACGCTGGGCCTCGCCGTGGTCGTCACCATCGCCCTCGGCATGCTGATCTCGGCCCTGTCGAAGAGCGGGTTCGACGACATGAGCCGGCGGGACCAGCTCTCCTTCGACCCGACCTTCATCAGCTTCGCCGGCACCAGCCTCGGCCAGCTGGCGATGATCGTGTTCGGGGTGCTGGTCGTGAGCAACGAGTACAGCTCCGGGATGATCCGCACCTCGCTGGCCGCCGTGCCGCGGCGCGGCACCTTCCTGTTCAGCAAGATCGCGGTGGCCACCGGCCTCGCGCTGGTGGTGGCCATGGTCACCAGCTTCGCCACCTTCTTCCTGGGCCAGGCGATGCTCGGCGACCTCAAGGCGTCGATCGGCGACCCGGGCGTGCTGCGCGCGGTGTTCGGCGGCGGCCTCTACATGACCCTCATCGCGATGTTCTCCATGGGCGTCGCCGCGATGCTGCGCTCACCGATGCTGTCGCTGGGCATCCTGATGCCGTTCTTCTTCCTGATCTCCAACATCCTGGGCAACGTCCCCGCGACGGAGAAGGTCGGCCGGTTCCTGCCGGACCAGGCCGGCAGCAAGATCATGCAGGTGGTCACGCCGATCGACGACGACGTCCCGTACGGGCCGTGGGGCGGTCTCGGGATCATGGCGCTGTGGGTGATCGCGGCGCTCGTGGGCGGCTACGCGGTGCTGAAGCGGAGGGACGCCTGACCCCCTCCGCCCGGCCTTCGTACGGCGTCGGATTTTGCCCGCGCTTGAACGGAACCGTCAGCGCCTGGATATCCTCCTAACCCTTACGGGGGCGTGTGCCCTGCTGTCCCTGAACCTTCCGATGGGTGCGGAGCATGATCGAGGCTGTCGGCCTGACCAAGCGATACGGCGACAAGACCGCCGTGTACAACCTCTCCTTCCAGGTGCGGCCCGGTGCCGTCACCGGCTTCCTGGGGCCCAACGGCTCCGGCAAGTCGACGACGATGCGGATGATCCTCGGCCTGGACAACCCCACCGCGGGGCACGTGACGATCGGCGGCCACCCGTACCGCAAGCTGCCGAACGCCGCGCGCCACGTCGGCGCGCTGCTGGACGCCAAGGCGGTGCACGGTGGCCGGGCCGCCCGCAACCACCTGCTGAGCCTCGCCCAGCTGTCCGGCATCCCGGCCCGGCGGGTGGACGAGGTGCTCGGCGTGGTGGGCCTCCAGGACGTGGCCAAGCGGCGCTCCAAGGGCTTCTCGCTCGGCATGGGCCAGCGGCTCGGCATCGCCGCCGCGCTCCTCGGCGACCCCCAGGTGCTGCTCTTCGACGAGCCGGTCAACGGCCTCGACCCGGAGGGCATCCACTGGGTGCGCAACCTGATGAAGGCGCTCGCGGCGGAGGGCCGCACCGTCTTCGTCTCCTCGCACCTGATGAGCGAGATGGCGCTGACCGCCGACCACCTGATCGTCATCGGGCGCGGGCAGCTGCTCGCCGACATGAGCGTGACGGACTTCATCTCGGCCAACTCCGCCGACTTCGCCCGGGTGCGGACGCCGGACACCGATCCGCATCTGCGCGAGAAGCTGACCTCGGCGCTGACCGAGGCGGGCGGGCACGTGATGCCCGAACAGGACGGCGCGCTGCGCGTGACCGGGCTCGCCCTCCCCCGGATCAGCGACATCGCGCACGACACCGACGTACGGCTGTGGGAGCTGTCGCCGCACCAGGCCTCGCTGGAGGAGGCGTACATGCGGATGACGCAGGGCGCCGTGGACTACCGGTCGACCGCCGACCAGAAGGCCGGGCTCCAGCAGCCCCTGCCGCCCGGCGCGCAGCCGCCGATGCCGGTACCGGGGCAGGGCCAGCCCGGGTGGTACGCCCCGCCGCCGCCCCAGCAGGGCGGTCAGCCCTTCGCCGCGCCGCAGGGCGCGCCGGGCCAGGCCCCCGCGGGCCCGTACGGCGCACCGGTGGCGCCCGGGGCGGTGCCGGGCGGTCCGCCGGCCAACCCGTACGCGGAGCAGCGGGCGCCCCAGGCCCCGCCGATGCCCCAGGCCCCCGCCGCGGCTCCGGCGCCGCCCGCGGCCGCGCCCGCCACCGACCCGACCCAGCCCGAGGACGCCCGATGAGCACGCCCCAGCCCCCGACGCAGCAGGCCGCGCCCGACTGGCACGCGGCGCCCGGTTCGCCGTACCCGACCTACACGTCGCCGATCCCGGTGGTGCGCACGACCCTCGTGCACGCGCTGGCCTCGGAGTGGACGAAGATCAAGTCGGTGCGCTCGACGATGTGGACGCTGGGCGTGTTCGTCCTGCTGGTCCTCGGCATCGGGCTGCTGGCCGGCGCGGTGGTGGCCGGCTCGGACTCCGACCTGGCCGGGGAGAGCGCGCTGAGCCTCGGCTTCTTCGGGCTGCTGCTCGGCAGCATGTGCGTGATCACGCTCGGCGTGCTGACCACCGCCTCGGAGTACGGCACGGGCATGATCCGCACGACGATGACCGCCTGCCCCAGCCGCGGCCGGGTGCTGGCGGCCAAGGGCATCGTGTTCTTCCTGATGGCGTTCGTGGTGACGCTGGTCTCCGCGACGCTGGTCGGGCTGGCCCACGTGTCCATGCTGGAGGGCAACGGCGCCGAGAACCCGACCGGCGCGGAGTGGCTGAAGGGCACCGTCGGCGTCTCGCTCTACGTCGCGCTGCTCGGGCTGCTCTCGCTGGCCATGGGCTCGATCATCCGGCACTCGGCGGGCGCCATCACCATCATGATCGGCATCCTGCTCGCCCCGCTGGTGATCGCGCTGTTCATGTTCTCGGAGTCGCTCAAGGACGTGCAGCAGGCCCTGTTCGAGTACTCGATCCCGAACCAGCTGAGCATCTTCTACGCCAACTCGCTCTCCGAGTCCGGGCCCTCGGGCTGGGACCCGCTGTGGATCGTGCTCGGCGTGACGGCGGTCGCGTTCGCCGCCGCCTTCGCCCTGCTGGAGAAGCGGGACGTGTAGGCGGGCGGTCAGAACCTCGGCGCGTTACGGGACCGCTGCACCCGCGTGGTGCGGCGGTCCTTCGCGTTCCAGCACGCCTTGTGCCAGTGCCGGCGCTCGTCGACGCCCGAGTGGGCGGGCCAGGACACCACGTGCGGGACGCCGTCCGGAATGAGCTGGTCGCATCCCGGGCAGCGGTACGCCTTGCCCCGCGCGCTCGCGCCCGCCACGTGCCGTACGCTCCACTCCTCGCCCTGCCAGCTCTCCGAGGACTGCCAGCCGCCGTAACGGCCGGAGCCGTCCTCCTCGGCGCTCCGGCCGGACGGACCGGCTCCCTTGGGGCGGTTGCGACGCGGGGACACAGGACACCTCACGGAGCTATACAGGAAGCAGGGCGGCATCCAGCCTACGCGGCACGGACACGGGTACGCGTACGCCGCCGAGCCCCGCAAGTCCCCCGCGCGGGGCTCCGGTCCGGGCCCGTGCGCCGTCCCACAACGGCCGATTCTGCAGACAATCCGCAAATCCCTCCGTCCGGCCGTGTCCTCGGCACGTGTCAGGCGGTTATGCCGTGCGGGGGAGCTCCACGTCGGGGCCGAGGAAGCAGGGAAAGGCAATGCGCGTAGGAAGTTTCGTGTTGGGGGCCCAGTTCCCGGGCCAGGGCCAGGGGGAAGCGCTGCACCGCGCGGTCCGCTCGGCCGAGGTCGCCGAGGAGGCCGGGCTCGACACCGTCTGGCTGGCCGAACACCACTTCGTGCCGTACGGCACGTGTCCGTCGGCCGTGACCCTGGCCGCCCTGCTGCTGGGCCGCACCCGGCGCCTGCGGGTGGGCACCGCGGTCAGTGTGCTGCCCACCGTCCACCCCGTGGCGCTCGCCGAGCAGGCCGCGCTGCTGCACGTCACGAGCGGCGGCCGCTTCTCGCTGGGTGTGGGCCGCGGCGGCCCGTGGGTGGACCTGGAGGTGTTCGGCGCGGGTCTGGAGGCGTACGAGAAGGGTTTCCCGGAGTCGCTCGACCTGCTGCTGCGCTGGCTGCGCGAACCGGCCGTCGGCGCCTCCGGGGAGCGCTACCGCTTCCGCGAGGTGCCCGTGGTGCCGCGGCCCTCGGAGTCCCTCTCCGAGGAGCCGGGCCCGGAGGTCGTCGTCGCCTGCACCTCGCCGTCGAGCGTGCGCCTGGCGGCCGAGCGGGGACTGCCGATGCTCCTCGGGATGCACGTCGGCGACGAGGAGAAGGCGGAGATGGTCGCCCTGTGGCGCCGGCACGCCCGCGCGGCCGGGCGCCCGGCGGCGGAGATCCACGGCGCGGGGCACGTCTCGGCCGGCGTCTGCCAGATCGCGGACCGGCGCACGGACGCGGCGGAGACCCTGCTCAAGGCGATGCCGGGCTGGCTGCGGCAGGGCCTGGGCGCTCATGTCACGGTGGACGGCCGGGCCCGGCAGATGCGCGACCCGCACGCGTACACCGAACTGCTCTGTGGGCTGCACCCGGTGGGCACGCCCCGGCTGTGCGCGGACCGGCTCGCGGCGACCGGCGAGCGGACCGGCATCTCCCGCTTCGCCCTGCTCGTCGAGGGCTCGGGAGACCTGGCGGCGACCGAGGAGAACGTACGCCGGCTCGGGGCCGAGGTACTCCCCCGGCTCCGCTGAGCCGGTGGGCGGGGAGCTTGCCGCTCCGGTACAGAACTGCACCTCCCGCGTACGGAGCGGCAAGCGGGTGCTCTAGGGGCCGTCAGCAGTCGCGCAGTTCCGGCGACTGGTTCAGCAACTGGCTGCGCACCGAGGTGAACTTGGTCAGCGTCTCGTCGACAGAGGAGTCCAACGGGAACACCGCCACCCGGTGGCAGTTCTGGAAGGCCAGCCGCACCCCGAAGTGCCGCTGCAATGCACCGCGTATGGCGTCACTCGCGAGCGCACGCAGGAGCTGACCGCGCGCCTGCTCGTCCGGCGGGGGCGTCTGGTTGTCGGCGAACGCTCCGCCGTCGACCTTCAGCTGTGCCACCAGGGAGCTGACCATCTCCCATGCGTAGGGCAGGGAGGTCCGGACGCAGTCGACGAAGTCTGCTTCGTCGACCTCGCCTCGCTCGGCCTGTTCGAGTAGGGCCGGTGAGACGTCGAGCGACATGGGTTCTCCTCTCGCACCCCCGACCAGCAGGGGTTGCCGGACAGTTAAGGGAGTGCGCGATTCCGAACACGCTGTGTACACAGGCCGCGACCTCCCGTTCAATACCGTAAGCAACCGATCGTGACCGCACCAGGAGAATGCCCAGATGGGCACCATCCGGTAGGCCCACAATCGGCCAGTGCGCAAGACGGGGCCAATGGGAGAAGTGGGACAGCGCGCGGGGCGTCCCGCTCCGGGCGAATCGCGTCGGGCCGGGCGCGTCGAGTAGCGTTGCCGACCATGCGTCTCGTCATTGCCCGCTGCTCCGTCGACTACGCCGGACGGCTCACCGCCCACCTTCCCTCGGCCCCCCGGCTGATCCTGGTCAAGGCGGACGGCAGCGTCTCGATCCACGCCGACGACCGGGCCTACAAGCCCCTCAACTGGATGTCGCCGCCCTGCACCCTGAAGGAGGGCACGGGCGAGGAGGAGGGCGTCTGGACCGTCGTCAACAAGGCGGGCGAGAAGCTCATCATCACGATGGAGGAGATCCTCCACGACTCCTCGCACGAACTGGGCGTCGATCCGGGCCTGATCAAGGACGGCGTGGAAGCACACCTCCAGGAGCTGCTCGCCGACCGCATCGAGACCCTGGGCGAGGGCTACACCCTCATCCGCCGCGAGTACATGACCGCCATCGGCCCGGTGGACATCCTGTGCCGGGACGCCCAGGGCGGGACCGTCGCGGTCGAGATCAAGCGGCGCGGCGAGATCGACGGCGTGGAGCAACTCACGCGCTACCTGGAGCTGTTGAACCGCGACCCGCATCTCGCCCCGGTGCGCGGCGTCTTCGCCGCCCAGGAGATCAAGCCGCAGGCCCGTGTGCTGGCCACGGACCGCGGCATCGGCTGCCAGGTGCTGGACTACAACGCCCTGCGGGGCATCGAGGACGACAAGCTGCGGCTGTTCTGAGAGGGCGTCGGGTACGACGCGAGGAGGGCCGGGTCCGTGCGGCGGACCCGGCCCTCCCGTGCTGTCGCCCGTCCCGCGGGGTCAGATGACCGGGCCCGTCACCGTGCCCGGCCCGCCGGTCGCCGCGCCGCTCTGCGAGGCGGTCGCGGAGTCCTCGGGGGAACCGGCGGCGGCGGGCGTCGACTCGCGGGCGGCCGTGTCGGAGGTCTCCGGGGTCGAGGGCGGCAGCGTGTCCGTGTCGGTGGGGGCGGGGGTGGTGGGGTCGTCGGTCTCGGTGGGCGTGCCGGGGTCCGTCGGCCCGGTGTCCGTGGGCTTCGGCGACGTCGGCTTCGTCGTCGGTGAACTCGGCGACGTGCTCGGCTCGTCCGGCGACCCGGGGTCGTCCGGGCTCGCGTCGTCACCGGGGTCGGGAGCGTCGCCGGTGCCGCTGGGCCCGTCCGAGGGCCGCCCCGATGTCGTCGGCGTGGGGTCGTCCGTCGTGCCCGGGGTGCCGTCCGGGCCCGAGTCGGCGGGGCCGCCGGGCGTCTGCTGGTCCTTGCCGTCGTCCGAGGGCCGGTCCGCGCCCAGGCTGCCGTCGTCGATGCCCTGGCTCGCCGAGGGGTTGACGCCGACCTCGTTGGAGGGGTCGCCGGGGTCGTTCTCCGACGTGGCCCCCAGGGTCACCACCGTGCCGAGCACGGCGACGAGCAGGGCGCCCGCTCCGGCGGCCACCAGGTTCCGCCGGGCGAAGCCCTTGATGCCGCCCGCGACCGTGGGAGACGGCTCCTCCTCGGTCTCCCGGCGGGTGACGAGCGTCGGGGACTGGGGAGGCGGCTGGAGCGGCGGGAAGGGCGCGGGGACGCCCTCGGGCGGCGACACGGACTCCTCGTGGCGGGCGTCGGGCACCTCCTCCCCCACCGTCGGGCCGGGCCCGCCGCCGACGACACCGAACCCGGTGACGGGCGCCGCCGCGCCGAACGCGCCCGCGCCGCTGCCCAGGCCCGGGGTGTCCCCGGTGCGGTCGGCGACCAGCGCGAGGGCGCGGCGGCCCGCGACGGCGCCGCGCTTGTCGGAGAGCGCGCCGCGCAGCCCGATGGAGGCCTCCAGTTCGGCGCGCGCCCGGTCCAGCCGGTCCTCGCACAGCGCGAGGACGCCCAGCTCGTGGTGGAAGTAGGCCTGTTCGGCGACGTCGCCGGCGAGCCGGGCGGCCTCGGTGCCGGAGCGCAGGGCCCGCTGCCAGGCGCTCCAGTGCAGTCCGGCGGCGAACGCGGGCGCCGCGGTGCGGGCCAGCTGGACGGCGGGGCTCTCCGCGTCGTCCGCGGGCGGGGTCGTCGTCGGCACCAGCACGGCGAGGGCGGCCAGGACGGCGTCGGCCTCGGCGCAGACCCGCTCCGGGGTGACCGAGGGGTGCCCGGCCCACCAGGCGTAGTGCTGGGCGGCGGCCAGTGCCCGCTCCCGTACGGCGTCGGCGTACCCGGCGCTCTCCAGCTGGGTGAGCACCCCGGCGGCCAGCCGGTAGCGGGAGCCGACCGGGGAGACCAGTCCGCAGTCGGCCAGCTCGCCGAGGGCGGCGTCCGCGTGGGTGTCGCCGACCAGGGCGGGCAGGTGGGCCTGGTGGGGCACCTCGCCGCCGAGCGCGACGGCGAACTCCAGGGTGGCGCGGGCGGCGGCGCTCAGCCGGGAGGCGAGCAGCGGTGCGGGCGCGGCGGCCTCGCCGAGGGACGGCAGGGGGACGTCGTCGGCCTCGGTGGCGTCGTAGGGGGTGTCGTCGGCCGGGCGGGCGCCGGCGAAGACGCCGAACTCGTCGACGGCGTCGGCACCGGCCCGCTCCCGGTCCCGGCGGCGCAGCAGGGCACCGGCCTGGACGAAGCGCAGCGGCAGGCCCTCGGACTCGAACCAGAGGTCTCCGGCCCAGTTGGCCTCCTCCTCGGTGAGGGGACGTCCGGCGGCGCGCTCCAGCAGCTCCACGCCGTCCGAGCGGTCCAGTCCGCCGAGGAAGACCTCCTCGACGGCCGAGCCGGCGGAGGGTGCGGCCACCTCCGGGGTCGCGCCGATCAGGAAGGCGCACTCGGGGGTGGCGTCGAGGAGGTCGTCGAGGGCGGTGCCGCCGAACTCGAGGTCGTCCAGGACGACCACCGCGCCCACCTCGCGGAGGTACCCGAGGAGCTCCGCCCGGCCCGGGCGGTGCAGGGGCGCGCGGTGGACGGCGTAGAAGAGGTCGTGGAGCAGGTCGTCGGCGGTGCGGTGGTGGCCGTTGAGCCGGACGACGCCGTCGGGCGCGAGGCCCGCGCAGTCCTCGGCGACGAGGTCGAGGAGGCTGGTGCGGCCGGAGCCGGCGGGGCCGGTGAGGCGGACGGAGCGGCCGCGGGCGAGCAGCCGCACCAGGCGTTCGCGTTCGTCCTCGCGGGCCAGCAGCCCCAGGACGGTGCGGACCGGTCCCGGGGGTACGGGCGGCCGCGCGGCGCGCTCCGCCTCGGCGCGTTCGGCCGCGGTGAGCTTCTCGGGCCGGGCGGGCCGCTCCGCGGGCGGGCAGACCTCGATCTCGCTGCCGTCGACGGGGTTGACGGTGAGCAGGAAGTCGCCGGACACCAGCCGCACCGTGCGGGCGAGCGCGGGCGCGTGCTGTCCGAAGTCGGAGGTGAGGGGGTCCCTGTGCGGGCGCGGGCGCGGCGCCTGGTGGTCGCCGTCCTGGCCGTACTCCTCAGGGCCCCGGTTGGTCGGGTCCATTGGTTCAAGCCCCCAAAAGCGTCGTGTGCGGGGCCCCGGTCGGGACCACCCTCCCGGCCTTGCCGCACACCGCGCTGTCGCTTCTGGTCCGGGCCCGCCGGCGGGTTTGCAAAGGCAGCGGGCAGCCAGACCCTAAGCCTTCGCCCAGTATCGCCGACAGTCCGGGGTGCCGGACGGCCCGAGAGGTCACGGTCTCGTGAGGATTGCGTGTGTCGGAGGTGTGAACCTTCACTTACACGCGGGGCAGGGTCTCCACACCGATGCCGCCCTCGATGGCGAGGATCCGGTGCAGCCGGGTGGCCACCAGCAGGCGCTGCATCTGCGGCGGTACGTCGCGCAGCACCAGCCGCCGCCCGCAGCGCCCGGCCCGCCGGTGGGCTCCCATGATGACGCCGAGTCCGGTGGCGTCCCAGGAGTCCAGTTCGGACAGGTCCAGCACCAGGTCGCCGACTCCGTCGTCGACGGCCGAGTGCAGGACCGTACGGGCGTCCGCCGCGCTGCGGACGTCGAGGCGGCCCCCGACGACCAGCTCGACGTGGTCGCCCCTGATGTGCATATGCGCTCCCCGGCGTGCGTCTTCTTCGTCGTCTTCTTCGTCTTGGCGGTGCGTTCCGTGCGTGGTCTGTCGGCGGTATCGGGTGTTGCACCCTCTGACTGGCCGGAACGACCGGAGGTTGCCGCCTGTAAGCGAACCGATACCGAATTCACCCCGGCGTGTGACGTCTGCCGCGGCTGATGTGTTCTCAGTGCTTGTAGAAGCCCTGCCCGCTCTTGCGGCCGATGTCACCGGCGTCCACCATCCGGCGCATCAGCTCCGGCGGGGCGAACTTCTCGTCCTGGGACTCGGTGTAGATGTTGCCGGTGGCGTGCAGCAGGATGTCGACGCCCGTCAGGTCGGCGGTGGCCAGCGGTCCCATGGCGTGGCCGAAGCCCAGCTTGCAGGCGAGGTCGATGTCCTCGGCGGTGGCGACGCCCGACTCGTACAGCTTCGCGGCCTCGACGACGAGGGCGGAGATGAGCCGGGTGGTCACGAAGCCGGCCACGTCGCGGTTGACGACGATGCAGGTCTTGCCGGTGGACTCGGCGAACTCGCGTGCGGTGGCGAGCGTTTCGTCACTGGTCTTGTAGCCCCGCACCAGCTCGCACAGCTGCATCATCGGGACCGGCGAGAAGAAGTGGGTGCCGACGACCCGCTCGGGGCGCTCCGTCACGGCCGCGATCTTGGTGATCGGGATGGCGGAGGTGTTGGACGCGAGGATCGCCCCGTCCTTCACCAGCTTGTCCAGAGTACGGAAGATCTCGTGCTTGACTTCCAGTTTCTCGAAGACGGCCTCGACTACGACGTCCGCGTCGGCGGCCGCGTCCAGGTCGGTGGTCACGGTGATGCGCCCGAGGGCGGCCTCGGCGTCGTCGGCGGCGAGCTTCCCCTTGGCGACGAACTTGTCGTAGGAGGCCCTGATGCCGTCGGTGCCGCGCCGCAGCGCCTCGTCGGTGACGTCGCGCAGGACGACGTCCCAGCCCGCCTGCGCGGAGACCTGGGCGATGCCGGACCCCATGAGTCCGGCGCCGATGACGGCGAGCTTCCGTGCCACTGTGCGACTCCCCTGATACGCGCTGATTCTCGTCTCTCGGCCGGAGATTAGCGGGCGTGAGGCGCTGTGTGACCGGTTAGTAACGCGCGTCACGTCTCAAATGACGGACATCACACCGCAGGGTGCCGTCCGGGTGTCACTCGGCGCCCCGTACGGCGTAGTTGAGGACCTTCTCGCTCAACAGGTCCTCCATCTCGTCCAGCAGCAGCAGCACCTCGCGGGAGACCTCGGAGGGCTTGCCGCCTGCGAGCATGCGCTGTCCGATGGTGGCGACGACCGTGCCGTGCAGCCAGTTGATCTGACCGGCCATCAGAGCGGGCGTGGTGTCGTCGGCCGCGCCGCCGGTCTCCTCGCGCAGGGTCTGCTCCAGGTTCAGGAGCACCTCCTGGCCGATCGCCCACATCCGTGAGCGCAGGGCGGGCGAGTCCTGGATGACCTTCATGAACCGCGCGTAGCCGTCCATCAGACCGACGCGGGGCGAGACGGTCTCGACCTCCTCGCGCAGTTCGCGCAGGACGGCCCGCGCCGCCGACTCCCCGTCGCGCCGGCCCCGCACCCAGCGCGACAGCCGGTCGATCACGCCCTTGGAGCGGTCGAGGAACAGGTCCTCCTTGGCCGGGAAGTAGTTGTAGACGGTGTTGACGGAGACGTTCGCGGCGTCCGCGACCTCCGCCACCGTCACCGCCTCGAAGCCGCGCTCCAGGAACAGCCCAGTGGCGACATCCGAGATGTACTGCCGGGTCTGCCGTTTCTTCCGTTCCCTGAGTCCTTCGGCCATGCCCGCAATCCTAGCCGCGCCGGTGAGACTCACTGGGGCCGCTGAAAACTTGGTGTCATTGCAAAATTTCAGTGACTCTGTTTTTCTGGAGCGCATGGCAATCATCAGTACGGCCGGACTGGCCCGTACCTTCGCGACCAAGCGCGGCCCGGTCGAGGCGGTGCGCGGCATCGACCTCACCGTCCGCGAGGGCGAGATCCTCGGCTTCCTCGGCCCCAACGGCGCCGGCAAGACCACCACCCTGCGGATGCTCACCACCCTGCTCACCCCCACCGGCGGCGCGGCCACCGTCGCCGGCCACGACCTGGCGACGGACCCGGCCGGGGTGCGCGCGGCCTGCGGGTACGTGGCGCAGTCGGGCGGGGTGGACCCTCGGATCACGGTGCGGGAGGAGCTGGTCACCCAGGGCCGCCTGTACCGGCTGACCAGGGCGCGGGCCGTCGAGCGCGCCGCCGAGCTGGCCCGCGACCTGGGCCTCGCCGAGCTGCTCGACCGCATGTGCGGGGCGCTGTCCGGCGGGCAGCGGCGGCGGCTGGACATCGCGATGGCGCTCACCCACCGCCCGAAGGTGCTCTTCCTGGACGAGCCGACGACCGGCCTGGACCCGGGCGCCCGCGCCGACCTGTGGGACCTGGTCCGCCGGCTGCGCGACGAGCACGGCACCACGGTCTTCCTGACCACCCACTACCTCGACGAGGCCGACGCCCTCTCCGACCGCCTGGTGGTCGTGGACGGCGGCGTGGTGGTCGCCGAGGGCACCCCGGCCGCCCTGAAGCTCGCGTACGGCGGCGCGTCCGACGCCTCCCTCCAGGACACCTTCCTGGCCGTCACCGGCCGCGGCGCCGCTCCGGCCGACACCACCCCCCTAGCCGTCTGACACCCCAGGGAACAGGGAACACCGATGCTGCTTCACGACACCGGCCTCGTCTACGGCCGCTATCTGCGCCAGTCGCTGCGCTCCCGTTTCGCGCTGCTGTTCGGCGTGCTGATGCCGCTGCTGTACCTGCTCTTCTTCGGCCCGCTGCTGACCGACCTGCCGCTCGGCGGGCAGGGCAGCTCCTGGCAGGTGCTGGTCCCCGGCCTGCTGCTGCAACTGGGCCTGTTCGGCGCCTCGTTCGCCGGGTTCTCGATCATCATCGAGAACGGTCAGGGGGTGGTCGAGCGGATGCGCGTCACGCCCGTCAGCCGCCTGGCGCTGCTCCTGGGACGGGTGCTGCGGGACGCGACGGTCTTCGCCTTCCAGGCGGTGCTGCTGGTGCTGGCGGCCGTGGCGATGGGCCTGCGCGCACCGCTGCCCGGCGTGCTGATCGGCTTCGCCTTCGTCGCCCTGCTCACGGTCTCGCTGGCCTCGCTGTCGTACGCGCTGGCGATGAAGGTGCGGACGCCGCAGGAGTTCGGGCCCACGGTCAACGCCCTCACCATGCCGTCGATGCTGCTGTCCGGCCTGATGCTGCCGATGACCCTGGGCCCGGCGTGGCTGGACGTGCTGTCGCACCTGATGCCCTTCCGCTATCTGGTGGACGCGGTGCGGGACGCGTACGTCGGCTCCTACGCGACGGCGCACATGCTGTACGGCGCCCTGGTCGCCCTGGCCCTCACCGCGCTGGCCGTGACGGTGGGCACACGCGTGTTCCGGACCGCCGGGGCCTGACTACGCTGGGCCGATGGTCAACCTGACGCGCATCTACACCCGGACCGGCGACCAGGGCACCACCGCCCTCGGTGACATGAGCCGGGTCCCCAAGACCGACCTGAGGATCTCCGCGTACGCCGACGCCAACGAGGCGAACGCGGTGATCGGCACCGCCATCGCCCTGGGCGGCCTGCCCGAGGAGGTCGTCAAGGTCCTCGTCCGCGTCCAGAACGACCTGTTCGACGTGGGCGCGGACCTGTCGACGCCGGTGGTGGAGAACCCGGAGTACCCGCCGCTGCGGGTCGAGCAGTTCTACGTCGACAAGCTGGAGGCGGACTGCGACCGCTACCTGGCCGAGGTGGAGAAGCTCCGCTCCTTCATCCTCCCCGGCGGCACCCCGGGCGCGGCCCTGCTGCACCAGGCGTGCACGGTGGTCCGCCGGGCCGAGCGCTCCACGTGGGCGGCGCTGGAGGCCCACGGCGAGACGATGAACCCGCTCACCGCGACCTACCTCAACCGGCTCTCCGACCTCCTGTTCATCCTGGCCCGAGTGGCCAACAAGGAGGTCGGCGACGTGCTGTGGGTACCGGGCGGGGAGCGCTAGACACTCCGCCGGGTGTGCCGGGGACCGGTGCCGTCATGTGTCTGCGGCTCCGTCGTGGCTGGCCGCGCAGTTCCCCGCGCCCCTTCGGGGGCGTTTCCCGGCGGGCCCCCGGACCGACTCCGTGTGCCAGACGTGCCGGCGCGCTGCACCGTACAGGCCCCAGGCGGTCTGGGCGCCGCCGACGCACATCAGGACGACGCCGACCTTGGTGAGTGTGACCACGGGGACCTCCACGTCGCCGGTGGACAGCCCCAGGACGAGACCGGCGAGCAGGGTGACGGCGCCCTCCAGGGGGTTCTTCGACGCCCGGGTCACCGGTGCGCCTCCTGCTTCTGCCGCTCGGCCGCGAGCCCGGCCGTGTCCGCCGGGGGCTTCTTCGGCCAGATCAGGTAGGCGAGGGCCACCGCGCCGTGGATGCCGGCGGCGCGCAGGGCCGTCCACTGGAAGGCGCGCAGGGACGAGACGTCGCCCTCGTCGCCGACGTACCAGACCGCGGCCTGGAGCAGAGCGCAGGCGACGGCCGCGCCCAGCAGGGTGCGCAGCCACAGCCGGCCCTCGTGGCGCGCGCGGGGCATGCCGTAGCGCGGGGGCTTGGGCGGGGGCGGGCCGCCGGCCAGGCGGTGGGCGGCGTGGCCGTCGAGCCAGCGGATCGTGTAGTGGCCGTAGGCGACGGTGTAGCCGATGTACAGCGCGGCCAGGCCGTGCTCCCAGCCGGGCTCGGCGCCGTTCTTCAGGTCCCATGCCGTCACGGCGAACAGCACCAGTTCCAGCACCGGCTCGCACAGCAGCAGGACCACACTGGTGCGCCGCCACTTCAGCAGGTAGCGGGCGCCGAGCCCGAGGGCCAGCAGCACCCAGAACCCGACCTCGCAGGCGATGATCAGAGCGACGACCACGACGTACTCCCTTCGTTCACCCTTCCAGGCTCCCGTGGGAATCCGCCGCGTTCGTCGTCGCCGGTGACGAACCGGCGGTACATCGAAAGATGCAGTGCCGGACCCTTCCCGGGGATCAGGCGGGCGGGGCGCGGGCCGTGTTGGATGGTGGCATGGCCGCACGACTCCCCCGCCCGCGCCGCTTCGACGTGTACGCCGCGTCGGCCGGTCTGCTCGGCGGGCTGCTGCTGTGGGGCATCGGCCTGGGCGTGCGGCCGGCCGACGAGCCGGTCGTGCTGTTCGACGGCCGCTGGCCGCTGCTGGCCCCGCTCGCCGTCATGGCGGGCTGCGAGCTGCTGCGCCGGTCCGCGCCGCGCACCGGACTGCTGATCGGCACCGCCGCGCTGATCGCGGACACGCTCACCCAGGGCAGCCTGGTCACGGTGATCATGTACACCGACCTGATGTACGCCGCCGTGCTGTACGGCACGCCCGCCTCGGCCCGCCGCATCCCGTGGATCACCGGGCTGCTCACCGTCGCCTCGACGCTGGTGCCGTTCGCCGTGTGGCGGGTGCCCGAGACCCTGCTCATCGGCGTCGCCGTCGGCATCGTGTCCTTCGCGCCCGCCTCCACGGGGCTCATCGTCCGCAACCACCGCGAGGCCGCCGACGCCGCCCTGCTGCGGGCCGAGCAGACCGCGCTGCTCGCCGAGATGGACCGGGTCCAGGCGGTGACGGCGGAACGCTCCCGGATGGCCCGCGAGCTGCACGACATGGTCGCGGGCCGCCTCTCCGCGATCGCCATCCACTCCACGGCCGCGCTCTCCCTGGACGACGCGGCGACCACCCGGCAGGCGCTCGGTGTGATCCGCGAGAACAGCGTGGCGGGACTGGCCGAGATGCGCCGCCTCATCGGCATCCTGCGGGACAGCGGCGGGGACACCGAACCGGCCCCCGCCCCCACCCTCGACGGGCTCGGCGCCCTGGTCGACGGCGCCCGCGCCAACGGCCTCGACGTCGCCCTGGTGGCGGCACCCGGCGACCACCTGCCCGCGCCGGTCGAGCTGGCCGCGTACCGGATCGTGCAGGAGTCGCTCACCAACGCGCTCAAGCACGCCTCGCGGGGCACCGTCCGGGTCCGGCTCGCCCGCTGCGACGACGCCCTGCGGGTCGAGGTGACCAGCCCGTACGGCGACCGGGACACCCCGCGCGCCCCGGGTTCCGGTGCCGGTCTGGTGGGGATGCGGGAGCGGGCCGCGCTGCTGCACGGCACGTTCGAGGCCGGGGCGGTGGCGGATCCCGGCCCGGCGGGCGGCAAGATCTGGGCCGTGCGCGCCACCCTGCCCCTGACCGAAGGAGACCTCGCATGATCCGCGTCCTCGTCGCCGAGGACCAGTCCGCCGTCCGCGCGGGACTGGTGCTGATCCTGGGCAGCGCACCGGACATCGAGGTGGCCGGCGAGGCCGCGGACGGCGAGCAGGCGGTGGCGCTGGCCCGGGAGCTGCGTCCCGACGTGGTGCTGATGGACGTGCAGATGCCGCGCCTGGACGGCGTGTCGGCGACCCGGACCGTGGTCGGGGAAGGTCTGGCCGACGTGCTGGTGCTGACCACCTTCGACCTGGACGAGTACGTCTTCGGGGCGCTGCGGGCCGGAGCCGCCGGGTTCCTGCTGAAGAACACCGAGGCCAAGGACCTGATCGCGGCCGTGCGCACGGTGGCGGGCGGCGAGGGCATCGTGGCCCCGTCCGTCACCCGGCGGCTGATCGCCGAGTTCGCCGCGAGGCCGGTGCGGGAGCCGGCCGCGGACCCGGCCGTGCTGCGGGACCTGACCCGGCGGGAGCGCGAGGTGCTGGCCTGCCTCGGTGAGGGGCTGTCCAACGCGGCGGTCGCCGAGCGGCTCGACATGGCGGAGGCCACGGTGAAGACGCACGTCAGCCGGCTGCTGGGGAAGTTGGGGCTGCGCAGCCGGGTGCAAGCGGCGGTGCTGGCGCAGGAGTTGGGGATCTAGTTTCCCCCCTCGACCACGGCCTCAACCACCGGCCCGCACATTGGTCCAGACCTATTGACCTCTGGTCCAGACCTTTCTATTCTCGCGGCACTGCGGGCATGAGGCTCAGTCATGCCCTCGACAACATCCCCATATAAGGAGGCGCACATGCGCTTCAGACACAAAGCCGCGGCACTCGCAGCGACCCTGGCGCTTCCCCTCGCCGGACTGGTCGGCCTCGCGAGCCCGGCCCAGGCGGCCACCAGCGCGACGGCCACCTTCGCCAAGACCTCGGACTGGGGCACGGGCTTCGGCGGCAGCTGGACGGTGAAGAACACCGGCACCACCTCCCTCAGCTCCTGGACCGTCGAGTGGGACTTCCCCACCGGCACCAAGGTCACCTCCGCCTGGGACGCCACCGTCACCAACTCCGGCGACCACTGGACCGCCAAGAACGTCGGCTGGAACGGGACGCTCGCCCCCGGCGCCTCGGTCTCCTTCGGCTTCAACGGCAGCGGCCCCGGCTCCCCGTCCAACTGCAAGCTCAACGGCGGCAGCTGCGACGGCACCTCCCTCCCCGGCGACGCGGCCCCCTCCGCGCCCGGCACGCCCACCGCCTCGGGCATCACCGACACCTCGGTGAAGCTGTCCTGGGCGGCGGCCACCGACGACAAGGGCGTCAAGAACTACGACGTTCTGCGGGACGGCGCGAAGGTCGCCACCGTCAGCGGCACCACCTACACGGACAACGGCCTCACCAAGGGCACCGCCTACTCGTACAGCGTCAAGGCCCGCGACACCGCCGACCAGACCGGTCCGGCCAGCGGCTCCGTGAAGGTCACCACCACCGGCGGGGGCGGCGGCAACCCCGGCACCGGTGACGAGGTCAAGATGGGCTACTTCACCAACTGGGGCGTCTACGGGCGCAACTACCACGTGAAGAACCTGGTCACCTCCGGCTCCGCCGACAAGATCACGCACATCAACTACGCCTTCGGCAACGTCCAGGGCGGCAAGTGCACCATCGGCGACTCCTACGCCGACTACGACAAGGCGTACACCGCCGACCAGTCCGTCGACGGCGTCGCCGACACCTGGGACCAGCCGCTGCGCGGCAACTTCAACCAGCTGCGCAAGCTCAAGGCCAAGTACCCGAACATCAAGATCCTCTACTCCTTCGGCGGCTGGACCTGGTCCGGCGGCTTCCCGGACGCCGTGAAGAACCCGGCCGCGTTCGCCAAGTCCTGTCACGACCTGGTCGAGGACCCGCGCTGGGCCGATGTCTTCGACGGCATCGACCTGGACTGGGAGTACCCGAACGCCTGCGGTCTCAGCTGCGACGAGACCAGCGCCCCGAACGCCTTCAGCAGCATGATGAAGGCCATGCGCGCCGAGTTCGGCCAGGACTACCTGATCACCGCGGCCGTCACCGCCGACGGCTCGGACGGCGGCAAGATCGACGCCGCCGACTACGGCGAGGCCTCGAAGTACATCAACTGGTACAACGTGATGACGTACGACTTCTTCGGCGCCTGGGCGAAGAACGGTCCGACCGCTCCGCACTCGCCGCTGACCGCGTACGACGGCATCCCGCAGCAGGGCTTCAACACCGCCGACGCGATGGCGAAGTTCAAGTCCAAGGGCGTCCCGGCGAACAAGCTGCTGATCGGCATCGGCTTCTACGGCCGCGGCTGGACCGGCGTCACGCAGTCCGCGCCCGGCGGCACCGCCACCGGACCGGCGAGCGGCACGTACGAGGCGGGCATCGAGGACTACAAGGTCCTCAAGAACAGCTGCCCGGCCACCGGCACCGTCGCGGGCACCGCGTACGCCCACTGCGGCTCCAACTGGTGGTCCTACGACACCCCGGCCACCATCAAGTCCAAGATGGACTGGGCCGAGCAGCAGGGCCTCGGCGGCGCCTTCTTCTGGGAGTTCAGCGGCGACACCACGAACGGCGAACTGGTGAGCGCCATCGACAGCGGACTGAAGTAAGAACAGCTAGGCAACATTGACGCTCCCCCAGACTTCGTCCGGGGGGACCCCCACCCAGCGAGTGAATGTGGCTAGGCCACATTCACTCGCTGTCCGGGCGGGGCTGCCTCCAGCCACGCGAGGAATCCGGTCAGCGCGTCATCGCTCATCGCCAGTTCCAGCCGGGTTCCCCGGTGCAGACAGGCCAGGACCACGGCGTCGGAGAGCAGCGCCAGCTCCTCCTCCCCGTCCGGCACCCGGCGGCCGGCCACCTCGATCGCGGAGCGCTCCAGGACGCGGCGCGGGCGGGGGGAGTACGAGAAGACGCGGTACCACTCGACCCGGTCGCCGTTGTAGCGGGCCACCCCGTACGCCCAGCCCTTGCCATCGGTGGTGTCGCCCTCCTTGGGGGCGTCCCAGCGCAGGGAGCAGTCGAAGGTGCCGCCCGAGCGCTGGATCAGCCGGCGGCGCAGACCGAAGACGAAGAGGCCGATCACCACCACGGCCACGACGATTCCGCACACAGTCAGAGCGAGGGCCATCGACACCGACCTCCTCGTCTCCTAGGTAACGGAACGGAAAAAACACCCGGATCTGCCTCAGCCGCGGCCGGGTCCGGATGGCTCCGGTCCCAGCCGCGGCTGAGTGACGTCATGGCATGACGCTATCGCACTGTGCTGTGGATCAGCGTCCCGCCGCCGCGCGCAGTCGGACGTCCGCGCGACGCTCGGCGTGGGCGTCGCCCTCCGCCTTCGCCTGTTCGAGCTTGCGCTCGGCGCGGTGGACGTCGATCTCGTCCGACAGCTCGGCGATCTCGGCCAGCAGCGACAGCTTGTTGTCGGCGAACGAGATGAAACCGCCGTGCACCGCGGCGACGACCGTCCCGCCGTCACTCGTGCGAATGGTCACCGGGCCCGACTCCAGCACACCGAGCAGCGGCTGGTGACCGGGCATGACGCCGATGTCGCCGGACGTGGTGCGCGCGACGACCAGGGTGGCCTCGCCGGACCAGACCTCTCGGTCGGCCGCGACCAGCGCGACGTGCAGCTCAGCAGCCAAGGTGGCTCCTCGGGTCACCACCCGGCGGGAGAGCCGGGTGTTGGTTACAAGTCTAAGGGGCGTGCCGGCGGGGGCGGGACGCGCCCGCCCCCACCGGGTGGTGAACCGTGCGGCTCACCGCGAGCCGGGGCTCAGGAGACGCCCAGCTCCTTGGCGTTGTTCTTCAGGTCCTCGATGCCACCGCACATGAAGAACGCCTGCTCCGGGAAGTGGTCGTACTCGCCGTCGCAGATCGCGTTGAAGGCCGCGATCGACTCGTCCAGCGGGACGTCCGACCCGTCGACGCCGGTGAACTGCTTGGCGACGTGGGTGTTCTGGGACAGGAAGCGCTCCACGCGACGGGCGCGGTGGACGACGAGCTTGTCCTCTTCGCCCAGCTCGTCGATACCGAGGATCGCGATGATGTCCTGGAGGTCCTTGTACTTCTGCAGGATGTTCTTCACGCGCATCGCGGCCTGGTAGTGGTCCGCCGCGATGTACCGCGGGTCGAGGATGCGGGACGTCGAGTCCAGCGGGTCCACGGCCGGGTAGATGCCCTTCTCGGAGATCGGACGGGAGAGCACCGTCGTCGCGTCGAGGTGGGCGAAGGTGGTGGCCGGGGCCGGGTCGGTCAGGTCGTCCGCGGGGACGTAGATCGCCTGCATCGAGGTGATCGAGTGACCGCGGGTCGAGGTGATGCGCTCCTGGAGGAGACCCATCTCGTCGGCCAGGTTCGGCTGGTAGCCCACCGCGGAGGGCATGCGGCCGAGCAGGGTCGACACCTCGGAGCCCGCCTGGGTGAAGCGGAAGATGTTGTCGATGAAGAACAGCACGTCCTGCTTCTGGACGTCACGGAAGTACTCGGCCATGGTCAGGCCGGCCAGCGCGACGCGCAGACGGGTGCCCGGCGGCTCGTCCATCTGACCGAAGACAAGCGCGGTCTTGTCGATGACGCCGGACTCGCTCATCTCGTCGATGAGGTCGTTGCCCTCACGGGTGCGCTCGCCGACACCGGCGAACACGGAGACACCGTCGTGGTTGTTGGCGACGCGGTAGATCATCTCCTGGATGAGCACCGTCTTGCCGACGCCGGCGCCGCCGAACAGACCGATCTTGCCGCCCTTGACGTACGGGGTCAGCAGGTCGATGACCTTGACGCCGGTCTCGAACATCTCGGTCTTCGACTCGAGCTCGTCGAAGTTCGGCGCCTTGCGGTGGATCGGCCAGCGCTCACCGGTGTACTGCTCGTCGACGTTCAGCACCTCACCGAGGGTGTTGAACACCTTGCCCTTGGTGAAGTCGCCGACGGGGACGGAGATGGCCGCGCCCGTGTCGGTCACCGGGGCCTGGCGGACCAGGCCGTCGGTGGGCTGCATGGAGATGGTGCGGACCAGGCCGTCACCCAGGTGCTGGGCGACCTCCAGGGTCAGCGTCTTCAGCTCGCCCGCCTGCGCCGGGTCGGCGACCTCGACGTGGAGGGCGTTGTAGATCTCCGGCATCGCGTCGACGGGGAACTCCACGTCGACGACCGGGCCGATGACCCGGGCGACGCGGCCCGTGGCCGTCGCGGTCTCAACAGTGGTGGTCATTAGTTGTCACTCCCCGCGTTCGCGTCGGCCAGGGCACTGGCGCCACCGACGATCTCGCTGATTTCCTGGGTGATTTCGGCCTGGCGGGCCGCGTTGGCAAGACGGGAGAGCGTGTTGATCAGCTCGCCCGCGTTGTCGGTGGCCGACTTCATCGCGCGCCGGGTGGCGGCGTGCTTGGAAGCGGCCGACTGGAGCAGCGCGTTGTAGATGCGGCTTTCGACGTAGCGAGGCAGCAGGGCGTCGAGGACGTCCTCCGCCGACGGCTCGAAGTCGTACAGCGGAAGGATCTCGTCCTTCGCGCCCGACTCGGCGGCCACCTCGTCGAGGCTCAGCGGCAGCAGCCGGGAGTCGACCGCCGTCTGCGTCATCATCGAGACGAACTCGGTGTAGACGATGTGGAGTTCGTCCACGCCGCCCTCGGCCGTGTCCTTCTCGATGGTCTCGATGAGCGGCGCCGCGACCTTCTTGGCGTCCGCGTACGTCGGCTCGTCGGTGAAGCCCGTGAACGACTCCACGACCTTGCGCTCGCGGAAGTTGTAGTGGGCCAGACCGCGCCGGCCGACGATGTACGTGTCGACCTGGCGGCCCTCGCGCTCGAGGCGCTCGGTCAGCTGCTCCGCCGCCTTGATGGCGTTGGAGTTGAAGGCGCCGGCCAGACCGCGGTCGCTCGTGAGGAGCAGGACCGCGGCACGGGTCGGGCTGTCCGCCTCCGTGGTGAGCGGGTGCTTCGTGTTCGACCCGGTACCGACCGCCGTGACCGCGCGGGTGAGCTCCTGCGCGTACGGCGTGGAGGCCGCCACCTTGCGCTGCGCCTTGACGACGCGCGAGGCGGCGATCATCTCCATCGCCTTGGTGATCTTCTTGGTCGCGGTGACGGATCGGATGCGACGCTTGTAGACCCGGAGCTGGGCTCCCATGAGTCAGGTCCCTTCCTTACGTCACTTGGCGACGGACGGGGCGTCCTCGCCGAGCAGCTTGCCGTCCGAGGTCTCGAACTGCTTCTTGAACGCCGCGATCGCGTCGGCGACGGCCTGGAGGGTGTCGTCGGACATCTTGCCGCCCTCGCGGATGGAGGTCATGAGGCCCTGCTCCTGGCGGTGCAGGTACTCGAGCAGTTCCTTCTCGAAGCGGCGGATGTCGGCGACGGGCACCTCGTCCATCTTGCCGGTGGTGCCGGCCCAGACGGAGACGACCTGGTCCTCGGTGGACATCGGCTGGTACTGGTTCTGCTTCAGCAGCTCGACCATGCGCTGACCGCGCTCCAGCTGCGACTTCGACGCGGCGTCCAGGTCGGAACCGAAGGCGGCGAACGCCTCCAGCTCACGGAACTGGGCGAGGTCGACGCGGAGGCGGCCGGAGACCTGCTTCATGGCCTTGTGCTGGGCGGAGCCACCGACGCGGGAGACCGAGATACCGACGTTCAGGGCCGGACGCTGACCGGCGTTGAACAGGTCGGACTCCAGGAAGCACTGGCCGTCGGTGATGGAGATGACGTTGGTCGGGATGAACGCCGACACGTCGTTGGCCTTGGTCTCGACGATCGGCAGACCGGTCATCGAGCCGGCGCCCTCGGCGTCGGAGAGCTTCGCGCAGCGCTCCAGCAGACGGGAGTGCAGGTAGAAGACGTCACCCGGGTAGGCCTCGCGGCCCGGCGGGCGGCGCAGCAGCAGCGACACGGCGCGGTAGGCGTCGGCCTGCTTCGACAGGTCGTCGAAGATGATCAGGACGTGCTTGCCCTCGTACATCCACTGCTGGCCGATGGCCGAGCCGGTGTACGGCGCCAGGTACTTGAAGCCGGCCGGGTCGGACGCCGGGGCGGCCACGATGGTCGTGTACTCCAGCGCGCCGTTCTCCTCCAGCGCGCCGCGCACGGACGCGATGGTGGAGCCCTTCTGGCCGATGGCGACGTAGATGCAGCGGACCTGCTTGTTCGGGTCGCCGGTGCGCCAGTTGTCGCGCTGGTTGATGATCGTGTCGACGGCCAGGGCGGTCTTGCCGGTCTGGCGGTCGCCGATGATCAGCTGGCGCTGGCCGCGGCCGATCGGGGTCATGGCGTCGACGGCCTTGTAGCCCGTCTCCATCGGCTCGTGCACCGACTTGCGCTGCATGACCGTGGGGGCCTGCAGTTCCAGGGCGCGGCGACCGCTGGTCTCGATCTCGCCGAGGCCGTCGATCGGGTTGCCGAGGGGGTCGACGACGCGGCCGAGGTAGCCCTCGCCGACGGCCACGGAGAGGACCTCGCCGGTACGCGAGACCGGCTGCCCCTCCTCGATGCCGCTGAACTCACCGAGGACGACGCAACCGATCTCGCGCTCCTCGAGGTTGAGGGCGAGGCCGAGGGTGCCGTCCTCGAACTTCAGCAGTTCGTTGGCCATGGCCGAGGGCAGGCCCTCGACCTTCGCGATGCCGTCGCCGGCAAGGGTGACCGTACCGACCTCCTCGCGCGAGGCCGCGTCCGGCTTGTACGACTGGACGAAGTTCTCCAGTGCGTCCCGGATCTCCTCCGGCCGGATCGTGAGCTCCGCCATCTGAGTTCCCTGCTCTCCTTGTTGGGCCCGAAGTTTCACTTGGGGGGTATTCCACGAGTCGGGACTCCCCCCAATAAGAGGTGAATCCTCTGCACGGCCCAACCAGGGCCGTCGTAAGTACGTACTGCTACTGCGTGTTGTGCTGTTGTCGCGGGACGCGTCAGCTCGCCAGCCGGCGGCCGGCGTCCTCCAGGCGGTCCGCGATGGAGCCGTTGATGACCTCGTCACCGACCTGCACCCGGATTCCGCCGAGGACCTCGGGGTCCACGTCGAGGTTGAGGTGCATCGGACGGCCGTAGACCTTCGCGAGGGCCGCGCCGAGGCGCTGCTTCTGCGGGTCGCTCAGCGGCACCGCCGAGGTGACCACGGCGACCATCCGGTCCCGCCGGTCGGCGGCGAGCTTGGACAGGGACTCGAGTCCCGACTCCAGGCTACGTCCCCGCGGCGCGGTGACAAGGCGCGTCACCAGACGCTCGGTGGTCCGCTCGGCCCGGCCGCCGAGCAGGTCGCGCAGCAGCTCGCCCTTGGCCGCGGTGGTGGCCGACCGGCTGGTGAGCGCGGCGCGCAGCTCGGTGCTGGAGGAGACGATCCGGCCGAACCGGAACAGCTCGTCCTCGACGTTGTCGAGCCGGCCCCGCTTCTGCGCGGCGGTGAGGTCGGCGGTGTTCGCCAGCTCCTCCAGCGCGTCCACCAGGTCGCGGGACTGCGACCAGCGGGAGCGCACCAGGCCGGCCACCAGGTCGACGGCCGGGCCGCTGACCTGGGTGCCGAGGAGGCGCTGGGCGAGTTCGGCCTTGGCCTCGCCGGCCTGCGCCGGGTCGGTCAGGACCCGACGCAGCGACACCTCGCGGTGCAGCAGCGCGGTGACGGAGGCCAGCTCGTCGGCGAGCGCGCCGGCGTCCACGGACGTGGAGTCCGTCAGCGCGTCGAGACGCTCGCGGGCGGCAGCCAGGGCCTCGCGGCTCGCTCCGTGCATGCCACTCATCGGGCTGCCTCTGCCGTCGTCGCCTTGTCGTCCAGCTCGTCCAGGAAGCGGTCGATGACGCGGCTCTGGCGGGCGTGGTCCTCGAGGGACTCGCCGACGAGCTTGCCGGCCAGGTCGGTGGCCAGCTTGCCGACGTCCTGGCGCAGCGCGGACGCGGCGGCCTTGCGGTCGGCCTGGATCTGGGCGTGACCGGCGGCGATGATCTCCTCACGCTGCCGCTGGCCTTCCGCGCGCATCTCGGCGATGAGCGTGGCGCCCTGCTCCTGCGCCTCCTGACGCAGTCGCGCGGCCTCGTGCCGGGCCTCGGCGAGCTGGGCCTTGTACTGCTCAAGGACGCTCTGGGCCTCGGTCTGCGCGGCCTCGGCCTTCTCGATACCGCCCTCGATGGCCTCGCGACGCTCTTCCAGAACCTTGTTGATGTTCGGGAGGAGCTTCTTGGCGAGGAAGCCGAAGACGATGACGAAAGCGATGAGGCCGATGACAACTTCCGGCCACGGCGGGATGAGGGGATTCTCCTTCTCACCCTCAGCCGCCAGGAAAACCAGGGCGGAGTTCACATCAGTGCCTTTCGTCGAAAGGGTCGGTCGTCAGTGCTCGTCTTAGTAGACGAACGGCATGACGAGACCGATGAGGGCGAGCGCCTCACAGAACGCGAAGCCCAGGATCTGGTTGGCGCGGATCAGACCGGCCGCCTCGGGCTGGCGGGCGAGGGCCTGGGTGCCGTTACCGAAGATGATGCCGACGCCGACGCCGGGGCCAATGGCGGCCAGGCCGTAACCGACGGAGCTGAGCGAACCTTCGACGGCAGCAAGGGTCTGGGACATGCCAGTTCTTCCTTCTCTTTACGGACCGGTGGGGGTTGGCCACCGGACGGCTGGGGTGTGATGCGGGACGACTCAGTGGTGCTCGGCGAGCGCGCCCTGGATGTAGGTGCAGGTCAGCAGCACGAACACGTACGCCTGCACGGCCTGGATGAAGAGCTCGAAGGCCGTCATGATGATCGTCATCACGAACGAGACGCCCGCGTAGGCGATGCCGATGCCGTTCAGCATGTACCAGCTGGCGATCGTGAAGAGGAGCAGCAGCGTGTGGCCCGCGAACATGTTCGCGAAGAGCCGGACGGCGTGGGTGAAGGGGCGGACGATCAGGTTCGAGAAGAACTCGATGGTCATGGCCAGCGGCAGCACCGCGCCGAGCGACTTGTCGTAGCCCGTGACGTTCTTGAAGAAGCCGACGAAGCCGTGGCGCTTGAAGGTCAGCGAGACCCACAGGACGTAGACGATCGCGGCCATGCCCGCCGGGTAGGCGATGATCGACGTCACCGGGAACTGGGCGACCGGGATGATCGACCAGAGGTTCATCATCCAGATGAAGAAGAAGAGCGTCACGACGAGCGGGACGTACTTCTCGCCTTCCTTCTTGCCGATCGTCTCGTACACCACGCCGCGGCGGATGAAGTCGTAGCCGGCCTCGGCGACCATCTGGAGCTTGCCCGGGACAACCTTCGGCTTGTTGAAGGCGGCCCAGAAGAAGCCCACGATGATGATCGAGCCGAGCAGGGCGAGCAGCATCGGCTTGTTGAAGTACATGCCGTTGCCGTCTGCGTTGCCCCAGAGCGGCTCGAAGAGGAACGAGTGCAGGCCGGGAGCCGGGAAGCCACACCCGTCGAACAGGTGGCAGTCGGTCTCGAAGGCGAGCACCTGCGTCGGGTCAGCACTCACCGCGGGCTCCTTCATCGTGGCGCATGGGTACGGCAACCTCGTTGTGTCGGCGCGGTGCGTAACCGCTGTTCGGCACGGGACTGGTGTTACGGGTGTGGGGGCGGCTGTGGGGCATCTCGCCTCGCGATTCAGCAGGCGTCAGCCGAGATGCCCGCGCCCGCGATGCCGCAGTTGGCACCGGACGATAGCAGGACTTCACATGCCTCTTTATCCCGGCCCTACCCCTCACGACGAGTGGCCCGTCTTTTCGGGCTTGTCGCCCTTCGGTTCGGGCTCGACGTAGAGGATCTTGGCCTTCATGTGCGCCCGCGTCTGCGCGGCGATCCACGCGAGCGTGACGGCGACCAGAGTGATCGCGAAGGACCGGGGGTTGAACAGCGTCGTGTTCTTGAACGCGGCGAGGAAGACGAACAGCAGCAGGATCTGTGCCGCGTAGAGCATCAGGCCCATCGCCTGGAAGAGGTGCGGAAGCGACTTGGCGGTGCGTTGCAGGACGTAGAGGCCGATCCCCATGAAGAGCATCGCCACCACGGTCGCGACGACGGCTCCGACCGCACCCTTGCCACCGGCGACCACGGCGCTGACGACGGCGGCTACGGCGCCGACGGCAGCCGTGGGCACGGCAGCCTGAAGCAGGATCCGGACGTCATTGGACGGCATGGCGGCAACTCCGCTTTCAACACACAGGGGGCAGGTGTCGTCATGGACGAGCGTAGCCCCGGGGCGGACGGAGTCCGCACGTTCAAGAGACCGTCGCACCACGGTCCTTGGGCTCTACCCCGGGATTACTCGTGAACCGTATCACAAACTATTTGATGAGGTCTTTACCTGTGGGTGTGCTTGCTGTCACACGTGAGAGTGACCGTGCGCGTTTGTGCAATTACCGCACCCACTTGTCTGGTAATGGGGGTGTTTCGCCCTCTCACCCTTCCTACCGTGCCCGCGTGCGGGGTCCGACGGCGGTCGCCCCGTTGACGCCCGAGACGCCGACGGCGACGCGCACCCGCTCCTCGTCGTCCCCGTCGTCGGCCCCGGCCACCGCGGCCCCGCCCTCGGTGGGGGTGGCGGCGGCCGCCCGGCGGCGCCGGTAGCGCGGCGGCACGAAGGCCTCGGCCCAGCGGGGGGCGCGCGGGGTGAAGCGCGGCAGCAGGAGCAGGACCAGGCCGATCGCGCTGAGGAAGACGACGCCCAGCACGATCCACATCGACGCCGCGTTCACCGAGTAGGCGAGCGCGCCGAACGCGATCAGCGCCGAGAAGAAGTACATGATCAGCACCGCGCGGCTGTGCGAGTGGCCGATCTCCAGCAGGCGGTGGTGCAGGTGTCCCCGGTCGGCGGCGAACGGCGACTGGCCGCGCCAGGTGCGGCGCACGATCGCCAGGATCAGGTCGGCGGCCGGGATGGCGATGATGGTCAGCGGCATCAGCAGCGGGATGTAGACCGGCACCATCTGGTGCACGGTGTTGCGCTCGGAGCCGCCGAAGAGGCTGTCCGGGTCGACCTGGCCCGTGATGGAGATGGCGCTCGCCGCCAGGACCAGGCCGATCAGCATCGAGCCGGAGTCGCCCATGAAGATGCGCGCGGGATGGATGTTGTGCGGCAGGAAGCCCAGGCACATGCCCATCAGGATGGCCGCGAACAGCGAGGCGGGCGCCGCGGCCTCGATGCCGTACGAGTACCAGATCCGGTAGGCGTACATGAAGAACGCCGCCGCCGCGATGCACACCACGCCGGCCGCGAGACCGTCGAGGCCGTCCACGAAGTTGACCGCGTTGATGGTCACGACGACCAGCGCCACCGTGAGGAGCGTGCCCTGCCACTGGGTCAGCGCGACCGTGCCCACGGTCGGGATGGGAAGCCACAGGATCGTCAGACCCTGCACCACCATCACGCCGGCGGCGATCATCTGACTGCCCAGCTTGATCAGGGCGTCGATCTCGAACTTGTCGTCCAGGACACCGATCAGCCAGATCAGGGCGGCGCCGGAGAGCAGCGCCCGCGGTTCGTTGGACTTCTCGAAGACCTGGTGGAGATTGGTCAGGTGGTCGGCGACCAGCAGACCCGCGCACAGTCCGAAGAACATGGCGATCCCGCCGAGCCGCGGAGTGGGTTCCCGGTGCACATCACGTGCCCGGATCTGCGGCATCGCGCCCGCCACGATCGCGAACTTCCGTACCGGCCCGGTCAGCAGATACGTCACCGCGGCCGTGACGCAGAGCGTCAGCAGATATTCACGCACGGGCTTCCCCACAGGTCTCGCTGGCCATTCCCGGCCTCACAGCCTAGCGATGCAGGCATATGGATGAGGACTTCCGGGTAGCGACGATGGTTGCACGTGCGGCTGTGCACGCGTGTGCGCCCACCCTGCCTCATTCCGGATACGGGGGAAACTCCGTCACCAGGTCCCGTACGTCGTCCCGCGCCGCGGCGGCGTCCGTGTCGCCCCTGAGCACCCCGGCGAGCAGCGTGGCCACCGCCCGCATCTCCCGCTCCCCCATGCCCTGCGTGGTCACCGCCGCCGTGCCCAGGCGCAGGCCGCGGGCGTCGCCGTGCGGCAGCGCGCAGCAGTCCAGGACGATCCCGGCCGCGGCCAGCCGGCCCCGTGCGGCCTTCCCGTCGACGCCGAGCGGGGTGGGGTCGACGGTGAGCAGGTGGGTGTCCGTACCGCCGGTGGTGACGAGCAGTCCCTCGGCGGCCAGGTGGGCCGCGAGCGCCCGCGCGTTGGCGACCACCTGGTGGGCGTAGGCGGCGAAGGCGGGGGTCGCCGCCTCCCCGAAGGCGACGGCCTTGGCGGCGATGGTGTGCATCTGGGCGCCGCCCTGGGTGAAGGGGAAGACGGCCCGGTCGACCCGCTCGGACAGTTCGCTTCCGCACAGGATCATGCCGCCGCGGGGTCCGCGCAGCACCTTGTGCGTGGTGGCGCACACGATGTCGGCGTACGGCACCGGGCTGGGCGCCGCTCCCCCGGCGACCAGGCCGATCGGGTGCGCGGCGTCCGCGATGAGGTAGGCGCCCACCTCGTCGGCGATGGCGCGGAAGGCGGCGTGGTCGAGGTGGCGGGGGTAGGCGATGGAGCCGCACACGATCGCCTTGGGGCGGTGGCTGCGGGCCAGGGTGCGCACCTGGTCGTAGTCGATCAGCCCGGTCTCCGCGTCCACGCCGTAGCCGACGAAGTCGAACCAGCGGCCGGAGAAGTTCCCCGGCGAGCCGTGGGTGAGGTGGCCGCCGTACGGCAGGCCGAGGGCGAGGACGGTGTCGCCGGGGCGCAGCAGCGCGGCGTAGGCGGCCAGCACGGCGGAGGAGCCGGAGTGCGGCTGCACGTTGGCGTGGTCGGCGCCGAACAGCTCCTGGGCCCGCTGCGCGGCGAGCCGCTCGGCGACGTCGACGATCTCGCAGCCGCCGTGGTGGCGGGCGCCCGGGTAGCCCTCGGCGTACTTGTTGGCCAGCGGCGAGCCGAGGGCGGCCAGTACGGCGGGGGACGTGAAGTTCTCGGCGGCGATCAGCTGGAGGGTCGTCGACTGCCGGCGGCCTTCGGCGAACAGGATCTCGGCCAGTTCGGGGTCCTGGCGCAGCAGGACGCCGAGCGAGCTGTCATCGGCCTCGAGGGTGTCGTGGGTGACCGACATGGTGCGCTCCGGGCGTGCGTCGACGGTGACGTACGACCAATGTAGGCCCGCGCCCCCCACCCCGCCTCACACGCGCGCCGGGACCCCCGCCAGCGCCGTCACGACCGGGCACCTGTCCCTGACGCGCCCGCACCGCTCGGTCCCGGGCCTCCCGGGCCGCGGGACGCCGCGGCAGACGCCGTCCACCGGCTCACCGGCCCGGCTCCCACCCCGCCTCACGCGCGCGCCGGTACTCCCGTCAGCGCCGTCACCACGGGTTCGAGTGCCTGGTGTATTTCCTCGCCGACCGACCGGAAGAAGGGCAGCGGGGCGCCGTACGGGTCGTACACCTCGTCCGCCTCCACCGTGGGGGCCAGGAGCCACCCGCGCAGCGCGGCGGCCGCGCGGACCAGGGCGCGGGCGCGGGTGACCACGCCGTCCTCCAGCGGAGGGAGCGTCGCCGGGTCGATGGCGTTCACCAGGCGGGTGAACTCCTTCAGGGTGAACGTGCGCAGGCCCGCCGAGTGGCCCATGGAGATGACCTGGGCCCGGTGGTCGCGGGTCGCGGTGAGCACCAGGTCGGCGCGGATCACGTGCTCGTCGAGCAATTCGCGGCCGGTGAAGCCGGCCGGGTCCGCGCCGAAGTCCGTGAGGACCGTCTCGGCGTTCGCCTCCATGGGGGCGCCTTCGTGGCCCCAGGTGCCGGCGCTCTCCACGATCAGGCCGCCGCCCAGCACGCCGAGCCGCTCCTGCACCGCGTGCCGGGTCAGCCGCTCGGTGATGGGCGAGCGGCAGACGTTTCCGGTGCTGACGTGGAGGATGCGGAAGCTGTCGCGCGGGAGTCCGACGAACGTGGTCGTGATCTCCGCGGCGCGTTCCCCGTTGCCTATGCCACGCCCCGTCCCAGGGGCCGTCAATTCGCCACCTCGAGGTCGGGTACCACCTTGCGCAGCTCCTCCGCCGAGAGCGCGCCCGCACGCAGCAGGACCGGCACCTCGCGGGTGACGTCGACGATGGACGACGGGACGATGCCGGGCGTGGGCCCGCCGTCGAGGTAGACGGAGACGGAGTCGCCGAGCATCTGCTGGGCGGCGTCGCAGTCCTCGGGGGCCGGGTGGCCGGTCAGGTTGGCGGAGGAGACGGCCATCGGGCCGACCTCGGTGAGCAGCTCGATGGCGACGGGGTGCAGCGGCATGCGGACGGCGACCGTGCCGCGGGTCTCGCCGAGGTCCCACTGCAGGGACGGCTGGTGCTTGGCGACGAGCGTCAGGGCGCCCGGCCAGAAGGCGTCGACCAGCTCCCAGGCCATCTCGGAGAAGTCGGTGACCAGGCCGTGCAGGGTGTTCGGCGAGCCGATGAGGACGGGCGAGGGCATGTTGCGCCCGCGGCCCTTGGCCTCCAGCAGGTCGCCGACGGCCTCCGGGGCGAAGGCGTCCGCGCCGATGCCGTACACGGTGTCCGTCGGCAGCACCACGAGCTCGCCACGGCGGACGGCGGACGCGGCCTCGCGCAGACCGGTGACTCGGTCGGTCGAGTCGTTGGTGTCGTATCGCCGTGCCATTTAGCGGGCCTCCTCGTACACGTACTGCGGGATCGAAGTCAGCGGGGTGCGGCGGCTCACGGCAGTGCCTTGCGGGCGGTCGCGAACCTGGGCCGGTTGTTGAGGTCGGGGTGGTCCGCCGCGTCGGCCCAGCCCCGCTCCTCGGTGAAGATCCACGGCACCTGGCCGCCCTGGGTGTCGGCGTGCTCGACGACGACCACGCCGCCGGGGCGCAGCAGCCGGTGCGCGGTGCGTTCCAGGCCGCGGATCAGGTCGAGGCCGTCCTCGCCGGAGAACAGGGCCAGCTCGGGATCGTGGTCGCGGGCCTCGGGGGCGACGTACTCCCACTCGGTGAGCGGGATGTACGGCGGGTTGGAGACGACCAGGTCGACCTGGCCGTCGAGGTCGGGGAAGGCGGTCAGGGCGTCTCCCTGGCGCAGGTCGACCCTCGACCCCGCCATGTTCTTGCGCGTCCACCTCAGGGCGTCCTCGGACAGCTCCACGGCGTGCACGCGCGAGCGCGGCACCTCCTGGGCGAGCGCGAGCGCGATGGCGCCGGAGCCGGTGCACAGGTCGACGATGCAGGGCTCGACGACGTCCATGGCGCGCACCGCGTCTATGGCCCAGCCGACGACCGACTCGGTCTCGGGGCGGGGCACGAAGACGCCGGGGCCGACCTGGAGCTCCAGGTAGCGGAAGTAGGCGCGGCCGGTGATGTGCTGGAGCGGCTCGCGCGCCTCGCGGCGGGCGACGACCTCCCAGTACCGGGCGTCGAACTCCGCGTCCGGCACGGTGTGCAGCTCGCCCCGCTTGACGCCGTGCAGGTACGCGGCGAGTTCCTCCGCGTCGGTGCGCGGCGAGGGCACGCCGGCGTCGGCCAGCCGCTGGGTGGCCTGGGCCACCTCCATGAGCAGCAGGTTCACGCTGGTCCTCCGGGGCTGAGCTGTGGTCCGGTGCGGGTGGTGCGGCGGTGCTCAGGCGGCGGCGAGCTTGGCCGCCGAGTCCGCGTCGACGCAGGCCTGGATCACCGAGTCGAGGTCGCCGTCCAGGACCTGGTCCAGGTTGTACGCCTTGAAGCCGACGCGGTGGTCCGAGATGCGGTTCTCCGGGAAGTTGTACGTGCGGATCTTCTCGGAGCGGTCGACGGTGCGGACCTGGCTGCGCCGGGCGTCCGCGGCCTCCTTCTCCGCCTCCTCCTGCGCCGCCGCGAGCAGCCTGGAGCGCAGGATACGCATCGCCTGCTCCTTGTTCTGAAGCTGGCTCTTCTCGTTCTGGCAGGAGGCGACGACTCCGGTCGGGATGTGCGTGATGCGCACGGCGGAGTCGGTGGTGTTGACGGACTGGCCGCCGGGCCCGGAGGACCGGTAGACGTCGATGCGGAGGTCGTTGGGGTTGATCTCGACGTCGATCTCCTCGGCCTCGGGGGTCACGAGGACGCCCGCCGCGGAAGTGTGGATGCGGCCCTGGGACTCGGTGGCCGGCACGCGCTGCACGCGGTGGACGCCGCCCTCGTACTTCAGCCGGGCCCAGACGCCCTGGCCGGGCTCGGTGGCGCCCTGGCCGCCCTTGGTCTTCACGGCGACCTGGACGTCCTTGTAGCCGCCCAGCTCGGACTCGGTGGAGTCGATGATCTCGGTCTTCCAGCCGACCCGCTCGGCGTACCGCAGGTACATGCGCAGCAGGTCGCCGGCGAAGAGCGCCGACTCGTCGCCGCCCGCGCCCGCCTTGATCTCGAGGATGACGTCCTTGTCGTCGCTGGGGTCGCGCGGGACCAGCAGCAGGCGCAGCTTCTCGGTGAGCTCGTCGCGCTGCTTGTCCAGTTCCTTGACCTCGGCGGCGAAGTCGGGGTCGTCGGCGGCGAACTCGCGCGCGGTCTCGATGTCGTCGCCGGTCTGCTTCCAGGAGCGGAACGTGGCCACGATCGGGGTCAGCTCGGCGTACCGCTTGTTCAGCTTGCGCGCGTTGGCCTGGTCGGAGTGGACCGACGGGTCGGCGAGCTTCTTCTCCAGGTCGGCGTGCTCGGCGACGAGTTCCTCGACGGCCTCGAACATCTTGGGCTCCTGCTTACTGCTTGGGAAGGGGAAGGCGGGCGACCAAAAACGCCGGTCCCGGCGCTCCCCGGGGAGGGGATGCGGCCGTGGACCGGCGATGGGAGGCTCGCTACTTCTTGGAGCCGGCAGCCTTGCCGAAGCGGGCCTCGAAGCGGGCCACGCGGCCACCAGTGTCGAGGATCTTCTGCTTGCCCGTGTAGAACGGGTGGCACTCGGAGCAGACCTCGGCCCGGATGGTGCCGGACTCGATGGTGCTGCGGGTGGTGAACGACGCGCCACAGGTGCAGCTGACCTGCGTCTCGACGTACTCGGGGTGGATGTCGCGCTTCAAGGTGTCTCCTACTGTTCCGGGAGGGCGCCGGGTCGCAGCCGCGGGATGCGGAAGCGTGAACCGGAGCCGACGTACCAGTCTGCCAGGACTGGCGCCATCCCCCAAAACCGGGGGGCGGGGTGAACTATTCCCCGGTGTTGACGACGCCCTTGGCCTCGCCGGTGGCCGTGCCCTCGGTGGCCGACTCCGGGATCGGGCGGTCGTTCCTCAGGGCCGTCCAGACCTGCTGGGCCTTGTCCTTCTCGACCAGGACGCGGTTGGCGTCGGCGGGGTCGTAGACGACCGGCAGGGTGACCATGTGCATCTTGTCCGGGCCGATGCCCTTGAGTCCGCTGGCGAAGGACATCAGGGAGTTCACCGAGCCCAGGTCGGAGTCGGTGGTGACGGTCTTGGTGGCGGTGTCGGCGATGTCGTACAGCTTCTTGGGGTTGCCGAGCAGGCCGATGTCCTTGACCTGGTGGACGAGGGCCTTGACGAAGGCCTGCTGGAGCTGGATGCGTCCGAGGTCGGAGCCGTCGCCGACGCCGTGCCGGGTGCGGACCAGGCCGAGGGCCTGCTCGCCGTCGAGCCGGTGGGTGCCGGCCGTGAGGTCGAGGTGGCTGTCGGGGTCCTTGATGTCCTCGGTGGTGGTGACCCGGACGCCGCCGAGGTCGTCGATGAGGTGCTGGAAGCCGCTGAAGTCGACCTCCAGGTAGTGGTCCATGCGCAGGCCGCTGATCGACTCGACGGTCTTGACGGCGCAGGCGGCGCCGCCGGTGGAGTAGGCGGAGTTGAACATGACGTCGTCGGCGGCGGGGTGCTCGCCGCCGTCGGTGTCGGTGCAGTCGGGCCGGTCGATGAGGGTGTCGCGCGGGATGGAGACCACGCTGGCCTTCTTGTGGCCCTGGTAGACGTGCACGATCATCGCCGTGTCCGAGCGGGCGGTGCCGTCGTCGGTGCCGCCGCCGAGCTTCTTGTTGCCGCCGGCACGGGTGTCGGAGCCCAGGACCAGGATGTTCTCCGAGCCGTTGTCGGCCTTCTCGGGCCGGTCGGCGCCGAGCGCCTGGTCGATGTCGACGCTCGTGAGGTTGCCGTTGAGCTTGAAGTACAGGACTCCGGCTCCGGTGCCGCCCAGGACCACGATGCCCGCGGCGCTCCAGGCCGCGACGAGCAGGGCCTTGCGCCGCTTGGCCGTGGGCTTGCGGCGGCGGCCCTTGCCCCGGCGGCCGCGGCCGGGGGCGCGGGACTGGCCGGGGCCGGGTATCGCGGGATCCGGCGTGCTCTCGGCGGACATGGGCTCCTCGGTGTTCGTCCGGTCGGTTACCCCCTGCGCTCAGGGTCGGGTCGGTCGGCTCCGCGGGATGCGGCGCCGGTACCTCACCATGGTCCCTCCGTAGCTCAGACGGCGGAACTCGGGACAGGGTTGCACAACGGTCTGTGGCGACCCGGTGGGGAAACGGTGACGGAGCGTGTTCGCTGTTCCGGGTCTCCACCGCGCTGACCTGGGATTCCGCGGGCATCCGTCCGTACGCGCCGGGACGGGCCCCG
Source organism: Streptomyces sp. NPDC102490 (assembly GCF_044765285.1). Taxonomy (NCBI): domain Bacteria; kingdom Bacillati; phylum Actinomycetota; class Actinomycetes; order Kitasatosporales; family Streptomycetaceae; genus Streptomyces; species Streptomyces sp. NPDC102490. Next base: position 88,430 of record NZ_JBIWJU010000001.1, read on the forward strand.
GGCCGCCGCGTGTGGCGAAGGTCGCAGCCGCGGCCCCGCCGAACGGCGAAGGGGCCGCCCCCGAGGTGGAGGCGGCCCCGCGGGGAGCGTTCGCTCAGCCGAAGAGGTTGAACGCGTTCCAGCCGGCCCCGACCCTGACCCGGGTCTTGAACGTGGCCGTGCCCGGCTTCCTGGTGCCCTTGTACAGCCACATCACCCCGGAGCTGTCGCGGGCCAGCAGGTCGGGCCTGCCGTCCCCGGTGGTGTCACCGGCGGTGGCGAGGGCGTTGTAGGCGTTCCAGCCGCCGCCGACCTTGACCCGGCTGCCGAGCGCCGGCGCGGCCTTCCCGGTGCCCGGGTACAGCCACAGGACTCCCGAACCGTCCCGCGCCAGCAGGTCGGGCCTGCCGTCCCGGGTGTAGTCGCCCTTGCCGGTGATCGTGTACGCGGCCCAGCCGCCGCCGATCCGGACGCGGCTGCCGAAGGTGCCGTCGCCCTTGCCGGGGTAGAGCCACAGGACGCCGTCCTTGTCCTTGGCGACCAGGTCGGGCAGGGCGTCGCCGGAGAGGTCGCCCGGGACGCGGAGGTCCTTCATCGCGTTCCAGCCGCCGCCGACCCGGATCGACTCGTAGCCGCCGCCCCCGTAGGAGGCGAGGGTGTACAGCACGCCGTCCGAGGCGCGGTACACGTAGTCCTGCCAGGAGTCGCGGTCCAGGTCGCCCTGGCGCACCAGGCTCCGCCCGCTCCAGTCGCCGCTCAGCGCGAGGCGGTTGTCCAGGTAGGGGAAGCTGTCGCCGACGGAGTAGTACTCGTACGCCTTGCCGCCGGGTGTGCGCGCGAACAGGTCCGCCAGGCCGTCGAAGTCGAGGTCGGTGTCGTCGACGCGGGAGCCGACCTCGCCGACGTACGAGCTGACCTTGGCGTAGACGGCGTAGGCGCCCGAGGCGACGCAGTCCTCGACGCCCCAGGAGACCACACCGGCGATCCGGCCGTTGACCACGAGCGGGCCGCCGGAGTCGCCGTTGCACGGGGAGACCGTACCGGCGTCCTGGCCGGAGGCCGCGTCACCGGCGCAGGCCATCTGGCCGGGCACGAAGTCGGAGCCCCAGAACGAGGTGCAGGAGGCGTCCGGGCGCATCGGCACGGTCGCCTTCCTCAGCGTCGGCGAGATGTCCTGGCTGGTGGAGCTGGTGCGCCCCCAGCCGTAGACCGTCGCCGGGGCCCCGTTGGCGTAGGAGGCGGTGTCGCCGCTGGTCGTCGGCCGCAGCGTCTGGTACGGCAGCGCCTCGGTCAGCGTGAGCACCGCCAGGTCGCCGCCCGAGGTGGTGCTCGGCCGGTACGTGGGGTTGACCCACTGGCGCCGTACGCCGACGGCCCGGCCGCCGTGCAGGCCCGTGTCGTCGGGGAGCTGGGCGGTGCCGGCGACGACGGTTCCGTTTTCCGTCCAGTCCAGGCCGTACACGCAGTGCGCGGCGGTCAGGACCTTCGCCGGGGCCACCAGGGTGCCGCCGCAGAAGTAGCCCTCGTCGTCGGAGGTGGTGGCGGTGCCCTTGTTGTCGGCGTAGAGCAGCTGCACCATCCACGGCGCCTCGGAGATCGACGCGCTCTTGCCGCCGATGATCTTCGGGTCGATCCGGCTGGACAGCGCCCCGGTGCTCGGGGTGGCCTCCGGCTGCGCGCCGGGGCCGGTCGCGGTGCCGTTCTCGAGGGCGGCCACGGAGTCCATGGCGCGCTGCGCCAGCTCGGCGGGGGACGCGGTGGCGGGCCGTTCGGTGACGGCAGGCCGGGGCGGGACGGGGGTCCCGCCGGACGCCTGCGCGGGGGCGGCGGCGAGGACCGCGCCCGACAGGGCGAGTGCGGCGGTGGCCGCGGGAAGAGCCAGCCGGGCTCTTCGAGGGGTAGAGGTCACTCAGGTCTCCTGTTGCTGTGAACGCAGGCAGGAGAGAACAGCCCTTGGGTGCGGGCGCGTGAAGGCGGCACTGATCACCCTGTGGGCGCATCCGAAAATACGTTCCCCCCCACTGCGGTGCGCTGATCCTACAAGCCCGGCACGCCGGAAGTCCCGCCCCGTCACCGGTGTGACGAAGCGGGACTTCCGTACGGCGAGCCGGCGGCCGGCGGTGACTCAGTCGCCGTTGCCGGGCGTCGGGGTCGTCTTCTGGATCTGCATCAGGAACTCGGCGTTCGACTTCGTCTGCTTCATCTTGTCGAGGAGCAGCTCGATCGCCTGCTGCTGGTCGAGGGCGTGCAGCACCCGGCGCAGCTTCCAGGTGATGGCGAGCTCGTCGCTGCCGAGCAGGATCTCTTCCTTGCGGGTACCGGACGCGTCCACGTCCACCGCGGGGAAGATGCGCTTGTCGGCGAGCTTCCGGTCGAGCTTGAGCTCGGCGTTGCCGGTGCCCTTGAACTCCTCGAAGATGACCTCGTCCATGCGGGACCCGGTGTCCACCAGGGCGGTGGCGAGGATGGTCAGCGAACCGCCGTCCTCGATGTTGCGGGCCGCACCGAAGAAGCGCTTCGGCGGGTACAGGGCGGTCGAGTCGACACCACCGGACAGGATGCGGCCGGAGGCCGGGGCGGCGAGGTTGTACGCACGGCCCAGACGCGTGATCGAGTCGAGCAGCACGACGACGTCGTGACCCAGCTCCACCAGGCGCTTGGCGCGCTCGATGGCCAGCTCGGCGACCGTGGTGTGGTCCTCGGCCGGGCGGTCGAAGGTCGAGGAGATGACCTCGCCCTTCACCGACCGCTGCATGTCGGTGACCTCTTCCGGACGCTCGTCGACCAGGACGACCATCAGGTGGCACTCGGGGTTGTTGTGCGTGATCGCGTTGGCGATCGCCTGCATGATCATGGTCTTGCCGGTCTTCGGCGGGGCCACGATCAGACCGCGCTGCCCCTTACCGATCGGCGCGACCAGGTCGATGATGCGGGTGGTGAGGACGCCCGGGTCCGTCTCCAGGCGGAGGCGGTCCTGCGGGTACAGCGGCGTCAGCTTGTTGAACTCGGGCCGTCCGCGGCCGTGTTCGGGGGCCATGCCGTTGACCGAGTCCAGGCGCACCAGCGCGTTGAACTTCTCGCGGCGCTCGCCCTCCTTGGGCTGGCGCACGGCACCGGTGAGGTGGTCGCCCTTGCGCAGGCCGTTCTTGCGGACCTGGGCGAGGGAGACGTACACGTCGTTGGGCCCGGGCAGGTAGCCGGAGGTCCGGATGAACGCGTAGTTGTCGAGGATGTCGAGGATGCCGGCGACCGGGATGAGGACGTCGTCCTCGTTGATCTGCGGCTCCTGCTGGATGTCGTCGCGCCCGCGACGGCCCCGGCGGTCCCGGTAGCGCCCGCGACGGCCGCGACGGCCGCTGCCGTCGTCGTCGTAACCGTCGTCGTGCTGCTGGCGGTCCTGGCGTCCGCCGCCGCCCTGCTGCTGGCGGTCCTGGCGTCCGCCGCCCTGGTTCTGCTGGTCGTCGCCCTTGCTGCGCCGGTCGCGGCCGCCACGGTCACCGCGGTCGCCACGCTCACCCCGGTCGCCACGCTCACCGCGCTCGCCACGGTCACGGCGGTCGCGACGGCGGCCCTCGCCGCCCTCGCCGTCGGAGCGGGCGTCGCCCTGGCCCTGCTGGTGGCCCTGCGTCTGCTGCGGGGCCGAGGCGTCGGCCTTCGGCTCGGCGCGGGTCTCCACGGCCACCGTCTCGGTGCCGCCGGACGGGCTGCCCGCGTCGGCGGTGGCCCGGCGGCGACGGCGCTCGGAGGGGGCGTCGTCGGCGGGCGCGGCCTGCTCGGCCGAGGCGTTGACCTTGGGGGACGGCTGACCGGGGATCTCGATCTGCTGCTGGGCGGCCTGGTCGGCGGCCGCCTTGTCCGCCTTCTTGCCGGCCTTGCCGGCCTTCTCCGCGCTCCCCGCCTTCTCGGCGGGAGCCTCGTCGCCCGTACGGGTCCGGGAGGTGCTGCGGCGCTTCGGCTTGGTCTCGCCGGCGGTGTCCGCGGCGGACGCGGCCTTGGCGGGGGCTCCCCCGGCGGCCTGCGCCTCCTTGATGACCTCGATCAGCTGGCTCTTGCGCATCCGCGCGGTGCCCCTGATGCCGAGGCCGGATGCGACCTGCTGCAGCTCGGCCAGCACCATGCCCTCGAGGCCGGTACCGCGGCGCCGCCGGGAGCCGGCACCGGTGGCAGGCGCGGAGGCGTCCGTGGCGGGCGCGGCAGCGGTCTCCTCGACACGTGCGCCCATCAGATCGGTGGTGTCGCTCACGAAGGGTCCTTCCCTGGAGCGGACGTCGGCCTGTCTGGCTCGGCGACCGGTTGTGCTGTCCGGCTTCGGTCCTTGCTGTGTGAACCGTGCCGGGGCGGTGGTCCGCCTGAACGGCGGAAGAGATATCTGGTGATGGCGCTTCCCCTAGCCGTGGCACCCGGTGTCTGTGTCAGGCGGCGTGGTCGCACCGGTTCCGAAACTCCCCCAGAGGGGGTAACCCCCTCTGGCGGGCCGCTCAATGCCCGTGACGGCCGTACTGATCACGTACGGCATCCACTGCACAATGCGGCTTGGGGGGCTCCCGGAAGAATGTCTGTCCCGGACGGGGACACGAGGCACCTCGCCATGGTGGGGTCGGGTGCAGACTTGAGGTTAACACTACCGGATCCAACAAACATTCCCCCTCTCGAAATCCGGCAACCGTCCGCGTCAGGTGTCACTGGCGGTCGCCAGAGGCAGGACGCTCGCGCCCTGCTGGTCCAGGCCGAGCCGGTTGGCCGCCCAGTCCGTCCCGGCCAGCGCCTCGACCTTGTCGGCCGTGTCGGCGTCGGCCAGTGCCATCACCGTGGGTCCGGCACCCGAGATCACCGCGGGGATGCCGTCACCACGCAGCCGTTCCACCAGCGCCGTGCTCTCCGGCATGGCCGGCGCGCGGTACTCCTGGTGCAGGCGGTCCTCGGTGGCCGGCAGCAGCAGCTCGGGGCGCCGGGTGAGGGCCTCGACGAGCAGCGCGGCGCGGCCGGCGTTGGCGGCGGCGTCGACGTGCGGGACGCTGCGCGGGAGCAGTCCGCGCGCGGTCTGGGTCAGTACCGGCTTCCCGGGCACGAAAACCACCGGAACGATGGAATCGGCGGGCTCCATCCTGATCGCCCGGGCGGCGCCGGACTCCATCCAGGACAGGGTGAAACCGCCCAGCAGACAGGCCGCCACGTTGTCGGGGTGGCCCTCGATCTCGGTGGCGAGGTCGAGCAGCGCGGCGTCGTCGAGGCGGGCCTCGCCGCCTATGGTCACCGCGCGCGCGGCGACGATGCCGGCGCAGATGGCGGCGGAGGAGGAACCGAGGCCGCGGCCGTGCGGGATGCGGTTGGCGCAGACGATCTCCAGGCCGCGCGGCTGCCCGCCGAGCAGGTCGAAGGCCGTGCGCAGGGAGCGGACGAGCAGGTGTTTCTCGTCGCGCGGGAGCGTCTCGCTGCCCTCACCCGCGATGTCGATGTGCAGCCCGGAGTCGGCCACCCGGACGACCACGTCGTCGTAGAGACCCAGCGCGAGGCCGAAGGCGTCGAAGCCCGGACCGAGATTGGCGCTGGTGGCGGGGACGCGCACCCTGACGGCGGCGGCGCGGAAGGCTGGACCGGCCATCGCTCGATGACTCTCCTTGAGCTGCGTGACTGTCGGAACTGGCGTGACGGTCGAATGACATGCGATGACGATGACGTACCGAACCCTGGGGCCGATGACGCACCGAACCCTGGGCGCGACGCGGGGACGGCGCGGCACCGCGGCATATGCGGCAGGCGGGTTGAGTACAGCCTATCGAAGGAAGGTTCTGTGGCGACATAGGGCGCACAGGAGGCGCACGATGCGTGTCGTAAGCCCCCTGTGCACCCCCTGTCGGCGGCGTTCCCGGCCGGGCGTCGCTTACGCCCTCTTACGCCGGTCGCGTCGGAGGGGTGCGGCGCTTGGACCGGGCCGGGCCGCTCAGATAAGGCCGAGCCGCTCGGCCGCGGTCGCCGCGTCGACCGGGACGGTGACCGGCTGCGGGGCGCCGGCCACGGCCCAGTCCGGGTCCTTCAGACCGTTGCCGGTGACGGTGCACACGATGCGCTGCCCCGGGTCGACCTTGCCCTGCTCGGCGGCCTTCAGCAGACCGGCCACCGACGCGGCGGACGCGGGCTCCACGAAGACGCCCTCCTGGGAGGCCAACAGCCGGTAGGCGCGCAGGATCTCACGGTCCGTCACCTCGTCGATGGCGCCGCCCGACTCGTCCCGCGCGGCGAGCGCGAAGTCCCACGAGGCGGGGTTGCCGATCCGGATGGCGGTGGCGATGGTCGACGGGTCCTTGACGACCTCGCCGCGCACGATCGGGGCGCTGCCGGAGGCCTGGAAGCCCCACATGCGGGGCCGCTTGGTGCTGACCTTGTCGGCGGCGTACTCCCGGTACCCCTTCCAGTACGCGGTGATGTTGCCCGCGTTGCCCACCGGCAGGACGTGGATGTCGGGCGCGTCGCCGAGCATGTCCACGATCTCGAAGGCAGCCGTCTTCTGCCCCTCGATGCGCACCGGGTTGACCGAATTGACCAGGGCCACCGGGTAGTTGTCGCTGAGCGCGCGGGCCAGCGTGAGGCAGTCGTCGAAGTTGCCGTCGACCTGGAGGATCTTCGCGCCGTGCACGAGGGCCTGGCCCATCTTGCCGAGCGCGATCTTGCCCTGCGGCACGAGGACGGCGGAGACCATCCCGGCGCGCACGCCGTAGGCGGCGGCGGAGGCGGACGTGTTGCCGGTGGAGGCGCAGATGACGGCCTGCGCGCCCTCCTCCTTGGCCTTGCTGATGGCCATGGTCATGCCGCGGTCCTTGAAGGACCCGGTCGGGTTCGCCCCCTCGACCTTGAGGTGGACCTCGCAGCCCGTGCGCTCGGAGAGCACCTGCGCGGGCACGAGCGGGGTGCCGCCCTCACGGAGCGTCACGACGGGCGTGCTGTCGGAGACGGGCAGCCGGTCCCGGTACTCCTCGATGATTCCGCGCCACTGGTGGGTCATTGCTGGTTACTCTCCTTCAACCCGCATGATGCTGGCGACACCCCGCACGGTGTCGAGCTTGCGCAGCGCCTCGACCGTACCGCCGAGGGCGGCGTCGGACGCGCGATGGGTGACGACGACGAGGGATGCCTCGCCGTCCTTGCCGGACTGCCGCACGGTGTCGATGGAGACACCGTGCTCCGCGAACACGGTCGCGACCTGGGCGAGCACGCCCGGTTTGTCGGCCACGTCGAGGCTGATGTGGTAGCGCGTGACGACGTCACCCATCGGGGAGACGGGCAGCGCGGCGTACGCGGACTCACCGGGTCCGGTGGCACCGCCGATCCGGTTGCGGCAGACGGCGACGAGGTCGCCGAGCACGGCGGAGGCGGTCGGGGAGCCGCCGGCGCCGGGCCCGTAGAACATGAGCTGTCCGGCGGCCTCGGACTCCACGAACACGGCGTTGTACGCCTCGCGCACGTTGGCCAGCGGATGGCTGAGCGGGATCATCGCGGGGTGCACGCGCGCGGTGACCGATCCCCCGTCCGCCGCCCGCTCGCAGATGGCGAGCAGCTTGATGGTGCAGCCCATCTCCCGGGCGGAGGCGAAGTCGGCGGCGGTGACCTCGGTCATGCCCTCGCGGTAGACGTCGTCGAGGCGCACGCGCGTGTGGAAGGCGATCCCGGCGAGGATGGCGGCCTTGGCGGCGGCGTCGAAGCCCTCGACGTCGGCGGTCGGGTCGGCCTCGGCGTACCCGAGCGCGGTGGCCTCGTCCAGCGCCTCCTGGTACCCGGCGCCCGTGGAGTCCATGGCGTCGAGGATGAAGTTGGTCGTCCCGTTCACGATGCCGAGCACCCGGTTGACCTTGTCGCCGGCCAGCGACTCGCGCAGCGGCCGGATCAGCGGGATGGCACCGGCGACGGCGGCCTCGTAGTACAGGTCCTTGCCGTGCTCGTCGGCGGCGGCGTGCAGGGCGGCGCCGTCCTGGGCGATGAGCGCCTTGTTGGCGGAGACCACGGAGGCACCGTGCGCGAAGGCGGTGGTGATGAGCGTGCGCGCGGGCTCGATCCCGCCGATGACCTCGACGACGACGTCGATGTCCCCGCGCTTGACGAGGGCGGTGGCGTCGGTGGTCACGAGGGCCGGGTCGATGCCCTCGCGCACCTTGTCGGGCCGCCGTACGGCGACACCCGCGAGCTCCACCGGGGCCCCGATGCGGGCGGCGAGGTCGGCGGCGTGCGTCGTCATGATGCGCGCCACCTCTGAGCCGACCACTCCACAGCCCAGCAGCGCCACCTTCAGCGGACGCGTACGCATCATCCGACCTCGTTTCCTCTTACCGTCTACGGTGGGACCAGTCTCACGCACCGGACGGGATTTTCTGCCTTTAGTCCGGATCGTGAGACGTTTATTTCATTTTCGGAGGGGTCGCGGGCCGGAAGATCTTCACCCCCGGTGCTTCTCCGCGGGGCGTCATCCGACGTCGAGCCGGAGCAGATCCTCCTCGGTCTCCCGCCGCACGATGACCCGCGCCGCGCCGTCCCGCACGGAGACGACCGGCGGACGCAGCGCGTGGTTGTAGTTGCTGGCCATGGAGCGGCAGTACGCCCCCGTCGCCGGTACGGCGATCAGGTCACCGGGTGCCAGGTCCCCCGGCAGGAACGCGTCCTTGACCACGATGTCCCCGCTCTCGCAGTGCTTGCCGACGACGCGCACGAGCATCGGCTCGGCGTCCGAGGTGCGGGAGACGAGGGCGACGCTGTACTCGGCGTCGTAGAGCGCGGTGCGGATGTTGTCCGACATCCCGCCGTCCACCGAGACGTACGTCCGCAGCCCGTCGAGCGGCTTGACGGTGCCGACCTCGTACAGCGTGAAGGCGGTGGGCCCGACGATGGCCCGCCCGGGCTCGACGGAGATGCGCGGGGTGGCGAGCCGGGCGGACTCGCACTCCCTGGTCACGATCTCGGTGAGCGCCTTGGCGATCTCGTGCGGCTCGCGGGGATCGTCGTCACTGGTGTACGCGATCCCGAGCCCGCCGCCGAGATCGATCTCGGGCAGTTCGACCCCGTGCTCGTCCCGGATGTCCTTGAGCAGCCCCACGACCCGGTGCGCGGCGACCTCGAACCCCGACATGTCGAAGATCTGCGACCCGATGTGCGAGTGGATCCCGATGACCTCGAGCCCGTCGAGTTGCAGGGCCCGCCGCACGGCTTCGGCGGCCTGCCCGCCGGCCAGCGGAATCCCGAACTTCTGGTCCTCGTGGGCGGTGGCGATGAACTCGTGGGTGTGCGCCTCGACCCCGACCGTGATGCGGATCTGCACCCGCTGCCGCTTGCCGAGGGTCTGGGCGAGGTGCGCGACCCGCACGATCTCCTGGAAGGAGTCGAGCACGATCCGCCCGACCCCGGCCCGGACGGCGCGTTCGATCTCCTCCGGCGACTTGTTGTTGCCGTGGAAGGCGATCCGCTCGGCGGGCATCCCGGCGGCGAGGGCGGTGGCCAGCTCGCCCCCGGAACACACGTCGAGGTTGAGCCCCTCCTCGTGCAGCCACCGCACGACGGCGCGCGACAGGAATGCCTTGCCCGCGTAGAAGACGTCGGCGTCGGCCCCGAAGGCGGTGCGCCAGGCCCGCGCCCGGTCCCGGAAGTCGGCCTCGTCGAGGATGTAGGCGGGCGTGCCGTACTCCTCGGCGAGCTGTGTGACGGTGATCCCGCCGACGGTGACGACACCGTCCGCGTCCCGCCCCACGGTGTGGGCCCAGACCTTGGGATCGAGGGCGTTCAGGTCCTCCGCGGGCGCGGAATAGTGCCCCTCGGGCAGGACATCGGCGTGACGGGGCCCGGCGGGGTGTGCGGAACGGCTCATGGCGTCTTCGGTGCTCTCTCAGAGGTGGTCGGGTGCGTCGATGCCGAGGAGGGCCAGGCCGCCGGCCAGCACCGCCCCGACGGCTTCGGCGAGCGCCAGCCGGGCACGGTGGGCGGCCGAGGGTTTCTCCCCGCCGCGCGGCAGCACGGTGGTCAGGAACGGCAGCGCGGCGTCGGCGACGGTGACGAGATGCCGGGCGAGCCGGTCCGGGGCGCGGTGGTCCGCGGCGGCGGCGAGGACCCGGGGGTGATCGGCGAGAGCGGCGAGGAGGTCCTGCTCGCCGCTCTCGCCGAGGGGACCTGGTACGGCGGTGAACCCGAGGTCGGCGGCGTTGCGAGCGGCGGCACGGGCGCGGGCGTGCGCGTACCGCACGCGGAAGAGGGGGTTGCTCTCCCGCTGCACGAGGTGCTCGTCACCGGTCCGGGGCCGGTCGTGGCCCGCGGGATGGAGCAGCGCCCAGCGCCCGGCGTCCCGCCCGAGGGCAAGGAGCGCGGCGGCGGCGGATACGGGCACGGGCACAGGCCGGACGTTGACGGGCAGCTCGGCGGGCGCGGGCCGGACGTTGACAGGCAGCTCGGCGGGCACGGGCCGGACGTTGACAGGCAGCTCGGGCGCGGCCGCGACGGCGTCGACGGTGACCCCGAGGACGGAGGACCACGCGGGCTCGAACCCCTCGGCGCTCACCCGCACCAGCGCCCCCTGGGTCCGCAGCAGCCGCGCGGATACTTCGGCGACGACGACGGCACGAAGCTCGTACGGACAGTGCAGCTGCACGACGCGCCCGTCGGCGTGGTCGGCGTACCCGTACCGCTCCCCGCGGCGCAGGACCTCGCCGACGACCCCGACGCCGGAGGAGGCACGGTCGAGCGAGATGTTGATGAACCCCGGCCCGGTGAGGACGACGTCGCTGATCCCGTCGGCCCCGAGGAGGTGGGGCCGCAGCACCTCGGCGACCTTCAGAGGCGGCTGCCCGGCCGGCCGGGCCAGCTGGAGGGCGATGCCGGTGGCGTAGTCCCCGCACCCTCCGGGCCCCGGCGGCGCGACCACGGCACGCGTCGGCACGGCCACGCTCAGCTCCCCCGCGTCGACGGCGCGACGCACCGCGTGCAGCACGGTGCGGGAGAGTTCGACGGGGGTCACGGGACAAGCGTAGGGGAGGTGGGGGGTCGGGAGGCGAACCGATGTGCGGCAGTCCCGGGATATGGACGCGGGCCGGGGCCGGGCCGGGTACGCCCGCCCTTCCACTCACGCCCACTCACGTCTGCTCATGCCCGCTCACGCCTGAGCGGACGCCCCGCTCTCCCCCGCGAGCCCGCGCACCCGTGACACGGAGGCCCCGGCCCCGGAGCCCGGCCCGGACCCCCGATCGACGGCGGACCCACTGCCCCTCCGCTCGACCAGCTGCCGTACGAGTCCGACCAGTTCGGCAGGCTCGAAGGGCTTGGACAGAAAGGCGTCGGCCCCCGCGGCGAACCCGGCGTCGACCTCGTACTGCGTACAGGCACTGACGATCGCGATCGGCAGCTCCCGGGTCCGCGGATCGGCACGCAGCCGGGCAGCGGTCCTGAGCCCGTCCAGCCGAGGCATGACCACGTCCAGTGTCACGGCGTCGGGCTGCACCTGATGGACGACTTCCAGACACTCGACACCATCGCCGGCGGTCACCACCTCGAAGCCCTCCAGCTCGAGGTTGACCCTGATCAGCTGCCGGATGACCTTGTTGTCGTCCACAACAAGAATCCGGCCGGACGCCCTAGGCACCACTCGAGAGTAGGTCGCCCCCGGCCACCGCGTCCGGGTTTTCCCCACTTCCACCCCCCGCGGGGGACAACACCCCGCCCGGGCACCGCCACGACCCGCCAAAACCCGTTCATGACCACCCCGGGCGAGCTGGTAGTGTTCTACCCGTCGCCGCGAGCAACACCGACCGCGACGGACACGCCCCCGTAGCTCAGGGGATAGAGCAACGGCCTCCGGAGCCGTGTGCGCAGGTTCGAATCCTGCCGGGGGCACCTTGCATGAGGTGCCCAAAGACCCCGCCATCAGCGCTTTCGCTGAGACGGGGTCTTCGCGTATGTGCAGGCGTGTGCCGCTCGGAGCGGCTGTATGTCGGGTGCCGTGGACTATCCGTGGACTGGCCACAGGCCAGGAATCCGCAGGTCAGGGCCGGAAAACGCCGAGGCCCCCGGACCGTAGTCCAGGGGCCATCATGCCGCAGGTGCGCGTGTCGGAGGTGTGCCGGGATCAGGTTCCGTCGCCGGGCTCGTCCTCCTGGCCGACGCCCTCACCGAGGAGCTCGGCGATCCGGCGGTTGGCAACGTCCTGGCGGCCGTCGAGACACTTCGCGTACCGGCTCAGCAGCACTTCGACGCTGTTGCCCGCGCGTTCCGCCACCTCGGTGGGGTCGACGCCAGCGTTGAGCCACGAGGAGAGCGCGGCGTGCCTCAGGTCGTACGGTCGAGCGGCCAGCGGCGAGGCCACCTGTTCCGGCGTGAGCGCCAGGTGCCGGGCCTCGTCCCAGACGCGCCAGTACGTAGTGGAGGCGACCACTCCCCCACGTTCGTTGGCGAACAGCCGCCCGTCCTCGGCGGTGCCGAACTCCTCGATGTGGGCGAGGAGCATGCGGACGAGGCGAGGTGGGATTGGGACGATGCGGGTTTCATTCGTGGGGCGATTCTTGAGGCCGCGGTTGTCGTGAACCTCCCCGGTCCCGGTCCAGCGCTTCCCGACGGTCGGGCGGGTCTTCTCCAGGATCAGCGAACCCCACCCGGTCTCCGGCAGCGTGCAGTCCGGACGACGCAGCGCCACAGCTTCCGCCGGCCGAAGCCCGCCGAAGTACATGCAGGCGAAGAGCGCGACCAGGCGCCGCCCACGGGCTCTGCGGTAGCCGCCGACGTAAGAGACTGCGGCCAGGAGTTCGCGTGCCTGCCGAGGGTTCACCACGACCCGGCGGTCGACTTCCTTGGTCACCTTCGGAGGCTTCCACTTCACGAGCGTGACCGGGTTCTCCGGAAGCTCCCCCAGTTCGACCGCGTAGGCAAGGGCGTTGAAGAGGACCGCGCGCTTGCGCCGTACCGTCTCTGCGGCCGCTGGAGTGCCCGACAGCTTGAGCTTGAGCGAGTCGAGGACGCGGCGGATGTCTGCCGGATTCTTGATCGTCACCAATGGCAGCGAAGCCTTGGCCACCCAGCGAAGAGCGTTCGCGATGTCGACCGGCGGAGCTTCCTCGTCCGAGGCTTGGACGACGAAAGCCCAGCCCCGCAGCGCACGGCGCAAGACGTCGTCAGCAGGCCGTCCAGGCCGATCGCCCAGCAGTTGAGTCGTGACGAGCGTCATCGTCTCGTTCAAGCTGTCGCGGGAGTTCGGAGCCGCGTGCGGCCACTTCATGGCGACGTACGCCCGTGCGAAGTCGTACCAGGTACGGGATGCTTTGACGGGTGCCATCGAGTCCGGCAGACCAGTGTCCGTGTCGAAGGCCTCGCCCTTCTGCGCAGCCCGAAGAAGCTTGGCGCGGAAGTTGTCGGCGAGTGCCTTGGTCCGGAAGGTCTCGGAGAACGGCGGGGCGTCGGCAACCTTCCATCGCACGTCATAGGACGGCGTCTTGTAGGGCCGCTTGCGGATGCCCCACACCCTCACGTCATGCGACTTCACGCCGCCTCCGCGAGCCCGTGGAGCCAGGCGTCGAAGTCACTGCGCCAAACGCGGAGCTCACCATTCGGCAGCTTGATCGCTTCCGGAGCCTGCCCTAGCTCGCGCCAGCGGTAGAAGGTTCGGCGAGACACTCCGCCCAGCTCGGCGAGGATCTGCGGGACAGTCATCAGTTCGTCCCGTCGGCGGTCCATGTCGGTTCTCCTTCCGTTCCGGGAGCGGGTTCGAGAGATGCGGCCAGCCAGGCTTCGGTGTCGGATAGGCCCGTTCCGGCGAAGGCCCAGTGCGCGAGGACGTATGTCGTCTCGGACTCGGGGCCGTTGGCTGCTGCGGCTTGGGCGCGGCGCCATTCGGCGCGGGCGTCGCGGAGGGCGCCGAGGGTGGTGGAGTAGCGGCGGGACTTGGTGGAGAAGTGGCCGCGAAAGCCGAGCATGTGGGCCCAGGCGCGCAGGCGGAGGTGTTCGAGGTCCTTGCGTGCGCCGAGGAACCAGGCAGTGCGGATGAGGCGGCGGGCATGGTCGCTGATGTCGAGCTGGGCGAGTTCGGCGGCGAACTTGAGCGGGCGGTCGAGAGCTCCTGTCGCCGTCTCGGCGCCTTTCGTGGCGTACTTGGCGATGTAGGCGGCGACAGCCCGTTCGGTCAGCTCCTGGCCGCCGTCGAAGTCGGCCGAGCGGATGGTGCGTACGTCGAGTTGGCGGCCGAAGGTGAAGGTGTGGGTGCGGCCGTCGATGGTCGGGCCGTCCACGCGGACCTTGGCGGCGGCAGTGCGGATGGCGTCGGTGAGCAGTTCGGCCGTGGCCCAGGTAGGGGGTGGCGTGTCGCCGCCGCTGGGGCCGTCGATGCGGATGACGGCGTGGAAGTGGACTGCTCCGCGCCTCTGGTATTCAGCGACCTTGGCGAAGCTCACGCGGGCGTGCTCGCGGAAGCGCCGCTGGGACAGGCCGGCGCGCTTGGCGACCTCTCGGCGCAGGTAGGTGGAGAAGCGCCGCCAGAGCGGACCGGCGTGGGCGTTCCAGAGTACGGCGGCTTCGTAGTCGTAGGTGTCCGGGTCGAGTGCGGTGCCGAGTTCGTCGTCGTCCTGGTCGTGGTGGGTGCCGCAGTGGCAGGGGCGTCCGCTGGAGGGGCGGTTGTGGACCGGGCCGAAGCTCGGCGCGGTGAAGGTGGCGAACACGCGCGGGTGCGTGGCGACGTGTTCGGGGGTGCCCTTGCCGCCGCGCAGGCCGGAGGTGATCAGGTGGAAGGTGTCGCGGCGGTAGACCTCGGCGCAGGCGGCGCAGCGGGTCGTGCGGCGGTTGTTGCAGCGGACGAGGAGCTGTCCGACTGGGAGGCTGGTCGAGTCGAGGCGGTGGAGGACGTTGCCGATCTCGCCGGTCGTGGTGTCGACGCCGTATTCGGTGCGGTGGCCGTCGAGGCGGATCGGGTGGGTGCAGCCGCCGAGTCCGGAGAGTTGGCGGAGGATACCCGGCAGCGTGCCCTGTGCGGCCAGGTTCGCGAGTTCCGGAAGTGGTGCCGGAGTGGTGCGGGTGAAGATGGCGATTCCCCTTCTGACTGGCTCGGTCGGTCGGGAGGAGCAGGCGCCGGGGCGGCGAGATGCTTGGTCGTGTGCCGCCGCCCCGGAGGCCAGCTCGGTTCAGCGGCGGTGGTCGCGGAGCATGGAGCGCAGGACGACGGCGGCGACGGCTACGGAGATGGCCGTGACGGCGACGGCCGCCAGGAGCGCGGTGAGGACGACCCCGCCGACGACCAGGGCCACGACGGTCTTCTGATCGATGGAGACCGACGGGAGCGAGCGCCGTACGGGTGCCGGCTCGGTCGGGGTGTGGGTGTGCGCGGGCGGCGGGGTCGGGCTGTCGGGGTACTTCGGGAGGAACACGGTCAGGGCTCCTTATCTACTCGTCTAGGTATGTGAGCCGTTTATGACGGTCACGCCGGAACGTGTGCCGGACTCGATGGCGGGTGCGAGGAAGGTACGGGAGAGCCAGAAGCCGAAGAGGGCGATCAGGACGACGATCCAGACGCGGACGCCGAGGAACCTGACTGCTCCCCAGGCGAAGAAGCCGAGGACGACGACGAGCGGCAGGCTGACAGTCACGGGTCGGGAATCCTTTCAGCGCACGGGGCAGCGGTGGGTGCGGGCGGCCAGCTCGGCGGCGGCGCGGCTGTCGTAGTCGGCGGAGAAGCCGCAGCGCGGGGCGGTGCAGGCGGCGGTGTGCTTCTCCCGGCCGCGACCGTCGTAGGACGTGCCGACCTGGACGGGGCCGATGCGGCTGACGTGGCGGAAGCGCTTCGGTGCGGGCATGGTCAGTCCTCCTGTCGCGGGCTGGGGCGGGGGAAGTCGCGCAGGATCCGGGCGGCTTCCTGCGGATCCGGCGTGCGGTCGGCGGCTTCCTCGGCGAGGAGCCGGGCGAGCGCCGATCGGCCACTGACGGCCATCTCGCGGGCCGCTGAGAGGTAGTCGGCGGCCGTGTTGAAGCAGAAGAGCGGCATGATCTCCCTTTGCTGGTCAGGTGAGTTGGGCGGCGATGGCTTCGGCCATGGGCGGCGGGACACCGAGGCGGGCGCGCAGGGTCGGGGTGTCGATGGGCGTTCCGGTGCGGGTGTGGTGGTCGGCGGCGACCTTGCGGGCGTGCTCGACCAGGGCGGCCGGGACAGCGACCGGGGGCGGGGCCAACGGTGGGGCCGGTGCCGGGTCGGCCGCCGGTGGCGTCGGGGGGTCTGGCGTGGGATCGGGCGCGTTCTCCTGGTCCTCGATGCCGTCGAGTTCCTGTTGGTCCACGGCATCAGTGGTCGCGTCGTGCGCTGTCGGCGGTGAGTGGGCCAGGAGGGTTCCGCCGAGGAAGGCGACCGCGGGCCAGCCCGCGACGAGGATGCGGAGCCAGGCCGGTACGTGATCCAGGTCGAGCAGTCCGGCGGTGGCGACGTTCGCGCCCAGGGACGCGGCGAGTGCGATCAGGAACCAGCACCACCCGGCCGCTTTCGCCTCTCCGGAGCGCAGTCGGCGCCAGGCGGCGACGAGCAGCAGGTCAACGCTGATCGGGTAGGCCCACGCTTTCCACCCGTCCTGTCCGGCCGCCGAGGCGACATCGTGCAGGTGGGCGAAGGACAGCGCGGCGGCGATGACCGCCTGAACGAGCACCGCATCGACGCGGGCCAGGTGGGCGCGCATGCTGCGGCTCCTTCCGGGTTCGGGCATGGGGGGTAGGGACGTGGCGTGAGGCGGTCACGCCGACCGGGGTTAGGGGCGCGGGTCAGTCGGTCACGGGCCGGGGCCGCACGGCCGGGCTCGGTGTCTCGACGGGTCGTACGGGCACGTTGGGCCGGAAGGGCTTGAGTGCGGGCAGGTCGGGGACCAGGTGGGCCGACTCGCGGCAGGTCTCGGCAGCGTCGCCCAGCGACAGGTACGGCGTGCGGATGCGTGACCAGCCGCCGGAGGTGTCACCTGCCACGGCGAGGCCGGGCCGTTCGGGGGCGATGGCGCAGGCGGCCGTGACCGCTTCGGGTGCGATGTCGCCGAGCGCCATCTTCGCGGAGGCTTCGTCGTTGACGCGGTGGCAGACGCGGCCGGTCAACTGGGCCCGCAGCATGGTGGCGCCCTTGCCCAGTTCGGCACCGAAGCGCTGGCCGCAGACCTCCAAGTAGATGCCGGCCGCGCGGCCGAGCTGGGCGAGGCGAATGAGCTGGGTGACCATCTCGTCCCGGCGTTCCTCGTCCTTCCTGGTGGCGACGAGGAAGAGTTCAGCCACCTCGTCCACGAACAGCACGATCGGGACCGGGCGTTCGGACTCGGGCAGTCCCCAGACGTCCGAGGTGATTTCCTCGGCCGGAGTGTCCGGGGCGATGCCTTGCCGGGCCTTGATCAGGTCGTATCGGTCCTCCATCTCCTTCACAAGCACGGGCAGCAACTCGGCAGCCTGCTCCGGATCGGTCGCCAGCGCGGAGAGGCGGGAGGCGAACGGCGCCAGCTCGACACCGCGCTTGCAGTCGATGCCCACCAGGGCGACCGGTTGAGGGGCGAGTCCGGCGATCAGGTGCCGCAGGTACATGGACTTGCCCGACAGTGTGGCGCCGAGGGTGAGTTGGTGGGGCACGGTCCGGTAGTCGCGCACGAAGGGCATGGCGTCCTCCCGCAGGGCCACCGGTACCCGAAGGAACCCGGCGTCCACCTTGCGCGGCATCCGCACTTGCCGCAGCACGTCGAAGCCGACCAGTCGCAGCTCAACCACACCGGGCTTGATCGTGGTCACGTAGACGGCGTGGACGCCCCAGGCGTGCCGCAGCCGTTCGGCCGAGGCGGCGACGTCGGCTGGTTCCTGTCCCGGAGCGAGGCGGAGCCGGAGCCGCAGGCCGGTCGAGGTGGGGCGGATGATGCCGCGACGCGGCGGTACGGGGCGGACCTCTCGGCGGGTGGTGGCCTTGACCGCCAGCATCCGGAGCCGGGATGGAGCCACGGTCAGGCCGCAGGCCTCCATGACCGAGCCGTAGGAGCTGAGGAGCCGGGCCGAGGATATCGGCAGGCCGACCGTGGACCAGTACACCCCGGGATGCTTGGCCCGGGCGTAGGCGGCCCCGCCGCCGAGTGCGGCGACAGGACCACCCACCTCCAGGAGTGTCGTCAGATCGGTCATCAGGCAGCGGCCCCAGAAGCGGCCGGGAACGCGGCCGGAGTCACGGCGGCGGCGCGGTAGGCGATGCCGTGACGCTGCTGCCCGTTGAAGACGCTCTCCCACGGCCGGGCCACCAGCCCCGGCAGCGAAACCGGAGCCCCGAGCGTCAGCCCCTCGGACACTCCGCTCTCCGGAACGGTGACCTTGATCAGCGACGACTCGCCATCTTCCAGGTAAACGACGCCGAGCGTCATCAGGGCCTCTCCGCTGGTGGCGTCCTTGGCGATCTCGCCGGTCTGCCGGTCGCGGACCTTGGGCTCGGGCGCCTCGGTCAGCAGGATCGTTGCGGCCGAGGTCTCTACACGGATGGAGCGCAAGACTTCTTCCCATCTACTCGTCTATACGAGTAAGCCTGTTGGGGTGTACGAGTTCGGGAAAGCAGCCCCGCGCACCACCACCAGTCAGGCGCTCACGTCGCCGGGAGCTGGTACGACAGGACGTACGCATCGGCCGCCATGACCGTGTCGCAGACCTCCACGGCCCGCCCCTCCTGGTCAAAGGCGGTGCGGATCAGGTGAATGACCGGCACACCGGAGGCCAGCCGCAGCGTGCGCACCTCATCGGGCGAGGGCATCCGGGCCCGGATCTCTTCCTCGAAGTGGTCGAGGCGGTGCCCCAGCTCCTCAAGCCGGGCATAGATGCCGCCGGGCCCGGGGTTCGGCTCGGCGATCGGCGTTCCCCGTGCGATGTCGAGCGGCAGATACGAGGTGGCGAACTCCACCGGCCGCCCGTCCAGCAGATACCGGCGACGCCGGGCGAGCACCCGCCGCACGGACCCGAGCCGGGTGGAGACGTCCTGGCTTGCCTTCTCTTCCTTGACCTCCAGGCTGTCCACCTGCGGGTGACTGCCGGCGGCGTCGGCCTCGACGATGAACGCGGACTTCCCCTGCTCGCGGTGGCGCCGTGCGAACCGGTCTGAGGCGAGCCGCCTAACAGGCGGTCGTGGTCGTACGAAGACGCCCTTGCCGTGCTCGGCGTGCACCAGGCCCTCACCCTGGAGGACGGAGAAGGAGTTTCGAACCGTCATACGGGAAACCCCGTAATGCTCGACCAGTTCGGCCTCGGAGGGCAGCTTTTCGCCCTCCTTGAATCGCCCACGGTCGATGGCCTCGCGCAGCTGGTCGGCGATCTGCCGGAAGACCGCACGATCGCTCGTGGGGTCGAGATCGCCGAGGAGGCCGGAGGAAAGAGAGGGCACGTGTACTCCTTTAGGTATCTAGACGAGTGGGCGAGCTTTGTTGCTACGGTGGAGAGCCTAGCCATCCGAGAGGGCAGAGGAACGTGAGCACCGACCGTCCGCACTCCGTGAGCGTCGCCGGAGTCATCGTCGACGACCAGGACCGAGCCCTCTTGATCAAACGCCGCGACAACGGCCACTGGGAACCCCCGGGCGGAATCCTCGAACGCGAGGAGACCATTCCCGAGGCCCTCCAGCGCGAAGTTCTCGAAGAGACCGGCATCAAGATCGCGCTTCCCGCGAGCCTGACCGGGATCTACAAGAACATGAAGGGCTTGATCGTCTCCATGGTCTTCCGCTGTGAGGCCGCCGACGGCACGCCCACCACCGGGGACGAGACCCGCGCACTGCGCTGGGCCACCCGCGAAGAGGTCATCGAACTCGCCGACGAGGCATACGCGATCCGCGTCCTGGACGCACTCGACGCGGTATCCCCGCCGGCCATCCGCGCGCACGACGGCGTGAAACTCGTCTAGCCCGAACCCGCTGCACATGGCGGCCTACCAGCACGAAGGAACTTGTATGCACGAGTATACGAGCACCGCCCGGGTCTGGGGACTCACTTGCCCAGGTTTTCCGGAAGAGGTGAGCCGGGCCCGGCGCTGGACGCGGGACATCCTGCGCGGATCTCCCCTGGCCGACGACGCCGAACTGATCGTGAGCGAGCTGAGCGCGAACGCGATCCTCCACACGGCGAGCGGTGGACTCGGCAGCTTCCACCTGGCCCTCGCGGTCTCCCCCAAGGTGGTCGCCCTGTCGGTCACGGACGAGGGAGGAACGGGCACGGCCCCGAAGGTCGAGCAGCCGAGCGAGGACGCGGTCCACGGCCGCGGCTTGGGCATGGTCAGCGTCATCGCACACCGGGTCGTTGTCCACGGCAGCCACAGCGGCTACACCGTCACCGCCGAGCTGTTCACGGACACCCGGCCGGGAGGACACCCGTGCTGATGGACAAGCCCCAGCGGGGTTTCTGGTGCGAGTGCTGGACCCAAGACGCCAACGACGAGACAGGATGGCCGGCACTCCGGGCATCCTTCGACGCCTACTCAGCACCACAGGCAGACAGATGGGTAGCAGTCGCCCTGCGCACGATCTCACCAGCACTCGACCCTGACGCCTCCGACGAGGCCTGGGCCTGGCTCTACGACGGCCGCATCGACACGCGCCGAGCCCTCTTACGCATGGAACCCTGCACGGTCTCTCTGACCCACGCCAGCACCCGCATCACATGGACGATCCGACCAGTGGTCTTCCTACCGCTGGCCCACCGCCAAGGCGTCGATCTCCCAGCCTGCGCATACGACTTCACGCCCCGCGCCACAGACTGAGTTACAACTTTCTCTACTGGTTCAAGGCGGCTCGCTCCGCTCACCGCGCGCGGCCCGGCCCCCGGCCGGGCCTGCGCTCCTGTCTCCGCCCCGCTCCAGCCCGGCCGGCGCCCGGGCCACGCACTAAGCGTTCAGCCGCCTGATGTCAGAGAAGGGGTACGTCGTGGCTGGGGCGGTCGGCTCCACGGCTTTAGGCAGCCACTTTGGGGCGAGCCTCGAAGATCATGGCCCCACCGTCGTGCTTTAACGGGCAGGTCCACAGACTGCCCGACTCGCCGGAAGCTTACGGGGCCATGATCACTCGCCCCAAAGCAGCTCCAGCCCAAAGCCGCTCCACCGACCTCACGACCTTGACCACTGCTCTGCCTCGGGCAGGTCCCGACGGATAGGGTTCGGTTAACGCGCACGGCTCCTATCGAGCAGAGCTGTGACCGCCCAAGCCTTAGACCGGAGAAGACCTGCGTGAGCGTCCTCAGTCAGTTCGTGTGGAGCGTCGCCGACACCCTGCGTGGCCCCTACCAAGAAGCCGAGTACGGCTCGGTGATCTTGCCGTTCACCGTGCTGCGCCGGCTGGAGTGCGTGATGGAACCGCACCGGGAGGTGATGGCCGAGATCATCAGCCAGTATCCCGGTGATCAGCAGCGTCGCACTCACCTGAAGCTCAAGACGCGCACGCCGGACAATGCGGGCCTGAACTTCTGGACCACCAGCAAGTACACCCTGGAAACGGCTCTGCAGGACCCGAACAACCTCGCGGCCAATCTCATCGACTACGTCTCTGGCTTCTCGTCGAACCTGGACGTGTTCAAGTCCTTCGACTTTGAGAACGTCCTACGCACACTCGACGCTCGCGATCGCCTCTCGCCGGTAGTCAAACACTTCCAGAAGATCGACCTGAGCCCTGAGACCGTCTCGAACGCCGACATGGGCGACCTGTTTGAGAACCTCATCTACCGGTTCGCCGAGTCCGCGAACGACGGCGCCGGCCAGTTTTACACGCCCCGCGACGTCGTCCGCCTCCTCATCGACCTCGTCTACGCCGAGGACACCGAGGCACTGCGCGGCCGAGGCCAGGTCCGGTCCATTTACGACCCCACCGTGGGCACCGGCGGCATGCTGACCGTCGCCGACGAGCACCTCCACAACCTGAACCCATCCGCCTCAACGGCCCTGTTCGGTCAGGAGATCAACCCACGTACCTACGCGATCTGCAAGGCCGACCTGCTTATCAAGGGCCAAGACCCTACCAACGTCCGCCAAGGCGACACCCTCGTCGTCGACCGATTCGAGGACCGCAAGTTCGACTATGTCCTGTCCAACCCGCCGTTCGGCACGGACTGGAAGGCCGTCGCCTCCGAGGTGACCGCCGCGCATGAGCGCGGCGGTCAGGGGCGCTTCGCTCCCGGACTGCCCAGCATCGGGGACGCCGCAATGTTGTTCCTCCTGCACGTCGCCTCCAAGATGCGCGACGTGGACGAAAACGGCCGCGGTGGAAAGGCTGGCATCGTCCTCAACGGTTCGCCGCTCTTCACCGGCAGCGCAGAATCCGGACCGTCAAACATCCGTGGGCACATGCTGGAGAATGACTTGGTCGAGGCCATCGTCGCTCTACCCAACGACATGTTCTACAACACCGGCATCCCCACCTACCTGTGGATCCTCTCGAACGCCAAGCCCACCGAACGCAAGGGCACCGTCCAGCTCATCGACGCTACCGGGCTCGGCTCCAAGCTGCGCAAATCGATCGGTTCCAAGCGCGTCGAAATTTCTGACGACGCTCGCACGGCGATCGTGCAGGCGTTCGCCTCCCGCGAGGCATCGGACACCTCGAAGATCTTCGAGAACCGCGACTTCGCCTACTGGACGATCACCGTCGAGCGTCCCCTGCGCTACAGGTTTCAGTGCACCGCCGAGCGGATCGCTGAGGTGGCCGACCACAGAACCCTTGGCAAGATCCCGGGCTTGGTTGGAGTCCTCGGCTCCTTCGGCGAGCAGGTCTACCTCAACAGGGAGGAGTTCCTCCATGATCTCGGCAAGCACCTGCGCGAGTGCTCAGTCACGCTGACCGCTGCTCAGCGCAAGACACTGTGGCAGACGATCGGCGAACACGATGACGACGCCGACATCTGCCGCTACGCCTCCGGCCCGCACAAGGGCGAGATTGAGCCCGACCCTGATCTGCGCGACACCGAGAACATCCCCTTCGGTTGGGGCGGTTACCCCAAAACCCACGACGCCGCTCAAGAGACCATCGCCGCCTACTTTAAGACTGAGGTAGAGCCATACGCTCCCGACGCCTGGGTCGACAAGAAGACGAAGACCGGCTACGAGATCCCGTTCACCCGGCACTTCTACCGCTACACTCCGCCCCGCCCGTTGGAGGAAATCGACGCTGACCTCAAGCGCGTTGTTGGCGAAATCATGGAGATGCTGCGGGCGGTGGAGGCGTGAGCGCTGTTCTGCCAGTGAAACGACTGGCGGAGGTCGCACTCGGGAAAATGGTTCAGCCGGAGTCGAAGAGCCCATCTGACATCCTCGCACCATACCTGCGAGCCGCACACATCCAACCTCACGGGAAGATCATTGATCTGCCGGAACAGCCGATGTGGTTCCATCCGAGCGAACTGCGAGTACTTGACCTCCGACGCGGCGACGTTGTGATCGTTGAAGGTGGTGCCGGTTATGGTCGATCAGCCGTGCTCAGTGAGGACCTACCAGGGTGGGGTTTCCAGAACTCGATCATTCGTCTGCGCCCCCTCGCTGGGCGTGCCGATGGGAGGTTCCTCGACTATGCACTGCAGGACGCACTCACTCGTGGCCGGATCGACCTCGTCACAAGCACTGCGACGATTCCGCACTTCACCGCCGACAAGGTGTCCAAATTCGAGGTCTCCGCACCTGCCCTCGTTGAGCAGCGGACCATCGCTGACTTCTTGGATCGTGAGACGGCGCAGATCGACGCCCTGGTCTCCAAGCAGGAAGAGTTCATCGAGTACCTCCGGGAACGGCGACGTGCCGCGATCGAAGCCGCTGTGTCGGAAGTTGGCACAAGGGGTCCCAGACTGAAGCACATTGTTCGGTCGGTGCGTCAAGGATGGAGCCCGCAGTGCTACTCCTGGCCCGCTGATGGGATCGACTCCTGGGCTATTCTCAAGGCAGGTTCCGTGAACGGCGGACTATTCCGTCACATGGAGAATAAGGAGCTTCCCGCAGAGGTAACTCCTCGACCTAGGGCCGTCGTACAACGTGGTGACCTCATCGTGTCTCGCGCAAACACTCGCGATCTCGTTGGAAGCGCAGCAGTGGTCGACGGTGACTTCCCGCGGCTGATGCTGAGTGACAAGCTTTATGCTTTCACGCTTAAGGAGGATCAGGCACTCCCCCAATTCGTTGCCGCCCTGCTTGGAAGTCGTAAGTGGCGTGACTTGATAGAAATGCGAGCTACCGGCGCGAGTTCCTCGATGCTGAATATCAGCCAGTCCGACATCGTTAACCTTCCGATGGCGCTCCCACCGGTCGATGAGCAGCGCGGGATCCTCGTTGATCTCGACGACCAGACCACGATGATCGATGCCCTTATCGCCAAGGCGCAGGAGCACATCGCCTTCGCCAGGGAGCGTCGTGCCGCGCTCATCACGGCTGCTGTGAACGGACAACTCGACGTACGCACCGCCCGGAAGGCAGGCTGACGATGACTGCGTCGGATCAGACCCGCGAAGAGGCGTTCGAAGCCGAGATCGCCGAGTACTTGGCGGCTCACGACTGGGAGTACAGCCTGTCCGACGACGGCTACGACGCGAAGCGCGCCCTGTGGCCTGAGGACGTGCACTGGTGGCTACAGACGGCGCAGCCCGAGGAGTACGAGAAGGTCGTCAAGGTTGGCACGCCTACCGAGCAGGCCGACAAGGATGCGCTACTCGACGCGCTCGTTGCACGCCTGGGTGCGCCCATGGGTTCAGGTGGCGGCACGCTAAACGTGCTGCGGCGGAGGTTCTCACACACCCGTGGTGCGACAGCGCATTTCCGGATGTGCCAGTTCGCGCCGGCGACCACCCTGAATCCGACGGTGACGAAGGCGTACGAGTCCGTGAGACTGCGGGTGGTGCGGCAGGTGCACTTCTCGTCGGCTCGCGGCGACAACCGGTCGATCGACCTGGTGTTCTTCGTGAACGGGCTGCCGGTGGCGACGCTGGAGCTCAAGTCGTTCTTCAAACAAGAGTGGCTCACTGCGGTCAAGCAGTACAAGCAGGACCGCCATCCGAAAGGCCAACCGCTCCTTGGCTTCGGCACTCGCGCCCTGGTCCACTTCGCTGTCGACGACGACGAAGTCTGGATGACCACGAAGCTGGCTGGCGACAAGACCCACTTCCTGCCGTTCAACCGGGGCCAGGCCGACGGCGCGAAAGGTAACCCCTCGAACCCGAACGGTGCGGCCACCTCCTACCTATGGGAGGAGGTCCTGGAGCGGCACAACTGGCTACACATCCTCGGCGCGCTGATGTTCCTGCGCAAGGACGAGGACGAGGACCCGGCCACCGGGAAGATCAAGCGGACGACGACGCTGCTGTTCCCCCGTTACCACCAGTGGCGCGCGGTGCGGCGGATCGTCGACGAGGTACGCGTTGGCGGGCCGGGGCGGCGGTATCTGATCGAGCACTCGGCCGGCTCGGGCAAGACCAACACGATCGCCTGGACCGCGCATCGCCTTGCTCGGCTGCACGATGGGAACAATCGCAAGGTCTTCGACAAGGTCCTGATTGTCTCCGACCGGAAAATTCTCGACCGGCAGCTCCAGGACGCCGTCAGCCAGGTCGACGACTCCGGCGATTCGGTGGCCGTCATCGATTCCGCCGCCGTGCGCCGCGCCGGCGGCTCGAAGTCCAGGGCCCTACTCGACGCGCTGACCGGGCCTGCTCTAGTCGTAGTCGTTACGATCCAAACGTTCCCCTACGTCAAGGGCCTGATCGACACCACGTTCAGCAACAAGGTGTTCGCTGTCATCGTCGATGAGGCCCACACCTCCCAGTCGGGCAAGACGGCCAATGCCCTGAAAAAGGTCCTCACCGAGGGTGGGCAAGTCGCCGAGGACGAGGTGGTCGACACCCAGGATGTCGTCAACGAGCTCCTGTCCGCCGACGATGAGCAGGCCAAGCGCGAGCGCCGGATATCCGCCGAGACGGCAAACCGAGCCTCGTCGCCGAACGTGTCGTTCCTTGCGTTCACCGCCACGCCGAAGCACAAGACGAAGACGCTGTTTGGGCGTGCCGGCGACGATGGCAAGCCCGAGTCGTTCGACGTGTACACGATGCGGCAGGCCATCGAGGAGGGGTTCATCCTCGACGTGCTGCGTGGTTACCAGACGTACAAGACCGCGTTCGAGATCGAGGAGCGCGGCGCCGACGGCGTCGTCACCACGATCAGCAGCGGTGAGGACGGTCAACTGGTCGACCCAAAGGTCGCGACGAAGAAGATCATGCGGTTCAAGAACCTTCACCCGTCCAACGTCGGGCAGAAGGTCGGGATCATCGTCGAGCACTTCCGGGCCAACGTCGCGCGCCTCCTCGATGGCCAGGCCAAGGCCATGGTCGTCACCTCCTCACGCCAAGCAGCCGTCCGCTACAAGATCGAAACGGACAACTACATCCGCACCAAGGGCTACAAGCTCAAGACGGTCGTCGCGTTCTCCGGTGACTTCACCGACGAGGACTACGGCCTGGAGAATGCCACCGAAGCGTCCTTAAACCCGGGCCTCGGATCCGATCTCGCCCGGGAATTCCGGCGCCCCGACTACCGGCTGATGCTGGTGGCGGAGAAATTCCAGACCGGCTTCGACCAGCCGCTGCTGTGCGCAATGTACGTCGACAAGCAACTCCCCGATGTCCACGCCGTCCAGACACTCTCCCGTCTTAACCGCACCTATCGCGCCCCGTCGGGCGAGGCGAAGGACCAGACGTTCGTCCTCGACTTCGTCAACGACCCCGTCGACATCCAGAATGCATTCCTGCAGTACTACACCGAGGCCCACGTCGAGACTGCTACCGACCCCAACCTCGTCCACCAACTCGCCATGAAGCTCGCCCAGCCCGGCATCTACACCCGCGCCGACGTCGAACGCTACGCCGAAGTCTGGTGGGGCCAGCAGCGGCACTCGGCGCTGGCGGCGGCGATCGCGCCGGCTCGCGACGAGTTCGCCAACCGATGGGCCGACGCAACCGAGAGGGACGACAGCGAGGCTCTGAACGAGCTGCGGACCTTCCGCAAGGACTGCGGCTCCTACGTCCGCCTCTACGACTTCATGTCTCAGGTCGTCGACTACGCAACCACAGACCTGGAGAAGCTCGCCGAGTTCCTGCGCCAACTGGTGCGCCTACTCGCGGTCGACGATGCGCGCGCCGACGTGGACCTGTCCGGGATAGTCCTCAAGCGAGTGCGGCACATTGACCAGGGCAAGGCGGCTATAGCCCTGTCCGGAGGCCAGGAGACGCCCGGGCTGCGGGGTGTCACTGGCATCGGTACCGCCGTGGCCCAGGATCCGCAGAAGGTGCTGCTGTCGGAGGTAGTCGCCAAGATCAACAGCCTGTTCGGGGGCGAGTTCGCGGACCCGCAGATCGGCGGCTTCGTCACAGCAGCGGCCGGGATGGCCGCGGAAGATCCGCGGATCGCCGAGCAGATCGACAACAACGCCCAGGACCAGTTCCTCATCTCCCCCGACCTGCGCGAGGCCGTTACCGACGCGGCCGTGCTTAACGAGGGGGCCTTCGGGAAGCTGACTGGCGCGCTGACCGGCGAGAGTGAGCGAGCCGAAGAGCTCATTCAGCTGATCGGCGCCTATCTGTACCAGTCTCGGCGCGCGCGCACGGAGCCTGAGGGTGGACCGGAAGATCCAAAAGTATGAATGCTTGAGGGGAGGGATCTCCCGGGGGACGCCTCGGCCCCCTCCCCTGCGAGTGCCGCCGCCCTCTGCCCACAATATGGCGGGGCGTGCGCACACCTCGCTTCAGCACCGGGCCACCGTCCATCCCCGCCCGGGGCGCCGTTCTTCGCCCTAGAGCACCGCGTCTGACGCAGCCCCACCGCCCGACGGCTTACCCCTCTGTCTCCTCCTCGGTGGCCAGCCAATCCATGGCCATGTCATACAGGGACTTCTGGCCGCCGACAATCCAGCGTGCTGGTCCCTGCACAGCGGTCGGTGCCTGTTCCCAGCCGGCCAGCTCCCAGATCCGGTTGACGAGCCCGCTCGCCGAGTAGGAGGTGCCGTCGTAGGTCCACACAAGCGGCTTGGAGCGGTCGTTCGTCCAACTCGCTTGCTCCCGACGAGGGTCGGCGGTCAGCCAGTCCCGTACCGCCTTCTCTTCCGTACTGTTCAGTGGGACGTACTGGACGGGAGTGCCCTCTGCCAGGAGGCGTGCGGTCACTAGGGTAGGTACCGCGTTCGGGCGGCGTGGACGGCGGGGCTGTGGGGTGGGCGGTTGGTAGTTCTCGGGGACCTCTGGGACAGGCTGCCCAGCCCGCACCATTGGTAGGACAAGGCCGACGAGTTCCTTGCAGCGATCCTCGTTCGTGAAGGTGCTGGTGAGGAAGGACTGCGGTCCGTAGACCGTGTCGATCTGGTGGATGAGCCAGTCCACGATTGGTTTGACCAGGTCAGGAACGCTGGCGAGGAGGGGTGCGAGGTCGAAGCGCGGGTCGTCGATGTCCTCCATACCGGGGGCGAGGAGCTGGAAGACCAGATGGCTCACGAGCAGGTCACCGCGAAGTGTCGTGTCGGCTGCCCGGCCGCGCACTTGATCGTGCAGCCGCTCCAGCGCCTCGCCGACCTCACGGTGGATCAGGACGCAGCGCCAGATACGCAGGGCGCTCGGTTCCTCGCCGAACAACCGTGCATAATTTCCGATTCGGCCGCTCTCCCAGAGAAGGTCCGTCGACCTCTTGGCGCGAACGGCCAGTTCGGGGGTGCGGTGCGCACAAGCCAGCGCGACAGCTGCATGGGCCACCGAGCACCCCGCTTCCGGCGCCGGATCAGCCTCACCGCGCTTGTAAACGTACTGCTTACCAAGGGAAAGGTCGAAGTCCTCACGGATGCGCGCCTGAGTGTCATCCAGGGCGATGAAGTCCCGTAGCGACACGTCATTCTGAGTATTGGTGGTCTGCGTGATGCGTTTCGCATAGGTGGCCCGCTCGTCGCCGAGATCGCCCAGGGCGATTACCCGGACGCTAACATCTGCATCTTCGACCGTGTCCGGTGTCAGGCTCCGTGCCTCATGTACCGAAGTCACGGTCTGGGCGCCATTTACGACACTGACGTTACCCAAGATGAGGTCCACCGGCTCATCCGGGCGACGACGCCCGATCCATCGCTCTTCGATGCTGTCACACAGCACCGTAATGCCGTTATTAAAATACCAGAAGTTGTCGGGCTCTTCGGCCAAGGTCTTCTGAATACCCGAGTTGATCGGGGTCAGCCCGAGGGAGTTTCGGATATTTTGCGAGAAGAGGCGGTGACCGTGTTCGTCATACCATCCGGCCACCTCACCAGCCGCAACGGTACCCTGGAAAGCAGTGAACGGCGTATCGCGCTTGATCCACTTCTGCATTCGCACGATCACGTTCACCGGGGCGGGCGACCGGTCGTCCTTGAGCTGCTCCAACAGTTCACCCGCGCCCAGGAGCTCGTAGTCGAGCATGGGGCCGTGCCCGCGGTGATCCTCGACAGCGCGTTCCAGGACCTCGGTAGCGTGCTTGCTGAGCGGGTCGTCCCCGACGAGCGCGATCAGCAGGTGGATCTTCAGGCGGGCGTCCGCCAGCGCGGAGTCCAGTTGCGCAGTGAATGGCCGCAGCTTGTCGTTGAACACGTCGAACCTGCGCTGCTCCAACAGGCTGAGCCCGTCGACCAAGGCGAGTGCCGCGTTCTGGTTGAAGCCCGCATTCCCCTTGTCGTTCCACTTCGCCTGGACGAGCCACACCTGGGCTCCGTCGGTGACCGCGACTGCGTCGAGACCGCCATCGTCATACCCGTCTATAACGGCCTTCGCGCAGGTTTCTCGGTCAAGCCCGGTCTTGCGGCGTAGCGCCGTCGCTGCCACTGCCCGGGACAGCCATGCGCGCTCCAGTTCGCGACCCGATTTCTGCTCAAGGCCGCTCTCGTCGATGAGTCCCCGATAGCTCCGCTTGAGTCCCTCCTCAATCTGGTGCAGCTCCTGGCTCGTCGTCCTCGACGGTCCCCGCCCCGTACCGCTCACGCTTCCCCCAGCTCCTCTTCCCACCCCGTTTTGTGCGCCGGGCTAGCGTAGCCACCTCTCGCTCACCATGAGTAAGGAGCCGCTTACCGCATGAACCTGACGTACATCAATCAAAGACAGGGTGCGCCATGACATCGGGAGATGCCACCATACGATCATGGGCCGGACCAGACGCATCGCCAACCGCTACGAGCTGAGTGCACGTGTGGCCGACGGGATGGCCCTGGTCTGGGAAGGATATGACATCGTCCTCAACCGACCTGTCGCTATAAGCAGATCCGCGTCGGGAAGGCTCGCACACCCTCCGAGCTCGCTGTGCTGGTGAGACGGTTCCGGCGGCGACCGCCGGCGTTGCCGGAACCGCCCCAAACGGCGGAGGGGAGCAGCTTGAGTCCGCTGATGTGACTGCGCGAAAGACGCTAGCAGCAGGGGTGACAGCCCCTCAGGACCCATACACCTAAGCTCCGTCGCCACCAGAGCTGCGCTAGGCAGTGCCTCGAACAACGCTTCTTGCCGAGCTCGTGCCGACGTCCGTGATCAGCGCAACCCCTGTTCGTCCCGTCCGAGCTGATCTACCTTGCTCTGCGCGGGTCTGTGGCCTATTCGGGGACTGGCACGGTCAGAGTCGCAATCCGTAGCGCCTTGACCTGCTGACATGCGTGAGATGCACGAGCCCTCCGGAGCCTCTCTGACGCAGCTGGTGTCAGCGGCGACTCCGGACGCTCAGGCTCGCTGGCCGGAGCTGCTGGGCCCTGCTCAGCTTCCTCGCCCGGCTTGTTCCGCATTGCGTGCGATGCAACTTTCGCAGATATCGTTCTTATCCACCATAAGCATCGGCACATCACAGCGGACACAGATGGCCCATTCATCAAAATCCAAACCGCACTGAAAACACAAGTAGCCGGTTATGCGACCTGATGCCATCCTGGCACCCTGTACGAGTGCAGCAGAAGAACAGTCCGGGCACTCATCTACCACCGGTTCAACATCCCCGCCATCGAAGGGAGGGCGATTCAAAACGAACTCGGCATACAGCACCGCCGCGTCTTCACCGCTTTCCCCTCGAAATTGACAGAAGCGACAAGCACGATCGCGACCGTCAACTACGAGGGCCGCCTGATCACACATACCGCAGGTGACAGTCTTGTCCAGCAGCCCCGCGAGGCTTGGGCGGAGCCGGTTCCACCGGTAGGTGACTAGCTTCCTGATCTCCCCCAGTCCGTCACTTACTGCCGCCATCTCCTCGTCGAGCGTGGCCTGCCCGGCTCTGTCCAGTACAGGCCGCAAGTAATTCTGAACGAATTCAAGTAGAAAGTCGAGGATGTTAACAGCCGTCCTTTCTACTGCCGGGGCAGGGGTGGTCAGCCCGAAATGTTGAAGCGCATTGCGCCACTTTACGAGCTTGCTAATATGCTGCTCCAAACGCCCTCGATATCCAAGGTCCAGATTCGCAATGTGCTCCAATCGTCTAAGCAGGTCCACGACACCACAACTTTTGAACTCTGCTTTTTCGAAGTCTCCTCGTGTTGCGCTTTCCGGCTTCTCGAACACCAAGGCCCAGTGTTCTTGCATCAGACGCGCTTTCAGAAGTACCTCAACCGCCGAATGTAGATGCAGTACGGCGTACTTCAAATCGCGAGCGGTCGGTTTATCGGCAAGGTGCCGGGTAACGCTTAGGAGGTAATCCATACCGTTCTCGATCGGCTGGAATTCCAGCTCTACTGGGCCGCCCTTCCGCTTAAGGCGTACGACTCGCTTCTTAGGTTGGGCTGCTGCAGTTGTCACCTTGGACCTCCTGCCCTTCTGCCCGGGCACGGCTACCGCCGGGGCATGCAGCGCGTCAGCGCGCTCTTGCGCGCGCACCTCGGATCGACTCGACCTGCCGAAATCGCGATGCTCGGTCACGAATTCTCCTGGAAAGTGTTGTGGCTCTAGGGATTGTTAGGTTACCGACCGCCAGGAAAAGACCTAAAAGGATTTAGCAATGCGGCCAGTTCTGTGTATAATCTGCGGCCCCTTTCATGGCACGCCGGAACCAGGTGCCGGACTTGTGCCAGATCGAGCACACAGTCGTGGGCCCTTGGTCGACGGCAACGAGCGCGAACGACAGACGTCCCGCGCCCAGTGGGATGAAGCGGCGCGCGGCCGGCGCTGGCAGAGATGTCGGCGGGCGCCACTCATCGGGGCAACCGCTGAAGGCGTCGAGTCCCTTCCACAGCCGCGTACCGTTGGCTGCAACGGCAGTTCTCACTGCAACGAGGACCCGCGGCAGTACCGCGCTGGCGGGCAGCAGCGCAGGTGCAAGGCGCTGAACAGGCTCAGAAAACGGCAGCTCCACCTCTCGTCGGCTGCGGACTATCTGTGGACTCAACACGCTCGATTTGCCGCAGATAAGGCCGTGACCTGCTGCGTTACCCACTTCCCACGGGGCCTCCGGAGCCGTGTGCGCAGGTTCGAATCCTGGCGGGGGCACCTTGGATCAGGTGCCCAAAGACTCCGTCACCAGCGGTGACGCTCAGGCCGAGGTCTTCGCGTATGGGCAAGCGGGGCGTCTGTCAGCCGGTGTGCGGCCGCTTCTCAGGGGGTGGAGGCTGGACCGGGTGTTCTGTCGTTGTGTTTGTCGGGAGTTTTCGGCTCGTGGGGGGCGTCAGCCGCGGCCATGGGTCCGGGAGGGGTTGTGCGGGGCAGGTGAGGTGGTGCTCGATGCGGCATCGTTGGGACTGGGCCGGTGGGCACGCCCCGTCGGCCGTCGCCCGCCCGTCGGGGAGTTCGATCCAGCGGTGGTCCGCCGGCACCGTATGAGCGACGGGCTTCGTGTCCGGCTTCAGCAATGTCCAGTCCTGCTGGTGCGTTGGTGCTCGGTCTTGCGACAGTTCGCAGACAGGGGACGGCGATTGTCCGCCGCTCAGCCCTCGTGGTTCCTTTTCCGACGGGGCCTCTGGGGCAGCGGTCCGCTGGTGATACGGAGCGAGGCGCGGCAGGTGCAGCGGCGACGGGCGGTCTACGGCACGCGGCCGGGATGCGGTGAAGTGCCTGGAGCTGCGCCGGTGGTATGGGTCGGGTCAGCATCGTGGGCGCCCCAGTCCCACAGGGTCTGGAGGACGGGGCCCAGGCGGTGGCCGTTCGGGGTGAGGGTGTAGCGGACTCGTGGAGGCCAGCCCGGGCGGCGGTCGCGTTCGACGACTCCGGACTCGGTGAGGTGTGCCAGGCGGTCGGACAGCACCTTGTCCGACAGCGCGGGCAGGGCCGCGCGCAGCTCGCTGTAGGAGTGGTCGCCGCGCAGCAGTTCGCGGATCACCAGCGTCGTCCAGCGGCCGTGCAGGGCCGCCAGCGTGATCTCCACCGGGCACTCGGGGGTGGGTGCGGTGACGTCGGCACGCGGGTCGTCGGGGAGTCCTGCGGGGTGACCAACCGTTGGGTGAGTCACGCGGTCGCCTCCTAGCGTGTGGGTCGCTTCGATTGTCCCGGTCCGGAAGGATGTCTGTCGATCATGCGAGCCCTGGCCGATCGGCCCGAAGAGGTGCCCATCGTGTTCGCCGAGCGGTTCAACAGCGGCGACGCCGCCGCGTTGGCGCAGGTCTACGAGGAGGGGGCGGTGCTGGTTCCGCAGCCGGGGGCGCCGGTGAGCGGGCCGGAGTTGCATGCCGCGAACGGTCGGCTGCAAAAGCTCGGCGTTCCCGTTTCGGTTCGTCCGCGACATGTGTACCGCAGGGGTGACGTGGCGCTGCTGATCGTCGACTGGGTCATCGACGGGATCGGGCCGGAGGGAGAGAGCGTGCATGTCGAGGGCACTGCCACCGATGTTGCCCGGCGGGGGTCGGACGGTCGTTGGCGATATGTCATCGACAATCCCTTCGGTACCCGCACCCAAGAGGCTGATGCGGTGGGGGTCGAGGGGTTCTGACTCCGCTCAGGGCGCCGGCGCGGGCGGGGGCTCGGTGAGTGCCTCGGTCAGGGGCTTGCGGGTCAGGTCGGGGACCTCGCAGTCGGGGGACGCGTAGCCGATGGGGAAGAGGATGTAGGGGCGTTCGTTGGCGGGGCGTTCGCAGATTCTGGTGAGGAAGGCCATGGGGTTGGGGGTGTGGGTGAGGGTGCTCAGGCCCATCGTGTGCAGGGCGGTGATGAAGAGACCGCAGGCGATGCCCACGCTCTCGTTCACGTAGTAGTTCTTGCGCAGTGAACCGTCCGGCAGCGCGGTGCTCTTCTCGGCGAAGCAGACCACGATCCACGGCACGACGTCGAGGAAGCCCTTGTCGGAATCCGTTTCCAGGCGGGCGAGCGCGGCGCGCCACTCGGGTGGGATGCGTCCGCCCTCGTAGTTGACCCGTTCCTCCTGCTCGGCGGCGAGCCGGATGCGGTGCTTGGTCTCGGCGTCGCCGATCACCGCGAACTTCCACGGCTGGAAGTGGGCGCCGGAGGGTGCGGTGTTCGCGGCGGCGACGGCGAGGTCGACGCACTCGCGCGGGACCGGCTCGTCACTGAAGAACCGGACGCTGCGTCTGCGGTCGGCGAAGGACACGAAGTCCCTTCCCCGCCGGATCATTTCGGCCTCGTCGTACCGGTCGGGCCGGTAGGGGATGAAGGGGTGCGTGTGCTGCCTCACGGAATCCATTCACGGATCTCCTCCTGTGGTGGGAGCACAAAGGGTCGGGTGTGGAGTGCCTATTGGGCAACAGGGGCTTTCTCTGGTTGCCTATTTGGCAAGAGAAGGGGCTTCGGGGTGCCCTTCGGGTGGCAGATTGGTAGATACGGTGGCGCGACAGGGGCTTGACCGGCTCGACGGCCGGATGCTGCGGCTGCTCCGCGAGCGTCCGCGGGAGGGGCTGCTGGAGATCGCCCGCCAACTCGGGGTCGCCCGCGGCACCTTGCAAGCCCGGCTCGACCGGCTGACCGGCTCCGGCGTGGTGACCGGGTACGGGCCGGACATGGACGTCGCCGCCCTCGGGCACGTGGTCCAGGCGTTCACGACGTTCGAGGTGGACCAGCCGGCCCATGAGGCCATCGCGGCCCGGCTGCGGGCCGTGCCGCAAATCCTGGAGGCGCATGTCGTGACC
The DNA here is from genome assembly GCF_044765285.1 of Streptomyces sp. NPDC102490. Lineage (NCBI taxonomy): Bacteria > Bacillati > Actinomycetota > Actinomycetes > Kitasatosporales > Streptomycetaceae > Streptomyces > Streptomyces sp. NPDC102490. The sequence continues at coordinate 123,423 of NZ_JBIWJU010000001.1, forward strand.
GGCCCCGGTGACCTCTGGTGCCGTATCGCGGGCACGAGCAACCAGCATGTGCAGCAGGTGATCGACCAGGTGTTGGAGGTGCCGGGGGTGCGGCGCAGCACGACGGTCATCGCCCTGAGCGCGGTCGTTCCCTACCGTGTCCAGCCCTTGGTCGACGAGGTGTCCGGTCTGTCGGAGCCCCGGGGCTGACTGCGCGCTCAGCCCCGCCAGATCTCCCCGATGCGTTCCGCGTGGGCCGTGCCCTGGCGGCGGCCCTCGCGCGCCGCCCCGGGGATGCGGGAGGCGTCCAGGGCGTTGCGGCCGAAGGCGCGGCGGGCGTCCCGGTCGGGGGTCAGCAGGGCGACCCGGGCCCCGCGCGCGGCGAGGGTCTCGGCCTGGCTCCGTGCACTCGGACTCGCCCCCGCCCCCTTGGGGATCGGGGCCAGTACGACGACGCGCGCGCAGTCGTCGACCAGGTCGGCGTTGGTCGTGGAACGGACGCCGCCGTCCATCCAGCGGCCCGCACCGATGGTGATCGGCGGGAAGAGGGGCGGCAGTGCGCAGGTGGCCGCCATGGCGTGCAGCAGGTCGGTCTCGCTGTGGGCGTCGAAGGCGGTCGGTTCGCCGGTGAGCGCGTCGACGGCGAACATCCGAACGGTTCGGTCCGGCCAGTCAGGGACGGGGAGTTGGGGGCCTATGGCGTCGAAGACCGCGGTCTCCGGCACGTCCCGCACGGAGAGCGCGAGCCGGCCGAGGCGCTTGACCACCGTCTCCGGGTCGCGTGAGCCCAGCGCGGCCCACAGGTACCTGACCGTCATGCCGAAGGTGAAGTCCACCTCCAGCATGGCGCGTTCGCCGTTGAGCTGCTCCTTGTAGAGGTCGGCCGGGGCCGATCCCTTGGCCAGGTCGAGCGCCAGCAGCGAACCCGCCGACGTGCCCGCCAGGACGTCGGCGTCCGTGAGGTCCACGCCGGCGTCGGCCAGTCCGGCCAGGACGCCGATCTGCCATCCGTACGCGGTCAGGCCGCCCCCGCCCAGCACCAGCGCCGTATCCGCCACGTCCGCCCACCCCTTTCCGTACTGGGGACAACTCCCCGTTTACCGTCGGACGTGACGCTAACAGGTAAACGGGGAGTGGTCCACGGTTGGGGGTGGCACCTCCGGGGAGGCCGGTCGCCTCAGGGGCGGGCCAGTACCGAACCCACCACCTGGCGCAGCAGCGCCGCCGGGTCGGGCGCGGGGCCCGGGGAGCGCCAGGCCACGAAGCCGTCGGGGCGGACCAGGACCGCGCCGCCCCGGGTCACCCCGTGGGCGCGCGCCCAGTCGGTCTCCTCGTCGTCCGGTGTCAGGTCGGCCCCGGGCGTCCCGCCCACGCGGTACGACTTCAGCGGGACCCGCATCTCCGTGGCCACCTCGGCGGCTGCCTCGTGCCAGCCGGTGGGCTGGGCGGCGTCGCTGAGCAGGACCAGGGAGTCCTCGTAGAGATCCAGGGTGGACAGGCGCTGCTCCCCGCGGCGGAGCCAGAGGTGGGGAGCCCGGCTGCCGGGCGCGCCGGTGAGGTCGAGGCCCTCGGGGACCACCGGGGTCGCCGGGTCGGCGCCGACCACCGCGCCCCGGGGGTAGCGGTAGCCGAGGGCGACGTTGAGGATGCCACGCTGCGGGCCCCCGCCGGGACCGCCGCCACCGGGCGCACCGCCGGGACCGCCCGGGCCGCCGGAACCACCAGCCGCGCCTCCCGGAACGCCAGGCGCACCCCCCGGACCTCCGGAACCACCGGGCGCACCCCCCGGACCACCGGGACCACCCAGCCCACCGGAACCTCCCGGTCCGCCACCCCCCATGACCGGCGGTGGCGCGAACCCCGGGTGGCTGTGCTCGACCGAGCGGTGGGCGGCGCGGGCGCTGGTGGCCTCCGCGACCGGGCGCCGTTCCATGTCGTAGGTGTCCAGGAGGCCCTCGCCCGCCCAGCCCTCGAGGACCGCGGCCAGCTTCCAGGCGAGGTTGTGGGCGTCCTGGATGCCGGTGTTGGAGCCGAAGGCGCCGGTGGGGGACATCTCGTGGGCGGAGTCGCCGGCTAGCAGGACGCGGCCGGAGCGGTAGCTGCGGGCGACGCGCTGGGCGGCGTGCCAGGGGGCCTTGCCGGTGATCTCGACGTCCAGGTCCGGATCGCCGATCGCGCGGCGGATGTGGGCGGCGCACCGCTCGTCGGTGAAGTCCTCGACGGTTTCGCCCTGTTCGGGGTGCCAGGGGGCGTGGAAGACCCAGTTCTCGCGGTTGTCGACGGGCAGGAGGGCGCCGTCGGCGTTCTCGTCCGTCAGGTAGCAGACGATGAAACGGCGGTCGCCCACGACGTCGGCGAGGCGACGGGAGCGGAAGGTGATGCTGACGTTGTGGAAGAGGTCGCCGGGTCCGCTCTGGCCGATGCCGAGCTGCTCGCGGACGGGGCTGCGGGGGCCGTCGGCGGCGACCAGGTAGTCCGCGCGGATGGTGGTGTGCTCGCCGGTCTCCCGGCTCTTCACGATCGCCGTGACGCCCTCGGTGTCGGCCTCGAAGGAGAGCAGCTCGGTGCCGAAGCGCAGGTCGCCGCCGAGGTTGACGGCGTGGGTGAGGAGTTCGGGCTCCAGGTCGTTCTGGCTGCACAGGCACCAGGAGCTGGGGCTGAAGCGGGCCAGTCCGCCGCCCGGGTCGATCTGCTTGAACAGCCACTCCCCCGCGTCCCCGGCCAGGGTCGGCGCCTGAAGGATGCCGTGGTTGTCGGCCAGGGTGGCGGCGGCCCGGCGGATGTCCGGCTCGGCGCCCGCCACCCGGAAGATCTCCATCGTGCGCACGTTGTTGCCACGCCCGCGGGGATGGATGGAGGTGCCCGCGTGCCGCTCCACCAGGGTGTGCCGGACGCCCAGCCGTCCCAGGAACACCGACGTCGACAGGCCCACCAGGGAGCCGCCGACGACGAGGACCGGGACGCGGTGGGTCCGGTCGCCCCCGGGGGCGGCGCCGCCGGACCGGTCGGCTCTTTCGTTCATGGTTCGTCCTCCGTTGTGCGAAAGGGGGTGCGACAGGGATGCGACAGGTGTGCGACTGACATGCGACGCCGTACGACAGACGTACGGCAGACGTGCGCGTGGGTCCGACGGGGGTGCCGGGGCCTTCATGCATGCCCCGTACGGCCCGGTGAGGCCCGCGGCGGCGCAGGCTTCACCCGCTTAACCCTCCTGGTTCGCGGACCTCGCGGGCACGGCCCACGATCGTGCTTACGCGACCGTCGCACCCCGCCCGCCCGGCGGGCGCCGACGACGATCGCCCCAGTCCACGAGGAAGCTCCCGGAGAAGAGGTGGGCCGGATGACGGTCTCTCCCGTCGTAGCGACGGATGCCCCGAGCACGGACGCGACGGATGCCACGGCGGCGTCGGGCACGGCGTCGTCGCCCGCCGTGGCGGCGGACGCGGGTGGCGTGTCGATATCCGCGTTCGACGGCTCCCGCGTACGGGTCGTCCTGATGCTGGACGTCCACGACGGAATGCAGCAGGAGTTCCTGGACGCCTACGAGCGCATCCGCGACCGGGTCGCCGCCGTTCCAGGCCACGTCAGCGACCAGCTGTGCCAGTCCCTGGAGAACCCGACCCAGTGGCTGCTGACCAGCGAGTGGGAGAGCGCCGCGCCCTTCCTGGCCTGGGTCAACAGCGACGAGCACCTGGACACCGTGGAGCCGCTGGCGACCTGCGTCCGCGACACCCACTCGCTGCGCTACAGCGTGCTGCGGGAGACCGACGGCGCCCGGCCCGCGGCCGGTGAGCCGCGCTCGGCGCCCCGGATCGGGGACAACGTCGTACGCCACGCCCTGACCTTCACCGTGCGGCCGGGCACCGAGGCCGAGACCGCGCGGCTGCTGTCCGAGTACGTGTCGCCCGACGCCCACGTGGACGGCTCCACACGGCTGCTGCGCACCTCGCTGTTCATGTCCGGCAACCGGATCGTGCGGGCCGTGGAGGTGCGCGGGGACCTCCAGACCGCGCTGCGCCACGTCGCCCGGCAGCCCGGGGTGCGGGCCGTGGAGGAGGCCCTCAACCCGTATCTGGAGCAGGACCGGGACCTCACCGACCCGCAGTCGGCCCGGCGGTTCTTCACCCGCGCCGCCATGCCGGCCGTCCACCACGCCTCCTCCCCCGGCCGGGTCGGCGCGCGCATCGAGCGGCTCGCGCTGCTCTACCCGGTGCGCGCCGGAGCCGGTGGCGAACTGGCCCGGCTGCTGGCCCGCCGGGACGCGGTCACCGCGCAGGCCCCGGACGGCCCGGTGCTCGCGGCCACCGTCTTCCACCGCGACGACCTCGTCGTACGGCTCGTCGACGTGGACGGCGACCCCGAGGCCGCGCCCGCCGCGGTCCTGGGGCTGGACGGGGCCGAGGGTGCCGAGGCCGCCGAGCGGCTGCTGGACACCGCCGCGGTCGGCGTCGACGGGCCGCCCGCCGAGGCCGGCACGTCGGCCCGGCTGCTGGCCCGGGTCCGGATGACGCCCCTGACCGACCGGCGTGCGGCCGGTTCCTGAACCCCGCTCCCCGCGACCGCGCGACGCCCCCGGACGGGCCCGACGGCGTGCCCGCCCGCCGGTCCGCGTGCACCCGCACCGCTGCACCCCGCTCCCCCGCTTCACCGCGTTTCCCCGCTTCTCCCGCTCTCCCGCTTCTCCCCCTTCCTCCCGTCACCCCGGAGTGAACGACATGACAGACCAGCAGGTACGCATCGTCTCCCTCGGCGACATCGCCCCGAACCGCCGCCGCGGCGGAGACCTCCGCGCCCTTCTCACGCCCACCACCGCCGGGTCGACCAGCGGCTTCATGGGCGTGGCCATCGTGCAGCCCGGCGACCGCATCGCCGAGCACTACCACCCGTACTCCGAGGAGTTCGTGTACGTCACGGAGGGCGCCCTCGAAGTGGACCTGGACGGGGTGCCGCACTCGCTCGCCACCGGCCAGGGGCTGCTGATCCCGCAGGACATGCGCCACCGCTTCCGCAACGCGGGAGACGTCGAGGCGCGGCTGGTGTTCCACTTGGGGCCGCTGGCCCCGCGCCCGGAGCTGGGCCACGTCGACACCGAGGACGCCGAGGGCAACGCGCTCCCGTGCGACGGGGCACACGCGGGTCACGCCGGGCACGAGCGGCCGGCCGCGGCGGCCGAGGTGGTGTCATGACCCGGCGCCGGGTCGCCGTCACGGGCATAGGCGTCGTCGCCCCGGGCGGGATCGGCGTGCCCCAGTTCTGGGGGCTGCTGTCCGGAGGCCGTACGGCGACGCGCCGGATCTCCCTGTTCGACCCGGCCGGGCTGCGCTCGCAGATCGCCGCCGAGTGCGACTTCGAGCCCGCCGACCACGGGCTCGGCCTCGCCACCGCCCAGCGCTGCGACCGCTACGTGCAGTTCGCGCTGGTGGCCGCCTCGGAGGCGGTCCGGGACGCGAACCTCGACATGAACCGCGAGGACCCGTGGCGGGCCGGTGCCACCCTCGGCACGGCGGTCGGCGGCACCACCCGGCTGGAGCACGACTACGTCCTGGTCAGCGAGCGCGGCACACGCTGGGACGTCGACGACCGGCGGGCCGAACCGCACCTGGAGCGCGCCTTCACCCCCGCCACCCTCTCCTCCGCGGTGGCCGAGGAGTTCGGGGTGCGCGGGCCGGTGCAGACGGTCTCCACCGGGTGCACCTCCGGTCTCGACGCCGTCGGGTACGCCTACCACGCGGTCGCCGAGGGGCGGGTCGACGTGTGCCTGGCGGGCGCGGCGGACTCGCCGATATCGCCGATCACCATGGCCTGCTTCGACGCCATCAAGGCGACCTCGCCGAACAACGACGACCCGGCGCACGCCTCGCGGCCCTTCGACGCCGACCGCAACGGCTTCGTCATGGGCGAGGGCGCGGCGGTGCTGGTCCTGGAGGACCTGGAGCACGCCCGGGCCCGGGGCGCGCACGTGTACTGCGAGATCTCCGGCTACGCCACCTTCGGCAACGCGTACCACATGACCGGGCTCACCAAGGAGGGCCTGGAGATGGCGCGGGCCATCGACACGGCGCTCGACATGGCCCGCATCGACGGCTCCGCGATCGACTACGTCAACGCGCACGGCTCCGGCACCCAGCAGAACGACCGGCACGAGACCGCGGCCGTCAAGCGCTCACTGGGCGAGCACGCCTACCAGACGCCGATGAGCTCCATCAAGTCCATGGTGGGCCACTCCCTCGGCGCCATCGGCTCGATCGAACTGGCCGCGTGCGTGCTGGCGATGGCCCACCAGGTGGTGCCGCCCACGGCCAACTACACCACCCCCGACCCCGAGTGCGACCTGGACTACGTGCCGCGCGAGGCACGCGAGCGGACGCTGCGGCACGTGCTGTCGGTGGGCAGCGGCTTCGGCGGCTTCCAGTCCGCGGTCGTACTGAGCGGCAGTGAAGGAGGGCTGCGATGAGCGGACCACAGCGGACCGGCACCGGCGGTCGGACCCGGCGCGCGGTCGTCACCGGACTCGGCGTGGTGTCGCCGCACGGCACCGGTGTCGAGGCGCACTGGAAGGCGGTCGCCGACGGCGCCAGCAGCCTCGGGCCCGTCACCCGGGAGGGCTGCGCCGACCTGCCGCTGCGGGTCGCGGGCGAGGTGCACGGCTTCGAGGCGGCCGAGACGGTCGAGGACCGCTTCCTCGTCCAGACCGACCGGTTCACGCACTTCGCGCTGGCCGCCACCCAGCACGCGCTGGCCGACGCCCGGTTCGGCCGGGCCGACGTCGCCTCGCCGTACTCGGTCGGCGTGGTCACCGCGGCGGGGTCGGGCGGCGGCGAGTTCGGGCAGCGGGAGTTGCAGAACCTGTGGGGCCAGGGCTCGCGCCACGTCGGCCCCTACCAGTCGATCGCCTGGTTCTACGCGGCCAGCACCGGCCAGGTCTCCATACGCAACGACTTCAAGGGCCCCTGCGGGGTCGTGGCCGCCGACGAGGCGGGCGGCCTGGACGCCCTGGCGCACGCGGCGCTGGCCGTGCGCAACGGCACCGACACCGTGGTCTGCGGTGCGACGGAGGCGCCGCTGGCCCCGTACTCGATCGTCTGCCAGCTGGGCTATCCCGAGCTGAGCCGGGCCACCGAACCCGACCGCGCCTACCGTCCGTTCACCGACGCGGCCTGCGGGTTCTCGCCGGCCGAGGGCGGTGCCGTGCTCGTCGTGGAGGAGGAGGCGGCGGCCCGGGAGCGCGGGGCGGACGTGCGGGCGACGGTGGCCGGGCACGCGGCGACCTTCACCGGGCCCGGCCGCTGGGCCGAGTCCCGGGAGGGCCTGGCCCGCGCGATCGGGGGCGCCCTGGCCGAGGCGGGCTGCCGGCCCGAGGACGTCGACGTGGTCTTCGCGGACGCCCTCGGGGTCCCGGAAGCCGACCGGGCCGAGGCGCTGGCCCTGGCCGACGCGCTGGGCCCGCACGCCGCGCGGGTGCCGGTCACCGCGCCCAAGACCGGGACCGGGCGGGCGTACTGCGCGGCGCCGGTCCTGGACGTGGCGACGGCGGTGCTCGCGATGGAGCACGGGCTGATTCCGCCGACCCCGCACGTCCTCGACGTGTGCCACGACCTGGACCTGGTGACCGGGCGGGCCCGCCCCGCCGAGCCGCGCACCGCCCTGATCCTCGCGCGCGGACTCATGGGGTCCAACTCGGCGCTCGTCCTGCGCCGGGGCGCCGTCCCGGCCACGGACCGCTGACCGCCGACCGCTGACCGCTGACCGCTGACCGAGGGCCGCCGACCGACGACCTACGACCGACGGCCACGGGGGACACCCCGTGGCCGACCAACCCGAGTCAAGGAGCACACCCCATGACCGACCAGCTGGACTACCAGGTGACCATCGAGGAGCTGTCGGAGCTGATGAAGCGCACCGCCGGCGTGCACGTCGACCCGATCACCCTCCGGCAGCAGGCCGACGACGGTTTCGACACCTTCGGCCTGGACTCCCTCGGCCTGCTCGGCATCGTGGCCGAGCTGGAGAAGCGGTACGGCCTCGGCCTGCCCGAGCAGGCCGAGCGCTGCAAGACGCCCGCGGATTTCCTCGCGCTGGTCAACGGCGCCCTGAAGACGGGAGTGTGACATGGCAGGGCACACCGACAACGAGATCACCATCGCCGCCCCGATGGAGCTGGTCTGGGACATGACCAACGACATCGAGAACTGGCCCCGGCTGTTCAGCGAGTACGCCTCCGTCGAGGTGCTCGACCGCGACGAGGACCGCGTCACGTTCCGGCTCACCATGCACCCGGACGCCGACGGCAAGGTGTGGAGCTGGGTCTCCGAGCGGGTCGCGGACCCCGTCACCCGCACGGTCCGCGCCCAGCGGGTGGAGACCGGCCCCTTCCAGTACATGAACATCGTCTGGGAGTACGCGGAGACCGCCGAGGGCGTCGTGATGCGCTGGACGCAGGACTTCGCGATGAAGCCGGACGCGCCCGTGGACGACGCCTGGATGACGGACAACATCAACCGCAACTCCCGTACGCAGATGGCGCTGATCCGGGACCGGATCGAGCAGGCGGCGGGCGAGCGGCGGACCGCCTCGGTGCTCGCCGACTGACACCCACGGACCTCGGCGAAGGGCAGCACCCCATGCACCACACACTGATCGTCGCCCGGATGGCACCCGGCGCGGCACCGGACATCGCGAAGGTGTTCGCGGAGTCCGACAGCGGCGAACTGCCGCACCTGGTGGGCGTCAACCGGCGCAGCCTCTTCGAGTTCGGTGACGGCGTGTACCTGCACCTCATCGAGAGCGACGAGGACCCGGCCCCCACCATCGGCAGGCTGACCGGGCATCCGGAGTTCCGCCGGGTCAGCGAGCGGCTCGAGCCGTACGTCTCGGCGTACGACCCGGCGACCTGGCGCGGTCCGAAGGACGCGATGGCGCGCTGCTTCTACCGCTGGGAGCGGACCTCGGCCGGCTGACGGCACGCCGTCCGCGAAGAGCCCGCATGCGTCGGGGCCGCCCGGTACTTACCGGGCGGCCCCGACGCGCACGTTCCGGGTGAAGACGTACCGGGGCATCGATCGGTTGCCCGCACGGGTCGGTTGTCCGCGTGAGAAGGGACACGGGGGAAACCGTGATGCTTTCGCACGTCCGTCCGCTTGGATCTTGGGGGCGCAACAGCACACCGGAGGCCGTGCACACCGGAGTCCGCCGTGCGCGCCCCGACGACCAGCAGAGAGGACGCCCGCCGTGGGCCGAACCACCGCCCGCCGGTCCGGCCGGAGAACCGGCCCGGACGGTGCCGGGGGCAGATCCCTTCCCCTCAGACGCAGACGCCGCGGACCCGCCCGCGCGCTCCTGGTCTTCGCCGCCCTCGGGGCCGTCCTGCTCACCGCGGGGGCCGCCGTCGCGTACTGGCGGGAGACCCGGCCGCCGGTGACGGACGACCAGGTGGCCGACGTCGAGGGCGCCCTGGACGCCTCCACCCGTACGGCGTCCCCCGCCCACTCCGCCGCGGCGTCACCGTCCCCGAAGTCCTCCCCGTCGCCCCCGGCCTCGCCCGGCACCATCGCCGTCCCGGCGACCGGGCCCGGCACCTTCGTCACCGCCCGGGCCGACGGCGCGACCGTGGGCACCGGCAGCCGGGTACGCCGCTACAAGGTCCTGGTCGAGGAGGGCATCGACATCCGGCCGAGTGCCGCCGCCGCCGAGATTTCCGACGTGCTGGCCGACCGCCGCGGCTGGACCCGGGAGGGCACCGACTCCTTTCGGCTGGTCAGCAGCGGTTCGTACGACTTCGTGGTGAAGATCGCCACGCCGGGCACCGTCGACCGGATCTGCGGCGCCGCGGGCCTGCGCACCCGGGGCGAGGTCAATTGCAGCGTCGGCACGGACGTCGTGGTGAACCTCAAGCGCTGGGTGCTGGGTTCCCCGGAGTTCGACGGCCCGATCCACGCGTACCGGGCGCTGATCGTCAACCACGAGGTGGGGCACCGCATCGGCCGCGGCCACGAGACCTGCCCGGGGGCCGGCCGGCCCGCTCCGGCGATGATGCAGCAGATCAAGGGCCTCAAGGGGTGTGTGGCCAACGCCTGGCCCTACGACGAGGACGGCGCCTACCTGGGCGGCCCCCCGGTGCCCTGAGCACGCCCGGCGCGGGGCGTTCGGCGGACGGTTCGCGGGACAGGACGCGGGGCGAGGGGTGAGGATCGGACCATGACCACCACATCTGGCTTCGACCCCCGCGCCCTGCTGGCCGAGAGCCGGCTCGGCGTACTGGCGACGATCAAGTCGGACGGCCGCCCGCAGCTCTCGCCCGTCATGCCCGCCTACGACGCCGACGCGGACGTCATCCGGGTGTCCACCCGCGAGGGCCTCGCCAAGACGGCGAACCTGCGCCGGGACCCGCGGGCCGCGCTGGAGGTGACCGCCCCGGACGGCAGGTCCTGGGCCACCGCCGAGGGCGTCGTCACCCTCACCGGGCCGGGCACCGACCCGCACGGACCGGAGGTCGAGGCGCTGGTGGAGTACTACCGCGCCGCGGCCGGGGAGCACCCGGACTGGGACGAGTACCGGTCGACGATGGTCTCCGACCGCCGGGTGCTGCTCACCCTCACGGTCGAGCGGGTGTACGGCGCCGACATCGGCTGAGGCGGAGCGCGCGGGAGCGGACCCTCGCGCTCCGCAAGTTGTGTGCCGGAGCGGTGAAGGATCCGCCCGCCGTTCCCGTATCTCCTGGCGTACCCGTACGAGCACGCGCGAGCACGCGTGCGCGTGCCCCGCGTCGCCCCTGGAGGCACCATGCGCCTGTCCCGCAGCAGGATCGGAGTCGTCGTCCTGTTCGGTGCGATGACCCTGACCCTCACCGCGCTGGCCTTCCCGGCCGTGCTCGGTCTGGACAAGGCCGACGGCAACCAGAACCGGGTGGTGGCGAGCACGAAGTTCGGTCCGCTGACCGAGGCCGACCGCGACTTCGTGGTCAAGGTCCGCGCCGCCGGGCTGTGGGAGTACCCGCTGGGCGAGATGGTGATGCGGCGCGGTACGACGCAGGCGATGAAGACGGCCGGCGAGCACCTGGTCGTCGGGCACGCCGGACTCGACGCGATGTGCCGCGAGATCTCGCCGGAGCTGGGCATCACGCTGCCCAACCGGGCCTCGCCGCAGCAGGAGGGCTTCGTGGCCACCGTGGACGCGAAGACCGGCGGGGAGTTCGACTCGTCGGCGGTCAACATCATGCGGGTGACCCACGGTCAGATCTTCCCGGCGATCGCCAAGATCCGGGCCTCCACCAAGAACACCCTCGTGCGGCAGCTGGCGGACCTGGCCAACGACACCGTGCTCGACCACATCACGGTGCTGGAGAAGACCGGGCTGGTCGCGTACGACCAGGTCACCTTCCAGCAGACCGGCCCGGCGAAGCTGCCGAGGGAGAAGGTCACCCCGCCCCCGCCGCAGCCGGGCGAGCGGGTGCTGGTGCTCAAGCCGCGCCCCGACCTGAACGTGAACACCGCCTCCCCGACGCCCACTCCGTCCCCGGCGGCCCCCTGAGCGCCGGGGCGCGGGCACGATCACGACCGCGTCACGACCGGGGGTCGCGGGGAACGGGGCGCCGGTCGCGCACGTTCTCAGGGGGTGGCGGCCGACGGAGTCCGCCGGGCCATGACCATCCGGCGCCGGACCCGGTGGTGGGCGGGCCGACCCTTCCTCCCGCCCGCGTCCGTCCGGGGCCGACGACGAGAAGAGCGGGGACCATGACCGCTTCCGGGCCGGGCAGCGGCGACACACCGGGTGAGCCGGACGGTGCGCCGGACGTGCCCGAGTACGTCTGGCGGCTGTTCCTGGAGGACGACGAGCGCGCCATCCGCGCCTCCGCCCCCAGGGAACCCTCCGCCCGCGACCGGACCCGCGGCCGGCGACCGGAGGCACCCCCCGCCGGTCACCCCGGTCACCCCGGTCACCCCGGTGACTCCCCTCGCCCCGATCGCTCCGGCCGCGCACGCGGCACGGTCGGCGAGGCGTGGCGCCGGGAGGAGACCTGGGCCGGGCCGGCCTGGCGCGAGCTGGACGGCCGGGCCCGGCTGCGGCGGACGGGGCGCGTGGTCGGTACGGCCGCCGCGGTCGCCCTCGCCCTGACCGCGTGGTCGCAGCTGTCCACCGGTCCGGCCACCCCGGGCCGGGGACCGGCCGAGACCATCGGGCAGCGCCTGGAGGAGAGCCCCGCGCTGCCCACACCGGCCTCGCTCGCGCCGGTCTCCGCCTCGCCGACGCGGTCCGCCGCGGGGAGCCCCGCCGTCTTCGAGCCCGCGCCGTCCGCGATACCCCGGGCGTCTGCGATACCCCGGGCGTCCGCGTCGCACTGGGCGGTCCACTGACCGGCCGCGCGTCCCTGGCGCACGCCCGCCCGACCGGGGTGGGCGCCCGCGCCGCCCGTCAGGCGCTGCGCCTGCGGGACGCCGTCTTCTTGGCGGTGTTCTTGGCGGTGCTCTTGGCCGCGGCCTTGTCGCCGCTCCTGGTGGTGCCCTTCGCCGTGGTCTTCTTGGCGGCGCTCTTGGCCGCCGTCTTCTTCGCGGACCCGGCGGACGGCCTCGCCGTCGACTTCTTCGGCTCCGCCTTCTTGGCCGCCGTCTTCTTCGCCGCCGTGGACGTCGACTTCTTGCCGCCGGTCTCCTTGGGGGCCCGCCGGGCGGAGGTCTTGCGCTGCGGCAGGGATCTGACCTCCGCGTGCTCGGCCTCTCCGCCCACCCCGGTCTCCTCGCCGTCCCGGGACTCCCGCGCCGCCCGCACGCTGCTCTCCAGTGCGGCCATCAGGTCCAGCACCTTCCCCGGCGGCGCCTCCGCGGGAGCCTCCGGGGGCCGCTCACCGGCGGCCTTGGCGGCGATGACCTCCTCGACGGCCTCCTGGTACTCGTCGTGCAGGTCGTCCAGGTCGATCTCGCCGAGGGTGTCCATGAGGGCGTCCGCGAGGTCCAGTTCCTGCTCGCGCACGGTGACACCGCCCTCCGGGGCGACGCCCTCGGGGGCGCGCACCTCGTCCGGCCACAGCAGGCCGTGCATCGCGATGGCGTCGCCGACGACCCGGAGCATGCCGAGGCGCTCCCGGCCGCGCAGCGCGAACTTGGCGATCGCGACCCGGTTGCTGCGCTTGAGCGCCTCGCGCAGCAGGGTGTACGGCTTGGCGGCCGGGGCGCCGCTCGCCGCGAGGTAGTAGGCCGAGCCCATCTGGAGCGGGTCGATGCGGTCCTCGGGCACGAAGGCCACGATCTCGATCGTGCGGGCGGTCGGGATCGGCAGCTGGGACAGGTCCTCGTCGGTGATCGGGATCATCGAGCCGTCGGCGTCCTCGTAGGCCTTGCCGATCTCGGCCTGGGTGACCTCGCGGTCCTCCAGTTCGCACACCTTGCGGTAGCGGATCCGGCCGCCGTCCTCGGTGTGGATCTGGCGGAAGGAGACCGAGTGGCTCTCGGTCGCGTTCACCAGCTTGATCGGGATGCTGACCAGACCGAAGGAGATGGCGCCGTTCCAGATGGATCGCACGTGCAGCACCGTTCCTTTCGGGCGCTTTCAAGTGTTTTGCCCCTGTTCTATGAGAGTCTCATGGTATGGCGCCGATGACGGAAGTGGAGGGGCGGCGGGTGGCCCTCAGCAACCTGGACAAGGTGCTGTATCCCGCGGCGGGCTTCACCAAGGGCGAGCTGCTGCACTACTACGCGACGACCGCCCGGGTGCTGCTGCCGCACCTGCGGGACCGCGCGGTCTCCTTCCTGCGGTATCCGGACGGTCCGGACGGCCAGGTGTTCTTCACCAAGAACGTGCCGCCGGGTACCCCCGACTGGGTCACCACGGCCGAGGTGCCCCGCTCGGAGGGCCCGGCCCGGATGGTGCTGGTGCAGGACCTGCCGAGCCTGATGTGGGCGGCGAACCTGGTGACCGAGTTCCACACCCACCAGTGGACCGCGGACGACCCGGGCGAGGCCGACCGGCTGGTGTTCGACCTGGACCCGGGGCCGCCCGCGACGGTGGTGCAGTGCTGCGAGGTCGCGCTGTGGCTGCGGGAGCGGCTGGCGGCGGACGGGATCGAGGCGTACGCCAAGACCTCCGGGGCCAAGGGGCTGCATCTGCTGGCGGGGGTGCGGGGGTCGTCCTCGGAGCGGGTGTCGGACTACGCGAAGGCGCTCGCGGTGGAGGCGGAGCGGGCGCTGCCGCGGCTGGTGGTGCACCGGATGACGCGCAGCCTGCGGCCGGGGAAGGTGTTCGTGGACTGGAGCCAGAACGCCGCGCGCAAGACCACGGCCGCCCCGTACACGGTGCGCGCCCGCGAGGTGCCCGCGGTCTCCACGCCGGTGACGTGGGACGAGGTCGCCGGGTGCGGACGGGCGGAGCAGTTCGTCTTCCTGCCGCCGGACGTCGGGCCCCGGGTGCGGGACCACGGCGACCTGCTGGCGCCGCTGTTCGAGCGGCGCCGGGCGGCGACACTGCCCTGAGCCGGCCCTCAGAGGCGCTTCCAGGTGGCCCGGTCCCGGGCCATGGCGTGCAGGGCCTCCACGTCCGCCGGTTTCAGCACCCCGCCCGTGCGGCCCACCTCCGGCAGCTCCCGGTCGGTGAGGACGCGCACCGAGCGGGGCGGGGCGGTGACGGACACATGCGCCGGCCCGACGAGGACGAGGACGGGGCGGACCTGGGCGGTCAGGGCGTGGGAGGCCCGGTCGGCGTCCGCGCGGACCCGGCGCAGCAGGGGGCGGGGCGCGCGGCGGCCCAGCGCCACCAGCGGGTCGGCGATCCGCACCCGCTGCCGGCGGGCGGGCAGCACGTGGAGGGCGAAGAGCCCGCCGGGCCCGATCAGCAGGTGGTGGAGGCGGTCGCCGCCGGGCAGCGGCAGGGAGTGCAGGGTGTTCCAGCCGGCGCCGTCGAGACGGTCGAGGGCCGTCCCCGTCGCCTGCTCGGCGGCCAGCTCCCGGCGACGCGGGTCGGGGCGCAGCCGGTGCGCGGGTGCGGGCGCGCGCTCCAGGGCGATCAGCAGGGCCTCGCCGGGCCGGTTGGGGGCGAGGTCGTCGTCCGGGTGGAGGGTGAGCCGGGCCAGCTCGGCGGGGGTCGGCACCGGGGGCGGGCCGACCGTGACCGGGCCGGTGACGAAGGGGCCGAGGGCCTGGAGGACCTCGTCCCTGCGGTCCTCGCTCAGCAGGTGGACGCGGGCCGTCTCCCGGTCGTACCAGGCGACGTTCCCGCCGTCCGGGAGATAGATGTAGAGCCGTTCCCGGCCGTGGCGCCGGGTCGGCACGACGCGCAGTCCGTCCATGCCATCACCACCCCCGTCCATGGGACCAGGAGGGGTGCTGCCGGGGCAAGAACCCGGCTACCTTGGGGAGGAGTTGGGCAGGCCCTGGGCGGGACTGGGAGGCGCCGGTGCGTACCCGTGGGAGAGGCCCCGACGTGCCGGCCCCGGACCGGCCGTGGGACGAGATCGTGCCGGGGCTGTGGATGGGCGGGCACGAGTTCCGGCGGCCGGCCGGGCGGCTGGAGTTCGCCGTGGTGCGGGACGAGTTCGACCTCGTGCAGACGCTGCTGCGGCTGCCCGGGCACGGGCCGGACGACGGGGTCGAGCACCATGTCTGGCCGATCCCGGACGGCCCCCTGGACGGCACGCAGCTGGCCGGGGTGATCCGGCTGGCCCAGGCCGCGGGTGAGGCGCTGGACGGGGGCCGGAAGGTCCTCGTCCGCTGCTATCACGGGTACAACCGCTCCGGTCTCGTGGTGGCGCACACGCTGATGCGCCGGGGCAGCGGCGCCGAGGAGGCGATCCGGCTGATCCGGGCCCGGCGCTCGCCGTGGGCGCTGCACAACGACCTGTTCGTGGCCTACCTCCGGGCCGGTCTGGCCACCGTACGGCTGCTGGAGGACCTGGCCGAGTAGCCCGGTGGGCCCGTGCGCACGCAAAATGGCCTTCCGTACGACGCCGCGTACGGTGCCGCGGCACCCGCGGTGCCGCCCGCGGCCGTGCGGGACCGCCGACGCCGATCACCGAACCCCAGGAGTGCAGTGCTCCCGAGCCGCCGCGGGCACCCCGCCCGCGTCCCCGCCGCCCTCGCGCTGCTCCTGGCCACCGCGGCGAGCGGCGCGCTGGCGGCCTGCGGGGACACCGGCGGGCTCGAGGACGCCGGGGCGACGTCCGCCGCGCGCGATCCGGCCCGGCTCTGGCCCGGCCTGACCCCGGCGTCCAGTCCGGCGTACGACATCGGCGAGGTGGAGCACGCGCCGGTGAAGGGCGTCGCCGTGCCCGGTGGGGACATCCGCAGGGCGGACCCGGTGGCCGCGGTGCGGGCCGAGATCGCCGCCCGTCCGGACGACTACGCGGGCGCCAAGGCGCCGTACCACGAGACGTCCGTGCGGATGGCGGACTGCGGTACGGACGGCGCCGGGGCGGGCGGCTGCCCGGTGCTGCGGCCGTACTACCGGGACCTGACCGGTGACGGGCGGCCCGAGATGACGCTGGGTTTCCGGCTGCTGCCGGACAAGCTGACGGCGGTGCGCGTGTACACGGTCGAGAAGGACCGGCTCGTGCGGGTCATGTCCTACGAGGACGCCGTGAGCGCGGTCGAGCTGGCCGGGCGGACGGTGATCGTCCGTTCGCCCTCGGAGGTCGCCGGGTACGAGTACCGCCTCCAGTGGACCTGGGACGCGGACCAGCGGGCCATGCTGCTGACCAGCGACGAGATGCTGCGCACCGACGGCGGCGGGCGGCACGCGAAGCGCCCGTCCGCCGCGCCGTCCACCTCACCGGCGCCCTCCGCGTCGTCCTCGGCGAGCGCCCGGTGAGGCTCGCGCTCCCCCGGTGGGCCGGACCGCTCGCGGTGCGGGCGGCCGTCTTCATCACCGTGATGTGCTGCGGGCTCGCCGCGCTGCTCGGCGCCCTGGTGCACGTCTCGGTGACCAACCGGACCGTGGGCGAGGCGCGGGACGTGGCCCTGTCCCGGCTGCGGGAGGCGACGGAGTCCTACGAGGCGGGGGACCCGCTGCGGCGCGGGGCCGGCGTCGATCCGCCGGGGCTGCCGGAGCGGCTGCGTGAGCTGGCGGTGTCGGGCCGGCGCGGCACAATGGTCGCCGAGCACGCGGGGCGCCCCACGATGTGGGCGGCGGGCCCCGCCGACGGCGGCCGGGCACTGGCGGTGCGGGTCGACCACTCCCGGGGCCGGGCCAGCATCGACAGCCTGGACGGCACGCTCGTGTGGGCGTCGGCGCTGGCGATCGGGGCGACGCTGCTGGTCGGCGCGTTCGCGGTGACGCGGGTGACGCGGCGGCTGCACGCCACGGCGCGGGTGGCGCGGCGGATCAGCGCCGGTGACCTCGACGCGCGGGTCGGCGATCCGCGCGCGCAGGACCCGACGCGCCCGCAGGACGAGGTGGCCTCGGTCGCCGCCGCGCTGGACTCCATGGCGTCGTCGCTCCAGGGCAAGCTGCTCGCCGAGCAGCGCTTCACCGCGGACGTGGCGCACGAGCTGCGCACCCCGCTCACCGGCCTGCACGCGGCGGCCGAGCTGCTGCCGCCGAGCCGCCCGACCGAGCTGGTGCGGGACCGGGTCGCGGCCCTGCGCACCCTCACCGAGGACCTGCTGGAGATCTCCCGGCTGGAGAGCGGGCGGGAGCAGCCCGCCACGGAGCCGGAGGAGCTGGGCGCGCTGGCCCGGCGGGTGGTGCGGGGCTCGGGCACCGGCACCCGCGTGGACGTCGTACGGGACGCGTGGGTGGAGACCGACCGGCGGCGCCTGGAGCGGGTGCTGGGCAACCTGGTGGCGAACGCGCACCGGCACGGGCGGGCGCCGGTGGTGCTGACCGTGGACGGTGCGGTGATCACCGTGCGGGACCACGGGGACGGCTATCCGGAGTACCTCCTGGCGCACGGGCCGCAGCGTTTTCGCACCGAGGGCGGGACGAAGGGGCACGGCCTGGGGCTGACGATCGCACTGGGGCAGGCCGAGGTGCTCGGGGCGCGGCTGGAGTTCACCAACCCGCCGGACGGCGGGGCGCTGGCGCGGCTGACGCTGCCTCAGCAGCCCTGAGCACGGCACCTTCCCCGATGGCCCAGTGCGGCGGGCGGGGGGCCCCGGGCGCTCCTAATGTGGCGGTTAGTCAGCTGAAGACCCGTTCGCTCCCGGGAGGTACTCCCATGTCGCCACTGTCCGCACCGGCCTCGCCCGCATCCCTGGTCCGCGGCCTCGCCACCGCCCTCGCGGCCGGCGCGCTCGCCACCGCCGTCGCCGTCACCCCCGCCGTCGCGGACGACGGGCGCGGCGGTGACACCGGCGCCACGTCCGCCGTCACCGACGGCGGGAACCGCGACGGGAACGGCGGCGACGCGCGGGGCGGCGGCGACGGCCGCCAGGAGCAGGGCCGCTACCGGGGCGTCGTGACCGCCCAGCGGCTCGCCCTGCGCACCTCGCCGACCCGCGGCGCGGACGTCATCCGGTACGCCCACCGGGGCGAGGTCGTCTCCATCTACTGCAAGACGCCCGGCGACCGGGTGAACGGCAACCCCCTGTGGTACCTCCTCACGGACGGCACCTGGGCCTGGGGCGCGGCCCGCTACATCGACAACATCGGCCCGGCGCCGCGCTGGTGCTGAGCCGCACGCCGCGCACATCCCATCATGTGGGTAAGTTCCGGACATGACCAAGGCCGGAACCGGAACCGGGATCACCGTGGCACAGGCGGACACCCCCGCTCCCGTCGCCCGGCTCCCCCGGCGCCGGGGCATCGAACTCGCGCTCATCGTGCTGGCCGTCCTGCTGTCGGTCTTCGGCTACTGCAACGTCGGTCTCGCCCAGCGGGGCGCCCTGCCGCCCGGCGCCGCCGGTTACGGCGCCGGGCTCGGTGTGCTCGCCGTCCTCGCCCACCTGGCGGTGCGGCTGCGCGCCCCGTACGCCGATCCGCTGCTGCTGCCCATCGGGGTGCTGCTCAACGGCCTCGGGCTGGTGCTGATCTACCGGCTCGACCTGGAGACGCCGGGCGACCGGGCGGCCCCGGCCCAGCTGGTGTGGTCGACGCTGGGGGTCGCGCTGTTCATCGTGGTCGTCCTGCTCCTGCGCGACCACCGGGTCCTGCAACGCTATGCGTACGTGTGCGTCGCCGCGGCGCTCGCCCTGCTCACCGTGCCGATCTTCTTCCCGGCGGTGAACGGCGCCCGGATCTGGATCCGGATCGAGGACTTCTCCATCCAGCCCGGCGAGTTCGCGAAGGTGCTGCTCGCGGTGTTCTTCGCCGCCTACCTGGCCGCCAACCGCAGCGCGCTGGCGTACGCGGGCCGGCGGGTGTGGCGGCTGCAACTGCCCACCGGCCGGGTCCTCGGCCCGATCCTCGCGGTGTGGCTGGTCAGCGTCGGCGTGCTGGTCCTGGAGCGGGACCTCGGCACCTCGCTGCTGTTCTTCGGCCTGTTCGTGGTCCTGCTGTACGTCGCCACCGGCCGCACCGGCTGGATCGCCGTCGGGCTGCTGCTGGCCTCGCTGGGCGCGGTGGCCGTGGGCTGGCTGGAGCCGCATGTGCACGGCAGGGTGGAGGACTGGCTGCACCCCTTCGCGTCCATCGAGGCGGGGCAGGGCCCGAACCAGCTGGCCCAGTCCCTCTTCGCCTTCGCGGCGGGCGGGGTGACGGGCACCGGTCTCGGCCTCGGCCACTCGGTCCTGATCGGCTTCGCCGTCAAGTCGGACTTCATCCTGGCGACGGCCGGGGAGGAGCTGGGCTTCCTCGGCCTGACCGCCGTCTTCCTGCTGTACGGGCTGCTGGTGGAGCGGGGCTACCGGGCGGGCCTGGCCGCCCGCGACCCGTTCGGCCGGCTGCTCGCGGTGGGCCTCTCCTCGATCGTGGCGCTCCAGGTGTTCGTCATCGCGGGCGGGGTGACCGGACTGATCCCGCTGACCGGCATGGCGATGCCGTTCCTGGCGCAGGGCGGGTCCTCGGTCGTCACCAACTGGGCGATCGTGGCGCTGCTGATCCGGGTCAGCCACGCGGCCCGGCGCGGGACGCCGTCGTGACCCGCAACATCCGGCACGCGGCCGTCTTCTGCGCCCTGCTGCTGGTCGCCCTGGTGGTCAACGCGGCCCGCGTGCAGATCGTCCAGAAGCCGGAGTACGACGGCAACCCGGCCAACCGCCGCCCCGACATCGCCCGCTACCAGCAGCCGCGCGGCGACATCCTGGTCGGCGGCGAGGCGGTCACCGGCTCCCGGGACACCGGCGAGCACCTGCGCTTCGAGCGGACCTACGCGAACGGGCCGATGTACGCGCCGATCACCGGCTTCGCCTCGCAGGCGTACGGGACGACGCTGCTGGAACACGCCGAGGACGGCCTGCTGTCCGGCGCCGACCCGATGCTCGCGCCGCTGCCGCTGTGGAACGACGTCACGGGCGCGCACAACCCGGGCGGCGACGTGGTGACGACGATCGACGGGGCCGCGCAGCGGGCGGCGTTCGAGGGGCTCGGCGGGCGCAAGGGGGCGGTGGCCGCGGTCGAGCCGGCCACCGGCCGCATCCTGGCCCTGGTCTCCACCCCCTCCTACGACCCCCAGCTGCTGTCCGGCAACAGCGCGGCCGCCACCCGCACCTGGCACCGGCTGAACGACGACCCGGACCGGCCGATGCTCAACAGGGCGGTGAGCCGGACCTATCCGCCGGGTTCGACGTTCAAGGTGGTCACCGCGGCGGCGGCGCTGGACGCGGGCGTGGTCCGCGACCTGGACGCGCCGACCCGCTCCCCCGACCCGTACACCCTGCCCGGGACGCGGACGAAGCTGACCAACGAGGCCGAGGGGTGCCGCGACGCCTCGCTGCGGGAGGCGTTCGAGTGGTCCTGCAACACGGTGTTCGCCAAGCTCGGCGTGGACGTGGGCGTGTCCGGCATGACCGCGACGGCGGACGCCTTCGGCTTCAACGACGACGGGCTGCGGATTCCCTTCCCCGTCGCCCAGAGCACCTTCGACACCTCGGTGGACCGGGCGCAGCTCGGCCTGTCGTCGATCGGCCAGTACAACACGCGGGCGACGCCGCTCCAGATGGCGATGGTGGCGGCGGCGGTGGCGGGCGGCGGCCGGGTGCGCTCGCCCTACCTGGTGGAACGGACGCTGCGGGCGGGCGGCGGCCTGGTGGCGGCGGCCGGGTCGCGTCCCTCCCGGGAGGTGATGCGCCCCTCGACGGCGGCGCTGCTCAAGGAGCTGATGACCGGGGTGGTGGACCAGGGCACCGGCGCGAAGGCGGCGGTCCCGGGCGCCACGGTCGGCGGCAAGACCGGCACGGCCCAGCACGGGGTCGGCAACTCGGGCACGCCGTACGCCTGGTTCATCTCCTGGGCGCGGGGCGACGGGGACGTGGAGCCGAAGGTCGCGGTCGCGGTGGTGGTCGAGGGCTCGGCGGCGGATCACGGGAGTGTCAGCGGGGGCGGGCTGGCGGCACCGATCGCGCGGGGGGTGATGGAGGCGGTGCTCGGGGGGTGAGCCGGTACCACCCCCCGGCCGCTGAGGTCAGGAAGGGGGCAGAACCGGCGGTCGGCGGTTGATGGCGGTGAGATCGATGGTGAGAGGGAACGGAACGCTGAGTTTCATCCGGTCGTGATGGATGCCGGTAACGCTGTAGGCACCTGTGGCAGGGTCGAGTTCGTAGGTATAGACGACGGGCAGTCCGTCGTTCTCCTCCACCCTCCAGTAGTACGGAATGCCCGCGGCCGCGTACTTCTGCGGCTTCACTTCCCGGTCCCGTTCCAGGGAGTCCTCGGACACCACTTCGACGGCAAGGACGACGGAATCCGAGTGGTGCCAGGTCTGCCGTGGTCCGGTGTCGGCATCCGCCCGGTACACCAACACGTCCGGTTCCGGGCGATTGCGCCGGTCGAGCCTGACACTGAACTCTCGGTCGACGTCGTAGGCGTCCGGCGCCTGGCTGAGCAGCGCGTACTCCAACAGCCGGATGGTGCGCAGGTGAAATCGGGTCTGCGGACTCACGAAGACGAGGCTCCCGTCGATCAGCTCCGTGTGCGGAGGCAGGTTGGGAAGCTCGTCGAGGTCGTCCGCCGTCCAGCCGCCCTCCGGCGGACGGGGCCACTGGTAGTCGTCGTCCAGCCCGTAGTCGCGTGCGGCGCTCATGATCGCTCCCATGTGCCGGAGTCTGACGGACATGGCCAGCGTACCCAGCGCGAACGCCGACGGAGCGCTCCACCGAGTGGTCCCGCGCCGAGGCGTTGACGACGCGCCACCTTTACTCGCGGTCAACAACTTCCGCCCAGGGGATTGACGAGCTTGCTGACACGCAGTCTCATAAGACGAACAAGCTGGAGTGACCGCGGGTAACACGATCTGTTCGACGAGGTGGGACACAGCCATGACGACGCTGACGGAAGCCGACGCGCTCGAGGGCCTGCGCGACGCGCTCGGCCTGCTCAAGGACCGGGAGCAGGTGGCCGAACGGCTGCTCGACTCGTCCGCCAAGCACTCCTTCGACCCCGACAAGGAGCTGGACTGGGACGCGCCGTTCGAGGACGGCAAGTGGTTCTGGCCGCCGGAGCTGGTGTCGCTGTACGACACGCCGATGTGGGACCGGATGAGCGAGGAGCAGCGCATCGCGCTCTCCCAGCACGAGGCCGCCGCGCTCGCCTCGCTCGGCATCTGGTTCGAGCTGATCCTGATGCAGCTCCTGGTCCGGCACATCTACGACAAGGCGGCGACGAGCGCCCACGTGCGCTACGCGCTCACCGAGATCGAGGACGAGTGCCGGCACTCGAAGATGTTCGCCCGGCTGATATCCCGCGGCGAGACCCCGTGGTACCCGGTGAGCCCGGTCCACCAGCACCTGGGGCGCCTGTTCAAGACGATCTCCACCACGCCCGGCTCCTTCACCGCCACGCTGCTCGGCGAGGAGGTCCTGGACTGGATGCAGCGGCTGACCTTCCCGGACGAGCGGGTCCAGCCGCTGATCCGGGGCGTCACGCGCATCCACGTCGTGGAGGAGGCCCGGCACGTGCGGTACGCCCGTGAGGAGCTGCGCCGGCAGATGGTGACGGCCCCGAAGTGGTCGCAGGAGTTCACCCGGGTCACCTCCGGCGAGTTCGCCCGCGTCTTCTCCAAGGCCTTCATCAACCCCGAGGTGTACACGAACGTCGGCCTGGACAAGCGGGAGGCCCTGGCCCAGGTCCAGGCCAGCGGCCACCGCAGGGAGATCATGCAGACCGGCGCGAAGCGCCTCACCGACTTCCTGGACGACATCGGCGTACTGCGCGGGGCCGGCCGGAGGCTGTGGCGGTCGTCGGGACTGCTGGCGTAGTCCGGCCGGTCCGGTCCGCCGACGTGGGTGGGCCCCGGTTCGTGCGGGTTACGCTGCGGTTCATGACCCCGCAGGCCCCCACCCCCGCCTACCGCCGACTCAGCGTCGAGGAGCGCCGCGTCCAGTTGCTGGAGGCGGCGCTCGCCCTCTTCGCGCACCGGCCGCCGGAGGAGGTCTCGCTGGACGACGTGGCCGAGCAGGCCGGGGTCTCGCGGCCGCTGGTCTACCGCTACTTCCCCGGCGGCAAGCAGCAGCTGTACGAGGCCGCGCTCAGGTCCGCCGCCGACGAGCTGCGGCTGTGCTTCGACGAACCCCGCGAGGGCCCGCTGCTGGCCCGGCTCTCCCGTGCCCTGGACCGCTACCTGGCCTTCGTCGACCAGCACGACACCGGCTTCAGCGCCCTGCTGCGCGGCGGCAGCGTGGTCGAGACCTCGCAGACCTCGGGCATCGTGGACGGGGTGCGCCGGGCCGCCGCCGACCACATCATGCGCCACCTGGACGTCGCCGAGCCCGGCCCCCGGCTGCGGATGACCGTCCGGATGTGGATCACGGCGGTGGAGGCGGCCTCGCTGATCTGGCTGGACGAGGACAAGCAACCGCCCGTGGACGAGCTGCGGGACTGGCTGGTGGAGCAGTTCCTCGCGGTGCTGACGGTCACCGCCCGCCGCGACCCGCAGACCGCGACGCTGGTCGAGGCGCTGGCGGCGGACCTCTGAGCGCGCTCCGGCCGCCGGCACCGGTGCGCCGATCACCGACACTGGTGCCGTGAAGAGCGAAGACACCCCCTTCGAGGGCGGCCCCATGGACGGACGCGTGCTGCCCGTCCTGGTCGGCATGACCGGGCACCCGCCGAAGACGTACCGCATCCCCGTCCCGGACCCGGACGGCGGCCCGCCCACCGTGCTGGTGTACCGGCGCGTGCCCCGCCACGCGCGGGGCGGAATGGGGTTCGCCCGGTGGAAGTACGCGTACGACCCCTCGGGCAAGCGGGGTACCGGGCGGAAGTGGCCGTGGTCGAAACCGGACCGTCCGGCGGCCGCCGATCCAGACGCCACGCCGCGCGGCAAGCCGGACGACGCGCACGGGTGACCCCCTTGCGCCGATCCGCGCACACTCGGCGCGCGCGGCCCGCCGTCCCGCCACATGCTCACGTTGCGGAGCGGACCCGCCGCCCCGCAGCGGAGGTGATGGCGTGTCAGGAAGGCTTCTGCGGCTGGTGTGCACCGCGGTGGTGGCGACCGGGATCGTCCTCGCGCCCGGGCCCGCCGCGGCCGAACCCGCCCCCGGACCGGCCGAGGGCGCGGCCGGCGACCGCACCGTGGCAGGACTGCTGACGGATCTTCAGCGGCTGTACCGCGAGGCGGAGAAGGCCACCGAGACCTACAACGGCACCGAGGAGCGGCTGAAGAAGCAGCGCGCGCGGGTGCTGCGGCTGAACGCCGAGCTGACCCGGACCCGGCTGTCGCTGCGGGACAGCCGCGGCGCGGCCGGACGGCTGGCCCGGCAGCAGTACCAGAGCAGCAGCAACCTCTCCCCCTACCTGCGGCTGCTGCTGGCCCGCGACCCGCAGCACGCCCTCGACCAGGGGCATGTGATCGGCCGGCTGTCCAAGGAGCGGGCCGAGACGGTGGGGCGGCTCACCGGCGACACGAAGAAGGCCGACGAGCTGGCCGGGCGGGCCCGTGCGGCCCTGGACGCGCAGGTGGCCCTCGCCGCGCGCCAGGAGAAGGAGCGGGACGCCGTGCGCGAGCGCCTGCGCGCCGTCGAGGAAATGCTCGCCTCCCTCACCCCCGAGCAACTGGCCGCCCTGGCGGAGCTGGAGAAGAGCGGGGCCGACGAGGAGCAGGAGCGGTTCCTGGCGTCCGGCTCGCTGGGCGACGACGCCAAGCCGTCCGCCGAGGGCGACCGGGCGGTGCGCTTCGCGGTGGAGCAGCTCGGCAAGCCGTACGAGTGGGGCGCCGAGGGCCCGGCGTCGTACGACTGCTCCGGACTGACCTCGGTGGCCTGGGAGCGGGCCGGGACGCCGATCCCGCGGACCAGCCAGGAGCAGTGGGCGCGCCTCGACCACGTGCCGCTGGACGAGCTGCGCCCCGGCGACCTGGTGGTGTACTTCCCCGAGGCCACCCACGTGGCGATGTACCTCGGCGACGGCAGGGTGGTCCAGGCGCCCCGCCCCGGCGCCGACGTCAAGGTGTCGCCGATCGCCGCCAACCCGGTCCTGGGCGCCGTACGCCCCGACCCCGGCGGGGAGCCGGTACGGAGCTACACCCCGCCGAGGCTCCCGGCGGGGGCTGCGGACGGGTCGGACCAGGGGTACGCGGACGCCTACGCGCCGGCCGCGCCCGAGACCTCCATCAGGTAGCCCTCGGTCTTCGCCGGGTCGTAGAAGAAGTTCTCGAAGTCGGCCGGGTCGTTGAAGCCGTTGGCGAAGCGGTCGGCGACCGGCTGGAGCTGGCCGGCGGCGCCGATCAGGTTGAGGACGTGCTCCGGCGGCGGGGCGAGCATGGCGTTGGTCCACTTGGTGACGTGCTGGGCCGTCTGCCAGTAGCGGTCGAAGGTCTGCTGCATCCAGGTCTCGTCGAACTCCTTGTCGCCGTGCTCCAGGATCGAGGCGAGGTAGGTGGCGGCGCACTTGGAGGCGGAGTTGGAGCCCTGGCCGGTGATCGGGTCGTTGGCGACGACCACGTCGGCCACGCCGAGGACCAGTCCGCCGCCGGGGAGGCGGCCGATCGGATTGCGGACGGTCGGGGCGTAGCGGCCGGCCAGGGTGCCGCCGGCGTCGGTCAGTTCGACCTTGGTGGCCCGCGCGTACTCCCAGGGCAGGAACTTCTCCATGAGTTCCAGGGTCAGGGAGAGGTGCTCCGAGGGGTCCTTGACGTCCTTGAAGACGTCGAGCGGGCCGCCGGGTATGCCCTCCCAGAAGAGGATGTCGGCGCGGCCCGAGGTGGTGAACGTCGGCATGACGAACAGCTCGCCGACGCCCGGCACCAGGTTGCAGCGCACGGCCTCCGTCTCCGGGTGCTCGGGGCGCGGGCCCATCCCGTGGACGTAGGCGACGGCGAGGGCGCGCTGCGGCTCGCTGTACGGGGAGCGGGAGGCGTCGCGGCCGAACATCTGGACCAGCTCGCCCTTGCCCGCGGAGACCAGCACGAGGTCGTAGGCGCGGGAGAAGTAGTCCAGGTCGCCGACGGCCGCGCCGTGGATGACCAGCTGGCCGCCGCGCTGCGCGAAGGTCTCCATCCAGCCCGCCATCTTCACCCGCTGGTCGACCGACTGCGCGTAGCCGTCCAGGTGCCCCAGCCAGTCGATCGCGCGCTGCGAGGGGCCCGGGTCGAAGGAGCCGGGGGCCGCCACCGAGACGCCGAGCCCCTCGATCTTCGGGGCCTGGGACTCCCAGAAGTTCAGCTGGAGATCGCGCTCGTGCTGGAGTGCCGTGTGGAACATGCACTGCGTCGACATGACCCGGCCGGTGCGGATCTCGTCCGCGGTCCGGTTGGACATCAGGGTGACCTCGTAGCCGTGCGACTGAAGGCCGAGGGCGAGCTGGAGACCGGACTGGCCGGCTCCGACGACGAGTATCTTCCGCATGCGGTTTTCCGTCTCCTACTGGGGGTTCGTCTACTCGGGTGTTTCGTCGAGCGCGTGGCCCACGAGGGACAAGAGGGTCTCGATGGCCGAGATCCGACGGCGCGCATCCATGATCATTACAGGTATGTGCGCCGGGATCGTCAACGCCTCCCGCACGTCCTCCGCCTCGAACAGCTCGCTGCCGTCGAAGTGGTTGACCGCGACGACGTACGGCAGTCCGCAGCTCTCGAAGTAGTCCAGCGCCGGCCAGCAGTCCTTCAGGCGGCGGGTGTCGGCCAGCACCACGGCGCCGATCGCGCCGCGCACCAGGTCGTCCCACATGAACCAGAAGCGCTGCTGGCCCGGGGTGCCGAACAGGTAGAGCACCAGGTCGTCGTCGAGCGTGATGCGGCCGAAGTCCATGGCCACGGTGGTGGTGAGCTTGCCCGGGGTGGCGGTGAGGTCGTCGGTCTCCTCGCTCGCCTCGGTCATCAGCGCCTCGGTCTGCAAGGGCGTGATCTCCGAGACGGCGGTGACCAGCGTGGTCTTGCCGACGCCGAAACCTCCCGCGACGACGATCTTCGTGGCGATCGGCGCGCGGGTGGGGTCCGTCTGCCAGGGCTGCACGGGCCCGTCGGTGTCGACGAGCGGGGGGACGCCGAACGCGGCGGCGTCAGAGACGACGGAGTCCACTGAGCACCCTTTCGAGCAGAGCGCGGTCCGGGCGGCCCGTGCCGTGGCCGGTCCCGGTGCCGTACACACGGATCTTTCCCTGGTCCGCCAGGTCGCTGAGGAGCACGCGGACCACGCCGAGCGGCATCTTCAGCAGCGCGGCGATCTCGGCCACCGTACGCATCCGGCGGCACAGTTCGACGATGGCCCGCATCTCCGGCATCACGCGGGAGGTGAGGCCGCCGTTCGTCAGTTCCTTGCGCTCCTCGGCGGCTTCGAGCGCGGCGGTGCCGGCCGTGGCGCCGACGAACGTCTCCACGAGCAGGACGTGGCCGAAGCGGGTCCGGCCGCCGGTGAGCGAGTAGGGGCGCACCCGGGCGGGTTTGCGGTCGGCGCCGCGCACGGGGAGGTGCCCCCGGCCGTTCATGGCGGGACTGCTGCTCATCGGGCACTCCCCGTCGACTCGGACTCCAGGGATTTCCGCAGCTCGGTGCGGAGTTCGGGGTTCAGGACGTGGCCGGCGCGGCCGACGAAGAGCGCCATGTGGTACGCCACGACGCTCATGTCGCAGTCCGCGGAGCCGTGTACGCCGAGCAGCGAGCCGTCGCTGATCGACATCACGAACAGGCTGCCCTCCTCCATGGCGACCATCGTGTGCTTGACGGTGCCGAAGTCCATCAGCCGGGCGGCGCCGACGGTCAGGCTGCCGACGCCGGAGACGACGGTGGCCAGGTCGGCGGCGGAGCCGCGCGGGCCCGTCCGGGGTGTCTCGCGGGCTTGCCGGGCCTCCTCGTTGCGGCCGGGATCGGAGGACAGGAGCAGGAGCCCGTCGGAGGAGACCACGGCGACCGACTGGATGCCGGGCACCTCCTCGACGAGGTTGGCCAGCAGCCAGTGGAGATTGCGGGCTTCACTGCTCAGTCCGAAGGTACTGGGCGCGGTCAACTGCTTGCCTCCTCGACAGTGCCCCCCGTGGCTTCTTCGGTTGTGTCCGCGTCGACCGGCGCCTGGTGCGGTCCGGTGCGGTCCGCGATCTCCGCCTCGACGTCGCGGCGGCCCGCCTCCGCCCCCCGGCGGAATCCGCCCAGGCGGCGGCGGAGCGCGTCGGCGTCGACGGAACCCGACGGGCGCGGCCGTGGGGCCGCCGCGGGCGTGGTGAGCTTCGGGGTCCGCTTGGGCAGCCCCTTCTCGGTGACCGGCTCGGCGGGCTCGGTCCGTCCGGTGCCCTCGTCCGGGGTGCGGTCGTGGGCGTCGGGCCCGATGGCGTAGGCGTCGGCGGCACGGGGGCCGGGGATGCGGGCGGCGTCGGACTCCGGCGCGGGCCGTTCCGGTGCCGGTGTCTCCGACGGTTCCGGGGGCACCGGGGGCAGCAGCAACGCCATCGTGGCATCGTCGGGCAGATCGTGGCCGGAGGCCTGCGCCGCCCCACGGGACGACGCCTCCTCTCCGGGCTCCTGACCCGCCGCGGTGTCCCCGCCGGGACGCGGGTCCGTGTCCGTCTCCGGCGCCTGGCCGTCGGCCGGCCGCTCCGGGACGGCGTCCGGCTCGGTGTCCGGGGCGGAGTCCCGAGGGGTCCCGCGGTCCGGGTCCGCGACGGGCTCCGACGCCGGGGGCGTCACGGAGGCCGGGGCGGGCGTGCCGGCGACCGCCTCGGTGCGCTCCAGCTCACCGCCCGCGACGGACTCGGAGGGCGCCTCGGGCCCTGGGGCCGTGTCGCTCCCGGAGCGCGCCTCGGATACGGAGTCCCTGTGGGCCGGGGGGCCCACCTCGGGCTCGGAGCCCGGGTGGGACGCGGCGAGTCCCTCGGGCCGGGAGCCAGCCCCGGCCCCGGTGCCTGCCATGGACCCCGAGCCAGCCTCAGTCCGGAAACCCGGGTCGCCCGCAGTGCCCGCGTCGGGCCGCCAAGGGGCGGACTCGGAACCCACGCCAATCTCGGTGACCGCCTCGGACCGGGAGTCCGGACCGACCCCGGAGCCCACCTCAGGCCCGGTGCCCGCATCGGCCCCGGAGCCAGCCCCGAACCCAGAATCGGCCTCGGACCGGGGATCCGGGTCGACCCCGGAGCCCGCGTCGGGTTCGAAGCTCGCCTCGGACCTGGGGGCCGCCTCCGATCCGGAGGCCACCTCGGTCTCAGAGACCCCCTCGGACCCGGTGCCCTCCTCGGACCCGGTGTCTTCCTCGGGCGCGGAACCCGCCTCGGACCCGGCGCCCGTCTCCGACTCGGCTCGGTGTACGGCGCGTTCCGCTGAGGCCACCAGGGGGTCCGGGCTCTCCTGGGGGCCCTTTTCCGCTCGGCCGTGCAGGACGTTGGAGTTGGCCTCCGCGTCGGCGCCGGGGAGGGTGAAGGAGCCGGTGGTGTCGGACACCGGCACGGTCGGGGCCAGCGCGGCCGGAGGGGCCGCCGCGAGCAGGGGGCTCGGGAGGACGACGACGGCCGCGACGCCGCCCTGCTTCTGCTCGCGCAGCCGGACCCGCGCCCCGTGCCGGTGGGCGAGCCGGGCGACGACGTAGAGGCCGAGCCCGAGGCCGTCCTCGCCCTCCTGGTCGTACGGCGCGTTCGGGTCGAAGTCGGTGAGGCGGGCGTTGAGCCGCTGGAGGCGTTCGGTGGCCATGCCGATGCCCTCGTCCTGGACGGAGAGCATCACCTCGCCGTTCTCCAGGAGCCAGCCGGAGACCTCGACGGGCAGGTCGGGCGGCGAGAAGGAGGTGGCGTTCTCCATCAGCTCGGCCAGCAGGTGGGAGAGGTCGTCGGCGGCGAACCCGGCCACGTGGGCGTGCGGCGGCAGCGCGGCGATGCGCACCCGCTCGTACCGCTCGATCTCGCTGACCGCGGCCCGCACCACGTCGACCAGCGGCACCGGGGAGGCGCTGTGCTGGACGTGCTCGGTACCGGCGAGGACGAGGAGGTTCTCGCTGTGCCGGCGCATGACCGTGGCGAAGTGGTCGAGCTTGAACAGGGTGGCCAGGCGGTCCGGGTCCTGCTCGCGCTCCTCCAGGCTCTCGATGACGGCCAGTTGCCGCTCGACCAGACCGAGGGTGCGCAGCGCCAGGTTGACGAAGGTGGAGCCGATGCTCTTGCGCACCACCTCCAGCTGGGCGGCGGACTCGGCGAGTTCGGCGCGCAGTTCCTCCCGGGCGTCGGCCATCTTCTGCCGCTGGCCGACCAGGTGCTTGCGGTCGGACTCCAGCGTGGCGACCCGCCCGGCGAGCGTCGCGGCGTGCGCGTGCAGGGCGTTGACGGAGCGGACCACCTGGGCGAACTCGTCGTTGCGGCCGGTGAAGGCGACCGGCTCCTGAGCCGTCGGGTCCTCCGCCTCGGCCAGCCGGGCCGAGCCGCGGCGCAGCACCGACAGCGGACGGGTGAGGGTGCGGGCCAGGGCGGTGGCGATGCCGACGGCGAGCAGGATCAGGGCGCCGAGGACGGCGATCCGGATCTCCAGCGCGGTGACGTCGTCGTCGCGCAGCTGCTCCAGGGCCTGGACGCGCTTCTCGTACAGCGCGGACTCGGCGCCGCGCATCGCGTCCACGCGGGCGGAGAGCACGGCGTCCAGCCGCTTGGTGCTGGTGCGCAGGTCGCCGTCGGAGAGCGTCGGCTGGTCGGTGAGGCCGGCCAGGTACTTCTCGGCCGAGTTGACCTCGGGCCCGGCGACGGTGGCGTCGAAGCTGCTCCGCGCCTCCTTGGGGGCGCCCTCGCGGAAGTCGGCGAGGGCCGCGTCGGAGCGCACCCGGGCCTGCTGCGCGGCGGCGGCGAGGGCGTCGCGCTGCTCGGCGTCGGCGTCCGAGGTGCCGGTCGTATCGGTCGGCAGGCCGGTGAGCGGGTCGATGACGGTCTCGGTGGTGCTCGGCACGTTCAGCGCCGCCAGCAGCAGCCCGCGGGTGGCGGCGGCCTGCTGGACGGCGGTGTCCAGCTCGGCGAGGGCGTACGCACCGGAGCCCGCGCGGGGCGGCATCTGCTCGCCCAGCTTCTCGGCCAGGGCGTGGAGTTCGGTGATCGCCTCCGAGTACGCCTCGTGGGCCTGGAGCGCGGTGCTCTTGCCGGTGAGGGCGGCGCGGCGCAGCGCGGCGACGGCGTCGAGGTCCTCGCGCAGGGAGGCGGGCGTGTCGGAGTCGGCGCGCAGCTCCTCCACCTGGCGGTCGACGCGGGCGCTGCGCTGCTCGGAGGGCGCCTTGGACTGGGGGCGGCCGGCCGCGATGTACGGGGTGACCTCGTCGCGCTCGTCGGCGAGGGAGTGGGCGAGGGTCAGCGCGCTCTGGGTCTGCTCGGCGAGCGTCACCAGTTCCTGGGAGTCGTGCAGTTGCCCGGAGGCGGCCACGACCGACGGGGCTCCGGCTCCGGCGACGGCGGCTGCCACGACGGCCACCGCGACGATGAGGCGGTTGCGTACGTGGGTGGGACGGCCCTTGCCGACGGGGGCCTCCGGCTGGTGCGGAGGGGTGGAGGTGCCGGGGGTGCGCTCCGCGCTCCCCACGGGGGCCGTCTGCTTGCCTGTGCGACGAGGCCGCGTCTTCTGCACCGGTGCTCGCATTCCTGACTCGTGTACCCGGGGGTCCGGGTGGCGCTCCGTCAACTGGCCGGTCGGGGGCGCGTGCACCCTCCGCCGGGCGCTGGGCTGTTTCCCTGCCGCCGGCAGCGCGTCGGGCGGGGAGACCGCGTGAGCGGGGCAGGCCCCCCACCGGTTCCCGACCCTCCCAGTGCCGGTGGGCGGTGAGTGCGCATCATCCGACCCGCCACCCGAAGGAGTGAACCCCGGAGGGGAGTTGAGGAGCAAGTTCCCCCGGCTCGTGCCGCACGGGTGTCCGGCGAGCCGGTTGGACGTCTGCGACGGGCGGTGGCACTATGTGCCGCCACGCGCCGCCGGAGGCTGGAATTCCACCTCAAATCCGGCGCCTGACCTGCGCCGGGGCCTCGATTCCGGGAGGTCCGCAGGAGGATGCCGACCTTGTGCGAACGCCGTGAAGGGGTCGTGCAGACTGGCCGGATGCGTACGGAACTCGTCTCGGAACCAGGCCTCGCCGACCAGCCCAACGAGGACTTCGCGAGCGTCGCACTACCGGCCTCCGGACAGGGCGGCTCACTCGTCGTGCTGGACGGCGTGACGCCGCCACGGACCGCGACGGGCTGTCTGCATTCCGTGCCGTGGTTCACGGCGCGCCTGGGTGGGGCGCTGACCGAACTGACCGTTTCACTCCCGGATCTCCCCCTCGCCGACGTCCTGTCCCGCGCCATCGCTCGTACCGCGACGGCCCACGCGGAAACCTGTGACCTTTCTCACCCGCGCACACCGCAGGCAACCGTGGTTCTCGCCCGCTGGTCCCCGGCCGCGGTCGAGTACCTGGTCCTGTCCGACTCGGCCCTGCTGGTGGAGGCGTCCGACGGCACCCTCACGCCCGTCCTGGACGACCGGCTGTCCCGGCTGCCGCGCTCGGCACTGGTGAGCGATGCGGTGATCGACGCCGAACTGCGCAACAGGGAGGGCGGCTTCTTCACGGCCGCGGCCGACCCCGGGGTGGCGGCGCGCGCCGTGACGGGGGTGCTGCCGCGGGAGGGGGTGCGGACGCTGGCGGCGCTGACGGACGGGGCGGCGCGGTGGGTGGAGAAGTTCGGGGAGGGCGACTGGGCGGACTGCCTGACGCTGGTGCGCAAGCAGGGCGCGCAGGCGCTGGTGGACCGGGTGCGGGAGCTGGAGCGCGCGGACGCGGCGGGCGACCGGGCGTTCCTCGGGCGCAGCAAGACGCACGACGACGCGACGGTGGTCTACGCCGAGTTGTGAGCCGAGTGGTGAGACGGACGTCCTGCGCCGGTCCTACCTCTCCATCCCCCGGTTGAGTTCGTGCAGCAGCCGGGCCAGTTCCGTCACCTCGCGCGGGTCCCAGTCGGCGAGCCGGCGGGCGTACCGGGCACGGCGGGCCTCCCGGACCCGGCCGACGCGTGCCTGGCCCTCCGGGGTGAGGGTGACCAGCCAGGCCCGGCCGTCCGCGGGGTCCGGCTCGCGGGCGACGAGTCCGAGGTCCTCCAGGGCGCGCAGCTGGCGGGACATCGTCGCCTTGCCGACGCCGATGAAGGCGGCGAGGTCGGTGGCGCGCTGGCCGCCGCACTCGCCGAGCCGGACGAGCAGGCCGTACGCGGACGACTCCAGGTCAGGGTGGACCTCCCGGGCCATCTCCCCCTGGTTGGCCCGTGCCCGTCGCAGCAGGACGGTCAGCTCCCGTTCCAGGGCGAGGAACTCGGGTTGGTTCACACCACCGCCGGACAGGCGGGCTTCGCCTGCGCGACCGCCGCCGTTCCCGTCTTCGTGCACGTCAGCCCCTGCCTCGATTTTCCGGTCCTGAAAGTTTCCGCCACGGGCCGCCATCGCCGCAGCTCGCCAAGTATTTCGCAGGCTTAGACCAACGGCGGCTCCCGGTCCTCTTCCACCCGCCGTTTCTACGTGCGTAGAGTTTTCACCGCACCTCCGGATGGCATGCGCACGCCATCCAGGTCTCCCCACCCGCGCAACCCCCACCGAGCACCACCGAGCCAGCGGAGGCACGTCATGCTCGTGCACAGATCCGGATCGGCCCGTGGACGGCGGTTCGCCGTCACCGGAATCCTGCTCGCCGCGTTCTCCCTCGTGTTCACCCTTCCCGCCGACGCCGCGTCGTCCGCGGACGTCCCGCCGCGCGGCTCCGCCCACATGGGCATGGGCGTCGCGGCCCACGACGGCGAACACGGCACCCCCGTCCCGGGCCGCGCGGCCCAGACGGAGGGCGTCGACGTCTCCAGCCACCAGGGCAACGTCGCCTGGTCGACCCTGTGGAACAGCGGCGTCAGGTGGGCCTACGCCAAGGCCACCGAGGGGACGTACTACACCAACCCCTACTTCGCCCAGCAGTACAACGGCTCCTACAACGTCGGCATGATCCGGGGCGCGTACCACTTCGCCACCCCGGACACGACGAGCGGCGCCACCC
The DNA here is from genome assembly GCF_044765285.1 of Streptomyces sp. NPDC102490. NCBI lineage: Bacteria > Bacillati > Actinomycetota > Actinomycetes > Kitasatosporales > Streptomycetaceae > Streptomyces > Streptomyces sp. NPDC102490. Next base: position 157,862 of record NZ_JBIWJU010000001.1, read on the forward strand.
AGGCCAACTACTTCGTCGACCACGGCGGCGGCTGGTCCAGGGACGGCAGGACGCTGCCGGGCGCGCTCGACATCGAGTGGAACCCGTACGGCGCCGCCTGCTACGGCATGTCGCAGAGCGCGATGGTCTCCTGGATCCGCGACTTCCTGAACACGTACAAGGCGCGCACCGGCCGGGACGCTGTCATCTACACGGCCACCAGCTGGTGGACCCAGTGCACCGGCAACTACGGCGGTTTCGCCGCGTACAACCCGCTGTGGATCGCCCGGTACGCCACGACGGTGGGCACCCTGCCGGCCGGCTGGGGCTACTACACGATGTGGCAGTACACGTCGTCCGGTCCGACCGTCGGCGATCACAACAAGTTCAACGGCGCGCTGGACCGCGTCCAGGCCCTCGCCAACGGCTGACGGCCCCTCGCTCGCGGGCGAAGGCCCGGGCCCCCTCACGGGACCCGGGCCTTCGCCCCTTGGGTGCGCGTCCGTCACGCCGCGACCGGAACCTCACGCTCCGCACCGTTGGTCGCCGGTGCGAGCGCCAGCTCCAGGACCTGGCGGACGTCGGTGACGGCGTGGACGTCGAGCGTGTCCAGCACCTGGGCCGGGACGTCGTCCAGGTCGGGCTCGTTGCGCTTGGGGATGATCACCGTGGTGATCCCCGCCCGGTGCGCGGCGAGCAACTTCTGCTTGACCCCGCCGATCGGCAGCACCCGCCCGGTCAGCGAGACCTCGCCGGTCATCGCCACGTCGGTGCGGACCAGCCGGCCCGAGAGCAGCGAGGCGAGGGCCGTGGTCATGGTGACGCCGGCGCTCGGGCCGTCCTTGGGGACCGCGCCCGCCGGGAAGTGGATGTGCGCTCCCCGGTCCTTGAGGTCGCCCACCGGCAGTTCCAGCTCGGCGCCGTGGCTGCGCAGGAAGCTCAGCGCGATCTGCGCCGACTCCTTCATCACGTCGCCCAGCTGACCGGTCAGCGTCAGACCCGCCGCGCCGGTCTCCGGGTCGGCCAGCGACGCCTCGACGTAGAGGACGTCGCCGCCCGCGCCGGTGACCGCGAGACCGGTGGCCACGCCGGGCACCGCGGTGCGCCGCTCGGCCGGGTCCTGGGCGGACTCGGGCACGTGGTGCGGCCGGCCGATCAGCTCGCGCAGGTCGCCGTCGGTGACGGTGAACGGCAGCTCCCGCTCGCCCAGCTCGTGCTGGGCCGCCACCTTGCGCAGCAGCCGCGCGATGGACCGCTCCAGGGTGCGCACGCCCGCCTCGCGGGTGTACTCGCCCGCCAGCTTGCGCAGCGCGCCCTCGTCGACGGTGACCTCGTCGGCGTCCAGTCCGGCCCGCTCCAGCTGGCGCGGGAGCAGGTGGTCACGGGCGATGACGACCTTCTCGTCCTCGGTGTAGCCGTCGAGGCGGACCAGCTCCATGCGGTCGAGCAGGGCCTCCGGGATGGCCTCCAGGACGTTGGCGGTGGCGAGGAAGACCACGTCGGACAGGTCCAGCTCCACCTCCAGGTAGTGGTCCCGGAAGGTGTGGTTCTGGGCCGGGTCCAGGACCTCCAGCAGCGCGGCGGCCGGGTCGCCCCGGAAGTCGGAGCCCACCTTGTCGATCTCGTCGAGCAGGACGACCGGGTTCATCGACCCCGCCTCCTTGATCGCCCGCACGATCCGGCCGGGCAGCGCGCCGACGTAGGTACGCCGGTGACCGCGGATCTCGGCCTCGTCGCGGACGCCGCCGAGGGCGACGCGGACGAACTTGCGGCCCATCGCATGGGCGACGGACTCGCCGAGGCTGGTCTTGCCGACGCCGGGCGGACCGACCAGGGCCAGTACGGCACCGCCGCGCCGGCCGCCGACCACGCCGAGGCCCCGGTCGCCGCGCCGCTTGCGCACGGCCAGGTACTCGGTGATGCGCTCCTTCACGTCCTCCAGGCCCGCGTGCTCGGCGTCGAGCACGGCCTGGGCGCCCCGGATGTCGTAGGCGTCCTCGGTGCGCTCGCTCCACGGCATCTCCAGGACCGTGTCGAGCCAGGTGCGGATCCAGGAGCCCTCGGGCGACTGGTCGGAGGACCGCTCCAGCTTGTCGACCTCCTTGAGCGCGGCCTCGCGGACCTTCTCGGGCAGGTCGGCGGCCTCCACCCGGGCACGGTAGTCGTCGGACTCCTCGCCCTCCTGCTCGCCGTTGATCTCGCGCAGCTCCTTGCGGACGGCTTCGAGCTGGCGGCGCAGCAGGAACTCGCGCTGCTGCTTGTCGACGCCCTCCTGGACGTCCTTGGCGATGGTCTCGGCGACGTCCTGTTCGGCGAGGTGGTCGCGCAGCTGCTGGGTGGCGAGCTTCAGGCGGGCGACCGGATCGGTGGTCTCGAGCAGCTCGACCTTCTGCTCGGTGCTCAGGAACGGCGAGTAACCGGAGTTGTCGGCGAGCGCGGACACGTCGTCGATGGCCTGGACCCGGTCGACGACCTGCCAGGCGCCGCGCTTGCGCAGCCACGCGGTGGCGAGAGCCTTGTACTCCTTCACCAGCTCGGTGACCTGGCCGGGCAGCGGATCGGGAACGGTCTCGTCGACCCGGGTGCCCTCGACCCAGAGCGCGGCGCCCGGGCCGGTGGTGCCGGCGCCGATGCGCACCCGGTCACGGCCGCGGATCAGGGCGCCGGGGTCGCCGTCGGCCAGGCGGCCGACCTGCTCCACCGTGCCGAGCACGCCGGTGGCGGCGTGGGTGCCGTCGATGCGCGGGACGAGCAGGACCCGGGGCTTGCCGGGCTCGGACCTGGCGGCGGCCTGGGCGGCCTCCACCGCGGCCCGCACCTCGGCGTCGCTCAGGTCCAGGGGGACGACCATTCCGGGCAGGACCACTTCGTCGTCGAGCGGCAGCACGGGCAGGGTGAGCGGTGTGAAGGCGGCGGACTCAGCAGCCATGATCTCCCCTTCGGCAGTCAAGTTGAGTTACACCGACTCAATGAAAGGGAGCCCCTGATTGTTCCCCAAGGGATGTTCGCTCTCAGCGATCAAGCTCCGGGGGTACATCCCGCCTCCGGGGACAGCACCGCCGGACCGGGCGGCATTCCTGCGCGGGGCGGGTGCCAGGATGGGCCGATGCCCCTCCCTACCCACGACTCCCCCGAGCCCGCCGAGGTGCTGGACCGCCGCGAGGGTCCGTACGGCGAGGTGGTCCTGCGCCGGCACGGGACCCTGCTCCAGATCATCGCCAACGGCTGCTTCCTGATGGACACCTCCGACGGGCGGTCGGAGCGGCGGCTGGTCGACGCGGCGGCCGACGCGCTGGCCGCCTCCGGCGGACGGACCGCGCCGCACCTGCTCATCGGCGGACTCGGCGTCGGCTTCTCCCTCGCCCACGCGGCCGCCGACCCCCGCTGGGGCCGGATCGCGGTCGTCGAACGCGAGGGCGCCATCATCGACTGGCACCGCACCGGACCGCTGGCCGCGCTCTCCGCCGACGCGCTGGCCGACCCCCGCACGGAGGTCGTCGAGGCGGACCTGGTCGCGTACGTCAATGAGACATCCGACACGTACGACGCCCTGTGCCTGGACATCGACAACGGCCCCGGCTGGACCGTCACCGAGGGCAACGACGGGCTGTACGCACCGGCCGGACTGGCGGGCTGCGCACGCCTGTTGAGGCCCGGCGGAGTGCTCGCCGTATGGTCCGCGCAGCCCTCTCCGGAATTCGAAGAAACCTTGCGTAATGCCGGTTTCCAGCAGGTGCGTACCGAAGAGATCCCCGTTGCCCGGGGCGTTCCGGACGTCGTGCACATCGGCGTCGGGCCTGGATAGCAAAGGCGTGGTGACTCCCCGTACGCTGCTGCCCTGACGCGGATCATTCAAGCGTCAAGCGCAGTCATGGGATCACCCCACGGATTCCGTAAAGCACACCTCAGGGGCGGGCGATGGAGCAGACACAGACCTCCCACAACGGCACGGCCACCCAGGGCGCCCAGCGTCGGGTGCTGGTGGTCGAGGACGATCAGACGATCGTGGACGCCATCGCGACCCGGCTGCGCGCCGAGGGGTTCCTGGTGCAAACGGCGGGCGACGGTCCGTCCGCCGTCGACACGGCCGAGGCATGGCAGCCCGACCTGCTGATCCTCGACATCATGCTGCCCGGCTTCGACGGCCTGGAGGTCTGCCGGCGCGTGCAGGCCCAGCGGCCGGTGCCGGTGCTGATGCTCACCGCGCGCGACGACGAGACGGACATGCTGGTCGGCCTCGGCGTGGGCGCCGACGACTACATGACCAAGCCGTTCTCGATGCGCGAGCTGGCCGCCCGCGTGCACGTGCTGCTGCGGCGGGTCGAGCGGGCCGTGGTGGCCGCCTCGACGCCGCGCAGCGGCATCCTGCGCCTGGGCGAACTGGAGATCGACCACGCGCAGCGCCGGGTGCGGGTGCGCAGTGAGGACGTCCACCTCACGCCGACCGAGTTCGACCTGCTGGTCTGCCTGGCGAACACCCCTCGCGCGGTCCTCTCCCGCGAGCAGCTGCTCGCCGAGGTGTGGGACTGGGCGGACGCCTCCGGCACCCGGACCGTGGACAGCCACATCAAGGCGTTGCGCCGGAAGATCGGCGCCGAGCGCATCCGCACCGTGCACGGCGTGGGCTACGCGCTGGAGACGCCGACGCCATGAGCCGAGAACGGGAAGCCGCACGGAGGAGCCCCGGCTCTCGGCACTCCGGGGAGTCCTGGGGCGGCGTACGCCCGTTCTCGATCAAGACCAAGCTGGGCGCGCTGGTCGTCACGTCGGTACTGATCACCACCGGCCTGTCGGTGATCGCGGTGCACACCAAGACGGAGCTGCGCTTCATCACGGTGTTCTCGATGATCGCCACCCTGCTGATCACGCAGTTCGTGGCGCACTCGCTGACCGCGCCGCTGGACGAGATGAACGCGGTGGCCCGGTCCATCTCGCACGGCGACTACACCCGCCGGGTGCGCGAGAACCGCCGCGACGAGCTGGGCGACCTGGCCGTCACCATCAACCGCATGGCCGACGACCTGGAGGCCCAGGACCTCCAGCGCAAGGAGCTGGTGGCGAACGTCTCGCACGAGCTGCGCACCCCGATCGCGGGCCTGCGCGCGGTGCTGGAGAACATCGTCGACGGCGTCACCGAGGCCGACCCGGAGACCATGCGCACCGCGCTCGGCCAGACCGAGCGGCTCGGCCGGCTGGTGGAGACGCTGCTGGACCTCTCCCGCCTGGACAACGGCGTCATACCGCTGCGCAAGCGGCGCTTCGAGGTGTGGCCGTACCTGTCGGGCGTGCTGAAGGAGGCCAACATGGTCGCCTCCGCGCGCGCGGGCATCGCCTCCGGCTCCGGCAGCCACACCCGCACCGACGTGCACCTGGCCCTGGACGTCTTCCCGCCGGAGCTGACCGCGCACGCCGACCCCGAGCGCATCCACCAGGTCGTCGCCAACCTCATCGACAACGCCGTCAAGCACAGCCCGCCGCACGGCCGGGTGACGGTCCGGGCGCGGCGCGGGGAGCTGCCCGAGTCGCTGGAGCTGGAGGTGCTCGACGAGGGCCCCGGCATTCCGCGCTCGGAGTGGCGCCGGGTGTTCGAGCGGTTCAACCGGGGGTCGGTGTCCCGGCCGCACGGTCCGGGCAGCGACGGCGGCACCGGTCTCGGCCTCGCCATCGCGCGCTGGGCGGTGGATCTGCACGGCGGCCGGATCGGCGTGGCCGAATCCGAGCGGGGCTGCCGGATCCTCATCACTCTTCCGGGCCTGCCGTCGACGACCGGTTGACGTAGGGTTCGCAGCGGAGCACCAAGATCCACTGCGTCCGCCCTGGCGGACACGTGTGATCAGGCACGGACCCGCGTTTTCGAGGCGCCGGGTCGCGGTCTCCCGATCCCGCACGTAGCGGAACCTCGCTTGTTTCCCGCCATTTCCAGCGCCGAAACACAGTCTGTGATGTGACTTACGCGACGATGAACGGGCCCGGCCTGACCTTCGGGGGCCGGTAGGCGTAGCCTTGATTCCCGCTGTCCACCATCTTGTGAAGAAGCGGAAGAGGGCGGTTCTCGCCGTGTCGCCACAGTCCCCCAGTAACTCGAGCATCTCGACCGACACCGACCAAGCAGGCGCGGGAAAGAACCCCGCGGCCGCCTTCGGTGCCAATGAGTGGCTCGTCGACGAGATCTATCAGCAGTACCTCCAGGACCCGAACTCCGTGGACCGAGCCTGGTGGGACTTCTTCGCCGACTACAAGCCCGGAGCGGCGGCGCAGCCCGCGTCCGACGCGGTGACCACGGACTCCGGCAGCACGCCGCAGGCCGCTCCCGCCCCGCAGGCGCAGGCCCCCGCCGCGGCCCCGGCCCCGGCCCAGCCGAAGGCGGCGACGTCCGCTCCCGCGCAGCCCGCCGCGCCCGCCCCCGCCGCTCCGGCCGCGAAGCCCGCCGCCGCGCCCGCGCCGGCCAAGCCCGCCGCCAAGCCGCAGACGAAGGCCGCCGCGCCCGCCAAGGACGCCGGCGCCGCCGCCGAGGGCCCCGAGCTGGTGACCCTGCGCGGCCCGGCCGCCGCGGTCGCGAAGAACATGAACGCCTCGCTGGAGCTGCCCACGGCCACGTCCGTGCGCGCGGTCCCGGTGAAGCTGCTGTTCGACAACCGCATCGTCATCAACAACCACCTCAAGCGCGCGCGGGGCGGGAAGATCTCCTTCACGCACCTGATCGGCTACGCGATGGTGCAGGCCATCAAGGCCATGCCGTCGATGAACCACTCGTTCGGCGAGAAGGACGGCAAGCCGACCCTGGTCAAGCCGGCCCACATCAACCTCGGCCTCGCCATCGACCTGGTCAAGCCCAACGGCGACCGCCAGCTGGTCGTCGCGGCGATCAAGAAGGCCGAGACGCTGAACTTCTTCGAGTTCTGGCAGGCCTACGAGGACATCGTCCGTCGCGCCCGCGACAACAAGCTGACGATGGACGACTTCACCGGCGTCACGGTCTCCCTGACCAACCCCGGCGGCCTCGGCACCGTGCACTCCGTGCCGCGTCTGATGCCCGGCCAGTCGGTCATCCTGGGCGTCGGCTCCATGGACTACCCGGCGGAGTTCCAGGGCACCAGCCAGGACACCCTGAACAAGCTCGGCATCTCGAAGGTCATGACGCTCACGTCGACCTACGACCACCGGGTCATCCAGGGCGCCGCCTCCGGCGAGTTCCTCCGCCAGGTCGCCAACCTGCTGCTGGGCGAGAACGGCTTCTACGACGACATCTTCAAGGCGCTGCGCATCCCCTACGAGCCGGTCCGCTGGCTCAAGGACATCGACGCCTCGCACGACGACGACGTCACCAAGGCCGCCCGCGTCTTCGAGCTGATCCACTCCTACCGGGTGCGCGGCCACGTCATGGCCGACACCGACCCGCTGGAGTACCAGCAGCGCAAGCACCCCGACCTGGACATCACCGAGCACGGGCTCACCCTGTGGGACCTGGAGCGCGAGTTCGCGGTCGGCGGCTTCGCCGGCAAGTCCCTGATGAAGCTGCGCGACATCCTCGGCGTGCTGCGCGACTCGTACTGCCGCACCACCGGCGTCGAGTTCATGCACATCCAGGACCCGAAGCAGCGCAAGTGGATCCAGGACCGCATCGAGCGCTCGCACACCAAGCCGGAGCGCGAGGAGCAGCTGCGCATCCTGCGCCGCCTGAACGCCGCCGAGGCGTTCGAGACGTTCCTCCAGACCAAGTACGTCGGCCAGAAGCGGTTCTCCCTGGAGGGCGGCGAGTCCGTCATCCCGCTGCTCGACGCGGTCATCGACTCGGCGGCCGAGTCCCGCCTGGACGAGGTCGTCATCGGCATGGCCCACCGCGGCCGGCTGAACGTGCTGGCCAACGTGGTCGGCAAGTCGTACGCGCAGATCTTCCGCGAGTTCGAGGGCAACCTCGACCCGAAGTCGATGCACGGCTCCGGCGACGTGAAGTACCACCTGGGCGCCGAGGGCACCTTCACCGGCCTGGACGGCGAGCAGATCAAGGTCTCGCTGGTCGCCAACCCCTCGCACCTGGAGGCGGTGGACCCGGTCCTGGAGGGCGTCTCGCGCGCCAAGCAGGACATCATCAACAAGGGCGGCACGGACTTCACCGTCCTGCCGGTGGCGATCCACGGCGACGCGGCCTTCGCGGGCCAGGGCGTGGTGGCCGAGACCCTGAACATGTCGCAGCTGCGCGGCTACCGCACCGGCGGCACGGTCCACGTCGTCATCAACAACCAGGTCGGCTTCACCGCCGCCCCGGAGTCCTCGCGCTCCTCGATGTACGCCACCGACGTGGCCCGCATGATCGAGGCCCCGATCTTCCACGTGAACGGCGACGACCCGGAGGCCTGCGTCCGCGTGGCGCGGCTCGCCTTCGAGTTCCGCCAGGCGTTCAACAAGGACGTGGTGATCGACCTCATCTGCTACCGCCGCCGCGGTCACAACGAGACCGACAACCCGGCCTTCACCCAGCCGCTGATGTACGACCTGATCGACAAGAAGCGCTCGGTGCGCAAGCTGTACACCGAGTCCCTCATCGGTCGCGGCGACATCACCCTGGAGGAGGCCGAGCAGGCGCTCCAGGACTACCAGGGCCAGCTGGAGAAGGTCTTCACCGAGGTCCGCGAGGCCGTCTCGCAGCCGGCGTCCGCGGAGCCCTCGGAGCCGCAGGCGGAGTTCCCGGTCGCGGTGAACACCGCGATCAGCGCGGAGACCGTCAAGCGCATCGCCGAGTCCCAGGTCAACATCCCCGACCACATCACCGTGCACCCGCGGCTGCTGCCGCAGTTGCAGCGCCGCGCGGCGATGGTCGAGGACGGCACGATCGACTGGGGCATGGGCGAGACCCTCGCCGTCGGCTCCCTCCTCCTGGACGGCGTGCCGGTCCGGCTCACCGGCCAGGACTCGCAGCGCGGCACCTTCGGCCAGCGCCACGCGGTCGTCATCGACCGGGAGACGGGCGACGAGTTCACCCCGCTGCTGTACCTGTCCGAGGACCAGGCCCGGTACAACGTCTACAACTCCCTGCTGTCCGAGTACGCGGTGATGGGCTTCGAGTACGGCTACTCGCTGGCCCGCCCGGACGCGCTGGTGATGTGGGAGGCGCAGTTCGGCGACTTCGTCAACGGCGCGCAGACGGTCGTGGACGAGTTCATCTCGTCGGCCGAGCAGAAGTGGAACCAGACGAGCGGCGTGACGCTGCTGCTCCCGCACGGCTACGAGGGCCAGGGCCCGGACCACTCCTCGGCCCGCCCCGAGCGCTTCCTCCAGCTGTGCGCGCAGAACAACATGACGGTCGCGATGCCGACCCTGCCGTCGAACTACTTCCACCTCCTGCGGTGGCAGGTGCACAACCCGCACCACAAGCCGCTGGTGGTCTTCACCCCGAAGTCGATGCTGCGCCTGAAGGCGGCGGCCTCGAAGGCGGAGGAGTTCACGACGGGCCAGTTCCGCCCGGTCATCGGCGACGACTCGGTCGAGGCGTCCGCGGTGAAGAAGGTCGTCTTCTGCGCCGGCAAGGTCTACTACGACCTCGACGCCGAGCGGAAGAAGCGCGGCGTGACGGACACGGCGATCATCCGCATCGAGCGCCTGTACCCGCTGCCGGGTGCCGAGCTCCAGGCGGAGATCGCCAAGTACCCGAACGCCGAGAAGTACCTGTGGGCGCAGGAGGAGCCGGCGAACCAGGGTGCCTGGCCGTTCATCGCGCTCAACCTGATCGACCACCTGGACCTGGCGGTCGGCGCCGACGTCCCGCACGGCGAGCGCCTGCGCCGCATCTCGCGGCCGCACGGCTCGTCCCCAGCCGTCGGCTCGGCCAAGCGGCACCAGGCCGAGCAGGAGCAGCTGGTGCGCGAGGTCTTCGAGGCGTGAGCCACTGACGCCGACGACGCCCGCGTCGTGAAGGGCCCGGCCCCGGAGATGTTCCGGGGCCGGGCCCTTCGGCATGCCCGGTGCGCGCGGGTGTCCCCTCAGGTGCGCTGGGGTTCGAAGTCCCAGAACGGAGCGCGCCGGGCGCGGGCCGACCGGGTGCGCGGGTGCCGGGGGCCGAGGGCGGCGGCCAGTCCCTCCAGGGCCTGGCCGTGCACCGCGTCGGCCTGCCCGCGCCGGCCCCGTACGCGCAGCTCGGCCGCGAGGGCCACCTCCGCGAAGAGCGTGAACGGGTGGGTGGGGCCGAGGACCCGCGCCGCCGTGCCGGCCGTGTCCCGGCTCAGGGCGAGGGCCCGGTCCGCGTCTCCGGCGTCCGCGTGCAGGAGCGCCGCGTTGTGCGCGCAGCCCAGCGTCCAGGGGTGGTCGTGCCCCACGGCGGCGTCCATGGCGGCCAGCGCGGGGTCGGCGAGGGCGAGTGCGCGCTCGGCCTCGCCCGTCCGGTGCAGCAGCAGGGCGTGGTTGGCGCGGGCCCCGGCCGCGTAGGGGTGGCCGGCGGTGAGCGTCTCCGCGTAGCGGCCGACGACGCGCTCGCTCAGCTCACGGGCCAGGTCTAGGTCGCCGTCCTCCCGGGCGAGGCAGCTCCGGCTCGCGATGAGCATCAGCACCAGGGGATCGCTGTCGCCGAGCACCCGCTCCGCCGGCTCCAGCGCCCGGCCGACGTGGTGTGCGGCCTCGTCGGTGTCGCCCACGGCGTGGTGGCACAGCGCGAGGTTGTGGGCGGCGAGCAGGGTCAGCCGGTGGTGGTCGCCCAGCGTCTCGCGCACCAGCCGCCAGTTGGCGTCCTGTCTCGACAGGGCCTGCGCGTAACGGCCGAGCAGCCGGAGGTCGACGGCGCAGCTGGTCTCCGAGCCCAGGGTCCACGGGTGCCGGTCGCCGAGCACCCGGCGGCGCTCCGCGAGGGTGGGCAGATCGACGTCCAGGGCGTCCTCGTAGCGGCCCAGCAGCCGCAGCGAGACGCCCACGTTGTTCTGCGCGTTCAGGGTGCGGGTGTCCTGGTCGCCGAAAAGTTCGCGGTACGTGCCGTGCACCCGCCGCGAGATCTCCAGTGCCTCCGCGTAGTGCCCGAGGCCGCGCAGGTCTGCGGCCAGTCCGCCGAGGGCCCGCAGCAGGAGGGGGTCGCGTTCCCCGCGCTGTTCGCTCAGGTGCCGGACGGCCGCCCGCTCGATCTCCATCGTCCGGTGGAAGTCGCCGGCCGCGCGCAGCAGGTTGGCGTAGTGGTGGGTCAGCTCCCAGACGAGGGGGTGCTGGTCGCCCAGGAGCGAACGCCAGATCCGCGCGGCGTGGCCGCCGAGCCGGACGCCCGCTCCGTACTCGCCCGACAGGTACAGGTAGCGCAGGCAGTCGAGGACGAGCGTCTGCACGGCCTCGTCGGTGGCCGCGAGGACGTCGGCGTACTTGAGGTGCGGCACGATCTCGGCGTAGCTGGGCCACTGCTCGGGGGCCGAGGGCCGGCCGCGGTCCGCCGCCGCCAGCGCCCGCCGTACGACGTCGACGAGGTCGCGCCGGACCTCTTCCGGCATGGCCTTGTGCGCCATCTGGTGGACGGCCCGGTGCACGTACAGGTGCTCGCGCTCCGGTGCCTGCGGGTCCGGCTCCACCCGGACGACGGAGTGCCGTCGCAGGTGGCCGACGGCCCGGTCCCACGTCCGGGGGTCGGTGAGCAGTCCGGCCACGGAGTCGGGCAGCCCGTCGTGCGGCATGCTCCTCAGCAGGTGGACGGGGACGAGGCCGGGGGCGAAGAAGCTGCACAGCCGGAGCAGCACGACGGACTCCGGGGCGGTCTCCTGGAGCTCGGCCAGCAGGATCGACCAGGCCGTCCGGAAGGCCGGCGGGAAGTCCTCCGGCCCGGTCCGCGCGTCGCCGTCGGTGCCGTCCGCCAGCAGGGCCAGGTAGGCGTCCACCGAGCGGTCCGAGTCGCTCAGCCAGCCCACCGTCTGGGCGAGCAGCAGCGGCAGGTCGCCCAGGGCCTCGGCGAGCCGGTCGGCCTCGGCCGGGGTCGGTCCGGGCGCGCGGCGGCGGATGAAGTCGATCGACTCGTCACGGGTGTACACGGGCACTTCCAGCAGCCCGCCGCCGTAACCGCCCCACTCCGGGTTGCGCGAGGTGACGAGGACGTGCCCCGGGCCCGTCGGCACCAGGTTCTCGATCTCCTCGGGCTCGTCGGCGCCGTCCAGGACCACCAGCCACCGGGAGTACGGCTCGCCGCGGCGCAACGCGTCCCGCACCGCGCGCAGCCGTTCCCCGTACTCCTGCCCGGTCCGCAGGCCCAGTCGGGGGGCGAGTTCGGCCAGTTGGCGGCGGCAGTCGGCCCGGTCGCGCGCGTCGACCCACCACACCACGTCGTACTCGGGGCCGAGCCGGTGCGCGTACTCGGCGGCGAGCTGGGTCTTGCCCACCCCGGACATGCCGTGCAGGGTGAGGGTCCCCGCGCCCGGCCCCGTACCGCCCAGCAGGTCGTGGATCTGCTCCAGCAGGGCCTCACGGCCGGTGAACCGGGTGTTGCGGCGCGGTACGGCGCCCCACACGTCCGGCGGGTCCGCCGGAAAGCGCGGCCCGGCCGGGGCCCGCGCCGCGTCCTCGGCCAGCGGCTCGGACGGCAGGCCGAGCCGGTCCAGCAGACGCCGCTCGGCCTCCTCGGCCCGCAGGCCGTGCAGGGCGGCGGGCGCCAGCAGGGAGACCACCTCCGACGGGAGCGTGGCTCCGCTGACCGACACGGCCGCGAACCGGGACGGGTCGGGGGCGACGACCTCGCGCAGGGCCGCGTTCCACGCCTCGGGCGGGTGCGTGCCGTGGCCGAAGTAGGGGGCGTCCAGGACGAGCAGGGCGCGCCCGGGCCCGAGGGTCAGGTCCCGCAGCAGGGCCGCCGGCGGGACCTCGGCCGGGGAGCCCCGGCGCAGCGGCACCACCCGTACCCCGCGCCGCTCCAGCCGGTCCTGGATCCAGGCCGCCCAGGCCCGGTCGAGTCCGGCGAAGCTGATCGTGACCGTCCGCCGGTCCGGGTCGGGCCGCGCGGGGGTCGGGGGCCGCTGCCGCACGGGCGCCCGCGGGACGGACGGCGGTGGGGGTCCGCCGGGGTGCCGTACCGCCGCGCCGGCGGTGGCCGTGCGTATCTCGCAGCGCAGTTCCGCCGTGCGGACCGGCACGCCCCACTGGTTGCTGACGGTCAGCCACAGCGAGGCGGGCCCGAGGTCGGGGCCCGCGGAGACCCGGAACCGCGCGGGACCGTAGGTGCCGCCGAAGCGGTGCAGGACGACGCCCGGTTCGCCCAGGGCGGCGCAGTCGAAGTGCGGGGCGCCGTCCAGGGTGACGGTGAAGGTGAACTCCTCCTCGGCGTAGGGCCACCGGGCCGGTGTGCCGTCCGGGGAGGGCAGGGGGCCGCGCAGATCGACGGTGACGAGGTAGTCGCCCCCCGCCTCCGCCTGCCGGGGCCACGCGACGACGGGCTCGATCAGCAGCGGCTGCCCGGACGACTCTCCGGCGGCGCTCACCGGCCGCCGCCCCGCTCGGTGCCGAGCGCGTCCACCGCGGTGAGCCGCAGCGCCGTCCTGGGATGCCCGTAGTAGTGGAACATGAACGCGTACAGGAGCCGCAGTACCCGTTTCTGGCCCACGACGTCGACCTGTCCGTCGTCGTTGCGGACCCGTGGCGTCTGGGCCAGGGACCCGAACTCCGCCAGTGCCCGCACCCGGAAGGCCCGCAGCGTCCGCACCACCGGGCGGCGGGGGTGTTCGGCGACCTCGCGCACCAGGCGCCGCGCCATCGCCCGGGCCTCCAGGTCGCCGACCTTCCCTGAGCTGACGATGCAGCCGCCCGCGCCCTTGCGCAGGAAGAGCTCCGCGAATCCGCGCAGCGCCTCCTCCCCCTGGGCCCGGTTGTCGACGAACCGGCCGGAGTCGCAGGCGTTGAGGCAGACCAGCGAGCCGTCCCGGCGCAGCACCGACATCGGCTCGCCGTTCAGCTCGGCCCAGGTGCGGTCGCCGAGCGTGAGGCCCGGCACGGCGTCGCCGTAGGTGCCGTGGCAGCCCAGGTAGACCAGTCCGGTGCGGTCGTGCTGGGTGTCGAGGTCGCTGAGGAAGGGGGTCATGCGCCGGTGCAGCCGGTGCGCGTACGCCGTGAAGAGGCGGCCGTCGTCCGCCATGTCCTGGTGGAGGTAGCCGAGCACCCGGCCGTGGCAGTCGCCGGAGTCGACGGGCAGGCCGCCCCGGCTCAGATCACGCACGGTGGTCCAGCGGGCGACGGCGACCAACGCGCCCAGCGGGCCGCCCGCCAGGCCCAGCGCGGCGTCCCCGGGGAGCAGGAGCAGCTCCCAGGGCAGGTCGTACCCGGTGTCGTCCCACACGACCAGGTGCAGGCCGTCGCCGTGCCGGGCACGAATCCGGTTGATCCAGTGGGCGAGTTCGTGCTGGTTGTCCGACCACAGGCGGATGCCCCGCAGCACCTCCGAGGGGTAGTGCCCGTCGCCGTCCTGCCGCAGCCGGGCGAGGCTGACGGCGGGAGCGGGGCGGCGGGTGGGTCCGGCCGCGCAGTTCACCGACAGGTCGCCGCACCAGCCGTGCAGCCGGTAGCCCGGCCGTCCGTCGGCCCCGTCGGCGCGCAGGACGCGCAGCACGGCGAAGCCGTCCTCCAGGCGCGCGCCGGGCCGTGCGTCGGTTCCGCCGAGCCCGGCGGGCGGCTCCTGGGCGCGGCGCAGGTTCCGCACCGACGCGGCGGGGCGGCGGGCCACGGCCTTCAGTCCCGGCAGGGCCGCCCGGAGTCCGGCGGTGCCGTGGCCCGGACGGCTGCGGGGCCCACCGCGCGGCTCACTCACCGGCGGCCTCCGCCCCGGGCCCCTGGCGGCCGTCGACGACGATCGCCCCGAGCCGGTCGGCCAGGACGTACGGCAGGTCGCCGTACGGTTCCCGGCCCGGGTCGACGACCGCCACGTGCAGCCGCGTCCGGTCCATGGCGCCGATCCGGGCGGCGGCCTCCACCGCGTCCTCGACCCCCGCGGCGGCCACCTCCCCCGCGGGCCGTCCGGTGTGGCTGACCCGCAGCGGGACGTTGCCGCGGCCGTCGGTCACGACCACCAGCCACGCCTCCACCGGCCCGGTACCCTGCCGGCGCAGCAGCCGGCGCAGCGCCTGCGCCGCGAGTTCGACGCCGTGGGCGAGCGGCGTCGCCCGGCCCGCCCGGCGGTACAGCGCTCCCGGCACCCGGGGGTCTAGGACGCTGCGGGCGGTGAAGGTCCCCGCGCGCAGTTCGTCGGCCGCGTCCGCCGCGCCGACCTCGATCACCTGGACCGTGGCCCGGCTCGTGTACGCCCATTGCAGGAAGGGGGCGAGGACCTCCTGCCGGTTACCGTCCCCGGTCCCGCCCCGGCAGGTGTGGTCCAGGAGCAGGACCAGGACCCGCTCGGGGGCGGCGGCGCGCACGTGGCTGTGCAGGTCGACGGGCGAGACGGTGAACCGTTCGGTGCGCCGGGCCCGTTGGTGCACGGCGGCCTCGCGCACCGTGCGGACGTGGGCGATGTCCCGCAGGTCCGTGGCCCGGCGGGTGCCGATCACGGTGCCCCGGGCGGAGGCGGGCCCGGTGGTGCGCCGCCGGGGGCCGCTCAGCGGCACGGTGTCCCGCACCGCGGCCGGTTCGTCCTCGGGGTAGGGGTTCCCCGCGGCCGGGGAGGGCGCGGCGCCGGGTGCGGTGCCGATGCCCTCGGCGGGTCCGGTGTCCAGCAGCGCCCGGTCGCCGTCGCGGGTCCGGGGCGGGCCGTCCCCGCCGGCGCCGCGACGTTCCGGGAGGGTGCCGGGCGGGCCCGCCGGTCCCGGGACCGGATCGGGCGGTTCCGGGGTGCTCTCCGGGCGGTCCGGGGCGCCGCGCGGCACGGCCACGCCGATGAGCCGGGCCGCGGCGTCGCTGTGCTCGGCCCCGGCCGAGGGGCGGCCGTCCAGCGCCGCGAGGGTACGGGCGAGCCGCACGAGGGCCAGCTCCCGGCGGACCCCGGCGCCGGGCCCGAGCAGCTCCCGCGCCCGGCCGATCGCCGCGTCGCCGACGGGCACCGGCCGGATGCCTCGGTGTGCTGCCGAACGCCAGGCGGGCGGGAGCCCCGCGAGCAGCGCCTCCGGTGCCGCACCCGCCCCGGGTTCCGCGAGCGCCTCGCCCGGACCGGGCAGCCGCAGCCCGGCCACCGACAGCCGCACGGCGAACCGGTCCAGCAGGTGCCGGCTCACCCGTCCCACGTCGGCGCCGCGGCAGACGGCCAGCCAGCGGGCCCGGGGCCGGACCGTGCGGCGCGGTCCACCCCGCTCTACGGTCACGACGTCGGCGCCGAGCAGTTGCACCGCGGCGCGCATCCCGGCGACGCCCAGCCGTGCGAGGTCGGGCACCACGACCAACGGAGGCGCCCCGTCGGCGTCGTCCCCCTCGACCAGGGGCCCTGGTTCGGTGCGGACGGTGATGCCGTGCTCGCCGCCGCGGACCCTGGTGCGGGTCCACAGGTCCTCCTCGCGGTCCGCGGCGCCCAGCACGAGCGGCGGGCGCGGAGGTGCGTCGGCTCCGGCGAGCACGGCGCCGAACAGCCGGGCGACCGGATCGACGAGCCGGGGGTCCAGGTCGAGGAGCAGCACCCCGGAGAGGGCGGGCTCGGCCGCCGCGCAGACCAGGGCGAGGCCGAGCCGGTGCGCCGGATCGTCGTACCCGCCGGTGGCGGCGGTGCCGTCCCCCGGTGGCGGGTCCGGTGACGCGGGCGGGGTGGGCGGGACGGCTGCCATGTCGGTCAGGCCGCCTCGAAGAGGTCCTGGAGGCGGGCCTCGTCGTCGGGCTCCCAGTCGAAGGTGTCGCCGTGCACCACTTCGGGCCGCCGGTGCCGCAGGGCCATCGGCAGGACCCGGCGCAGATGCCCGGGGGTCACCCGGTCCGCGCCCTCCAGGGCGGCCAGTGCCCGGGCCGCCAGCACGGCCACGATCTCCCCCCGCTGGCCCACCGCCTCGGTCCGTTCCGCGGCACGTGCGCACAGCTCCAGGACCTGGTCGGGGACGTCGACGTCGCCGACCCGGCGCCGGGCGGCCGTCAGCCGGTTCCGGGTGCGCGCGTCGTCCCGCCGTGCGGCGGACAGCCAGGCGGAGTCCTCGCGGTCCAGTTCCTGCTCGAAGTCGAGCACCGTGCGCAGCAGCCGGTGCCGGGCGGTCGCGTCCAGCGTCTCGGCGGTGACCATCAGTCCGAAGCGGTCGAGCAGTTGGGGGCGCAGGCCGCCCTCCTCGGGGTTCATGGTGCCGACCAGCCCGAACGACAGGTACTTGGCGGTGTCCAGTCCCTCGCGCTGCACGGACAGGACGCCGGTGGCGGCAACGTCCAGGATGATGTCGACGAGGTGGTCGTCGAGGAGGTTGACCTCGTCGACGTAGAGCAGCCCCTTGTCCGCCGCGTCCTCCAGCAGGCCGGGCTGCGGCCTGGGCTCGCCGCGGACGAGCGCGTCCAGGTCCCAGCCGCCGACGACGCGGTCGTCGGTCGCGTTGATGGGCAGGGTGACCGGCAGCTCGCCGTGGGCCATCAGGGCGAAGGCCCGCACCAGTGTCGACTTGGCCGTGCCCCGCGGTCCGGCCATGAGCACGCCGCCGATGCGGGGGACGACGTGATGCAGCTCCAGTGCCAGCTTGAGCTCGTCCTGGGCCACGACACGGGAGTACGGCAGGATGCGCGGGCCCGGCGCGGCGGGGTTCACGAACGGGCCCCGTCCGCCGTGCCGGACCCCTGCCCCTCGGGCGCGGGCGCGGGCGCGGGGGCGGGGGCGGGGACGGGGACGGGGAC
This sequence comes from Streptomyces sp. NPDC102490, assembly GCF_044765285.1. NCBI lineage: Bacteria > Bacillati > Actinomycetota > Actinomycetes > Kitasatosporales > Streptomycetaceae > Streptomyces > Streptomyces sp. NPDC102490. The sequence continues at coordinate 175,556 of NZ_JBIWJU010000001.1, forward strand.
GGGAGGCGGGTCCGTGACCGGGGCCGGGGCGGTCTGCCAGCGGAGCGTGATCTGGAGCTGCGCCTCGGCCCCGCTCTTGACGAGGGCGGCCACCCCGGCGTCGATCTTGATCGCGAGCTGCATCTCGATCTCGTCCGGCCGCAGCCCCTCCGGCAGCTCGCCGAAGCGCCGTACGGCCTGGGCGGCGCACCTGCGGGCGAGATCCAGCCCGTCGGTGTAGACGTCCCGTGCCACCCGGACGACCCGCTGCCCGGCGCCGTCCCGGGTCACCTCGCCGTCGTAGACGAGGCCGAGCCCGTCGACGGCGGACGGGTCGACCTGCGCGTCGACCTCGACCGAAATGGGCCCGTCCGCGCCCTCCGGCACGGGTCCCCATAAGATCACCACACGCTCCCCCCGGCCCAACTCGTGTGTGTTACGGGTGTGTTGAGTGGACCGGTGTTCTTCCCCGGGGCGCGGGGGGTTATGCGCCCCGGGGCGGCGAACGTGGCCTTCCGGCCGCGTCCCGCGCGCCGTCAGGTGGTCTGGGGCTCGAAGTCCCAGTACGGGCGGTTGCGGGAACGGGCGGAGACGGTGTGCGTGTGCTTGCTGCCCAGTGTCGCGTCGAGGTCGGACAGTGCTTCCTGCTCGACCTTCTCCGCCTGCCGGCGGTCCCGCAGGCCGCGCAGGTCCGCCGCGTACGCGATACGGGTGGACAGCGTGAGCGGGTGGGTGCGACCGAGCGACTCGATGGCCCGCGCCACCGTGACCCGGCTGAGCTCGGCGGCGCCCTCGATGTCGCCCACCAGGTTCCGCAGCGCGGAGGCGTTCAGGGCGCAGCCCAGTGTCCAGGGGTGGCTCTCGCCGACGGCCTGCGCCATCTCGGCCAGCGCCTGCTCCACGAGGACGTGCCCGTGCTCGCGTTCTCCGACGTTGCGCAGGATCAGGGCCTGGTTGGCGCGGGACCCGGCGATGAACGGGTGTCCCGCGGGCAGCATCATCTCGTAGCGGGCGACGACCGCCTCGCTCAGCTCGCGCGCCTGGTCGATGTCGCCGTGCTCGCGGGCGTAGCAGCTCTGGCCCGTGGCGAAGATCAGCGTCAGCGGATGGGTCTCGCCCAGTACCCGCTCGCCGCGCTCCAGAACGCTGCTGAGCAACGGCCCCGGCTCCTCGCCGCGAGGGGCCCGCTCGCCGAGGCGGTAGCGGCACAGCGCCAGGTTGTACTCGGCCTTGAGAGTCTGCGGGTTGTCCGGACCCATCACGATGCGGTTCTCCCGCACGTTCTTCGCCTGGAGGGACTCGGCGTCGGCGTAGCGGCCCAGCAGGCGGAGGTCGATGGCGTAGGTGATCTCGGAGCTGAGCGCCCACGGATGACGGGCGCGCAGCAGTTGGCGACGCGCCTCCATGGTGCTCCGGTCGGTCTCCAGCGTCTCCTCGTACCGGCCGAGCAGGCGCAGGGAGACGCCCAGGTTGTTCTGCGCGTTCAGGGTCCTGGAGTCCTGGTCGCCGAGGAGTTCGCGGTAGGCCGCCAGGACCCACTGGGAGAGTTCCAGGGCCTCCTCGTAGCGGGCCAGGCCGCGCAGGTCGCCGCCCAGGCCGGCGGCGGCGCGCAGGTGGTCCAGGTCCTGCGGTCCGCGTTCCTCCCTGAGGTGCTCGACCGCGTCGCGGCTGAGGGACTCGGTGCGGACGTAGTCGCCCATGGCGCGCAGCAGGTTGGTGTAGTGGTAGGTCAGCTCCCAGATCCGGGCGTGGGTCGGACCGAGGAGGCGGCGCCAGGCGGTGAGGGCGCGCTCGCCGAGTTTGATGCCGGCCCGGTACTCGCCGGAGAAGTACATGTAGCGCAGGCAGTTCAGGACCATGCGCTGGACCTTCGGGTCCTTGCTCTTGAGGACGTCCGCGTACTTGAGGTGCGGCACGATCTCGGCGTAGCCGGGCCACAGCCGGGTCTCGGTCGGCCGTCCCGGGTCGGCCGCCGCGAGGGCCCGCCGTACGACGTCGATGAACTCGCTCCGGTCGGTGTCCGGCATGTCCTTGTGCACGATCTGGTGGACCATGCGGTGCAGGTAGAGCGACTCCCCGGCGGAGACCGGTTCGTCCAGGGACGCCTCGTGGGACTCCAGCCGGACCACCGAGTAGGTGCGGAGCTGGTTGACCGCCTTGTTCCACAGCAGCGGGTCGTTGAGCAGTCCGGCGAGCTGCTCGGGCAGCTCGTCGACGGGCATCTCCCTCAGCAGGCGTACGGGGATGAAACCCGGCGCGAAGAAGGTGCACAGGCGCAGCAGGTCGACGGACTCCGGGACGGTCTCCCGGAGTTTGTTGAGCAGTATCGACCAGGCGGTCTGGAAGGCCAGCGGGAAGTCCGCCGACACCTTCACCACATCGCTGTCGATACCGCCCTCCAGCAGGGCGATGTACGCGTCGACCGACAGGTCGGAGTCGTTCAGCCAGCCCGCCGTCTGGTCGAGCAGCAGCGGCAGGTCGCCCAGCGCCTCCGCCAGTTGGTCGGCGTCCGCCTCCGACAGGCGGGGGGCGCGGCGGCGGATGAACGCGACCGACTCGTCGCGGGGGTAGACCCGGACTTCGAGCAGCTTGCTGTTGTGCTCGCTCCACTCGGGGTTGCGCGAGGTGACGATGACGTGTCCGGGGCCGGTCGGCAGCAGGTCCCAGATCTGCTCCGGCTCGTCCGCCCCGTCGAGGACCAGCAGCCACCTCGAGTACGGCTCCCCGCGGCGGAGCGCGTCGCGTACGGCACGCAGCCGCTCGCCGTACTCCTGACCGGTCCGCAGGTTCAGTTTCGGTGCCAGCTCGGCCAGTTGGCGCCGGTAGGTGACACGCTTCTCCGCGTTCACCCACCAGACCACGTCGTACTCGGAACCGAACCGGTGCGCGTACTCGGCGGCGAACTGAGTTTTGCCCACACCGGACATGCCGTGCAGGGTCAGCACGCCGGCGCCGGGCTCGGCGCTCTGCAAGAGGTGGTAGGCCTCGTTGAACAGCGGCTCGCGGCCGGTGAAGCGGGTGTTGCGCCGGGGTACCACGCCCCACACGTCCGGCATCGCCGCCGGGAACCGCGGCCCGCGCCGTGACCCCGCCGCGGCCTCGGCGGGCGGCTCGAGCGGCAGGTCGAGCCGGTCGAGCAGGCGGCGCTCCGCCTCGTCGGCGCCCATGTTGGTCAGGGCGACCGGTGCCAGTACGGCCGCGGCGGCCGGGACCGCGGCCGTGGTGACCGACACGGCGGCGAAACGGGACGGGTCGGGGGCGACGATCTCGCGCAGCGCCGCGTTCCACTCCTCGTGGGTGCGCGGTCCGAGCTGGAAGTACCACTCGCTGACGATGATGAGGACCCGGCCCTCGGCGAGCGTCAGGTCGCGCAGCAGGTCCACCAGCGGGACATCGGCCGGGGAGTCCCAGCGCAGCGGCACCACCCGTACGCCACGCCGCTCCAGCCGGTCCCCGATCCAGGCCGCCCAGGCCCGGTTGAAGCCTGCGAAGTGGATCGTGACCGTCTGCCTGGCGGTCCCCCTCTCGGCCGTCTCGACCGGCTTGCGAGCTCCAGACATGCAGTGGCCTCCAGCACGTAGTACCGCAAAATCCTAGGACTCCGGAGCGTCGCGCGTAAGTCCGCCGACCGACGGCAACACCCCCTGTGCGGACGATCTTTCCGTACCCGGGGGCGGCGCGTGGGCATTCATCCGTTAGAGGGCGGGAGCGCGGAGGCGCGCCGCTGGGCCCACAGGGCGCGCGCGGAGGCCACGTACGCCTGTGCGCGGGCGACGTGGCCCCTGGGTGCGGGGTGTTCGGCCATCCGTTCGTGGGTGGCGGCCATCTCGTCGACGAACCGGCGCCCGCGCACCGTGAGGTCGGGCGAGCCGACGAGGGCGGGCAGGGCGGCCCCGACCTGGGCGCGGTAGCGCGCGTGCTGGGCCCAGGCCCAGTCCCGGTCCGGCAGCCCGCTGACGAGTGCCCGGCGCTGGTAGAACGCGGCCATCGCGAGGTGGGAGTAGGTGCCCTGGAGCAGACCGTCGTAGGGCCGGGGATCGGTGCGCCACGGGGCGAAGTACCGTGCCTCGGGACCGGCCCGGTGCAGTGTCACCAGGTCGCTGAGGGCGGCGAGTTTGGTGTGCTGCAACTCGTGGACGAGGGTGGCGGCGAGGGTCACGGAGTCGGGCGGGGTACTGCTGAGCAGGGCGCCGAACGCCTCCCGGCGCGTGGCGCTGCAACTGCCGCGGCCGGTACCGACGTCGGGCGGCGTCTCCAGCGGGACGAGGCAGCGCAGCAGCGTGTCCGCTTCGGTGAGGCGCTGCGCACCGCCCGAGCGGAGCGCGAGGGCCGTGCCGGACCAGACCTGGAGCCACCGTTTGCGTTCCGCGTCGTCGAGTGCGAGCGGGGTGCGCAGGTTGCCGTGGCCGGGTCCTTCGGGCAGTTCGCGGTACGGATCGAGGTCGTCGAACGGCAGGGGCGGGGCGGTCGGGGTGAGGCCGGGCAGGGCGTGCGCGGGTGTCCAGGCGAGGGCGCCGGACCAGGCGCCGACGCCGCTCTCCAGGTGGACGGTCACGTCGGGGGCGTCGGCCTGACGCAGGACCAGTCGGCCGTCGGCGCAGGTGACGTCGACGGGTACGTCCCCGGACCGTGCGGTGTGCAGGGCGCCGAGCGACGGGAGGGTGAGGACTCCGGCGCGGGCGGTGAGCCGGGTGCGGAAGGGGATGCCCGCCCCGGCCGCGACGACCGCGGCGATCGCGCTGAGGTGCGCGAGGTCACGCCGCAGCCGCCGCGCCCGCTCTCCGTCCACCGGCCCGGGGGCGGCATCCAGACCGCGCAGACAGGAGCGTGCCCAGGGCCCGGTGAGCGGGTGGAAGAGACGGGCCCGCACCGGGTTGGCGAACGGCGCGTGGACGTCGGAGGAGGACACACCGTCCCCAGCGCGGGCCGGGGCGTCGTCGGCGACGCGGGGACTCCGTACACCGGGCGGGGCGTCGTCGGCGGCGCGCGGCCTCCACACGCCGGGCGAGGCGTTGCCGGGGGCGCGGTCACCCGGCACGCCGGGCACGGCATCGGCGGCGGCTCGGGTGCCCAGTGCGCCGGGCAGGGCATCGGCAGCGGTTCGGGTATCCCACGCGCCGGGGAGGGTTTCGGCAGCGGCTCGGTTACTGGGCGAGCCTGGCAGGGCATCGGCGGCGGCGCGGGTACTGCGCGAGCCGGGCTGGGCGTCGCGGTCGCCGCGCGTTGTCGCGTGACCGTGCCGGCGCTCCGGGCCCCACGCGTCCGCCGCCGGGAGCCGGTCCGCCTCGGTCAGCAGCGCCCAGTCCTCGCGCAGCCTCGCCTTCTGCGCGGCGGTGCAGACGGACCGCTCGGCCGCCTCGGCCGCGTCGAGCACGGCTCGCAGCAGCAGCAGCCGCCGCGTGTCCTGGTCCCGCACGAGGAGCGCCAGGGTGTCGGGGCCGCCCTCGGTCCGGGCGAGTTCGAGAAGGGCCCGTTCGGGAACCACCGGAAACATCACGAAGCACCCCCTCCGGCCGCGCCAGACCAGGTCGAAGCCGAACCGGCCGACGCCGGACCTGCCGAACCACCCGACGCGAGGCCGGTAGCGAACCACCCGGCCGACGCCGGACCAGCCACGGACGAGGCAGTCGCGGACGGCCCGATCCCGGACGACCCAGCCAACGCCGAACCGGCCCCAGACGAACCCGGCCCAGACGAACCCGTCGCGGACGAACCCGTCGCGGACGAGGCGGCCGACGCCGGACCTGCCGAACCACCCGAACCGGCCGACGCGGGGCCGGTAGCGATCCGCCCGGCCGACGCCGGACCAACCACGGACGAACCGGCCGACGCCGGACCGGCCATAGACGGACCCGTCGGGGACGAACCGGTCACGGACGAGTCAGCCACGGTCGGACCGACCACGGGCGGCCCCGCCACAGACGGCCCCGCCACCGGCGGCCCGGCCGCGGACGAGCCGTCCGGCGTCCGTGCGCTCGCGGCGGCGGTGAGTCGCGCGGACACGTGGTGGATGAAGCGCTGGAGGTCCGCGCAGTACACGGAGGGGTTCCGGAAGCCGTGCCCCGCGCGGTAGCGGTGCGCGTAGTGCCCGCCTCCGCAGACCCGCAGCAGCGGGCAGGCCCGGCACTGCCCCGCGAGCGACGCGGTGCCCGCCTGCCGCGCGGCCACCCCCGGGTGCCGCAACGCCTCGTCGAACGTATGGCGGAACACGTCGAGGCCGGTCCGCGCGGCGCCGGGATAGGCCGACTTGAGCGAGTCGACCTGCTCGATCGACCCGTCCGTCTCCACCACGACCGCGTCGAACGGCGCGAGCCCCAGCGCCTCGGTGGCCGCGGGCAGCCCCAGCAGGAGCGCCACGCACTCCTCGAAGAGCCGTACCCGGACCTCACGCCGCCCGGCGGCCCACCAGCGGTCGAAGACGGCGCACAGCCAGTCGCCGTACCGGACGCCGGTCTGTCCGGGCGGCGGCGCCGACCAGTTGCCGTGCGGCAGCAAGAGGTCCAGCGCGGGCGGGCGCAGGTCCAGCAGGGACTCGTACGTCTCGACCGGGTCCAGCGTCGGGTCGACGACGGTCAGCAGTCCCGCGTACGCCTGCGGGTAACGCTCGGCGACCAGGCGGGCGCCCCGTGCCGCGGCGGGCCAGGACGGACGGCCCGCGTGGTCCACCCGCCGTCGGTTGTGGGCGGCGGTGCCTCCGTCGAGGCTGATGCCGACGCGGACGCCGGCGTCGGCCAGTACGGCGAGGTGTTCCTCGGTGAGCAGCGTGGCGTTGGTCTGCACGGTGGCGTGGACCCGACACCCCGGCGGGACCAGCTCCCGGACCCGCCCGGCGACCGCGGCGAGCGGCCCCGCCCCCGCGAGCAGCGGTTCGCCTCCGTGCAGCACCAGGGCGAGGTCACGCAGCGCGTGCCGGGCGGCGTGCTCGGCAATGCGGGTGGCGGTGCGGTCCAGGACGGCGGCGGAGGCGGCGGCGGGACGGTCGCGCCAGCTGCTGTCGGGACCTTCGTACAGGTAGCAGTAGGTGCACGCGAGATTGCAGCGGCCGTGCATCTTGACGATGAACTGGCGGAAGGGAAAAGGGCCTTCGGGGCCGGTCCGCGGACCGGGAACGGCGGGAGCCGGACCGGTCATGGCCTGTTCCGACACTCCAGCACCCCCCATGCCGTAACGATCCGGCCGGTGTCGCCGCGAGCCGGCGCCACGGCCCCGTGCCGCACGGAGCCGCATTCCCGGCGCGGCGGGTGCCCGAAACTCGGCGCCGCGGAAGTTGTCCTATTCACATATCTTCACGCACCAGGATGACCGCGGTCACCGGTCAGAAGGAGTTGTCGAAACCCCACAGCATCTCGCTCGGCTCCGCGGCCCGCGCCCGCAGTTCCCCCAGCACCTCGCGCAGCACCGGATGCTCGATGGTGCCCAGTTGTGCGAGGTCCAGTTCCAGCAGGTCCGGCAGGTCGGGCAGTGGCTCCGGCTCCCCCGTACCCGGAAGCGCCTGCTCCGCCCCGGTCTCGTCCTGTATGTCCATTCCCGTTTCCTCTCCTCCGCTCCGCTGCCCGCTGCCCCTTCGGACCAGGCCCGAGGCCCCCGCGTCCGGCTTCCCGGCATCCCCCTCACTCCAGGTCGGCGAGCCGCTGCGCGGTCTGCCGCGCGGTCGGTTCCCCCGTGGCCAGACGGTCGTCCGGCAACCGGTCCCACTGCGCCCGCGCCGCCGCGTAGGCGTCCCGGGCCGCGCGGGGCCGCACGGCCGCCTCGAAGGACATACCCCGCCAGTGGTGCGCCTGAGCGGCGAGCTCCACGGCCTCCTGGCGCCGGCGCTCCGTTTCGGCCTCCTCCTCCGCCCGGCGGGCCGACTCGGCGGCCGCCCGGAAGGCGTCGACCGCCACGTCCAGGCGCGCCGCGCGGCCGAGACTCTGGAACGCCTCGAACTGCGCCTGCCCCAGCTCCAGTCGGCAGCGCGCCGCCAGCAACGGGTCCTCCGCGTCGGCCGCGGCGAGCCCGAAGAGATGCTCCGCCTCCCTGAGGTCGACCCGGTCGCCGCGCGCCTGGTACCGGAGCATGAGCGCCTGGCCGAGGAGCAGCAGCCGGTGGGCGACCCGACGGCTGCCCGCCGGGGTCTCCATCCGGCAGTCCCGCAGCACCCGGATCGCGCCGGACACCCGGTCCTGACGCCGGTGGGCGGGCTCCAGCGCGGCCAGCCGGAGCAGTACGCTCCCCCACTCGGCGAGCACGTCCGCGTGCGCGGGCGCGTCCCGGGACATCCAGTGCGCCGCCTGCGCGAACCGGTCGGCGGCCCCGTGCAGTTCGGGCGGCTCCCCCGACTCGGCGTAGCGTGCGACGGCCACCCGACCCGCGCGGACCAGCAACGCCGCGCGCTGCGCCTGTTCACGCACCCGGCCGAGGGCCTCGTCGGTCCGGGCCTGGGCCTCGTCCAGCGGGCCGCCCGCCGACAGCAGCGCGTCGACCAGGTCGATCAGCACCCGGACCCGGTCACGGACGGACTCGGCGGTGTCCTGTTCCGGGCCGGCCTCCAGCCCGCGGCGCAGCGACCGCGCCGACTGCTCCGCGTACAGCCGGGCCTGCGCCGGGTCCGCCGTCACCTCCGACAGCCGCAGCAGGGTGCGGCCGTGGGCCAGTAGCAACTCAAAGGGGCGGTCGCTCCGGTCGGGCCAGGCGTCGGCGAACGCCTCCAGCATGCCGACGGCGCTCTGCAGGAGGGCGCTGTCGCCGCCCAGGCGCCACTGCGTCTCCAGGGACGCGACCCGTTCCAGGGTGAGCCGCAGCGCCTCCTCCTCGTCCAGGCCGGGTGCCGCGCACGCGACCGCGTACTCCCGGTCGGCGCGGCGCAGCAGGTCGAGCGCGCCGGACCGGTCTCCGCGCCGTCGCGCGTCGGTGGCGGCGGCGTGCAGCACGCGCGCGAGGACGGCGCGTTCGCGCAGGGCGTGCGCGGGCGCGGCGGCCCGTTCGGCGGCCCGGGTGGCCTCCTTCAGCAGCGCGGCACCGCCCTGCACCTCCCACAGCCGCAGGGTGCAGCGCGCGTACTCGCCCCACAGCTCGGGGTCGGCGCCGGCCGGCCGTTCCTGCTCGGTGGCGCCGCGCAGCAGCTGCACGGCGTCGATGACGTCCTGGACCATGCCCTCGGCGTCGAACCGGGAGAGCAGGGCGCGCGCCCGGACCACCGCCCGGTGCGTGGGCCGCTCCGCGGTGATCTGCGGGCCGGTCCGGCCGTCGTACGTGGCGAACTGCTCGGGCAACGGCATGAACCGCTCCAGGATCCGGGCGGCGACCTCCGCGAAGGGCTGCGGGACCGGGGCGGCCCCGCCGTCGCCGCCGTTCTCGCCCGGGTACCCGGGTCCGGCGTCGAAGGCGTGCGGGTGCGGGCGTCCGGGACCGTCGTCGCCGAGCTGGGCGAGCGCGAGCGCCGGGAAGTTGGGGCCGCCCTTGCCGAAGTGCTGCTCGATGTACTCCGAGCAGTGCTTGAGGACCAGCATGGCCTCGTCCCGCCCGAGCCGGGACAGCAGGGCCTCGCGCACCTCGGGGTCGATGTCGTACCACTGGGAGCCGTCCTCGCCGTGGTCCGCGCGGGCCCGGGTGACCAGGCCGCCGACCAGGACCTCGGCGAGTTCGGACGGGCCGGAACCGGGCAGCATCGTCCGCTGGACCAGCTGCATCACCGGGAGGCAGAGCGGGGTGGCCGCGAGATAGACGGCCAGCCGCGCGGCGGCCGGAGACGCTCCGGCGCTGAACCTGCTGACCCGTTCCAACGGCGTGCGGCGGCGGTCCGGGCGGGCCGCCGGGGCGGCCGGCTGGTCGGCGCGCACCCAGCCCACGGCGCCCGGGACCGGTCCGGCACCGGACAGCAGGCGGGCCCACGACCCGAGGGCCACGGGCTCCGGCGGCAGGACGGGGACGGCCAGCGCGCCCCGGCGGGCCTCGACAGAGGTGCCGGGGGTGGTGCGCAGCCGCAGCACGGCGCCGCCGCCCAGGGTGTCACCGCGCGACAGGTCACCGAAGGTGACGGGCAGCCGGGTGCGGTTCCACATGCGCTGCGGCAGCGGCTGGAGCACGGCGACGGGGCCCTGCCGGGACAGGTGGTGGAGCAGCCGGTGGGCGTGGCCGCTGTGCCACAGCGGGCCGGCGCAGTCGCTGACCAGGACGACGATCCGGCGCCCGGTCGGATCGCTGAGCCGGTCGGCGGCGTGCAGCGGCGCCCCGTGCGGGTCGGCGCTGCGGCTGACGGCCGGGCCCCCGTCCGGCCCCTGGTGCAGGTGGCTGACCTGGACATCGGAGAAGGCTCCCAGCCGGCTGAAGATCTGGGCCAGTTCGGCGAACAGCCGGCCCCACACGCGCATCGAGGAGGACGCGTCCAGCACCAGTTGCAACCGGGCGTCGCCGCGGGGCAGGTAGCGGCGGACGGGCAGGATCAGTCCGCCGGCCCGGGCGCTCACCTCCGCGGTCCCGACCTCGTCGAGTTCGGACCGCAGCGGGGTGGCCGGGCTCCGGTAGCCCTGCAAGGGGCGCAGGGCCCGCTGGAGTTCGAGCGGCGCGGGCAGCACGGGGGCGGCGGGTACGCCCACCGGCAGCGCGCGGGCCCGGCCGGGTCCGTGCTCTCCGGGCTCTTGCCCGGGGGGCAGCGGGTAGAGGGTCACGCGCCGGGCGGGCGGAACCTCGCGCGGCTCCAGCTGCTCGGGCGCGGGCGGCCGGGTCTCGTCCGCCGGCGTCACGGGCGTGGCGGGCGGCCGGGCCACCGGGGGCGCGAGGCGGACGCCGGGGCCGGGCGAGACGTCCTCGGTGTCGGCGGACCGTGTCCACCGGGCCAGCCAGAGCGCGTCGCAGAGCTGCTCGGCGTCCGGGTCCAGGCCGTTCTCCCGCAGTCGCAGGACGAGTCGGGCGAGCGGGTCGTCGGCGGGCACGGCGGTGCGCCCCGCCGCGGAGCCCTCGTCGCCGGGGGCGCCGTGGTGGCCGGGACCGTGACGCGCCGTCTCGTCGGGCATCGCGTCACCTCGGGCGATCGAGCCGCTGGATGAGCAGGTCGGCCAAGCGGTCGCGGCTGGGCGTGGCGGCGGCGTCGGTGAGGTAGATCGCGTTGAGCAACTGGTCCGTCGCCAGCAGCTCGCTGCGGGACCGCTCCAGGAACCGGGTGACGAGGTCGTCGCCCGCGCGGGCCGCCTCGTCGCCCAGGTGGGCCCGTACGAAGGTGGCGAGCCGGTTGTGGTCGGGGCGGCCGAGCTCCAGATGGATGCAGCGCCGCATCAGCGGGGCCGGGAAGTCGCGTTCGCCGTTGCTGGTGAGCACCACGAACGGGAAGGCGCGGCAGCGCACGCGGCCGTCGCGCACCGGCACTTTCACGCCGTCCGCGGTGAGCACCTCGGCCGTGCGGTCCGGCAGCCGGTCCGCGATGCGTTCCAGCTCGGGGATGGCGAACTCGCCCTCCTCCAGTACGTTCAGCAGGTCGTTGGGCAGGTCGATGTCGCTCTTGTCCAGCTCGTCGATGAGCAGGACACGCGGCTTGTCGGAGGGCAGCAGGGCGGTGCCGAGGGGGCCGAGCCGGATGTAGCCGCCGATGCCGTCGACCGCGCCCGGCGTCCCGGACCCGGGGCCGTGGTCCGCCTGCGCGGCGATCTGCACGTCCTGCAGGCGCGCGATGGCGTCGTAGTGGTAGAGGCCGTCCTGGAGTTCGGAGCGGCTGACGATGGACCAGCGCAGTACGTTGCCCAGGCCCAGTTCGTACGCCACCGAGTGGGCCAGGGTGCTCTTGCCCGCGCCGGGGCTGCCGGTGACGAGGAGCGGCCGGCGCAGGTACAGCGCGGCGTTGATCATCTCGAGTTCCTCGGCGCCCGGCCGGTGCAGTTCGGCCAGGTGCCGGTGGGCGCCGAGCCTGCGGTCCTCGGACCCGTCGCCCGACCCCGCCGCGTCCCGGCTGGTGAAGTCCCGCCACGGCGGCGGGTCGGGCAGCCGGTCGAGGCCGTCGTGGGGTTCGCCGGCGCCCCGGTAGATGAGCCACTCGCTGGATTCGGTCATGATCCAATCCTCGTCGTCACTCGTCCGGGGGCGCTGTCGTCGTGGGGGCGTCCATCACGGTATCGATCCTGAACGGGACTGGTAAGAGGCACATCACCCAACGGGTCCCGCGCCAAAGGGACTTGAAACGCAAGAGCGCGCGGTCGGCGCGGGCGCGCGCGGGCCGCGATCACGGTGCCTCCAGCAGGTCACCCGCGCCGGGCAGGGGCTGGTGCGGATCGTCGTACAACAGCGCTATGCCGTGGGCCCAGAAGGTCTCGGGCCGTCCCGACCGCAGTCTGAAACGCAGGTCGCGCACGGCCTCGGGCAACCGGTGGGCGCCGGTCGGGCCCGCGATCTGGTCCAGGGTGCCGCGGTGGAACTCGCCGCAGACCGCCTCCGGCAGCACGTGCCGGCGGCGCCACAGCGCCACGCCGAAACCGCCGCGCACGAGCCGGGCGAGCGCCTCCGTGTCGGCCTCGCGGCCGTGGCCGTCGAATCGGCACAGCACCGGGACCGTGCCGTGCGACAGGCCCCGCAGCTCCTCGACGGGCGGTACGGGTTTGCGCAGGCCGTCGTCGCAGTCGAGGACCGCGGCCGTCGCCGGGTGTGCGTGCAGCCAGCGCCAGCGGGCTCTGCGTTCCTCGTCGATGTCCAGCCGGTCGTCGCCTTCCGAGGCGGCCGCCTGCTGCTCGCCGCCTCCGCCGGACGCACGCCGCCCGCCGGTTCCGTCCGCTTCGCCGTGCTCGCCGTATTCGGCGTACTCGCCGTTCGCCGTCAGCTGGTCGCGGTCGGAGCAGCGCAGGACGACCGGGCGCTGGGTGCCGAGTCGCTCCTCCTCGGGGCCGAGTCGCCAGTCGTCCACGTCGAGGGCCAGCAGCGAGTGCTCCGTCGCCACTTGCAGGACCGCCGGCCGGTCCGGCGTGTCGCACTGCCGGAACGCCTCCTTGAGCGGTGCGGACAGATGGGCGGCGAGGTCGGCCAGCGGGACTCGCTGGACCTCCTTGAGGCGCTTCGCCTCCCCGTCGGAGCGCACGACGAAGACCGACCAGTCGCAGCGGTCCGGCTCCCAGCCCCGCCGCACGATCTCGAGCAGCACCGACGACTGCCCGGTCGCGGCGCGTCCCGGATCACCGGCGGACGCTCCGGTCCGCCGGACGCCCACCACCGGGACGGGCCCGCGCGCCTCCATCCTGGCCTTCCGCCGTTCGACGAGGGCGGTCCGGCGGCCGGGGCCGAGCCGCTGGGCGGCCTGCCTCACCCCGGCCCACAGGGCCTCCTCGGCGGCCGGCGTACTGGGCGCGCGGAACGGGCGGTCGGCGGTCATGGCGTGCACCGCGTAGTCGAGCACCAGGTAGAGGGCGCCGTCGTCGCGCGCGTACTCGTACAGGGCACCGAGTCCGTCACGCCAGCCGCGCGGGGCGGGCAGCGGAGCCGGGGCCTCGAAGTCCGGCAACGAGTCGAGGAGGTCCAGCAGGGAACTGGTGCTGGACGGCGGCGGCAGGTCCGCGAGACGGCCGAGCAACTGGACGCGCTCGTCGGGGCTCAGCGTCTGACCGGGCCGGGCACCGAGCTGGCTCTGCACGTCGGCCCAGGTGTGCCGGCGCGCGTCCGGATGGCGCTGCCGGTCGCGGTGGTACCGGTCGTGGGCGTGCACCACCGCCTGGTACAGATCGTCGGCTTCCGACTTCAGCTCCCCGGAGGGCACGGGCAGCGTCCGCAGCTGTTCGAGCCCGGTGGAGGTGCCCCCGCGCGCGTGTTGGGAGCGCGACTTCAGTACGCCGATGACCTCGCCGCGCTCCGGATCGATCACGGGGCCGCCGGAGACGCCGTCCGGCAGGTCGTTGTCCCCGAGGCGCATCTGGACGTCCGTGGTCCAGCCGCCGAGGGTGCCCTGCACGGTGAGGGTGCCGTCGAGCATGCTCAGCCGCCCGTCGACCACCGTCCAGCCCGCGTACAGGACCTTGCCCTCGCCGAAGTAGGCCGCGGGGCGCTCGGAGAGGTACACGCACTCGTGGTCGACCGGCTCGCTCAACCGCACCAGCGCGAGGTCGGGGGCGGGCCAGTTGCCGGGCAGGGACCCGGCGCCCTCGGGCAGCGCCGCCGCCACATGGCCCGAGACCGCGGACATGCCGCGGCCCGGTGCGGGCTCGTACACCACCACGACCTCGCCCCCCTCACCGCCGCATGCCACGTGTGCGCAGGTCAGAACCCAGCTCGGCGCGACGAAGTAGCCGCTGCCGAGGAACGTCCCGGGTTCGTCGAGGGCATACCCGGCGTCCGGCCGATGAATGCGGACGGTCGCCGCCATGACGAGGCCACGCAGCGCACGGCGGGCCGCGTCGTGGGCCCCCGGTGCGCCGGGGGCGCGTCCGTGCGTCATGCCCCGCTCCCGGACGCGGCGGCACCGGTGCCGCCGTGCCCCGGAGCGCGGGCGGACGCGTCCGCACCGGCGTCGGGGGGCTCACCACCCGGGGCGCGCGCGTCGGGCGGGGGCGGGGCCGGCGGGCCGCCGTTCCAGGTGAGGGTGACCGTGATGCCCGCCTTGGCCTCACCGTCGGCGAGGAGGCCCACGACCTTGCCGGCCTTGGCCGTCAGCTCGATCCCGAACTGGACGCTCACCTCGTCCGGCCGCACCGCGCGCAAAGGTTCCGCCAGCGAGTGCGCGACACCGGTCACGAGCGCGTTCAGGCTCTCCACGCTCGCCTCGATCCGCTCGGTGAAGCCGGTGTCGCTGAACGACAGCTGCCCGGTCGGCGCCGGCAGCTCCGCCGCGCCCGAGATCCGGGCCCAGACCGGTGTCCCGTCCGGCAGCAGAATGCGCGTGACGCGCGTCGCTTCCTGTCCCATGCGTCTCCCCCGTCCCCGCGCCCCCGCGACGGCCCCGGAAGGCACAGCCCTGTGGACGCCTATCCTTGTGCTGTCTTCACAACCGACGGACAGACCCCATCTCTCCACCCCGCAGGCACAGGTTTCTTCCCGCACGGGAGCCTCTCAACCCTGCGAAGACCCGACGGAGCACGATCCATGTACTTCACCGACCGCGGCATCGAGGAGCTGGCGAAGCGGCGCGGCGAGGAGGAGATCACCTTCGAGTGGCTCGCCGAGCAGCTGCGCACGTTCGTCGACCTGAACCCGGACTTCGAAGTACCGGTGGAGCGCCTCGCCACGTGGCTGGCACGGCTGGACGACGAGGACGAGGACGAGTAGGACGCCGGGACACGAGGACACCGGGACACGAGAACGACGGGACACGAGGACGACGGGCAGGGGCGCGCGGGCGCCGCGAGGAGCACGTGGGAACGCGCGGGCGCCAGGGGCCGCCTCGGCCGCACGGCGGGGCCCGCCGAACCGCCGGGGCGGAACCGTCAGGTGCGCCTGGAGAGCCCGTGGGCCGCGCCGAGCGCGCCGTGCCCGACCAGCAGCGCCCCCGCCGCGGTCCAGCCTCCGCTGCGGCGCCGCAGACCCCAGACGGTGAGCGGCAGGCCCGTCGCCATCTGGGCCACGGCCAGCGCGCGTGCCCCCGGGCCACCCGTCCAGGGCAGCCAGGCGGCCGGGCGGCACCCGTCGGCGGTCGGGCGGCGTCCGGCGGCCTCGGTCCGGCGCGCGCCGGGCAGGGCGCGGGCGGCCGCGCCGAGGCGGTCGGCGCCCTCACCGGGGTCCAGCCCGGCGGGGAGGTCGACCCCCGCGCGGGTGAGCACCGCGAGCAGTCCGCGCAGCCTGGCCCGGGCGCCGGCACCGGCCCGGGCCGCCCCGGGTTCGCGATCGGCGTCCGGATCGGCCCGGGTCAGCCGGTCCAGCGACTGCACGTCCAGGACCGGGTCCAGGCCCAGCCGGGCGGCAAAGGTGCGCATCGCCTCGTCCTCGCCGGCCGGCGTACCGTTCGCGAGCCACACGTAGCCCACCGGGCGGCGGAATCCGGACGCGAGGGCGTATCCGGCCCGGTCGGCGTCCCACCACAGGGCGAGTACGGGCCAGGGGGCGCCGACGGCGAGCGCCGCGGCCCAGCCGGTGACGACGCGGTCGACCGGCTCTCCCCCGTCCCGCCAGGGTCCGCCCTCCGGCACGAGCACGCTCCACCCCTCACCGGCTCTGACCAGCGGCATCCGTGCGCCCAGCAGGGGTGCGACGGCGGCGACGGAGTCCGGCTCGGCGCGGCAGAGCAGCAGGGCACCGGGAGGGGGAGCGGACACCGAGTCTTCCGTCGACATAGGGACAAGTTAGGGCAGGTCGCCCCGTCCGGCCGGTCGTTGATCACCAGAACAGGTGTCTTGACTTTCCATGTCCGCGATATATCGTGAATTGCGAGGGACGCGATATGGCGCGTTCGGTCGAGGAGGTCTGCCCCATGTCCGAGTGGTCCGTCGCAGAGCCCAGGAAGCTCACCTTCGACGAGTCCGTGCGCCGACTCCACGTACGCATTGTCGGTGGAACGGTGAACGTGGTGGGCACGGACGAAGGTTCCGCCCGTCTGGAGGTCTCCGAGATCGAGGGACCACCTCTCGTCGTGACCCACCGGCGCGGCGTGCTCACGGTGGCCTATGAGGACCTGCCCTGGAGGGGGTTCCTCAGGTGGCTGGACCGCAAGCGCCGCAGCGCGGTGGTCTCCCTCGCGGTGCCGACCGGCACCCGGGTGGAGGTCGGCGCGGTCAGCGCCGCGGCCGTGGTCTCGGGCCTCGGCGGACCCGCCGAGATCAAGGGCGTCTCGGGGGACACCACGCTGGTGAGCCTCGCGGGCCCCGTCCGCGCGGACACCGTCTCGGGGAACGTGGAGGCCCAGGCCCTCACCGGCGACCTGCGCTTCAACTCCGTCTCCGGCGACCTGACGGTGGTGGAGGCGGGCTCCTCCGTGCGGGCCGACTCGGTGAGCGGATCGATGATCGTCGACCTGCACCCGGCCGGTGGACCCACCGACATCAGCCTGAACAGCGTCTCGGGCGAGATCGCCATCCGGCTGCCCCAGCCGGCCGACGCCCAGGTCGAGGCGAACACGGCCAGCGGCATGGTGAGCAGCGCCTTCGAGGACCTCCGGGTGGGCGGCCAGTGGGGGGCCAAGCGCATCACCGGCCGGCTCGGCGCGGGCAACGGGAGGCTGAAGGCCACCACGGTCTCCGGCTCCATCGCCCTGCTCCGCCGTCCGGCGGAGCAGGGCACACCGTGGGAGCGGGAGCCGGAGGACACCGACCCGGCGGGCCGGGCCCAGGACGGCTCGGGGGACAATTCCGCTTCCGTCCGGGACCAGGGCGCCACCGACGCCCCTTCCGACGGCACGACCGACAAGAAGGTGCTCTGACATGCCCCCCGTCTTCGCCCACGGCCGCCTCCGCCTCTACCTCCTCAAGCTCCTGGACGAGGCCCCGCGCCACGGTTACGAGGTGATCCGGCTCCTCGAAGAACGCTTCCAGGGCCTGTACGCCCCGTCCGCGGGCACGGTGTATCCGCGCCTGGCCAAGCTGGAGGCGGAGGGCCTGGTCACCCACACCACCGAGGGCGGCCGCAAGGTGTACGCCATCACCGACGCCGGGCGCGCCGAGCTGGCCGACCGCAGCGGCGAGCTGGCCGATCTGGAGCTGGAGATCCGCGAATCGGTCGCCGAGCTGGCCGCCGAGATCCGGGCCGATGTGCGGGGGGCGGCCGGCGATCTGCGGCGTGAGATGCGGGCCGCGGCCACCGCGGCCCGCCGGGGCACCTCCGGGCCGCACGACGAGGGGAACGGCTCCGCCGGCGGTGCCGGGGACACCGACGAGAAGGAGGCGTGGCGGGCCGCCAAGGAGGAGATGCGGCGGGTCAAGCAGGAGTGGAAGGAGCAGGCCCGCCGCGCCAAGGACGAGAGCCGCCGCGCCCGCGACGAGGCGCAGCGGGCCCGGCGCCAGGCCAAGGAGGCCCAGGAGCGGGCCCGCGCCCAGGCGCAGGAGGAGGTCCAGCGCATCGCCCAGCGCGTGCAGGAACAGGTGCAGGACCACTTCGCCCGGGGCGACTGGCCGACGGGGCTGCGCGAGGGACTGAGCGAACTGGCCAAGGAGGTCGGCGACTTCGGCAAGGACTTCGGGAAGGAGTTCGGCAAGGACTGGGGCTTCGGCCGCCCCGACACCGGGAGCACCGACACCGGGAGCACCACCCACCCGCCCGACTACTCCGTCACGCCCGAGGACTTCCCCGCCGAATACACCCCGAGCTGGGCCCACGAGGACGCCGCGGAGTCGACCGGCGACCCGGCCCGTGACCTGGACCGGCTGCTCGACCGCTTCCGGGACGACATCCGCGACGCGGCCCGGGACCACGGCGTGACGGCCGACCAGTTGCGCGACACCCGCGGTCGGCTGTCGGAGGCGGCGGCCCACATCGGGGCGATCCTGCGCACACCGAAGATCTGAGCCCGGCAGCCGGACGGTGCGCGGGCCCCGCCCTCGCCTCAGGGGCGCCGCGCGGCCGGGGAGGCGCCGGTCAGGCGCAGGCCTCTCCGGCGCCGTCGCCCAGCACCCTGGTCAGCGACGCGTGGGTCACCCCGTGGTCGGCGAGCACCTCGGCGGGCACACCGGGGCGCAGGGCCAGGGCGAGGAGGAGATGTTCGTCCCCGATGCGCCGGTCGCGGCGGGCGACGGCGACCCGCAGCGCCTTCTCCAGGACCTCCCTGGCGCCCCGGCCGAAGCTCCGGTGTCCGGACCACCGGCGCCCGCCCTTCCGGTCGTCGACGGACATCGCCCCCACGCCATGGGCCTCCTCCACCTTGGCGACGATCTCCGTGACGTCGATCCCCAGTCCGGCGAGGGCCTCCGTCTCGGACTGCGACAGACCGGCCCGGCGCCGCGCGTCCCGCAGCGCCTGACGCACCCCCTTCCGGTGCTCGTCGACGCCCAGGGCCGCCAGCGCGAAGGAGGCACGGCTGCCCTCCCGGTCCAGCAGGGCGAGCAGCAGGTGCTCGGGCTCGACGGTCCCCGCCCCCGCCTCCTCGGCGTGTCCGACCGCCCCCTGCACGACCGCGCGGGCGTCCTTCGTGAATCGCTCGAACATCAATGCCTCCCGTACTTCTTGTGCACGGCCTGCCTGCTGACCCCGAGTTCCGTGGCGATCTCCTGCCACGACCACCCCTGCTGCCGCGCGCTGCGCACCTGCACGGCCTCCAACTGCTCCACCAGCTTCCGCAGAGCGGCGACGGCGCGCAGCCCGATCCGGGGATCGCGGTCACCCGCACGCGCGGCGAGATCCGTTGCTTCACTCATACTGTCAACGTAAGTTGACATGCCGTGATTGTCAATCCCGGTTGACACCTGAAAACGGGGCGGCGCACGCGTACGGCGGGCCCGGGGAACCGGACCCGCCGTACGTGAGGAAACGCGTCAGGAGTTCAGGAGTTGCTGAGCACGATCTTGCCGAACTGCTCCCCGGAGGCCATCCGCTCGAAGCCTTCACGGGCCCGGTCCATCGGGAGCACCTCGTCGATGACGGGCCGCACTCCGGTGGCGGCGCAGAAGGACAGCAGGTCCTCCAGCTCGTCCTTGGAACCCATCGTGGAGCCGACGACCCTGAGCTCCAGGAAGAAGATCCGGGTCAGCTCGGCGTGGGAGGGCCGGTCGCCGCTGGTGGCACCGGAGATGACCAGCGTGCCGCCCGGCCGGAGCGACTTGATCGAGTGCGACCAGGTCGCGGCGCCCACGGTCTCGATCACGGCGTCCACCCGCTGCGGCAGCCGCGCACCGGTCTCGACGGCCTCCACTGCACCGAGCTCCAGGGCCCGCTTGCGCTTGGCCTCGTCCCGGCTGGTCGCGAAGACCCGCAGACCCGCCGCCTTGCCGAGCACGATCGCGGCCGTGGCGACCCCGCCGCCGGCGCCCTGCACCAGCACCGAGTCACCGGGACGCACCCCGGCGTTGGTGAACAGCATCCGGTACGCCGTCAGCCAGGCGGTCGGCAGACAGGCGGCCTCCTCGAAGGAGAGCTCCCTGGGCTTGGGCAGGACGTTCCAGGTCGGCACGGCGACCTGCTCGGCGAACGTCCCCGGGTAGCGCTCGGTGAGGATGGAGCGGGGCTCCTTGGGGCCGACCCCGTGGCCGCTCTGGCCGATCACGGAGTGCAGGACGACCTCGTTGCCGTCGGCGTCGATCCCGGCGGCGTCGCAGCCGAGGATCATCGGCAGCCGGTCCTCGGGGAGGCCGACGCCGCGCAGGGACCACAGGTCGTGGTGGTTGAGGGAGGCGGCCCTGACATCGACGACACTCCAGCCGGGCCGGGCCTCGGGAGCCGGAAGCTCTCCCAACTCCAGGCCGGCCAGCGGCTGGTCGCGGTCGATTCGGGCGGCATAGACAGCGAACATGACCTCGACGATAGGTTCCCCACCCCCCAACGGGAACCACACCCCCCTGTGACACACCCCCTCTTGCGCACCCCCGCACCTACGAGCACACGCCCCCGTAACTGCGGGCACACGCCCCCGTAACTGCGGGCACACGCCCCCGTAGCTGCGGGCACTCGCACCCACGTAGCTGCGGGCAATCGTGCCGCTGGGGCGGCACGGGTGGGCGCAGCGGCACCCGGCCAGCGCCGGTCAGCGCCCCCCCCCACCCACGCCCAGCACAAGCGCACCCGCACGCGCACTCGAACCCGCACCCCCACCCGCACGCGGCCCCGCACCCCCATCCACCCCCAAAGACAAGCGGCCCCGCCCACCAAGGACGAGGCCGCTCACCACACACGCCATATACACAGCGCTGTACACACACCGCTCACACCGTCACCGGCGCGCAACCCCCTCCGCCCGGGCAGCCGCCGCCACCGCAGCCGTGACAGCCGGCGCGACCCGCTCGTCGAACGGCGACGGAATGACGTAGTCCGCGGCGAGGTCGTCCCCCACCACGGCGGCCAGCGCCTCGGCCGCCGCGAGCTTCATGCCCTCGGTGATCCGCGACGCCCGCACCTGCAACGCGCCCGCGAAGATGCCCGGGAACGCCAGCACGTTGTTGATCTGGTTCGGGAAGTCCGACCGCCCCGTCGCGACGACCGCCGCGTACTTGTGGGCGACCTCCGGATGCACCTCGGGGTTCGGGTTGGCCATCGCGAAGACGAACGCACCCTTCGCCATCGAGGCCACCGCCGCCTCCGGCACCGTACCGCCGGAGACGCCGATGAAGACGTCGGCGCCCGCGAGGGCCGCCTCCAGCGGGCCGGACAGCCCGGCCTTGTTGGTGAAGGAGGCCAGTTCCTGCTTGACCGGCGTCAGGTCGTTACGGTCGGCCGAGACGACACCCTTGCGGTCGGCGACCGCGACGTCCCCGATGCCGGCCTCCACCAGCATCTTGGCGATGGCGACCCCGGCCGCGCCCGCGCCCGAGATCACCGCCCGCAGCTCACCCAGCGTCCGCCCGCTCAGCCGCGCCGCGTTCCGCAGGGCGGCCAGCGTCACGACCGCCGTGCCGTGCTGGTCGTCGTGGAAGACCGGGATGTCCAGGCGCTCCTGGAGCTTGCGCTCGATCTCGAAGCACCGCGGCGCCGAGATGTCCTCCAGGTTCACGCCGCCGAACGAGGGCGCGAGCCGGACCACGGTCTCGACGATCTCGTCGGCGTCCGTGCAGTTCAGGGCGATCGGGACCGCGTCCACTCCGCCGAACTGCTTGAAGAGGATGGCCTTGCCCTCCATCACCGGGAGGGACGCCTCGGGCCCGATGTCACCGAGTCCCAGCACCGCCGTACCGTCCGTCACGACCGCGACGACCGACGACTTCCAGGTGTAGTCGTGGACGAGGTCGGGCTGCTCGGCGATCGCGCTGCACACTTTCGCGACGCCGGGCGTGTACGCCAGGGACAGGTCGTCCTTGTCGCGGACCGGCACGGTGGCCTGCACGGCCATCTTGCCGCCGCGGTGCAGCGCGAACGCGGGGTCGAAGGAGTCGAGCGGCTCGGCGCCCTCCTCCTGCTCCGCACCGGCTTCGCTGTCGCTGCGAGGATTGACGATCTCCGCTGCCACTTTGTCTTACCCCTTAAGAGTTCATGGTTTGAGGGTTTGTCCACTCCTGGTGAGGAATGGGCGGGCACCGCACAGGGAGATGGCTGTCTGGGCCACGCGGACCCCTGCGCGACGGGCGCGCCGCACACGCGCCCTGAGCCCCTGATGAGGGGTGTAAAGAACCTTCTTACCCGACGGACGCCCCCCGCGACGAGTCCGATAAGCGCAAGCTCACATGCCGGACCCCGAACGCCGCATGTCGGTGACATGGCTCATAGCCGCCGTTCCGGACAACCTCCCGGCACCTCTTGACAGCGTCGCGGGCGCCACCTTCGACGGCTCCGTCCACCCGCGATCCATGCGCGGAGCACGAGAAATTCCGCAGATCTTCCGGCCGGAGGGGCAGATTCCCGTAAAGGTTCGGTCGTGATGTACCGACCTGGTGCGGTTCGGGGGCCGACCCGTTATCCGATTTTGACATGACGGCCCCCCTGAACGGCCGAGTCCGAATGGCAAGATGCCGTAATCACACGAGGTCGCGGCACTCGAAGGTGTGTGCTCTCGTCGACCCACGGCACCGGTCGGGCCCCGGCCGGCGTCCCGTCCCATCGGCAACTCCCTCATCCGCCGGAGGAACCACCATGACCGCACGCTCCACCCGTCGTACGACCGCCGCGCACTCCCGGCTAGCAGCGGTCGGTGCGATCGCGGTCGCAGGCGCTCTGCTGCTCACCGGATGCGGCGACCAGACCGAGAACAGCGACTCCGGCGGCAGCGACAACCAGTCCGCGAGCGGTGCTCCGCTCGCCGACAAGCTGCCGCAGTCGATCCGTGACAAGGGGACCGTCAAGGTCGGCTCCGACATCGCGTACGCCCCCGTCGAGTTCAAGGACGGCTCCGGCAAGACCGTCGGCATCGACCCGGACCTCGCGGACGCGATGGGCAAGCAGCTCGGGGTGAAGTTCGAGTTCGAGAACGGCACCTTCGACACCCTGATCACCGGTCTGCGCTCCAAGCGGTACGACATCGCGATGTCCGCGATGACCGACACCAAGGACCGCCAGGAGGGCATCGACTCCGACACCGGCAAGAAGGTCGGCCAGGGCGTCGACTTCGTCGACTACTTCACCGCCGGTGTCTCGATCTACACCAAGAAGGGCGACGACCAGGGCATCAAGACCTGGTCCGACCTGTGCGGCAAGAAGCTCGTGCTCCAGCGCGGCACGGTCTCCGAGGACCTCGCCAAGGCCGAGAACGAGAAGTGCCCGGCCGGCAAGAAGATCTCCATGGAGGCCTTCGACAACGACCAGCAGGCCCAGACCCGCCTGCGCGCGGGCGGCGCGAACGCCGGCTCCTCCGACTTCCCGGTGGCGGCGTACGCGGTGAAGACCTCGGGCGGCGGCAAGGACTTCCAGCTCGTCGGCGAGCAGGTCGAGGCCGCGCCGTACGGCATCGCGGTCGCCAAGGAGAACACGCAGCTGCGCGACGCCCTGAAGGCGGCGCTGGACGCGGTGATCGCGAACGGCGAGTACAAGAAGATCATGGACAAGTGGGGCGTGGCCGAAGGCGCCGTCACCCAGGCCACCGTCAACGGCGGCAAGTGACCGCGCGGCGGGCACCGAAAGGCAACATCCGTGACTGTTGACATCGACAAGACGGCGGGCGGCCCGGCCGACACCCCGCCGACCCCGCCGGAGGCCATCAAGGCCATCCCGGTCCGGCACTACGGGCGGTACGTCTCCGCCGTCGTCGCGATCGCGCTGCTGGCCGCGGTCGTCTACGCGTTCTCCCAGGGCAAGATCAACTGGGGTGCGATCCCGGACTACTTCTTCGACGACCGCATCGTGACCGGCATGGGCAAGACGCTGCTGCTCACCGTGCTCGCGATGCTGATCGGCATCGTCGGCGGCATCCTGCTCGCCGTGATGCGGCTCTCGAAGAACCCGGTGACCTCGTCCATCGCGTGGTTCTACATCTGGTTCTTCCGCGGCACGCCGGTCCTGGTGCAGCTCGTCGTCTGGTTCAACCTCGGCCTGGTCTTCGAGTACATCAACCTCGGCCCGTTCTACCGCGACGAGTGGTCGGACTTCATGACGCCGTTCCTGACGGCGCTGCTCGGTCTCGGCCTCAACGAGGCCGCGTACATGGCGGAGATCTGCCGCGCCGGTCTGCTCGCGGTCGACGAGGGCCAGACGGAGGCGGCGCACGCGCTCGGCATGAGCCACGCCAAGACGCTGCGCCGGATCGTGGTCCCGCAGGCGATGCGCGTGATCGTGCCGCCGACGGGCAACGAGGTCATCAACATGCTGAAGACGACCTCCCTGGTGTCGGTCGTCCAGTACGCCGAGTTGTTCCGGGTCGCCCAGGACATCGGCCAGACCTCGGGCGCCCCGGCCGAGATGCTGTTCCTGGCGGCGGCCTGGTACCTGCTGCTGACCTCGGTCTTCAGCGTCGGCCAGTACTACCTGGAGCGTTACTACGCCCGCGGCTCCAGCCGCAGTCTGCCGTCCACCCCGTTGCAGAAGATCAGGGCGAACCTGCTCTCCCTGTCGAACCGCTCCAGCACGACGGGAGGTGCGGCATGACCGCCATGGTCAAGGCCGAGGGCGTGCACAAGTCCTTCGGCGCCGTCGAGGTCCTCAAGGGCATCGACCTGGAGGTGAAGCAGGGCGAGGTGTTCTGCCTCATCGGCCCCTCCGGCTCCGGCAAGTCCACCTTCCTCAGGTGTATCAACCACCTCGAGAAGATCAACGCCGGGCGTCTGTACGTCGACGGCGAGCTGGTCGGCTACCGCCAGAAGGGTGACAAGCTCTACGAGCTGAAGGACAGCGAGGTCGCCGTCAAGCGCCGGGACATCGGCATGGTCTTCCAGCGCTTCAACCTGTTCCCGCACATGACGGCCGTGGAGAACGTCATGGAGGCGCCGGTCCAGGTCAAGGGCATGAGCAGGGCCCAGGCCAGGGAACGCGCACGCTCCCTCCTGGAGCGCGTGGGCCTGGCCGACAAGGCCGGCAACTACCCCTCGCAGCTCTCCGGCGGCCAGCAGCAGCGCGTCGCCATCGCGCGGGCCCTGGCGATGGACCCGAAGCTGATGCTGTTCGACGAGCCGACCTCGGCGCTCGATCCCGAGCTGGTCGGCGACGTCCTCGACGTCATGCGCGACCTCGCGGAGTCCGGCATGACGATGGTCGTCGTCACCCACGAGATGGGCTTCGCCCGCGAGGTCGGCGACAGCCTGGTCTTCATGGACAACGGCGTGGTGGTCGAGTCCGGCAACCCGCGCGACGTCCTGACCGACCCGCAGCACGAGCGGACGAAGGCGTTCCTGTCCAAGGTGCTCTGAGACCGCGGGAGCAGCGGCCGGGGGCGGTACGGATCTCCGTACCGCCCCTTCGGCGTGTGCCCCTACTTGACCGCCAGCAGCAGGGTGTCCGACGGCGAGCACCACACCGGCCGCGCCTCGCCGAAGCCCTTCTCGCGCAGCACGCGCGCGTGCCAGGCCGCCGAGGGCATGTCGCCGTCGGCGTGCTCGCCGTAGATCTCGAAGCGGCGGGCGGTGGGTCCGGCGAGCACCGGGTCCTTGGCGGCGAGCTGCCACCACTCGGACCAGTCCAGCGCGCCCTCGTCCTTGGCGGCGTCCATCCGCGCGTGCCGCTGGGCGCGCTCGGCCGCGTTGATCCTGGGCGTGGTGTCGTCGATCATGTGGTCCGCGTTCATGAAGACACCACCGTCACGGACCAGCTCCGCGACCCGGCCGTAGAGATCCGCGAGGGGTTCGGCGTGCAACCAGTGCAGGGCCGTCGCGGTCAGCACGGCGTCGTACGAGCCGTACGGCAGCTTCGACGGCCAGTCGGGGTCCTTGAGGTCGGCGGTGACGAAGGAGACCCGCTCGTCGTCCGCGAAGGTGCCCTCGGCGATGGCGAGGAGCGCGGGGTCGAGGTCCACGCCGGTGCTCGTGGCCTGCGGGAACCGGGCGAGCAGCCGGGCCGTGATGGTGCCGGTGCCGCAGGCGAGGTCGAGCACCCGCGGCGCGGGGCCGACGAGTGCCTCGACCATGTCGAGCATGATCCGGAACCGTTCCTCGCGGTCCGGCATGTACCACTCCTGCTGCCGGTCCCAGCTCTGCTGCCACGCCTGCCAGTCGGCGCCCGCCGCGGCGGGCGTGCCGGCGGGCGTGGCGGGCGTAGTGGCCGTGGTGGTGTCCGCGTTCGTCATCGAGCCCCTCCGTGTAGCGTCGCGTAATACCCTGGAAGCGCGATCAGCTGTTACCTGACCGCAGGCACGACCATAGAGCCCCTCCGTAAGGACTACAAGTGGAACTGGCCTATTACTCGGATTACGCCGTACGTCTCGTCAACACCGAGGAACCGTCGCGGGGCCAGGACTCGCTGACCTCGGTGGAGGCCGTCCGTGAGCTGTTCGGCGCCAACCAGTCGGCGGCCCGGCGCGCGTCCGACGCCGACGTGACCCGGTTCCGTTCGGTCCGGGGACGGCTGCGCGCGGTCTTCGAGGCGGCCGACGGCGGCGACGAGACCCTCGCCGTGGACCTGCTGAACTCACTGCTCCTGGAGTTCCCGGTGAGCCCGCAGATCTCCGGCCACGACCACCGCGCCGAGGACGGCAGCCCGCTGTGGCACATGCACTTGGCCGACCACCCCTCCAACGCGACCGCCGGTTTCGCGGCCATCGCCGCGATGGGTCTCGCCTTCCACCTCACCGAGTACGGGGTGGACCGGCTGGGCCTGTGCGAAGCGGCCCCCTGCCGCAACGCCTACCTGGACACCTCCACCAACCGCTCCCGGCGCTACTGCTCCGACCGCTGCGCCACCCGCGCCAACGTGGCGGCCTACCGCGCCCGCAAGCGCCTGGAGGCGGACCGGTCGGCCGGCACCGGCCTGACCGCCGACAGCGCCCAGCGGACCACGGCGAGCGGCGAACGCTGACCCGGCCGCGGCGGCCGGTACCGGAACCGGACCCTGCCCAGCACCAGCTCCTGCGGGACCACCCCGTAGTCGGTGCTGTCCCCGCCCGCGAACGCGTTGTCCCCGAGCACCCACCAGCCGGTCCCGCGCCGTTCGGCCGCCCGCTTGACCACGAGCAGGTCCTGCTGGAAGGGGTGCCGCAGGACGACCACGTCACCCGGCCTGACCCGCGCTCCCCAGTGCACGAGCAGCACGTCGCCGTGGTGCAGCGTGGGCACCATCGACGGCCCGGTCACCTCGGCCGGTCCGAAGGGCAACGCCCCTCTGGCGCGCTCGGTCTCCTGCGACAGTTGCTCCGGCATCACCCGGCACCTCCCCGGTTCTTCCTCCACCAGTCTCAGTCTCACCCCGGACTTTTGTCCTAAGCCCATGGGGGCACTCGCGAAATCGGGCCTCCCAGGGAGTAATGTCCCCCCTGAGAAGACGATCACGAGGAAGGAACGCTTCATGCTTTCCCGCCTGTTTGCCCCCAAGGTCACGGTCAGCGCCCACTGCGACCTGCCCTGCGGCGTGTACGACCCGGCCCAGGCCCGCATCGAGGCGGAGTCGGTGAAGGCCGTCCAGGAAAAGATGGCCGGCAACGACGACCCGCACTTCCAGACGCGCGCCACGGTCATCAAGGAGCAGCGCGCCGAGCTGGCGAAGCACCACGTCTCCGTGCTGTGGAGCGACTACTTCAAGCCCCCGCACTTCGAGAAGTACCCGGAGCTGCACCAGCTGGTCAACGACACCCTGAAGGCCCTGTCGGCCGCCAAGGCTTCGAAGGACCCGGCGACCGGCCAGAAGGCCCTGGACTACATCGCCCAGATCGACAAGATCTTCTGGGAGACCAAGAAGGCCTGACGAACGTCAGCATCCCGGGGCCGGCGATCGGTGCACCATCGCAGGCCGCAGGACAGCCCGAAGGGGCCCGGCCGCCATCCTGGCCGGGCCCCTTCGGCGTTGCCGAGGTCGGGCGGGCGACGGCTCAGCGCTTGCGGTGGTACGTCCGCACCACGGCGCCGTTGCCGAAGGTCCGCACCGAGTCCGGCACGAACTCGGTGATCTCGAAGCCGGAGGCGAACATCGGCATGCCGGTGCCGAGCACCACCGGGTAGGTCTTGACGACCAGTTCGTCGATCTCGTCGACCAGCTCGCCGGCGACGGCCGATCCGCCGCACAGGTAGATGTCGAAGGCGCTGTCCTCCGCCTTCAACTCCCTGACCCTGCCGACCAGGTCCGTGGAGATGATCTCGACGTTCGGGTCGGGCGACTCGGTGAGCGTGCGCGAGGCGACGTACTCGCGCAGATGTGCGTACGGGCTGGTGATGCCCTCCTTGAGGGCCAGGTCGTAGCTGGCCCTCCCCTGGACGACCGTGTCGAACCGCTTGTTCGGCAGGTCGTCGATGCCGAGCGGCCGACGGCCGTGGGTCGGCAGTGTCTCCGGGTACTCCGCCTTCAGGAACTCGAGGAACTCCTCGTCGACGAACGAAACCATGAACGACGCGTCGCCGTCCGGGCCGCCGATGAAGCCGTCGATCGAGCAGGCGATGAAGTACGTGAGTTTGCGCAAACCGGTCTCCCCTTCACATGGACCACTACGGGCACAGTACTCCAGACGTAGTTGTTTGGGGAAGGGTTATCGGATCACAGGATCTGCGGCTCCCGCCACATCGGCCACATCCGGGGACCGTCCGGCAGGTCCAGGGCCCGGCCGGTGAACGCGAAGCCGAGACGCTCGTACAGCACCTTGCCGCGGGCGCTGCTCGCCTCCAGGTAGGCGGGCAGCCCTTCGCGGTCGCAGCGGTCGAGGACGCTCTCGATCAGCGCGGTGCCCAGCCCTTCGCCCTGCCGCCCAGGAACCACGCCGATCATCCACAGGTACTCGTGGGCCCGGCCGGCGGGGTGGATGTCGCCCGTGAGGCGGGCTATCAGCTCCACGCGCTCGTTCTCCGGGTCGACGGCCTCGCGGAGCTGCGCGGGACCCCCCTCGTCGTCCTCGTGCTCGTCCGCCGGGACGGGCAGCCACAGCGCGCAGGCGGCGCCGTCCTCGGTGAGGTCGATGCGCCCGTCGGCGAAGACCGCGTCGGCGAACGCGGCCATGAGCCGGTGGTGCGTCCGGCGCCGGTACTCCTCGCCGGGAAAGACCCAGCTGCTCACCGGATCGTCCTGGAAGGCCTCGTCCAGCAACCGGACGACCAGCTCCCGGTCGTCCTCCCCCGCCGTCCGGATCACCACGCCCATGCCTCGCCCCTTCGACTCAACACCGCTCGTCCGTACGGCGGTTGAGCCTAACCGCTGAGCCGGGACCCGGTGGGGGGGGGAGACAGGGTGGCGGGCCCCGCACACCGTGGGGAAGTGCGGGACCCGCCGGACCGGAGCCGTCGGCGGTGCGGCCGTACGTCGGTCAGGTGCCGTACGGCCCTGCACGGGCTCCGGGGTCTTGCGCGGCGCTCAGGTGCTGCGCCGGGTCACGAACTCGGCCAGCGCGAGCAGCCCGCCGGCCGCCTCCGGCTCGGGCACGGCCCGGGCCAGCTCCTGCATGGCCCGCGCCATCCGGTCGGCCGCCTGGGCCTGCGCCCAGTCCCGGCCGCCGGCCCGCTCCACGGCCAGGGCGGTGCGCTCCAGGTCCTCCTTGCCCTCGTCGTACGGTGCCGCGTACAGCTCGGCCAGTTCGGCCGCGGCCGGGGTGCCGGAGGTCAGGGCGGCGACCACCGGCAGGGACTTCTTGCGGGCGGCCAGGTCCGCACGGGCCGGCTTGCCGGTGCGGCTCGGGTCGCCCCATATGCCGATGACGTCGTCGATGAGCTGGAAGGCCAGCCCGGCCTCACGGCCGAAGGCGTCCAGCGCCTCGACGTCCTCCGTGGCCGCACCCGCGTACAGCGCGCCGAGGGCGCAGGCACAGCCCAGCAGAGCACCCGTCTTGGCCTCGGCCATGGCGAGCGCCTCGTCGAGCGTGACCTCGCCCGGCGGGCGCCGCTCCATGGCCGTGTCCGCGTGCTGGCCCTCGCACAGCTCCATGACGCAGTCGGCGAGCCGGGTGGCCGCCGCCGCGGACGCCGGGTGCGGGTCCGCGGCGAGCAGCCGCAGGGCGAGCGCCTGGAGGGCGTCCCCGGCGAGGATCGCGTCGGCGTCGCCGAACACGGTCCACGCGGTCGGCCGGTGCCGCCGGGTGGCGTCCCGGTCCATCACGTCGTCGTGCAGCAGCGTGAAGTTGTGGACCAGTTCCACCGCGGCGGCGGCCCGGCCGGCCGCCGCGCGGGCCGTCGGCCCGCCGAGCGCGGTCGCCGCGGTGAGGACGAGCGCGGGGCGGATCGCCTTGCCCGCGTTGCCCGCCGCCGGTGTGCCGTCCGCGTGCTGCCAGCCGAAGTGGTAGAGCGCGATCCGGCGCATCGACTCGGGCAGCGATGCGATGGCGGACCGCAGTTCGGGGTCGACCGACGCCCGTGACTCGCTCAGGAGTACGGCTGCCTCGTGCCCTTCGGCCACCGCTTGTTCCTGCCCGCCGGACGACTCCCCCGGCTCCTGCTCGCGCTGTGTGCCGATGGGCCCGCGCCTTTCCGGCGTTCCGGTGGGACGGCGCGTCGCGGTGGCGCCGCGCCGGGTCTCCGTCATGGACTCACCTTCCCCCTGGGCCCGTCCGTACCCCGGGGGTGTACCCGCCCGGGAGGGCGGGGACACGGCGTTCGGGACAGTGGCGTCACTGCCAGCGGCCGATCTCGACGTTCTCCAGGACGCCGAGCGCGTCCGGCACCAGGACGGCGGCCGAGTAGTAGGCCGTGACCAGGTACTTGATGACGGCCTGCTCGTTGATGCCCATGAAGCGGACCGACAGACTCGGCTCGATCTCGTCCGGGATGCCGGTGGCCCGCAGCCCGATGACACCCTGGTCCTGCTCGCCGGTACGCATCGCGATGATCGACGACGTACGGGCCTCGGTGACCGGGATCTTGTTGCACGGGTAGATGGGCACACCGCGCCAGGTCGGGATGCGGTTTCCGGCGACGTCGATCGTCTCGGGGACGAGACCGCGCCGGTTGAGCTCGCGGCCGATGGCGGCGATGGCGCGCGGGTGGGCGAGGAGCAGCTTGGTGCCGCGCCGGCGGCTCAGCAGTTCGTCGAGGTCGTCCGGGCCGGGCACGCCCTCGTGCGGCTGGATGCGCTGGTCGTACTCGCAGTTGTGCAGCAGGCCGAACTCACGGTTGTTGATGAGTTCGTGCTCCTGGCGCTCCTTCAGCGCCTCGACCGTCAGCCGGATCTGCTGCTCGGTCTGGTTCATCGGCTGGTTGTACAGGTCGGCCACGCGCGAGTGGATGCGCAGCACGGTCTGGGCGACGCTCAGTTCGTACTCACGGGGCCGGGCCTCGTAGTCGACGAAGGTGTGCGGGATGTCCGGCTCGCCGGTGTGGCCGGCCGCGAGGTCGATCTCCTTCTCACCGTGCTTGTTGGTGCGCTGCTCCGGGATCGAGCGCCGCTGCTCCAGGTGCTCGCGCAGGGAGTCCGACCGCTCCGCGACCTGCTCCACCTCCTGGCGGGGCAGCACCAGCACCGTGCAGGCGGTGACCGTGCGGGCGGTGAACTCCCAGATGGCGTCCCCGTCGAGGAGCGCCTGGTCGCCGAAGTAGGCGCCGTCGGCGAGGACGCCGAGCACCGCGTCGTCGCCGTAGGGACCGCTGCCGATCTTCTCGACCTTGCCGTGTGCCAGCAGGTAGACCTCGTCGGCCCGGCCGCCGAACGAGGCGATGACCTCGCCGGGTCCGAACTCCCGCTGCTCACAGCGCTGCGCGAGCTCCGACAGGACCTCGTCGTCCTCGTACGACCGCAGGGCCGGCAGCTCGCCCAGCTCCGCGGGGATGACCTCGACGCGGTCGCCGGTCTTCACGAACGTCACGCGACCGTCGCCGACGGCGAAGGTCAGACGCCGGTTGACCCGGTACGTACCGCCCTGGATGTCCACCCAGGGGAGCGAGCGCAGCAGCCAGCGCGAGCTGATCTCCTGCATCTGGGGAACGGACTTGGTGGTGGTGGCCAGGTTCCGCGCGGCCGCCGTGCCGAGGCTCTGCTGCGGCCTGGTCTGCTCGGTGCGGACCTCTTCGCCTACCGACATAAGGAATTGCCCTCCCGGTCATGCCGAACGGCTACGCCCGGCATCGATGTGCACGGACCACCCTTCCTCACGGAGCGTGCCGGTGCTATTACACGAAAGAGCGGGAATGGATCACGTGCGGCCGGGGCAGGTATGGGGGCTTGTCCGGCGCCCCGGCGACTCGTCCGGCTCCGTCCGCTGCCCTGCTCGGCGCCACTGGTCGGCACGAGTTTGGCCGAAAGGATTCGCACACGGAGCGAGCGGGCCATAGGAGGCGCTCCGTTTCGGTACAAGCTCCGTACGAGGCGGCCGCACCGGGCGGCCGTCACGCAGCGTGAAGGAGCCGGCCGTGGCCTCACCCATGTCCGCGAGCAGTTTCCTCGAGGCACTGAAGGCGGAGGGCCTCACCGTCGTCGAGGTCGGCGACTGGCGGGACCACCACCGCAACCACAAGGGCCCCTGGGGGCCCGTGCACGGGGTGATGATCCACCACACGGTCACCCGGGGCAGCGCGCGGACGGTGGACATCTGCCGCAAGGGCCACGAGGACCTGCCCGGTCCCCTGTGCCACGGGGTCGTCACCAAGGACGGCACGGTCCACCTGGTCGGGTACGGCAGGGCCAATCACGCCGGTCTCGGCGACGACGACGTCCTGCGCGCGGTGATCGCGCAGAAGGCGCTGCCCCGGGACAACGAGGCGAACACCGACGGCAACCGGCACTTTTACGGCTTCGAGTGCGAGAACCTGGGCGACGGCGACGACCCCTGGCCGGCGGCGCAGCTGGAGGCGATCGAGCGGGCCGCCGCGGCGGTGTGCCGCCACCACGGCTGGAACGAGCGGTCCGTCATCGGTCACCTGGAGTGGCAGCCGGGGAAGGTGGACCCGCGCGGGTTCACGATGGCGTCGATGCGGGAGCGGGTCCGGGACCGGCTGAAATGAGGTGGCCGCCACGCGGCGGCGCGACCGTGACGCGGGGGCGCGAGAATGACGGGGTGACCGGAAACGACACCCGCGACCTCGCCGCCCTGCGACCCCGGCTGCCCTCTCCCCTGCACGAGGTGGCCGACGGGCGGTTCGAGCGGCACGGTGTCCGGTTGCTGCTCAAGCGGGACGACCTGATCCATCCCGAGCTGGTCGGCAACAAATGGCGCAAGCTGGCGCCGGTTCTCGCCTCGGCGGGCGGCCGTGCCGTCGTCACGTTCGGCGGCGCCTACTCCAACCACCTGCGGGCCGCGGCCGCCGCGGGCCGACTGCTCGGGCTGCCCACGGTGGGCGTGGTCCGCGGTCACGAACTGGCCGGCCGGCCGCTCAACCCCTCGCTGGCCCGGTGCGCCGCCGACGGGATGCGGCTGCACTTCGTCGACCGCTCGACCTACCGGCGCAAGTCCGAACCGGAGACGCTCGCGGCCCTCCTGCGCACGGTGGACGCCGAGGGCGCCGTGGTCGTCCCCGAGGGCGGCAGCAACGCTCAGGCCGTGCGCGGCTGCCGCGAACTCGGCGAGGAGCTGGGCGAACACGCCGACGTGGCCGCCATCGCCTGCGGCACCGGCGGCACCCTCGCCGGGCTGGCCGCCGGACTGCCCCGGGGGCGGCGGGCCCTCGGCATACCCGTGCTCAGAGGCGGCTTCCTGGAGGGCGACATACGGCGGCTCCAGGAACGCGCGTTCGGCGGGCCGCGCGGCACCTGGAGCCTGGACGACCGCTTCCACCACGGCGGCTACGCCCGCACCACGCCCGGGCTGGACGCCTTCGCCGAGGACTTCGAACGCCGCCACGGCCTGCCCGTGGAGCGCGTCTACGTCGCCAAGATGCTGTACGCCCTGCTCGCCCTGACCGAGGAGGGCGCCTTCCCGCGCGGGACCACCCTGGGGGCGGTCGTCACCGGCCGCCCCTTCCCCTGAGCGGTCCCCGCCACCGCGCCGGTGCGCCCGCTCAGGTGGCCTCCCGGTAGGCCGCCGCCTCCTCCAGGTCCAGCCGGCGCAGCAGGGTCCGGAGCATCTCGTCGTCGATGTAGCGGCCGTCCCGCAGCCGGACGAAGACCTCGCGCTCGGAGCTGATCATCTCCCGGGAGAGCCGCCGGTAGGTGTCGTCGACGGTCTCGCCGGTGACGGGATTGACCTGGCCGAGCCGTTCCCAGACGGCGTTGCGGCGGCGCTCCAGGACCGTGCGGAGGCGGTCCGCGAGCGGACCCGGCAGGGCGTTGCGCTCGTCGGCCAGCAGCTCGTCCAGGCGCCGCTCCGCGGCCCGCGAGGCCTGTGCCTGCGCGTTGGCCTCCGCCAGTGTCTCGGCCTGCACGTCGTGCGCCGGGAACTTCAGCAGCCGGATCAGCGGCGGCAGGCTGACGCCCTGGACGACCAGCGTGCCGATGACGGTCGTGAAGGTGAGGAACAGGATGAGGTTGCGCTCCGGAAAGGGCTCGCCGCCGTGCACGGTGAGCGGGATGGAGAAGGCGATGGCCAGCGAGACCACGCCCCGCATCCCGGCCCAGCCGATCACGAACGGCCCCCTCCAGGAGAGGTCGCCCTCGCGCGCGCGTACGCGTGCCGACAGCCGGGGCAGGTAGGTCGCCGGGTACACCCACGCGAACCTCGCCACGGCGACCACCAGGAACACGGCGAGGGCGTACCGGGCGGCGTCGATCCCCTCGTACTCCCCCAAGCCCTTGAGGACGACGGGCAGCTGGAGTCCGATGAGGGCGAACACGGCCGACTCCAGGACGAAGGCGACCATCTTCCACACCGCCTCCTCCTGGAGCCGGGTGGCGAAATCGACCTCCCACGCGCGGTGCCCGAGGTAGAGCGCGACGACGACCACCGCGAGCACCCCCGAGGCGTGCACCTGCTCGGCGACCGCGTAGGCGACGAACGGGATCAGCAGAGAGAGGGTGTTCTGCAGCAGCGCCTCCCTCAGGTGGGTGCGCAGCCAGTGCAGCGGCACCATCAGGACCAGTCCGACGCCGACGCCGCCCACCGCCGCGATCAGGAACTCGCCGATCCCGCCGGCCCAGGTGGCGCCCTCGCCGACGGCCGCCGCGAGCGCCACCTTGAAGGCGGTGATGGCGGTGGCGTCGTTCACCAGGGACTCGCCCTGGAGGATCGTGGTGATCCGGGAGGGCAGCCCCACGCGGCGGGCGACCGCCGTGGCCGCGACGGCGTCCGGGGGCGCCACCACCGCGCCGAGCACCAGGGCCGCGGTCAGTGGCAGGCCCGGCACGATGACGTAGGCGGCGCAGCCGACGACGAAGGTGGCGAACAGGACGTAGCCCACGGACAGCAGCGCCACGGGGCGTGCCTGGGCCCGCAGGTCCAGGTACGAGCTGTCGGTGGCCGCGGTGTGCAGCAGCGGGGGCAGCAGCAGGGGCAGGACGATGTGCGGGTCGAGGGTGTAGTCGGGCACACCGGGCACGTAGCTCACCGCCAGGCCCGCCGCGACCAGCAGCAGCGGCACCGGAACCGGCACCCGCCGTCCCGCCGCGGCGATCGCTGCGCTGCCCGCCACCAGCAACAGCAGCGGCATCACGTCCATGGTCCTCGCCCACCCTCGTTTTCCGCGCGGTCATCCGCACGCCCGTCGTAACCTGGCAATCATGAAACAGTGCACGCACGCCGACGCGCTGCCGCACCCGGAACCCGAGCCGTGCGGCGAGACCTGTCCGGAGTGCCTGGCCGAGGGAACGGACCCGGTACAGCTGAGGCTGTGTCTCAGCTGCGGCCATGTCGGCTGCTGCGACTCCTCGCCGAGGCAGCACGCGACGGCGCATTACAAGGAGACCGGTCACCCGGTGATGCGGACCTTCGAGCCCGGGGAGAGCTGGCGCTGGTGCTTCGTCGATCACGTCCTCGTGTGACCTCTGCCCGGGACGGTTCGACCGTCTGACGTCTGGGTACGTCAACCCGGCGCGCGCTCTTCCGATTTGGGCCCGCCCACCCCCTAGCCACTGTGCGTGTTCGCGTGTTTACTATGAGTGACAGCATGGGGTTGGGGTCTCGGGGACAGGAAACTTCGGAGCGCGATAACGTCACCGCTGAACCACGTATCGCGTTATCCCGAGGGGCGTCCCTCGGCCCTGTAACGCTTGTACCACCTTGGAGGTGAGGGTGTCCCAGATCGCAGGCGAGCCCGCGACCCAGGACTTCGTCGAAGTCCGGCTGCCGGCCGCGGGTGCCTACCTGTCGGTGCTGCGTACGGCGACGGCCGGCCTCGCAGCTCGTTTGGACTTCACCCTCGACGAGATCGAGGACCTGCGCATCGCAGTCGACGAGGCCTGCGCGATCCTGCTTCAGCAGGCCGTGCCCGGCTCGGTGCTCAGTTGTGTCTTCCGCCTCGTCGACGACTCTCTCGAAGTCACCGTCTCGGCGCCGACCACGGACGGCCACGCCCCCTCGCGGGACACCTTCGCCTGGACGGTGCTCTCCGCCCTCGCGGGCAAGGTCTCCTCCGCCGTGGACGAGGACAAAACCGTTTCGATCAGCCTCTACAAACAGCGCGGCGCGGGACCCGGGCCGACGTGAGGGACGGGGACGGGCCGGTGCGGGACGAAGAGCGCGGTACACGGGAGCTGCCGGCCGAGGGCACACGTTCTCCGAACGAGGCGCGACGCACGGCGGACGGCATCGACGGCATCCCCGAGCAGGCCCGGCCGCATCCCGAGGACGAGACCTCGCCCGAGGCCGTCGTTCCGGGCGACGGGCAGCGGACCGGGGAGACCCCCGTCCGGCCCGTCCGAGCGGAGGCGCGGGCTCGGGAAAGGGCAACGGGCGGGACGATGAGCGAGCACGAGCGACACTCCGAGGGCCACGCACCGGGCGCACGGGGCGCGCAGGGCACACGGCACGACCCGCAGGACCGCAGCGGTGCGCGCCTTCTGTTCACCGAGCTGCGCACGCTGACGAAGGACAGTGCGGAGTACGCGGAGCTGCGCAATCGGCTGGTCCGCATGCACCTGCCGCTGGTCGAGCACCTCGCGCGCCGCTTCCGCAACCGCGGTGAGCCCCTGGACGACCTCACCCAGGTCGCCACCATCGGACTGATCAAGTCGGTGGACCGCTTCGACCCGGACCGCGGGGTGGAGTTCTCCACCTACGCGACCCCGACGGTCGTCGGCGAGATCAAGCGGCACTTCCGGGACAAGGGCTGGGCGGTACGCGTCCCGCGCCGGCTCCAGGAGCTGCGGCTGGCCCTGACGACGGCCACGGCGGAGCTCTCCCAGCTGCACGGCCGCTCCCCCACGGTCCACGAACTCGCCGAGAAGCTGTCGATCTCGGAGGAGGAGGTCCTGGAGGGCCTGGAGTCGGCCAACGCGTACTCCACGCTATCCCTGGACGTCCCGGACACCGACGACGAGTCCCCGGCGGTCGCCGACACCCTCGGCGCCGAGGACGAGGCCCTCGAAGGGGTCGAGTACCGGGAGTCGCTCAAGCCGCTCCTCGAAGACCTGCCCCCGCGCGAGAAGCGCATCCTGCTCCTGCGCTTCTTCGGCAACATGACCCAGTCCCAGATCGCGCAAGAGGTCGGGATCTCGCAGATGCACGTCTCCCGGCTGCTGGCCCGCACGCTGGCCCAGCTGCGGGAGAAGCTGCTGGTCGAGGAGTAGCCGCCGGTCGGACACCGCCTGGGCGCCGTCGTCGGGCGCCCGGAGCTACTTCCCGGCGCTGCCCGGTCCCCGGATGCCCAGGGCCTGGGTGGTGGTGGGATTGACCAGCAGCACCAGCCCGGCGACGGCCACCAGCGCGAGCACGATGCCCGCCGGGACGGCCAGGCCGTCGGCCCGCATCAGGGTGTAGGCCACGGGCAGCGCCATGATCTGCGTGATCACGGCGGGCCCACGGCTCCAGCCCTTCCGGCCGATGAGTCCACGGGCGGCGAGCAGCGGCAGCAGGGCGAGGACGATCAGGGTGACGCCGCCGGTGACGGCCGCGGTCCGGTCGTCGGGGTGCCCGGTGAGACCCGCCACGAGCATCCAGACCCCGCCGACGACGAGCGCCAGCCCCTCCAGCGCGGCGACGGCGGCCGCGGCGGTCAGCCGGCCGGGGCGGGGGCCTGCCTCTTCGGCGGCCGCGGAGGTGGGGGCGGGGGTCTGCTCGCTGCTCACCCCTGAAGGGTAGCCCTCGGCCCACGCGCGCCCGCCCGGGTGTCGGGCGTATCACGCGCACGGGGTGCCGGTGGGGATCCTCACCTCGGTCTGGGCCGAGTACCACCCAGTAGGTACCCTGCACACCATGCGTGCACTTCTCGTGGTCAATCCGGCGGCAACCACCACGAGTGCGCGCACGCGCGACGTGCTGATCCACGCGCTCGCGAGCGAGATGAAGCTGGAAGCGGTCACCACCGAGTACCGCGGCCACGCCCGCGACCTCGGCCGCCACGCGGCCCAGAGCGACGACATCGACCTGGTGGTGGCCCTCGGCGGCGACGGCACGGTGAACGAGGTCGTCAACGGTCTGCTGCACGCGGGACCCGACCCCGAGCACCTGCCCGGCCTCGCGGTGGTGCCCGGCGGTTCCACCAACGTCTTCGCCCGCGCCCTCGGTCTGCCCAACCACGCGGTGGAGGCCACCGGAGCCCTGCTGGACGCCCTGCGCGAGGGCAGGGAGCGCACCGTCGGCCTGGGTCTGGCGTCGGGTACGCCGGGTTCGGAGGACGAGGCGGTCCCGGCCCGCTGGTTCACCTTCAACGCCGGTCTGGGGTTCGACGCCGGGGTGGTCGGCCGCGTCGAGCAGCACCGCGAACGCGGCAAGCGGTCGACGCACGCCCTCTACGTACGCCAGGTGGTGCGCCAGCTCATCGGCGAGCCGCACCGCCGCAGCGGGACGATCACCCTGGAGCGGGCGGGCGAGGACCCGGTCACCGATCTGGTGCTCTCCATAGTTTCGAACACCTGCCCGTGGACGTTCCTCGGCAACCGCCCGATCTACGCCTCCCCCGAGGCGTCGTTCGACACCGCGCTCGACGTCTTCGGCCTCAGCCGGCTGTCGACGGCCGCGGTTGCCCGGTATGGCACCCAGTTGCTCACTTCGTC
The DNA here is from genome assembly GCF_044765285.1 of Streptomyces sp. NPDC102490. NCBI lineage: Bacteria > Bacillati > Actinomycetota > Actinomycetes > Kitasatosporales > Streptomycetaceae > Streptomyces > Streptomyces sp. NPDC102490. The sequence continues at coordinate 214,535 of NZ_JBIWJU010000001.1, forward strand.
CCCCGATCGGGGACCGCGCGGCCGGCACGCGGTCTCCCTGCACGATCTGACCGACTTCACCTTGCATTCGAAGGTGCCCCTGCCCCTCCAGATGGACGGTGACCACCTGGGGTTGCGGACCAGCGTGGCGTTCACAGGCGTACGCCGTGCACTGCGTGTGATTGTGTGAGCAGAAGGGGCGAAAGTCCTTTCACTCGAACGTTTAGACCAGGGTCCACCCCATGGAAGTACGGCTGTGACCTAGTCGACACCGAAGAATCAAAAAAAACTTTCCGGAAGGGGTTGTATCCGCCGCCGAGGTTTGCGAGTCTCTTCTTGGCGATCGGGACAGCCCGCAGGACCGGCATCCACAGATCACCGGAACCCCTCTTCAAATCACAGGACCACGCCAGGGAACCTGACGGTAGGCCCTTCCCTTGTTGAGGGATTCGTGAAAGCGTTCACATTCACAAGCATCCCAGCATGTAATACCAAGGAGAGGTAGCAGCCATGGACTGGCGTCACCGCGCCGTTTGCCGCGAGGAAGACCCCGAGCTCTTCTTCCCCATCGGCAACACCGGTCCCGCGCTGCTGCAGATCGAGGAAGCCAAGGCCGTCTGCCGTCGCTGCCCCGTCATGGAGCAGTGCCTGCAGTGGGCGCTCGAGTCCGGCCAGGACTCCGGCGTCTGGGGTGGTCTCAGCGAGGACGAGCGCCGCGCGATGAAGCGCCGTGCCGCCCGCAACCGGGCTCGTCAGGCCTCCGCCTGACAACCCACCCCTACTGACAGCCTCAGCTTGGCGGCGCGTACAGCGAGTACGCATCCCCCGCTCCCGAGCCGCAGCGCGCAGTACCCCCCGATGCGCATCGGACGATGTATCGCACGAGCACTGGCCTCGGACCTTCACCGGTCCGGGGCTTTTTGCTGCGCCCGAGCCCTTACGTTCCGTTACGTTCCGTGCCGCTTCCGCGCCCTACTTCGCGGCGGGCACCGGGATGTCGAGGATCACCCGGGTGCCGCGCTCCGGGGCGGGGACCATGTCGAAGGTGCCGCCCAGCTCGCCCTCCACCAGGGTGCGGACGATCTGCAGGCCGAGATTGCCGGAGCGGTGCGGGTCGAAGCCCTCGGGCAGGCCGACGCCGTCGTCCTGGACGGTGACCAGCAGCCTGGCCTCCTTCGTCGTGCCGCCGCGCACCGCGGCGACCTCGACCGTGCCGGTGTCGCCGTCCCGGAAGCCGTGCTCCAGGGCGTTCTGGAGCACCTCGGTCAGGACCATGGACAGCGGGGTGGCGACCTCGGCGTCGAGGATGCCGAAGCGTCCGGTACGCCGACCGGTGACCTTGCCCGGCGAGATCTCCGCCACCATCGCGAGCACGCGGTCGGCGATCTCGTCGAACTCCACGCGCTCGTCCAGGTTCTGGGAGAGCGTCTCGTGCACGATCGCGATCGAACCCACCCGGCGGACGGCCTCCTCCAGCGCCTCGCGGCCCCGGTCGGACTCGATGCGCCGGGCCTGGAGGCGCAACAGGGCCGCCACGGTCTGGAGGTTGTTCTTCACCCGGTGGTGGATCTCCCGGATCGTGGCGTCCTTGGTGATCAACTCGCGTTCACGACGGCGCAGTTCCGTCACGTCCCGCAGGAGCACCAGCGAACCGATGCGGGTGCCCTTGGGCTTGAGCGGGATGGCACGGAACTGGATCACCCCGTCGTGCGCCTCGATCTCGAACTCGCGCGGGGCCCAGCCGCTGGCCACCTTGGCGAGTGCCTCGTCCACCGGCCCGCGGGAGGGGGCGAGTTCGGCGGTGGTGCGGCCCAGGTGCTGGCCCACCAGGTCGGCGGCCAGGCCCATGCGGTGGTAGGCCGACAGGGCGTTCGGCGAGGCGTACTGGACGATGCCGTCGCCGTCGACCCGGACCAGGCCGTCGCCGACGCGGGGCGAGGCGTCCATGTCGACCTGCTGGTTCTCGAACGGGAAGGCGCCGGCCGCGATCATCTGGGCCAGGTCCGAGGCGCTTTGCAGGTAGGTCAGCTCCAGGCGGCTGGGGGTGCGCACGGTGAGCAGGTTGGTGTTGCGGGCGATGACCCCGAGGACGCGGCCCTGGCGGCGTACGGGGATGGACTCGACGCGGACCGGGACCTCCTCGCGCCACTCGGGGTCGCCCTCGCGCACGATGCGGCCCTCGTCCAGGGCGGCGTCCAGCATGGGGCGCCGGCCGCGCGGGACGAGGTGGCCGACCATGTCGTCCTGGTAGGAGGTGGGCCCCGTGTTGGGCCGCATCTGCGCGACGGAGACGTAGCGCGTGCCGTCCCGGGTGGGGACCCACAGGACCAGGTCGGCGAACGAGAGGTCGGAGAGAAGCTGCCACTCCGAGACCAGCAGATGGAGCCACTCGAGGTCGCTGTCGTCGAGCGCGGTGTGCTGGCGTACGAGTTCGTTCATGGAGGGCACGGGCTGAGCGTACCTGGCGGTACGGACAGTGATCGAGACCAGTCACTCCGCACGGCTCCCCCGCCCCGGGGCGCGGCCCGGAAGGCCCCCGGAAACACCCGCGGGCCGCGGCGCCTGAGAGGGACCCTCAACCCTCCCGGCACCGCAGCCCGGAGCAACATCGGCCGTGGGGTGTGCGGTCCCGGTCGGCCGAAGGATGAGGAGCCGGGGCAGTCAGGGCAGAGAGCTCCGGTTCCTCGGTCCGTCCTCCTGTGCGGGGAGGACGGAAGCCTGACGATCACCTTGCGCGAGCGACACGGTCGGTGCCTCGCTGACCATTGTGGACTAGACCACTAACCGTGTCCATGCGGTGGACGTTGTTTGTTGTTGGTGACTTCTGCCGGCCGCACCGCCGTCCGGGCAGCCGCCAGAAGCCTAACCCTGATGGCTCAACCTCGGGGCCAGACCGCCAGGGCAATTTCCGCGAGTGCCTCCAGCTCCGTCCGGCTCGCGCCGTCGCGCGCCTGCTGGGACATGCCCTGGATCATCGCGCCGGTGTACCGGGCGAGGGCGGCGGCGTCGGTGTCCGGCGGCAGGACGCCCTCGTCCACGTCGGCCGCGATCCGGCGCTCGATGGCAGCGATGTTGGCGTTGCGCCGCTCCCGCAGGGACTCCTCGACCTCGGCGGTCGAGCAGTTGGCGGCCGCGTGGATGACGAGGCAGCCGTGCGGCCGGCCGGGGGCCGTGTACTCGGCGGCGGCCTCGCGCAGCATCCTCTCTATGCCGGCGCGCGCGGTCGGCTCCTCGGCGAGGGCCCGGTCGCCGAAGGAGCCGTACCGCACGCCGTACTCCTGGACGACCTCCTCGAAGAGCGAGCGCTTGTCGCCGAAGGCGGCGTAGAGGCTCGGGGCGCCGATGTCCATGACCCGTGTCAGGTCGGAGACGGACGTGGCCTCGTAGCCGTGCTCCCAGAACGCCAGCAGCGCGGCCTCCAGCGCCGTCGCCCGGTCGAAGGAACGCGGACGGCCGCGGGTCCTGGCCGCACCGCCCCGAGCAGGCGTCCCGGACCGTTCGCTCTTCTCACCGCTCACCATGGAGTGCATTTTATAGCGCCCACTAGAAAAAGTCCGCCCGGCTCCTGTACGGTCATTTCTGTAGCGACCACTAGTAAATACGAAGGGGGCGCCGGGATGGGCGCGCTTGCGGGCAGGACGGCACTCGTCACAGGGGCGAGCAGGGGCATCGGGCGGGGCATCGCGGAGCGGCTGGGCCGCGACGGCGCGCGGGTCGGGGTGCATTACGGGAGGAGCGAGGCGGCGGCGAAGGAGACGGTCGCCGCGATCGAGGCCGCGGGCGGCTCGGCGTTCACGGTCAGGGCCGACCTGGCCGCTCCGGGTGCCGCCGAGGCACTGTGGGAGCAGTTCGACAGACACGCCGACGGCCTGGACGTCCTGGTGAACAACGCGGGGATCGGCAACACCCGCCCCATCGGGGAGATAGGGGAGGCGGAGTACGACGCGGTCTTCACGGTCAACGTGAAGGCGCCGTTCTTCATCCTCAAGCACGGCATGGACCGGCTGCGCGACGGCGGCCGGGTCGTCAACATCTCGTCGGGCCTGGCGCGCACGGCCGTGATGCCGGACAACATGGCGTACGCGATGACGAAGGGCGCGCTGGACGTGTTCTCGCGCGACCTCTCCAAGGTGCTGGGCGCCCGCGGCATCACGGTGAACTCGGTGGCGCCCGGCATCATCGACACGGACAACACGGCCGAGCTGCTGTACGGGAGCGCGGACGGCTGGGAGCAGGCGGCCGCGCTCTCCGCGCTGGGCGGGGTGGGGTCGGCCGCCGAGGTGGCCGACGTCGTCGCGTTCCTCGCCTCGCACGGAGGCCGGTGGGTCACGGGAAGCTGGGTGGACGCCACGGGAGGTTCACTGACCTGACACCACTGTCGGCATACCACCGCCGGCACACCACCGTCGGCACACCACCACTCGACCGACCGTTTCGGCGCGACCGCGGGGCCCTGCTCTGTTAGATTGGTCTAAACCACATAGCCAGTCCCGGGCCCCGGGTGAGTCCTCTCTTCGAAACGGCAGGCCAGCGTGGAAGTTGTCATCGTTCCCGATGCCAAGGCGGGCGGCGAACTCATAGCCGAGGCCATGGCGCAGCTGCTCCGGCGCAAGCCCGACGCCCTGCTCGGGGTGGCCACCGGCTCGACGCCGCTGCCCGTGTACGAGGCGCTGGCGGCCAAGGTGCGCTCGGGTGCCGTGGACACCGCGCGGGCGCGGATCGCCCAGCTCGACGAGTACGTGGGGCTGCCCGCGGAGCACCCGGAGTCGTACCGCTCGGTGCTGCGGCGCGAGGTGCTGGAGCCGCTGGGCATCGGCATGGACGCGTTCATGGGTCCCGACGGGACGGCCGCGGACGTGCAGGCGGCGTGCGAGGCCTACGACCGGGCGCTCGGCGGGGCCGGCGGGGTCGACCTCCAGCTGCTGGGCATCGGCACCGACGGGCACATCGGTTTCAACGAGCCGTGCTCCTCGCTCGCCTCGCGGACGCGGATCAAGACCCTGACCGAGCAGACCCGGGTCGACAACGCGCGCTTCTTCGACGGCGACATCGAGCAGGTGCCGCACCACGTGATCACCCAGGGCATCGGCACCATCCTGGAGGCCCGGCACGTGGTGCTGCTGGCCACCGGCGAGGGCAAGGCCGACGCGGTCGCCGCGAGCGTCGAGGGGCCGGTCGCGGCCGTGTGCCCGGCCTCCGCGCTGCAGTTGCACCCGCACGCCACGGTCGTCGTCGACGAGGCCGCCGCGTCCAAGCTGAAGCTCGCCGACTACTTCCGGCACACCTACACCCACAAGCCGGACTGGCAGGGCATCTGACGCTCCCCCGGCTCTCCCCCGTCCCGCGCAGGGCCTCGCGGGACGGTCACTCACCTGGCGAAGGCGCCGGTTCCCCACGGGGACCCGGCGCCTTCGTGTGTCAGGACCGCACCCGCCAGGCCCGCGCCACCGCGCCGCCCCGCACGCCGAAGGCGCCGGCCCCGTGACGGGACCAGCGCCTTCGGTGGGCCGGCGAGGTGTGGGTCAGACGCCCGCGAGGGCCTCCGCCGCCGCTCGGCCGCAGACGCGGGCCGCGCCGTGGGTGGCGAGGTGGACGGCGCCGCGGGGCGCCGCACGCGGGACGCCCATCTCGACGACGACCGTGTCGGGGCGGGCCGCCAGCAGGACGTCCAGGGCCGCCGCCATCCACGGGTGGCGGTGCTCGTCGCGGACGACGGCGACGATACGGCGGGCACCCGCCGCGGCCAGCGCCTCGCGGCCGGCGTCGGCCCCGTTGAAGCTGCCGGTCTCGGTGCCCGGCAGCAGGCGGCACAGCTCGGCGGCCACGCCCCACGGCGTCTCGTCGCCGACCGCGATGTTCGCCACCGGGGTGAGCGCGGCGACGTACGGCGGCTCGGTGAGGGGGGCCGAGTCCCCGGTGACGCGCAGCGCGCGACGGGCCGCGCGCAGCCCCACGTCGCCGTCGGCGGCGTCCGCGGCCCCGTCGGCGGGACGGTTCGCCGCGGCCCAGCGGGACAGGGACCGGACGCGTTCCGCCGCGTCGGCCAGGCGCTCCTCGGGCAACTCACCGGCCCGCACCGCCTCGACCAGCGCGTCGCTCAGCCGCCGTACGGTGCCCTCGTCGTGCAGACCGCCGCCCACGCAGATCGCGTCGGCACCGGCGGCGACGGCCAGGACGGTGCCGCGCTCGATGCCGTACGTGCCCGCGATGGCCTTCATCTCGATGCCGTCGGTGACGACGAGCCCGTCGTAGCCCAGCTCGCCCCTGAGCAGGTCGGTCAGGATGCGGCGGGACAGCGTTGCCGGGCGGTCCGGGTCCAGGGCCGGGACCAGGATGTGGGCGCTCATCACCGCGCGGCTGCCGGCCGCGACGGCCGCGCGGAACGGGACCAGGTCGCGCTCGGCGAGCACGTCGGCGTCCACGTCGATGCGCGGCATGGCGTGGTGGGAGTCGATGCCCGTGTCGCCGTGGCCCGGGAAGTGCTTGGCGCAGGTGGCCACGCCCGCGGACTGCATCCCGGTGATGTAGGCCGCGGTGTGCCGGGCGACCAGGTCGGTGTCGGCGCCGAAGGCGCGCACGCCGATCACCGGGTTGTCCGGGTTGGAGTTCACGTCGGCGGACGGCGCCCAGTTGAAGTTGACGCCCGAGGCGGCGAGCCGGCGGCCGAGTTCCGCGGCCACCGCCCGGGTGAGCCCGACGTCGTCCACCGCGCCGAGGGCGTGGTTGCCGGGGAAGGAGGAGCCGGTGCGCACCTCGAGCCGGGTGACGTCGCCGCCCTCCTCGTCGATCGCGACCAGCAGGTCCTCGCGCTCGGCGCGCAGCTGGGCGGTCAGGGCCGCCACCTGCTCGGGCGAGGTGACGTTGCGTCCGAACAGGGCGACGGAGGCCAGCCCTTCGCCGATGCGGCGCAGCAGCCAGTCGGGGGCGGTGGTGCCGGCGAAGCCGGGCTGGAGGACGGTGAGCGCGTCGCGCGTGAGGGTGTCGGTGGCCCTCGCGAGGGTCGTCATCGGGGGTGCTATCCCTTCACGGCGCCGGCGGCCAGCCCGCTGACGGCCCTGCGCTGGAGGTAGACGAAGAGGATCAGGATCGGGACGGCGAACAGGGAGGAGGCGGCCATGGTCGCACCCCAGTTGTCGCCGAAGACGGTCTGGAAGCTGGTCAGCCACAGCGGCAGGGTCTGCGACTCCGCCTCCTTGTTGACGACCAGGACGAGCGGCAGCTCGTTCCAGGCGGTGATGAAGCCGAACATCGAGGTGGACATCAGGCCCGGGGCGAGCAGCGGCAGGATGACGCGGCGGAAGGCCTGGACCCGGGTGCAGCCGTCGACCATCGCGGACTCCTCCAGCTCCTTCGGCACGGCGGCGACGAAGCCGCGCAGCGTCAGGATGGTGAAGGGCAGGATCATCATCATGTAGAAGAGCGTGAGCGGCACCAGGCTGTTCAGCATGGAGGCGTCGCGCACGATCATGTAGATCGCGATGACCATGACTTCCCAGGGCGCCATCTGGGCCAGCATGAAGCCGACGATGAAGCCGCGCCGCCCCTTGAACCGCATCCGCGCCAGGGCGAAGGACCCGGCCAGCGCGATGATCAGCGAGAAGACGACCGCGCAGACGGTGACGATGAGCGAGTTGCTCACGTACGTCCAGAAGTGGTCGGCCTCGGTCGCGGTCTTGAAGTGCTCGAAGGTGACGTCGGTCGGGAACCAGACCGGGTCCTCCGAGATGATGTCCCCGGTCGGCTTGAAGGCCGTGGCGAACATCCAGTAGACGGGGAAGACGAGGCCGATGAACAGGACGACGGCCGTGACGTTGGGCCACACGCGGCCGAAGAGCGAGCGCTTCACAGCTCGTCCTCCTCTTGCTTGAGCACGATCCTGAGGTAGTACGCGGTCAGGCCGAGCAGGATCAGGATGGTCAGGACCGCGATCGCCGCGCCCATGCCGTAGTGCTGGTTGCCGACGCCCTCGATGTAGGCGTAGACGGGCAGGATCTCGGTGAGACGGTCCGGTCCGCCGCCGTTGAAGGTGTAGACCTGCACGAACGCCTTGAAGATCCAGATGATCTCCAGGAACGTCGTGGCGTAGAGGAACGGGCGCAGGAACGGCAGGGTGACCGAGGTGAAGCTGCGCCAGGTGCCGGCCCCGTCGAGGGCGGCGGCCTCGTACAGCTCACCGGGGATCGTGGTGGTCGCCGCGTACAGGTTGATCGCGACGAACGGGACGGACATCCACACGATCAGCACGGTGACGACGAAGAAGGTCGAGAACTGGCTGCCGGTCCAGCTGAAGTCGGCCATGGAGTGCCAGCCGAGCTTGTCGAGCACCCAGTTGACGACGCCGAAGCGCTGGGCGAAGAGCCACTGGTAGACGGTGGTCGCGGCGACCACCGGCATGGCCCACGCCAGGACCAGGCCGATCATCAGCACGAACCGCATCGCTCTGCCGAGGCGGGCGAGCAGCAGGCCGATCAGACCGCCCAGCACCACGGTGAGGACGACGTTGACCGCGGTGAAGACGATGGAACGGAGGGTGACGCGCCAGAAGTCCTCGCCGGTGAGGACCTCCTTGTAGTTGTCGAAGCCGGTCCACTCGGTGACGTGCTGGATCAGCTGCGCCATGTTGAGGTTCTGGAAGGACAGCAGGCCGTCCTTCAGCAGCGGCCAGCCGAGCAGCAGCACGGTGGCCGCGGCGGCGGGCAGCAGCAGCAGATACGGCGCCAGCGCGCCGGCGCGCGACGCCGCTCTCGCTCGCGGCCCGCCGGTTCCCCCACCGTCCGCCTTGCGGACGTCCGACGGGCCTGAGGGCGGCCGTTCGGTCTGCACGGTCATGCTCGGGGTCTCTCTCTTCTCGACCTGTTCACCTCGACGCCGGGGCGGGGGCCGTGGTGTGTCAGCCCCCGCCCCGGCTCACCCGGTGCTACTGCTGCTGCGCCAGGCGCTTGTTGAACTCGCCCTCGACCTGCTTGGCGGCCTCGGCCGGGGACTTCCCCTTCATGACGGCCGTCAGGTACGTCTTGATCGGGTTCGGGTCGTTCTCCACCGCGGCCCACTCCGGGATCAGCGGGGTGGTGTCACCGGTACCGGCGGCCGGCGCGGCGGCCTCGGCGGCGGCGTTGCCCTTCAGGTTGCTCTGCAGCGCCTCCTTGTTCGGGATGACGCCGTTGGCCTTGGCCAGGCCGCCCTCGAACTTGTCGGAGAGCGCGAGCTTCAGGAACTCCTTGGCGAGGTCCTGCTTCTTGCTGCCCGCGGCGACGGCCAGGTTGGAGCCGCCGAGGAAGACGCCCTCGGGCTTGTCCGCCGTGGGGCCCGGGATGGTGAAGTAGCCGAGGTCCTTCTCGATCGCCGGGTTGGTGGCGATCGCCGTGGCGCCCTCCCAGCCCATGCCGATGAAGGAGCCGGTCTTGCCCTTGGCGAAGATCTCACCCTGCTGCGGGGTGGCCTCGTCCTTGTCCTTGGGCGCCTTGGACAGGTCCTGGAACTTCTTGTAGGTCTCGGTGGCGGCGGCGACCTTCGGGTCGGACAGGTTGGAGACGTACTTGTCGCCGTCCTTCTTGACCAGTTCGCCGCCCTCGCCGATGACCAGGCCCACGAAGTGGTACCAGTTCTGGCCGGGCAGGTAGATCGGCTCGGCGTCGGTCTTCTCGCCGATCGTCTTGAGGTCGTTGTAGAACTCGTCGCGGGTCTTGGGCAGTTCCTTGATGCCCGCGTCCGCCCAGATCTTCTTGTTGTAGACGACGACGCGGTTGACCACGAACCACGGGGCCGCGTACTGCTTGCCGTCGAAGACGGCGGACTTGTTGAGGGACTCGGACCAGTCGGTGCCGATCTCGCTCTTGAGGTCGCTCAGGTCCGCGAGGCCGCCGGTCTTGGCGTAGGCGGGGGTCTGGGTGTTGCCGATCTCGAAGACGTCGGGCGGGTTCTCCTCGGAGAGGGCGGTGGTCAGCTTCTGCTGGATGCCGTTCCACTTCTGGATCTCGAACTTGACCTTGGCCTTGGTCTTCGCCTCGAACTCCTTGGCGAGGTCCGCCTGCCAGTCGTCCGGCGAGGAGCCGTCCATCACCCAGACGGTCAGCGTCTCGCCGGCGTAGCCGTCGGCCCCGGCCTTCTTGCCGTCGTCGTCGCCGTCGCCCCCGCATGCGGCGATGGAGACCATCATGCCCGCGATACCGATCGCGGCTATAAGCTTGCGCTTCACGCCAACCCTCCTCAGGGATGCCACACAACCCCCCTGCCTCCCCGCGGTTGCTCGTCGACGCGGACCGCCCATGGGGCCGGGACCTGGACCAATGGTGTAGACCAGTACGGGGAGCTTGGCCCAGACCAATAGGACTGTCAAGGGTGTTCAAACTCCGTCCCGGCGTCCGTGATGGGACCGAGATATGCAGGGACCTTTCATTGCGCAAGCGACAGATCGGGCGGACCGGGACCGGGTGTACCACCTCCCACCGAATGCGGTGCGGGGATGGCTCCGAACGCGCGTACCAGCGGCGTCCGACGCGCCTGTGGACTAGACCAAGGGTGTTCCCGCGGGTATACAGAAGGGATCACGGAGCGTGCGGGGGCCATCCCGGCACGAAGCCGTGCCACGATGTGAGCCGTGGCCGACAGGGATAGCGGTCGCTTCGGCACCCGGAGCCGGGAAGGCAGAGCATGAGCACCGACGTCAGCAGTGCGGAGAACGAGGGTGGGGCGACCGTCCGTACCGCGCGCGTGCCCAAGTACTACCGTCTGAAGAAGCATCTGCTCGACATGACCCGGACCCAGACTCCGGGCACACCGGTCCCGCCGGAGCGCACCCTCGCCGCCGAGTTCGACACCTCGCGCACCACGGTGCGCCAGGCCCTGCAGGAGCTGGTCGTCGAGGGGCGCCTGGAGCGCATCCAGGGCAAGGGCACCTTCGTCGCCAAGCCCAAGGTGTCGCAGGCCCTGCAACTCACCTCGTACACCGAGGACATGCGGGCCCAGGGTCTCGAACCCACCTCGCAGCTGCTGGACATCGGCTACATCACCGCCGACGACCGGCTCGCCGGACTCCTGGACATCACGGCCGGCGGCCGGGTGCTGCGCATCGAGCGGCTGCGCATGGCCAACGGCGAGCCGATGGCCATCGAGACCACCCACCTCAGCGCCAAGCGCTTCCCCGCCCTGCGCCGCTCCCTGGTGAAGTACACGTCCCTCTACACCGCGCTCGCCGAGGTGTACGACGTCCATCTCGCCGAGGCCGAGGAGACCATCGAGACCTCCCTGGCCACCCCGCGCGAGGCCGGCCTGCTCGGCACCGACGTGGGCCTGCCGATGCTGATGCTCTCCCGGCACTCGCAGGACCGCACCGGCCAGCCGGTGGAGTGGGTGCGCTCGGTGTACCGGGGCGACCGCTACAAGTTCGTGGCCCGCCTCAAGCGTCCCCAGGACTGAGGGGTGCCGCTCCCCTCCGGCACGCGACATTGCGGTTGAGGACCGATATACGGACGAGGTCTTCCGCTCTCTTGACGCCGTCACCTACATTTTCGTGCGCACTGCACCAGGTGATCAGCGAGGGGACGGAGCCACCGCATGTCACAAGCCCCAGAAGTGAACAGAGGGCCGACGGTGACGCCGGTGCGCGTCGTCATCGCCCTCTGCCTTGTCGCACCGTTCGTCGCCATGCTGTGGGTCGGTTCGTACGCCAAGTCCGACCCCGACTTCATCGGCATTCCGTTCTTCTACTGGTACCAGATGGCGTGGGTACTGATCTCCACCGTGCTGACGGTGATCGCGTACAAGCTCTGGCAGCGTGACCAGCGCGCCCGCCGGGAAGGCGGGGCCAAGTGAACGACGGCGTGAACGGCGTCGCACTCGCCGTCTTCATCTTCTTCTTCGTCCTCGTCACCGCCATGGGCTTCCTGGCCGCCCGCTGGCGCCGGGCCGAGAACGAGCACAGCCTCGACGAGTGGGGCCTCGGCGGCCGCTCGTTCGGCACCTGGGTCACCTGGTTCCTGCTGGGCGGCGACCTGTACACGGCGTACACCTTCGTGGCCGTCCCGGCGGCGATCTACGCGGCGGGCGCGTCCGGCTTCTTCGCGGTGCCGTACACGATCCTGGTCTACCCGCTGATCTTCACCTTCCTGCCCCGCCTGTGGTCGGTCTCGCACAAGCACGGCTACGTGACGACCTCGGACTTCGTGCGCGGCCGGTTCGGCTCCAAGGGCCTGTCGCTGGCGGTGGCCGTCACCGGCATCCTGGCGACCATGCCGTACATCGCGCTCCAGCTGGTCGGCATCCAGGCCGTCCTCGACGTGATGGGCGTCGGCGGCGGCGAGGACACCAACTGGTTCGTCAAGGACCTGCCGCTGCTGATCGCCTTCGGCGTGCTGGCCGCGTACACCTACTCGTCGGGACTGCGCGCCCCCGCGCTGATCGCGTTCGTGAAGGACACGCTGATCTACATCGTCATCGCGGTGGCGATCATCTACATCCCGATCAAGCTGGGCGGGTTCGACGACATCTTCGCGTCGGCGAGCGACAAGTTCACCGAGGCGGGCAAGGGCGGAGTGGTACCGGACGCGGGGGGCCAGTGGACGTACGCGACCCTGGCGCTCGGTTCGGCCCTCGCGCTGTTCATGTACCCGCACTCGATCACCGCCACGCTGTCCTCGCGCAGCCGTGAGGTGATCCGCCGCAACACCACGATCCTGCCGCTGTACTCGCTGATGCTGGGCCTGCTCGCGCTGCTCGGCTTCATGGCGATCGCGGCCGGGGTCAAGGTGGAGAACGGCCAGCTGGCGATCCCGCAGCTGTTCGAGAACATGTTCCCGGACTGGTTCGCGGGCGTGGCCTTCGCGGCGATCGGCATCGGCGCCCTGGTCCCGGCGGCGATCATGTCGATCGCGGCCGCGAACCTGTTCACCCGCAACATCTACAAGGACTTCATCAAGCCCGACGCCACCCCGGCACAGGAGACGAAGGTCTCCAAGCTGGTGTCGCTGCTGGTGAAGGTGGGCGCGCTGATCTTCGTCCTGGGCATGGACAAGACCGTCGCGATCAACTTCCAGCTGCTGGGCGGCATCTGGATCCTGCAGACCTTCCCGGCCCTGGTCGGCGGCCTGTTCACCCGCTGGTTCCACCGCTGGGCGCTGCTCGGCGGCTGGGCGGTCGGCATGGTCTACGGCACGGTCGCCGCCTACGGTGTCGCCTCGCCGACGCAGAAGCACTTCGGCGGCTCCTCCGACGAGATCCCCGGCATCGGCGAGATCGGCTACATCGGTCTCACCGCCTTCGTGCTGAACGTCCTGGTCACCGTGGTCCTGACCTTCGTCCTGAGGGCGGTCAAGGCGCCCGACGGCGTCGACGAGACCAAGCCGAGCGACTACACGGCGGACGCCGGCGACCCCGGCGTCCAGGTGGAACTGCCGCCGGCCACGGCGGGCAGCTCGCACTAGCGGCGCTCCTCAGCGGGCCGTCGGAGAAATCCGGCGGCCCGTTGTCGTACCCGTCGGGCACACTCGGCGTCATGGACTTCGTGATCCGACAGGCGACGGCCGAGGAGTACGACACCCTCGGCGAGATCACCGCGCAGGCCTACCTGCGCGACGGCCTCCTCGACTTCGGGGAGAGCGACTCCTACCTGGACGAGCTGCGCGACGTGGCCAAGCGGGCGGCGGCCGCCGAGGTGCTGGTCGCCGCGGCGGAGGGGCGGGTGCTCGGCGGCGTGACCTTCGTGCCGTCCGGCGGCCCCATGGCGGACATCGCGCGCCCCGGCGAGGCCGAGATACGCATGCTCGCCGTCGCCCGCGAGGCACGCGGCCGCGGGGCCGGCGAGGCCCTGGTGCGGGCCTGCCTCGACCGCGCCCGGTCCGTGCCGGGCTGCGCGAGCATCGTGCTGTCGACCCAGCGCACCATGCACACCGCCCACCGCCTCTACGAACGCCTCGGCTTCGTCCGCACCCCCGCCCGCGACTGGAACCCTGTGCCGGAGCTGGACGACATCATGCTGCTCACCTACGAACTGGCGCTCTGACACCGGCCCGAGACGACGTACTGACACGCCGTCCGGACACAACATCTGGGGGTGCCGGCGGAGCCCGGCACAAGATGTATGCTCGTGCTCGCTGTCGCCGCAGGGGAATCCGGTGCGAATCCGGAACTGTCCCGCAACGGTGTACTTGCGTGCATCCGTACGTCTTCGCACGTGCGCGCACGCCTGTCCAGTCCGAGGACCTGCCGACAGTGCGCCCGGCCGCCTTGGCCCGGGTGCCATGACGTCCGGGCCTCGTGGAGTGGGCCGGTGGACGCGACGCCGTGCGCGCTCGTGAGCCCCCCTGCCCTCCGCCAGGCCCCGTGCCGAGCGAGGGAGTGCTCCACGTGACCATCGCGCCAGCCGATCCGGCTTCAGCGACCCCGGTGACGGCGACCGGGGAACCCGACGGACCCGGTGCCGCCCTGCTGCGGACCCTGACCGGGCTGACCGCCGACCTCCGGGGCGCCGACCCCGGCCGGGTGGCCGCCGCCGCGCTGCGGGGCCGGTCCGCCCGCGCCGACGAGGCCGAGCTGCGCGAGCTGGCCACGGAGGCGGCCGCCGGTCTGATCTCCGAGGACCCGGTCTACTCCCGGCTGGCCGCCCGGCTGCTGACCATCGGCATCCGCGCCGAGGCCGCCTCCCAGGGCGTCGCCACCTTCACCGACTCCATCGCCACCGGCCACCGCGAGGGCCTGATCGCCGACCGCACCGCCGCCTTCGTCCGGCTGCACGCGGCCCGCCTCGACGCGCTGGTCGATCCGGACGCCGACGACCGCTTCGGCTACTTCGGGCTGCGCACCCTGTACAGCCGCTACCTGCTCCGTCACCCGCTCACCCGCAAGGCCGTCGAGACGCCCCAGCACTTCCTGCTGCGGGTCGCCGCCGGACTCGCCGAGGACGACACCCCGCGGGCCGTGGACGAGGTCGCCGCCCTGTACGGCCTGATGAGCCGCCTGGACTACCTGCCCTCCTCCCCCACCCTCTTCAACTCCGGCACCCGGCACGCCCAGATGTCGTCCTGCTACCTCCTGGACTCCCCCAAGGACGAGCTGGACTCCCTCTACGACCGCCTCCACCAGGTCGCCCGCCTGTCCAAGCACGCCGGCGGCATCGGCATCGCCTACTCCCGCGTCCGCGCCCGGGGTTCGCTGATCCGCGGCACCAACGGGCACTCCAACGGCATCGTCCCGTTCCTGAAGACGCTGGATGCCTCGGTCGCCGCCGTGAACCAGGGCGGCCGGCGCAAGGGTGCCGCCGCGGTCTACCTGGAGACCTGGCACGCGGACGTCGAGGAGTTCCTGGAGCTGCGGGACAACACCGGCGAGGACGCCCGCCGCACGCACAACCTGAACCTCGCGCACTGGGTGCCGGACGAGTTCATGCGCCGGGTGGACGCCGACGGGACCTGGTCGCTGTTCTCCCCCGCCGACGTGCCGGAGCTGACCGACCTGTGGGGCGAGGAGTTCGACGCGGCCTACCGCAAGGCGGAGCAGGCGGGGCTCGCCCGCAAGACGCTGCCCGCCCGTGAGCTGTACGGCCGCATGATGCGCACCCTCGCGCAGACCGGCAACGGCTGGATGACCTTCAAGGACACCGCCAACCGCACCGCGAACCAGACCGCGACCCCCGGCCACGTCGTCCACTCCTCCAATCTCTGCACGGAGATCCTGGAGGTCACCGACGACGGGGAGACGGCGGTCTGCAACCTGGGCTCGGTCAACCTCGGCGCCTTCGCCGACCCCGCGAGCGGCGACCTGGACTGGGAGCGCCTCGACGCCACCGTCCGCACCGCCGTCACCTTCCTGGACCGGGTCGTCGACATCAACTTCTACCCGACCGAGCAGGCGGCCCGCTCCAACGCCCGCTGGCGCCCGGTCGGTCTCGGCGCGATGGGCCTCCAGGACGTCTTCTTCCAGCTCCGCCTGCCCTTCGACTCCCCCGAGGCGAAGGCCCTGTCCACCCGCATCGCCGAGCGGATCATGCTCGCCGCGTACGAGACCTCCGCCGACCTCGCCGAGCGCGGCGGCCCGGCCCCGGCCTGGGAGAAGACCCGTACGGCCCAGGGGGTGCTGCACCCGGACCACTACGACGTGACGCCCGCCTGGCCGGAGCGCTGGGCCGCGCTGCGGGAGCGCATGGCCACGACTGGGCTGCGCAACTCCCTGCTCCTGGCCATCGCGCCGACCGCGACCATCGCCTCCATCGCCGGTGTCTACGAGTGCATCGAGCCGCAGGTGTCCAACCTCTTCAAGCGCGAGACGCTGTCCGGCGAGTTCCTCCAGGTCAACTCCTACCTGGTGGACGACCTCAAGCGGCTCGGCGTGTGGGACGCGCGCACCCGTGAGGCGCTGCGCGAGGCGAACGGCTCGGTGCAGGGCTTCTCCTGGATCCCCGAGGACGTGCGCGCGCTGTACCGCACGGCGTGGGAGATCCCGCAGCGCGGCCTGATCGACATGGCCGCCGCCCGCACCCCGTACCTCGACCAGGCCCAGTCGCTGAACCTGTTCCTGGAGACGCCGACCATCGGGAAGCTCTCCTCGATGTACGCGTACGCCTGGAAGCAGGGCCTGAAGACCACGTACTACCTGCGCTCGCGCCCCGCGACCCGGATCGCCCGCGCCGCCGCCCGAGCCACCACCCCCGTCCCCGTGCAGGCCGGCCCGGACCCCGAAGCGGTCGCCTGCTCCCTGGAGAACCCCGAGTCCTGCGAGGCCTGTCAGTGATGAACGAGAACACCAAGAACCTGCTCGACCCGGGCTTCGAGCTGACCCTGCGCCCCATGCGGTACCCGGACTTCTACGAGCGCTACCGGGACGCCATCAAGAACACCTGGCACGTGGAGGAGGTCGACCTCCACTCGGACGTCGCCGACCTCGCCCGGCTCAGCCCCATGGAGCAGCACCTGATCGGCCGCCTCGTGGCCTTCTTCGCCACCGGTGACTCGATCGTCGCGAACAACCTGGTGCTGACCCTCTACAAGCACATCAACTCCCCCGAGGCGCGGCTGTACCTGTCCCGCCAGCTCTTCGAGGAGGCCGTCCACGTCCAGTTCTATCTGACGCTCCTCGACACCTACCTGCCCGACCCGGAGGACCGCGTCGCCGCCTTCGCGGCCGTGGAGAACATCCCGTCCATCCGGGAGAAGGCCGAGTTCTGCTTCCGCTGGATGGACTCGGTCGAGTCGATCGACCGCCTGGAGACCAAGGCCGACCGCCGCCGCTTCCTGCTGAACCTGATCTGCTTCGCCGCGTGCATCGAGGGCCTGTTCTTCTACGGCGCCTTCGCCTACGTCTACTGGTTCCGCAGCCGGGGTCTGCTGCACGGCCTCGCCACCGGCACCAACTGGGTGTTCCGGGACGAGACCATGCACATGTCCTTCGCGTTCGACGTCGTCGACACGGTGCGCAAGGAGGAGCCGGAGCTGTTCGACGACGAGCTTGGGCAAGAGGTCACCGACATGCTGCGGGAGGCCGTCGAGGCCGAGCTGCAGTTCGCGCGCGACCTGTGCGGTGACGGCCTCCCGGGCATGAACACCGACTCGATGCGGCAGTACCTGGAGTGCGTGGCCGACCAGCGCCTGACGCGCCTCGGCTTCGCCCCGGTGTACGGCTCCGAGAACCCCTTCTCCTTCATGGAGCTGCAAGGGGTTCAGGAGTTGACCAACTTCTTCGAGCGGCGTCCCTCGGCGTACCAGGTGGCGGTGGAGGGCACCGTCGACCTGTCCGAGGACTTCTGACTCCTCTGCGTCTCCTTTCCCCGGCCCCTCGCCTCCTGGGCCTCCCTGATCTGGCGGTCGATGCGCCGGTCGCGCACGATGCCGATCACCGAGGGGAGGATCATGAGGACGAGGAGTCCGAAGGTCGCGAGCATTCCGACGAGGCCTTCTATCTGGTTTCCGGTCATGACACCACTGTCGCGCCGGATACTCCTTACCGTCAGTGGCAGGACTGCCGTAAGACCTCGATTTCCTGCCACTGTCGAGGCACACTGGCGGCATGTTGCGCAACGTGGCCGCCGTCCTGCTCGACGGTGCACACCCCTTCGAACTCGGCGTGATCTGCGAGGTCTTCGGCATCGACCGGAGCGACGAGGGCCTGCCGGGGTACGACTTCGCGGTGGTCTCGGCGGAGGGCCCCACGCTGGGCACCCACGTCGGCGGGCTGACCGTCTCCACGCCGTACGGTCTGGAGCGGCTGGAGGAGGCCGACCTGATCGCGGTGCCGGCGGGCAGCGACTTCGTCCGCCGGGAGTACCCGCCCGAGCTGCTGGACGCCCTGCGCAGAGCGACGGACCGGGGCACACGCGTACTGAGCGTGTGCTCCGGCGCCTTCGTGCTGGGCGCCGCCGGTCTGCTGGACGGGCGGCGGTGCGCGGTGCACTGGCACCACGCGGACGAGCTGTCCCGGCAGTACCCGCGGGCCGAGGTCGCGCCGGACGTGCTCTACGTCGACGAGGACCCGGTGATCACCTCCGCCGGGACCGCCGCCGGCATCGACGCCTGCCTGCACATCGTGCGCAAGGAGCAGGGGCCGGAGGTCGCCAACCGGATCGCCCGGCGCATGGTGGTGCCGCCGCACCGGGACGGCGGGCAGGCGCAGTACATCGAACGGCCGCTGCCGCGCTCCTCCTGCGACACCGTCGGCGAGGTGCTGGCCTGGATGGAACAGCACCTCGACGAGGAGGTCACGGTCGAGCAGCTGGCGGCCCGGGCGCACATGTCCCCGCGCACCTTCGCCCGCCGCTTCCAGCAGGAGACGGGGACGACCCCCTACCGCTGGGTGCTGCGCCAGCGCGTGCTGCTGGCCCAGCGGTTGCTGGAGGCGACGGACGAGACGATGGACTCGATCGCCTGGCGCGCCGGTTTCGGCACGGCGGCGGCCCTGAGGCACCAGTTCACCAGGGCCCTGGGCACCACCCCGCACGCCTACCGGCGCACCTTCCGGGGCCCGGAGGCCGCCGCCTGATCCGTCCCGGCCGTGTCACCGCGCCACGGGCCTGACCAGCAGGTCGTGCGGGCGCAGCGTGATGCCCACCCGGACCGCGTCGTTGGAGCCCGCCACCTGTTCGAAGCGGTACTTGGTGGCGAGCGCGGCCGTGATCAGCGTGAGCTGCGCCATCGAGAAGTGGTCGCTGGGGCACTTCCGCTTGCCCGCGCTGAAGGGCTTCATGGCGTATTTCGGCACGTTCTTCGCGCGTTCCGGGAGCCACCGGTCGGGGTCGAACTCCAGGTTGCCGTCGTACGACTTCGGATCGCGTTGGATTGCGTACGGACTGTAGATGATGTCCGCACCGGCCGGAATGCGATAGCCACCGAGTTCGCTCTCGACCACCGCGCGCCGCGTCAATACCCATACGGCGGGGCGCAAACGCATGGCCTCCACGATGACATTGCCGGTGTGCGTGAGACTGCGGACGTCCTCGAATGCCACGGGCCGCCCGCCGGTGACCGCTTCGACTTCGTCGCGTATGCGGTCGGCATGTTCCGGATGGTCGGCAAGTGCCTGGAGCAACCACATGATCGTGGACGCGATGGTTTCACTGCCGGGGGTGAGTATCGCGACCACCTGGTCGTGGATCTCCTGTTCCCCGATCGGGTCGCCATTGTCGTCCTTCGCCTCCAGCAATGCCGTGAGCAAATCGTCCGGCTTTTGACCGGATGCGCGGCGCTCGGCGATGATCTCGTCGACCAGCAGATGCAGATCGGCCAACGCGGAGTTGAATCGGCGGTTGGCCGGAAGCGGCAGCCGGTACAGCGGTCCGAGCGGGACCACCATGCGCCGGTACATGCCCCGGAACACGGTGGCGAGCGCGACGCACAGCCGCTCGGCCCGCTCGTCCATGTACTGCCCGCGCAGCAGGCAGCGGGCCGCGACGCGCACCGCGACCCGGAAGGACTCCGAGGTGGCGTCGACGGTCCGGCCCGGCTGCCAGCGCTCGGTGAGCGCGTGCGCCTCCTCCTCCATGATCGGCCCGTAGGCGGGGATGGCGTCCAGCCGGAACGCCGGCTGGATGGTGCGCCGCTGGCGCCGGTGAAGCGGGCCGTTGGCGGTCGCCACGCCCTCCTTGCCGAGCAGGCCCTCCAGCGACTCCCACAGCGGGCCGGCGATGTGGTAGTCGGGGTTCAGGGCGAGGGCGCCGGTCAGCTCCGGGTTCGTGACCGCGTAGACGGTCTTCGGGCCGAGCTTGATGCGCACGATGTCGCCGTGGTCGCGCAGCTGGGACATGAAGGCCAGCGGGTCGCGGGCCAGCCGCCAGCCGTGGCCGAGCAGCGGTACGCCGCCGCCCGCCACGGGCGGTTCGCGCAGTTCCGGCGCAGCCTGCACACGGGTCTCGGGGTTGACGGACTCGACGGTCATTTCTCACCTGCCGCTTCGTTGTTGACGTACGGGGGCGTGGACCGGTCGTCCCAGCTGTCGACCATGTACCGGCCGGACTCGTGGTGGAACCAGTAGACGGAGCTGAACCAGTTCCGCATATTGCCGACGTTGGCCCGTACGGCGCCGCTCAGTTCCTTTCCGCGTACGGTTCCGTCGGCGAGTTCGTCGGCGAACCGTAAGGCGTCCTGCTCCACGGCGAGGAATTCGGTGATGCATTCCTCGACGCGTCGCCTGACTTCTCCGATGGCTTCTTCCAGCGTGAGTGCATGATGGGTGATGAGACTGATTCCGAGATTGTGGACCTCGTCGCCCGCTATTTCCTTGGGCAGCGAGCAGAGGTCGTTGTACCAGGCGGCGAATTCCTGACTCAGCAGCGCCGCCCGGCGATACGACGGGTGTTTCCGTACGGCGTCGGGGAGTTCGCAGCCCGAACTCGGCTCCAGCAGGTCGGTCCAGATCCAGTGCGCGAAGGTGAGCCGGCGCAGTGCGAGGTACTCCTCCACGCCGGGCACGATTCCGCGCGTGCGGTTGTGGAATTCCCGGTCGTACGCCTCGATCACCGCGTGGAAGTGCCGGGCGAACCGGGCGTTCCACGTGGCCGGCAGGAAGGAGTAGAGCCGCCGCACGCTGTCGGCGAACCCGGCCACCAGCGTGTCCTCGTGGTGCAGGTGGTCCCCGGGTGAGTCGAGTGCCGTGTGCAGCCGGCCGCGCAGCCGCCGCCAGGCGCCGGACCGGCCGTGGACGATGTCACGGTCGTGCCGGTCGTCCCAGACGAAGAACCACGCGCTGTAGTCCGCTATCGCCTGCATCACCTCGTCGGGGGCGCCCAGGTAGTAGCCCGCCATGAGGTCCGTGTAGCACAGGCCGTCGGCATATTCCTGGACCTTGTCCGCCGGCATGAGCCGCTTTTCGAGCAGCCAGGTGCGGGTGGCCTCCTGGAGCCTGGGCCAATACGGGTGCAGTTGCCGGGGAAATGCCGCCTCGATCACCGGGAGACGGAGCGATGGCGGTACTGCGATCGCGGTCGGTGTCGCTGTGGTGCCGTGTGGGAAAGCATGCACGAACAAACCCCTCTCAGCCGCCGGTGGCGCACCCCTCTCGCTGAGCCGGGCGTGCGCCGTTGCGTATCCCCGCGGTTCCCATTCAGCACCACAACTGACCGTTCTGGGAACGGATTTGCTTCATTCACTACCCCACCGTGCCGGAATTCTCCTGTTGTGTGGCGGCTTCCCACGGACGCACACAGACGAACGGCGCCCGTTCGGGGAAGACCCGAACAGGCGCCGTGCGCACGGGAGATGTGTGACCCGCGAGGCGGTGTCAGTCGTTCGCGACCACCGGGTAGCGCGGCTCGTTCTCGGCCATCTGCCGCAGCGCGTCCTTGCGCTCGCGCTTGGAGAGCCGGTCGATGTACAGGTACCCGTACAGGTGGTCCGTCTCGTGCTGCAAACACCGGGCGAAGTATCCGGTGCCGCGCACCTTGACGGGGTTGCCCTGCTCGTCCTGCCCGGTCACCTCGGCGTAGTCGGGGCGGGCGAGCGGCGCGTAGGCGGTCGGCACGGACAGGCAGCCCTCGTTGCTGTCGTCCAGGCGGCGGCGGTCGGCAGGCAGCTCGGCCAGCTTGGGGTTGCAGACCACGCCGACGTGGCGGACGCCCTCGTCGTCGGGGCAGTCGTAGACGAAGACCTTCTTGGAGACGCCGATCTGGTTGGCGGCCAGGCCCACGCCCTCGGCGGTGCGCTGGCTGGCGAACATGTCGGCCACCAGCTGCTGGAACTCCTCGCCGAAGTCGGTGACGTCCTCGCACTCCTTGTGCAGCACCGGGTTGCCGACCACCGTGATCGGGCGCGAGGTGCCGCGCCCGCGCCAGTCGGCCTCACGCTCCTCGCAGTCCTGGGTGTCGACGACGAATCCCTCGTCGTCGACGGGGAGCACGCCCGGGCGCTGCTGATCGGTGTCCTGCTGGGCCATGACCGACGTATGCCTTCCTCGTACAACCAAAGGTGATGCTGACGCTGCTGGAGTGTCCTGGCAAAGACTACGGGGCCGCTCAGCAGACCTCTTCCAGGTCCCGCCAGTCACGCGAGTCCGGGCTGTCCGCGACCCACCCGTCCAGCAGCCCCTTCACCAGCCCGGCCGGCGCGGCCACCCCGCACTCCCGCTCCGGCACCCACAGCTGCCCGTCGGTGCGGTGCCCCAGCGGCCCGGGGTGTCCGGGTTCGCTGTGGTCGTGCGGGTCGAGGTGCTCACCCTCGCCCTCGTCGGACGGCATCCGGGACTCCGAGCACATCCGGCACAGCAGCCGCACGGAGGACGACCAGTCCTCGGCGGCGAACCCGGCGTCGGCGGCCAGCTGCTCCAGGGCGTCGCGGTCGGCCTCGGTGGCGGCCTCCAGGAGGACCACCCAGGTGGGCACGGGCGAGGGCGCCCACAGCTCGATCTCGTCGAAGACGGGGAAGGAGTGCCCGGTGCTGGTCGTCCGCTCCCCGTGCGGCACGCCGTCGTGCAGGACGACCTCACCCCAGCGCCGCCCCGAGGACGGGAGCGGGATGGACAGCACTTCGACGCGGGCGGGGTCGAGCCGCCGCCCCCACACCACCTCGGCCTCGCCCTCCGGGGACAGCCGTACGGCCGCGCTGCCGAGGTCCATGCCGAGCGGCTCACCGGCGTCCGTGGCGTCCCCGGGAGTGCGCAGGCCGTACGCCTGCCAGGCCCGGCGGGCCAGCGGCCAGTCCTGAAGGGCGGTCGCGGCGATGCCGACGTTCCACCAGTCGGGGGCGCCGGTGTCCCGGTCGAGCAGCGCGACGGCGCGCAGGCCGGCCGCCCTGGCCTGCTCCCAGTCGTGCCGGAACTTGTGCAGCAGCGCCAGGTTGAACCAGGACTCCGACAGCCAGGGCTCCAGGTCGGCCGCCCGGGTCAGCAGCGCACCCGCGTCCTCGTAGCGACCGTCGCCGATCAGCGTGAACGCGCGGTCGGTGGCCTGCCGCCAAGAGGCGGAGGGCCGGTGCCGTGCCTTGCCGAAGATCCTCACGATTCCCGCCTGCCAGTTCCGTTCTGTGGGCTGGCTGTGCCTTTCGCGCCCCCGGACACCCTCTCCCGGGCATCAAACCACGTACGGCTGCGGAGGCGCTCATTACCCATGGGTTACCCAGCCGCGGGCTCGGTAAGGCTGCTCCGGGCAAGGACCCGGGCCAGTGCTTCCACCACCTCGGGAGCGTAGTCGCCGGCGGTGGCCAGGCGCAGCTCCTCCAGCGCCGTCAGGACGCCGCCGGGGCCCGCGTCCCGCGCCTTCTCCTCGTAAGCGTTCACGACCCGCACGATCCGCGCGGCGACCGGCTGCTCCCGGCAGGGGTCGGCCTGCCGCTCCACCACCACCGCGACCGCCGCGTCGACGCCGGTCTGGCGCACGACGGCCCCGCCGAGCAGCGCGATTCGCCGCTGCTCGGCGACGGGCAGGCCGGCGGTGGCTCCGGCCGGGACCGGGTCGACCAGGCTCAGCTGGCCGATGTCGTGCATCAGGGCCGCGTACTCCAGCACGGTCAGCTCCGCCCCGGACAGCCCCAGGTCCCGCCCGACGGCCACGCCCAGCCCGGCGACGCGGCGGGCGTGCCCGGCCGGGGTGTACCCGGCGATCTCGGTGGCGCGGGCCAGGGACGCGATGGTCTGGCGGTAGGTGGCCCGGACGGCCGCGTACCGGCGGTAGGAGAGCTGGGCGAGGAGCAGGGGCACGCAGAAGACGGGGAGGGCCCACAGCCCCGCGACGCTCACCGCGAGCGCCATCACCGCGCCGGTCGCGCACACCGCCGACGTGATTCCGACCATGCCGCGCAGTTCCTCGCGCAGCAGCGGTCCGAAGGGCCACCCGGTGCGCGCGTGCGCGGGTGCCGCGGCGAGCACGGCGTCGCACAGCGTGGTCAGGGCGAGCAGCGCGAGCAGCAGCAGCGCGTCGGCGGGACCGCTCCAGCCGTCGAAGGCGCCCTGGTGGGACAGCGGACGGAAGCACACGGCGGCGAAGCCGACGGTGAGCACCCGCCGCGCCAGGTGGTCGAGGACGGGCCCGCGGCCGCGGGCGACGTAGGGGACGCTGCCGAGCAGCGAGGCGGCGAGCACGACGGTGACGGTCTGGGCCACCCCGTGGTGCGCGGGCTGCCCGGCGACGTCCCCCAGCAGCGCGTACGCCAGCGCGCCCGCGGCCCCGAGCGGGGCGGCCTCCCGGGCCTCGGTACTGCTCCGCCGGGTCAGCTCACCGAGGACGACCAGCCCCCCGAAGGCCAGCGCGACGGGCCGCTGCACGGGTCCCGACCCCAGCACGGAGGCGAGGCAGCCGAGCGCGAGGAGCCCGGCACAGCCGGGTACGAGGAGAACGGCGGCCGGCGGCGGGGACGGGGCCGGCGGCTGCGCGGGCGTCACGGCGCTCCCCTGCCGACGCTGTCCCGCGCGCCCGCGCCCGGCCCGGGGCCCGGTGCCGGTGCGGCGGGGAGGCCGGGCGGGCCGTCCGCCGTCACCGAGGGGCGCCAGCCGTGGCGGCCGAGGGCGTGGACCAGCGCCCGCACCATCCGCGGGTCGAACTGCCGGCCGGCACACCGCTGGAGCTCCGCCAGGGCCGCCGCGACCGGGCGGGCCCTGCTGTAGGAGCGCGTGGAGGTCATCGCGTCGAAGGCGTCGGCGACGGCCACCACGCGGGCCGACTCGGGGATCCGGTCGCCGGCCAGTCCGTAGGGGTAGCCGCTGCCGTCCAGCCGTTCGTGGTGGTGGAGGACCGCGGCACGGGCCTCGCCCAGGAAGCGGATGCCGCGCACCATCTCGTGCCCGTACTCGGGGTGCAGTTCGATCACCCGGCGCTCCTCGGGCGTCAGCGGCCCGTCCTTGCGCAGCAGCCGGGTGGGCACGCCGAGCTTGCCCACGTCGTGCAGGATCCCGGCGAAGCGCAGGGTCTCGACGCGCTCGTCGTCCATGCCCAGCTCGCGGGCGATCATCATGGAGGCCTGGCCGACGCGTTCGCTGTGGCCGCGCGTGTAGCCGTCCTTGATGTCGACGGCCTGGACCAGGGCGCGGATGGTCGCCTGGTGCGCGGCCCGCTCGCGGTGGTACTGGGCGAAGGCCCACCACGCCACGCACATCGGCAGCAGGACCAGCAGCGCGGCCACCGGGCCGTACGGGCTGCGCCACAGGACGGCCATCATCAGCCCGGCGAGCCCGTGCACGGCGATCGGCGCGAGCGACCGGGAGAGCAGCCCCCGCCACGCCCGGCTCGGCGGCACCTGGTCGGCGAGGGTGAGGATGCCGCCGTCCAGCACCGCGAGCACCAGGCAGAAGGCGAGGACGGCGGCCCCGGCCGGCACCAGGGCGTACGGGAAGGAGGGCTCGACGACCGCGTCCCGGCCGCCGAGCCGCCAGTGGACGCAGGCGGCGGACCACACGGCGAGGGTCAGCTGGGCGGCCCGCCACACGCGCCGCAGGCCGAAGGGGCGTCGCGGCACCGGGGACAGCAGCGCCCCGGGCAGGGCCACCAGCGCCGCGGCGGGCGGCGGCAGCAGGAAGGCACCGGCGAGCAGGACCGGATAGCAGGTCCCGACGAAGCGGGACCGCGCGACGAGTTCGGAGCCCGCGTACAGTCCGGCGAGCAGCGCCGCCGCCCACCAGGGCGCGTGCACCGACGGCAGCGGGCGCAGGCACAGCAGGGCGGCGAGGGCGACGACGGTCACGTAGACACGCGCCCGCGCCGGTACCGCGTCCATGAGCCCCTCCCCCGGCCACGTCTGTCAGGCTCAGGAGCCTAGGACGGCGGCGGGAGGTCGCGGGCAGATAACCCGCGGATTAGCACGTACGAGTGACTCGGGCCCGGCTCAGGACTCCTGCTGGGCCGACGACGGCGCGGCCGTGACGTCGTGTTCGGGCACGGACTGCCCGGACCGGATCAGATCCAGCCGGCCCATGACCTTGGCGCGCAGGTCACCCGGCACGTCGTCCTGTCCGCAGCACCGCTTGACCAGCTTCTTCACGGCCTGCTCCAGCCCGTACTTCTCCAGGCAGGGCGAGCACTCCTCGAAGTGGTGCTCGAACTTCACGCAGTCCGAGTCCGGCATCTCTTTGTCGAGAAACTCATAGAGATGATCGAGGATTTCGCTGCAATCCGTCTCGTGCGGCTCTCCGCAGCTCATGACCCCGAGCCTTTCGCTTCGTTCGACTCTCCGGCGCCGGCGGGGACGAGGCCGCGGTCGCGGGCGTAGTCCTCCAGCATGCCGCGCAGCTGACGGCGTCCACGGTGC
This sequence comes from Streptomyces sp. NPDC102490, assembly GCF_044765285.1. NCBI lineage: Bacteria > Bacillati > Actinomycetota > Actinomycetes > Kitasatosporales > Streptomycetaceae > Streptomyces > Streptomyces sp. NPDC102490. The sequence continues at coordinate 241,156 of NZ_JBIWJU010000001.1, forward strand.
AGCCGGGACATCACCGTACCGATGGGTGTCCCCATGATGTCCGCGATCTCCTTGTAGGCAAAGCCCTCGACGTCCGCCAGATACACGGCGATACGGAATTCCTCGGGGATCGCCTGGAGCGCCTGCTTCACGTCCGAGTCGGGCAGGTGGTCGAGCGCCTGCGACTCCGCGGAGCGCAGCCCCGTCGACATGTGCGACTCGGCCCGCGCGAGCTGCCAGTCCTCGATCTCCTCGGCCGCGCTGCGCTGGGGTTCGCGCTGCTTCTTGCGGTACGAGTTGATGAAGGTGTTGGTGAGGATGCGGTACAGCCACGCCTTGAGGTTGGTGCCCTCGCGGAACTGGTGGAAGGACGCGTACGCCTTGGCGTAGGTCTCCTGCACCAGGTCCTCGGCGTCGGCCGGATTACGCGTCATGCGCAGCGCGGCCGAGTACATCTGGTCGAGGAACTCCAGCGCGTCCCGCTCGAAGCGCGCGCTGCGCTCGGCGGTCGACTCCGCGCTCGTACCCCGGCCCTCGGGCTGCTCCGCCTGGCCGTGTTCGGTCCCTGCGTCGGTCCCAGTGACCGGACCCACCTCCTCCAGTGATGTCGTGAAACCGAGACCGGTCCCACTCGAATCGGAGGATAGACGACGATCCGGTCCGCCCGCCGCCCGAATAGGGGCGGTCTTGGCGGCGTGCAGCACGGTCCAGTCCAGGTCGGCGCGGCTGCTGCGACTCGGGCAGAAGGCTGAACCCATGCGGCGGACTTCCTCTCCTACGGCGTCGGTGCTGATTCTCAGCAACATACGCACGGCACAACAGTGACCGCCCGCCGGTCATTCCCGGGCGTTCAGCCGAGTGAGCCGGTCCACTCCAGGACGCCGTCGGTGATCCGTTCCAGCGCCTCCTCCTGGCCGATCCCCGCCCGCTTGGGCACGGCGAAGCCGTGGTCGCCGTACGGCACCTCGATCAGGTCGTAGGTCCCCGCGGGCGCCTCGGGGAACTCCCCCGGCCTGCCGAAGGGGTCGTTGCCGCCCTGCACGACGAGGGTGGGCACCCCCGCCCCGAGCAGCTCGTCGGCGCGGGACTTCTCCGGCCTGCCCGGTGGGTGCAGCGGGAAGCTGAGGGCGAGGACGGCGTGGGCGCCCAGTTCGCCCGCGGTGCGGCAGGCGACGCGGGCGCCGGCGCTGCGGCCGCCCGAGATCACCGGCAGGCCCGGCGCGGCGAGCGCGGGCCACACGCCCCGCCAGCCGGTGTCCAGGGTCTTCGGCGCGGGCGCCAGCTTCTTGCCGGCCACCCGCCAGGGCTGCTCGACGAGGGCGACGCTCACCCCGTGGGCGGGCAGCGCGGCCGCCAGCGCCTTCAGGTCGCGCGCCTCGATGCCGCCGCCGGCGCCGTGGCTCACGGCGAGGACGAACCGGGGCCGCTTCGCCCGGTGCCAGGTGACGCGGGCCGGGCCCGCCTCGGTGTCGACGGTCTCGCTGGTGTCGGTGGTGTCGCTGGTGTCGGTGGTGTCGCTGGTCACGTCAGAAGAGTGTGCCCTCTTCCGGCGCCTCAAGCTCCTTGAGCAGCTCCGGCCCGTTGTTGCGGACGTTGCTCACCGCCGTGGAGACGGGGAAGGCCCGCATCAGCCCGGCGGGCGGGGGCGCCAGCAGGGAGGTCAGCTCGTCGGGGTCGGTGCGCGCCGGGTCCAGCCAGTCGTCCCAGCGGTCCGGCGTCAGCATCAGCGGCATCCGGGGGTGGATGTCGGCCAGGGCGTGCGGGCCGTCGGCCGGGGCGACCGCGAGCGGCGTGGTCTCGGCCTCGGTGGTGATCACCGAGCAGGTCACCCACCAGGCCCGCGGGTGGTCGTCGGGGAGCGTCTTGTCCCGCCAGAACTCGTAGAGCCCGGCCATGGCGAACACGGAGCCGTCGGCGGGGGTCACGAAGTACGGCTGCTTGCGGGGCCGCTTCTTGCGCCCCTCGACCTCCAGGTCCCGCTCCTGCGTGCCGGTGACCCACTCGTAGTAGCCGTCGGCGGGCAGGACGCAGCGCCGGGTGCTGAAGGCGCGGCGGAAGGAGGGCTTCTCGTGGACGGTCTCCGCGCGGGCGTTGATCATGCGGGCGCCGCCCTCGGGCGTCTTGGACCAGGAGGGGACGAGGCCCCACTTCAGCCTCCGCAGCTGGCGAACCGGCTTCGGGTCCTCGACGTCTTTCAGGGGACGGTCCAGGACGGCGTAGACCTCCTTGGTGGGGGCCACGTTGTAGTCGGGTTCCAGGCTCTCCTCGGGCTCCCACTTCTCGATCTCGAAGATTCCCGCGAGATCCTCGGGTCGACGACTCGCCGCATACCGTCCGCACATACGTGCCACACTGCCAGACCCCGCGCACGAACGAGGAGCCCTCACCGAACATGGACCACCTCGCGACGGCCTCGCTCACCTCCCTGTGGGACGAGGTCTCCGGCACCCAGCCCGATCCCGACCTGTGGGTGGTGATCGCGACCCTGGTGGCCGCGCTCGCCGTCGTCGTGACGCACGGGTCGTGGCGGATAGCGCGCAACGCGATCACCATCGCCCACGAGGGCGGCCACGGCCTGGTGGCCCTGCTGACCGGGCGCACCCTGACCGGGATCACCCTGCACTCGGACACCAGCGGCCTGACGGTGAGCCGGGGCAAGCCGCACGGCGTCGGCATGATCCTCACCGCGGTCGCCGGTTACACCGCTCCCCCGCTGCTCGGCCTCGGCGGTGCCGCGCTGCTGGCGACGGGACGCATCACCCTGCTGCTGTGGCTGGCGACGGCGCTGCTCGTCGCCCTGCTGCTGATGGTCCGCAACGCCTACGGGGTGCTGACGGTGGTGGTCACCGGCGGCACGTTCGTCCTGGTCTCCTGGCTGGCCGGGCCGCAGGTGCAGGCGGCGTTCGCCTACGCGGCGGTGTGGTTCCTGCTGCTCGGCGGGGTGCGCCCGGCCTTCGAGTTGCAGGCCAAGCGGTCGCGGGGCGGCGCCGGGGACTCGGACGCGGACCAGCTGGCGCGGCTGACGCACGCGCCCGCGGGGGTGTGGTTCTTCCTGTTCCACGCGGTGTCGCTGTGCTCGCTGATCGGCGGCGGGCGCTGGCTGCTGGGGCTGTGAGACTCCGGGCACCCGCCGCACGCTCCGCATATATGCACGGCACGTGCACCGTTGCTCTTTCGGTCAGGTTTCGACGCTTTTGATCAAGATCTCCGATCGTCCTCAGCCATTAAAGTGGGGCCCATGACCGTGAACCCCGCGCACACCGCCCTCTGGCCCGCCCCGCATGCGAGCGGAGCCGTCGATGCGACCGTCCACGTGCCCGGGTCCAAGTCGGTCACCAACCGTGCTCTGGTGCTGGCCGCCCTCGCCTCCGAGCCCGGCTGGCTGCGCCGCCCGCTGCGCTCGCGCGACACGCTGCTGATGGCCGAGGCGCTGCGCACGATGGGCGTCGAGATCGAGGAGGGCGTCGGGCCCGAGGGCACCGGCGAGTTCTGGCGGGTCATCCCGGCCGGTCTGCGCGGCCCGGCCACGGTCGACGTCGGCAACGCGGGCACGGTCATGCGCTTCCTCCCGCCGGTCGCCGCGCTGGCCGACGGCGCCGTCCGCTTCGACGGCGACCCGCGGTCGTACGAGCGTCCGCTGCACGGCGTGATCGACGCGCTGCGCGTGCTGGGCGCCCGCGTCGACGACGACGGGCGCGGCGCGCTGCCGCTGACCGTGCACGGCGGCGGGGCCCTGGAGGGCGGTCCGGTCGAGATCGACGCGTCGTCCTCCTCGCAGTTCGTCAGCGCCCTGCTGCTGTCCGGACCGCGCTTCAACCAGGGCGTCGAGGTCCGTCACACCGGTTCCGCGCTGCCGTCCATGCCGCACATCCGGATGACGGTCGACATGCTGCGCGCGGTCGGCGCCCAGGTCGACACCCCCGAGTCCGGCGGCGAGCCGAACGTCTGGCGGGTCACGCCGGGCGCGCTGCTCGGCCGGGACCTGACGATCGAGCCGGACCTGTCCAACGCCCAGCCCTTCCTCGCGGCGGCGCTGGTGACCGGCGGCAAGGTGGTGATCCCCGACTGGCCGTCCCGCACCACCCAGCCCGGTGACCGGCTGCGCGAGATCTTCACCGACATGGGCGGTTCCTGCGAACTGACCGACTACGGACTGGTCTTCACCGGCTCGGGCGCGATCCACGGCATCGACGTCGACCTCGGCGAGGTCGGCGAGCTGACCCCGGGCATCGCGGCCGTCGCCGCCCTCGCGGACTCCCCCTCGACCCTGCGCGGCGTGGCCCACCTGCGGCTGCACGAGACGGACCGCCTGGCCGCGCTCACCAAGGAGATCAACGAACTCGGCGGCGACGTCACCGAGACCGCCGACGGCCTGCACATCCGCCCGCGCCGGCTGCACGCCGGCGTCTTCCACACCTACGAGGACCACCGCATGGCCACCGCCGGCGCCGTCATCGGCCTCGCGGTCGAGGGGGTGCGGATCGAGAACGTGGCGACGACCGCCAAGACCCTGCCCGACTTCCCCGATCTGTGGACCGGGATGCTCGGGGCGTAGGGACGGATCGCCATGCGCCGCTACGGCAAGCACACCGACGAGGACGACATCCGCTCCCGCCCGAACCGCAAGGGCAACCGGCCGCGCACCCACACCCGGCCCAAGCACGAGGACGCCGCCGAGGGCCTGGTCCTCACCGTGGACCGAGGCCGGCTGACCTGTCTGGTCGAGGACCGGATCGTCCTGGCGATGAAGGCCCGTGAGCTGGGCCGCAAGGCGGCGGTCGTCGGCGACCGGGTCGCCCTGGTCGGCGACCTGTCCGGCAAGAAGGACACGCTGGCGCGGATCGTCCGCATCGAGGAGCGCGTCTCCGTGCTGCGCCGCACGGCCGACGACGACGACCCCTACGAGCGGGTGGTCGTCGCCAACGCCGACCAGCTCGCCATCGTCACCGCCCTCGCCGACCCCGAGCCGCGCCCCCGCCTCATCGACCGGTGCCTGGTCGCGGCGTTCGACGGCGGCCTCTCCCCGCTGCTGGTGATGACCAAGTCGGACCTGGCGCCGCCGGACCAATTCCTGGAGCTGTACGGCGCGTTGGACATCCCCTACGTCATCACCAGCCGGGAGGAGCTGGAGAACGGCGCCGCGGCGGACCTCGTGCGCGAGCACCTGGACGGGAAGATCACCGCCTTCGTCGGCCACTCCGGCGTCGGCAAGACGACCCTGGTCAACACCCTGGTGCCCGAGGACCGCCGCAGGGTGACAGGGCATGTGAACGCGGTGACGGGCCGCGGCCGGCACACCACCACCTCCGCCCTCGCCCTGCCGCTGTCCTCCGCGGCGGGCGGCTGGGTCGTCGACACCCCGGGCGTGCGGTCGTTCGGGCTGGCGCACATCGACCCGTCCCGGGTGATCAACGCCTTCCCCGACCTGGTGCCCGGCACGGAGGGCTGCCCGCGGGCGTGCAGCCACGACGAGCCCGACTGCGCGCTGGACGCCTGGGTCGCCGAGGGGCACGCCGATCCGGCCCGGCTGTACTCGCTGCGCCGGCTGCTGTCGACGCGGGAACGCAAGGAAGGGGACTGACCCCCCGCGTTGTTTGCCGTGCCGTGCAACCGGTAAGTGCATAATCGCACCAAGCCGGAACCAAGCCTGAGCAAAGCCGGACGAAGTCGCTGTCGGACGAAGCCACTGATCGACACCGACGCAGCGGTCGCGGTAGGGGACCACGGGAGGACAAGACATGGCGTGGCTGCTGGTCATAGTGGCAGGAGTGCTCGAAACCGGCTTCGCCGTCTGTCTGAAGCTGTCGCACGGCTTCACCCGGCTCTGGCCCACCATCGCCTTCTGCGCCTTCGCGCTGGGCAGTTTCGGCCTGCTGACGATGTCCCTGAAGAAGCTCGACGTCGGCCCCGCGTACGCGGTGTGGACCGGCATCGGCGCGGCGGGCACCGCCATCTACGGCATGGTCTTCCTCGGCGACCTGGTCTCCACCCTGAAGATCGTCTCGATCAGCTTCGTCATCATCGGCGTGATCGGGCTGCAACTGTCCGGCTCCGCGCACTAGGACGCCCCCCCCGGCGCCGTCGGCCGCCGCTACGCCGTCGACCGGCGCGGCAGGACGGTGCGCACGAGGTCGGCCACCCCGCCCTCGGCGGGCGGCGCGGCGACACAGGAGAGGGCGAGCCGCACGGCCAGTTCGCAGGAGTGGGCCAGTTCGGCGGCGTCCGGCGGCGGAAGCGGCCCGGCGCCGCCCAGGACGGCCACGGCACGGTCGCGGACGAGGCCCACGAAGTCGCCGGGCGAGGGCGGCGGACCGTCGGCCCGCCGCTGGGCCGGCCCGGCGGAGGAGGGCATCGCGGTCGGGGCCGGCGAGGGCAGCCGCTCGCTCCAGCAGCCGGTGAGCATGGCCCGGACCAGCGCATTGTCGTGGGCCGCCGACATCATCCACTCGGCGGTGGCGGTGAGCCGTTCGCGCGGGTCGCCGGCCCCGGAGAGCGCGCGCTCCACTCCGGCGAGATAGCCGTCGGCCTCCCGCCGCACCAGCGCCCGGGCGAGGCCGTCCTTGCCGCCGAACTCGTTGTAGAGGGTCTGCCGGGACACTCCGGCGGAAGCCGCCACGTCCACCATCCGCACGGCGGACCACGGCAGGCGCGCCAGCGCCGTGTACGCGGCGTCGAGCAGGGACTCCCGGGCTGCAGGCACCCTCGCCTCCCTCGGGCCGAGCGAACGCTGCCGGATGTGCCGAGCGGCTCGCTGCCCAGATTTGACGGGTACGGGGGCACTGTCAAGGGTCCCCGCGCCGCCCGGCCGCCCACGCCACGCCCGCCAAAGCCCTGGTGGCCCCTTTCCGCCCGCGACAGATAGCGTGACGGCATGCCCGATTACCTCGACGACCTCCGCCTCGCCCACGTACTCGCCGACGCCGCCGACGCCGCGACGATGGACCGCTTCAAGGCCCTCGACCTGAAGGTCGAGACGAAGCCGGACATGACCCCGGTGAGCGAGGCGGACAAGGCCGCCGAGGAACTCATCCGCGGTCACCTCGCCCGTGCCCGCCCCCGTGACTCGGTCCACGGCGAGGAGTTCGGCGTGGCGGGCACCGGCCCCCGGCGCTGGGTCGTCGACCCGATCGACGGCACCAAGAACTACGTGCGCGGCGTCCCCGTCTGGGCCACCCTCATCGCCCTGATGGAGGCGAAGGAGGGCGGCTACCAGCCGGTCGTCGGCCTCGTCTCGGCGCCCGCCCTCGGCCGCCGCTGGTGGGCGGTGGAGGACCACGGCGCGTTCACCGGCCGCAGTCTGACCTCCGCCCACCGGCTCCACGTCTCCCAGGTCTCCACGCTCTCCGACGCCTCCTTCGCGTACTCCTCGCTGAGCGGCTGGGAGGAGCAGGGCCGCCTCGACGGCTTCCTCGACCTGACCCGCGAGGTGTGGCGCACGCGCGCGTACGGCGACTTCTGGCCGTACATGATGGTCGCCGAGGGCTCGGTGGACATCTGCGCCGAACCCGAACTCTCCCTCTGGGACATGGCCGCCAACGCGATCATCGTCACGGAGGCCGGGGGCACCTTCACCGGCCTCGACGGCCGCCCCGGCCCGCACAGCGGCAACGCGGCCGCGTCGAACGGCCGGCTCCACGACGAACTGCTCGGGTATCTCAACCAGCGCTACTGAGCGCCCGTCGACTCACCCTCCGCGCCCCCTTGTTGACCCGTGCTTTACCTGCCACTCTGAGAGTTCCCCCACTTGTGAACTTGTGAATCCATGAACTAACTCATGGATCACCGGCAGGAGGTGGCTCCACCCATGCTCGTCCGAGAAGTCATGAGCAAGGTCGTCCTCACCATCGGTCCCGCCCACACGCTCCGCCAGGCCGCCGCCTTGATGTCCGCCCGCCGCGTCGGCGCGGCCGTGGTGCACGACCCCGACGCCGACGGCATCGGGATCCTCACCGAACGCGACGTCCTCGTCTCCGTGGGCCGGGGCCAGGACCCGGACACCGAGCGCGCGCACGGCCACACCACCACCGACGTAGTCTTCGCCGCCCCCACCTGGACCGTGGAGGAGGCGGCGGGCGCGATGGCCCACGGCGGCTTCCGCCACCTCATCGTCCTGGACGGCGGCGAGCCCGTCGGCATCGTCTCGGTGCGCGACATCATCCGCCACTGGGCACCGGCGCGCGCCCCGCACCACGCTCCGGCGGTGACCGCCTGACGGAACGACGAACGGGCCGGACCCCCGCACCGGGGCTCCGGCCCGCCGCACCCCGGAGACGAGGGCGGCGTAGACATTGTCTAAGTCAATCAAGCTTCCAAATTCACACCTGTTCGGGACCTGGTCCCCCTTGCTGCTAGGCTGATGGGTATGAGTGACCTTCTGGAACGGCTGCGCGGGCGCGGTTGGCGCATGACCGCGCAGCGTCGGGTGGTGGCCGAGGTCCTCGACGGCGAACACGTCCACCTGACGGCCGACGAGGTGCATTCCCGGGCCGTGGACAGGCTCCCCGAGATCTCCCGGGCGACCGTCTACAACACCCTGGGCGAGCTGGTCTCGCTCGGCGAGGTGCTGGAGGTGGCGACGGACAAGCGCGCCAAGCGCTACGACCCGAACGCGCACCGGCCGCACCACCACCTGGTCTGCGCCCAGTGCGGGGCGATCCGCGACGTCCACCCGACCGGCAACCCGCTGGCCGACCTCCCCGACTCGGAGCGCTTCGGCTTCACGGTGTCGGACGTCGAGGTGACGTACCGCGGCACCTGCCCGAACTGCGCGGCGGCGTGAGCGGAGCGGGATTTGCTTCTCGTCTTCGTATTGACGTAGTGTTCCCTTCATCGACGCGGGGTGGAGCAGCTCGGTAGCTCGCTGGGCTCATAACCCAGAGGTCGCAGGTTCAAATCCTGTCCCCGCTACTGAAGACCGAGGGCCGGAATCCGAAAGGATCCCGGCCCTCGGTGCATGGCCCGGGCACCCTTCACAAGGCACCGAAGCTCAGCGCGGCGTCACGCCGACAGCTCCTGCCGCAACGCGTCCCGCAACCGCGCCGCCCGCTCCCCCACCTCCGCCGGCCCCAGCGACACCGCCAGGTCCGCCCACCGCTGCCCCTCCGCCAGCTCGCCCCGCCGCGCGAACACCAGCGCCAGCCGCAGCGCCGCCCGCCCGTGACCGGCGTCGGCCGCCCGCCGCCACCACACCACGGCCTCCGGCTCGCTGCCCTCGCGCGCCAGCAGCAGCCCCAGGTTGAACGCGCCGTTGCGCGACCCGGCCTCGGCCGCCTCGCGGTACCACCGCGCCGACTCCACCACGTCCCCGCGCGCCGCGGCGAGCATCCCCACCCGCACCTGGGCCCGCCGGTGCCCCTGGGAGGCCGCCCGCTCGTACCACTCCTCGCACTCGGACTTGTCCTGCGCCGGCTCGCCCAGCTCGTGCGCGGGCGCGGGCGGCCGGCGCGCGTCCAGCACCGTCGCCAGCCGGTACGCGGCCTCCGCGCTGCCGCCCCCCGCCGCACAGCGCAGGAACCGCTCCGCCTCGCGCTCGTCCCCGTCGCGCAGCCGTGCCATGCCGACCTGGAGCGCCGCCTCCGTGTGCCCGGCCGCCGCGGCCCGCTCGTACCAGCGCAGCGCCGCCCGCTCCTCGCCCCGCCCGGCATGCAGGATCCCGAGGTTGAAGGCGGCGTCGACGCTGCCCGCCTCGGCGGCCTTGGAGAACCACGGCTCGGCGCCGCTCTCGTCCCCGGCCCGCAGCAGCAGAATCGCCAGCGCGTTGGAGGCCTCCCGGTGCCCGGCATACGCCGCCCGCCGGTACCACTGCTCGGCCTGCGCGGTGCGCCCCTGCTCGGCGCAGAGCAGCCCGAGGTTGTACGCCCCGTTGTCGTCACCGGCGTCCATCGCGGCCCGGTACCAGCGCTCCGCGGTCTGCGTCTCGCCGCGCTCGGCGTGCAGCGCGCCCAGGGCGTTGGCGGCGTTGCCGTCGCCGTCCTGGGCGGCGCGCAGCCACCACACGGCGGCGCTCTCGGTGTCCCCGGCGTCCCGCAGCAGGAAGCCGAGCGCGCAGGCGGCGCGGGCCTCGCCGTCCTTGGCGGACGTGAGGTACCAGCGGCCGGCCTCCTTGAGCTCGCCGCGCCGCTCCAGGATCGTCCCGAGGTGCAGCGCGCCCCGCCGGTGACCGCGCGCGGCGGCCTGCCGGTACCACTGCTCGGCCTCGTCGGCGAGCGCGGCGGTCTCGTCGTCGCCGTCCCGCCCGGCCCGCCGGTCCAGCGTCCGGGCCAGCCGATACGCCGCCTCCCGGTGCCCGCGCTCGGCCGCGGCCCGCATCCACCGCTCGGACCCGGTGTCGTCGCCGCGGTGCTCCAGCAGGTCGGCGAGCGCGTAGGCGGCCAGTACGTGGCCCTGTTCCGCGGACTGGCACAGCCAGTACTCGGCGGCGGGCTCGTCCCCGCGCTCGCGGAAGTGCCGGCCCAGCGCGTGCGCGGCGGCGGCCGATCCGGCGACGGCGGCGATACGCCACCATCCGGCGGCCTCGTCGGCGTATCCGCGCTGGTGCAGCAGGACGCCCAGGTTGTTGGCGGCGGCCCGGTCGCCGGCCGCGGTGGCGGCACGCAGGTGGGGCTCGGCCCCGTCGAAGTCGCCGCGGCGCAGCAGCATCGCGCCGAGCACGCTCATCGCCTCGACGTCACCTCCGTCGACGGCGAGTCGCAGCCGCACTTCCTCGGCGGCCTCGTCGGCGGCTTCCTGAGCCTCGTCCGCGGCGTCCTCCTGACCCGACTGCTGACCGGACGGCTGCGCAAAACGCCCTGTCCCGAACAGATTTGCCATGTCCCCCATAACGTCCATCGTCGCACCACCCGCAACCTCGGTACATCCGGTATACCGCAGTCAGTGAGGTCACTTCAGCGTTTTGTCGACATGCCCACAGGGAGACAAGTCAAACACAGAAGTGCCCAACTCCCCTTGGCGGCACGGCCGTCGTGTCCTTCGGGACATGCGTTCGCACATCACGAAGGCCCGGATTCCTTTGAGGAATCCGGGCCTTCGTGGTCGCTCGCACGTAGCTCACGACTTCAGTAGCGGGGACAGGATTTGAACCTGCGACCTCTGGGTTATGAGCCCAGCGAGCTACCGAGCTGCTCCACCCCGCGCCGTTGTGTTCACAACCCTAGCACGGCGCGGGATGGGCCTTGACCAGCTCGAACGCCCGACGCGGACGCCCGGCGCGGGGCCGGCGGTCAGCCGGTGTCCGAGCCTGCCCCGGCATCACCGGTCGGCGTCGCGTCCGGACTCGCCTTGTCGCCTCCGGCCTTGTCCCCACTGTTCTTGTCGCCGGTGTTCTTGTCGTCGCCGTTCTTGCCACCGGCGTTCTGGTCGGCCTTGGCCTGTGCGTCCTCGGCCCGCTGGAGCGCCTCCTCGAGGTCCTTCTGTGCCTCGGCGTACGCGGCCAGGTCCTTCTGCTCCAGGGCCTTCTGCCCGGCGTCGAAGGCCTTCTGCGCATCGCTCAGCGCTTCCCGGACCGTGGGGTTGCTGGACGTCGGTGGCGGTTCGGTGGTGTCGTCGCCCTCGTCCGGTGGCTGCTCGTTCTCGGCGGCCTGGGCTCCGAAGACCTTGTTCAGGGCCGCGTCGAGCGTGTTCTCGAAGGCGGTGTTGCCGCCGTAACTCACCAACACCTTGCGCAGCAGCGGGTACTTGAGGTCGCCACCGCGCACGTACACGGGCTCGACGTACAGGAGTCCGCCGTCGAGCGGCACCGTCAGCAGGTTGCCGTACTCCACCTCCGAGTCGCCGCCTCTCAGCAGCCTGATCGACTCGGCGATGTCCTGTTCGGAGTTGAACTGGCTCTGCACCTGTTTGGGTCCGTCGACGGTCGTGCTCGTGGGCAATTTCAGGATTCTGATCTTGCCGTAGTCACTGGTGCCCGCCTCGGCGTCGACCGCCATGAACGCGCTGAGGTTGTCACGCCCGTTGGGTGTGAACGTCGTCGTCAGCGAGAAGGCCTGCGCCTTCTGGTCCGGCATCTTCATGCTCAGGTAGTACGGCGGCACCGCGTCGCCCGACTTGTTGGTCGGGTCGTCCGGCACCTGCCACACCTCGCTGCCGCTGAGGAACGTGTTGGCGTCCTTCACGTGGTAGCGCGTGAGCAGCTCGCGCTGGACCTTGAACAGGTCCTGCGGATAGCGCAGGTGCGCCATCAGCTCCTTGGAGATCTCGCCCTTGTCCTGCACCGTGTCCGGGAACGCCTTCATCCAGGTCTTCAGGATCGGGTCCTGGGTGTCCCACTGGTAGAGCTTCACGTCACCGCTGTACGCGTCGACGGTCGCCTTCACGGAGTTGCGGATGTAGTTGACCTGGTTCTGCTGGGCCACCACCGCGCGCGAGTTGTTGTTGGCGGTCAGCGAGTCCGCGGTGGTGTCGCCGAGCGTCGTACGGGAGGCGTACGGATAGCCGTTCGTCGTCGTGTACGCGTCGACGATCCACTGGATACGGCCGTCCACCACCGCCGGATAGGCGTCGCCGTCGATGGTCAGCCAGGGCGCGACCGCCTCGACGCGCTCCTTGGGGGTGCGGTTGTAGAGGATCCGCGAACCCTCGCCGATGGCACCGGAGTAGAGGATCTGCGGCTCGCTGAACGCCGCCGCGTACGCCGCCCGGTTGATCGGGCTGGACAGGTCGACCCCGCCGTCGCCCTTGTAGCTGAACGTCTTCTCCCCGGTGTCGTCGGAGTAGTCGATCTCCTTCTGGGGACCGCCGACGATCGAGTAGGTGGTGGTCTTCTCGCCGTAGTAGACCCGCTGCTCGTAGGTCCCGAGGTCGCCCTCGGACGGCAGGTCGGACTCGGTGAAGACCGGGCGTCCCTCGGAGTCGACCTGGGTGCCCTTCGCCGCGACCACGCCGTAGCCGTGGGTGTAGCGGAAGTGGTTGTTGATCCAGTTCTTCTTCGGGATGCCCGCCAGGTTCAGCTCGCGCAGACCGATGACCGTGTCCTGGTCCTTGCCGTCCTTGGCGTACCGGTCGACGTCCAGGTTGGTCGGGAACGCGTAGTAGTTACGCATCTGCTGGAGCTGCTGGAACGTCGGCGAGATGATGTTCGGGTCCATGATCCGGACGGACGCCGCGGCATCCGCGTCGTCGCGGAGCTTGGTCTTGTCCTTGGTCTCGCTCTTGCCCGGGTACTCGGTGACCTGGGTGCCCTCGATGCCGTACGCGTCGCGCGTGGCCGCGAGGTTCTTCTCGACGTACGGCGCTTCCTTGGCCTGCTCGTTCGGCTGGACCTGGAACTTCTGGACCAGCGCCGGGTACAGGCCGCCGATGAGGATCGCGGAGAGCACCATCAGGCCGAAGCCGATCACGGGCAGCTGCCAGGTGCGCCGCCACAGGGTGGCGAAGAACAGCAGGGCGCAGATGACCGCGATGCAGAAGAGGATCGTCTTGGCCGGCAGGTAGGCGTTGGCGTCGACGTACCTCAGGCCCGTCCAGTTGTCGGTCGCCTTGAAGTCGCTGGACTTCACCGCGAGGCCGTACCGGTCGAGCCAGTAGGCGACGGCCTTGAGGGCGACGAAGACGCCGATGAGCACCGACAGGTGCCCGGTGGCGGCGGCCGTGGCGCGCGCGCCGGGGCTGGTGACGCGGAGCCCGCCGTACAGGTAGTGGGTCAGCGCGGCGGCGATCACGGAAATGATCACGGCTGCGAAGCCGAAGCCGAGCAGGAACCGGTACCAGGGCAGGTCGAAGGCGAAGAAGGCGACGTCCAGCTTGAACTGCGGGTCCTTCTGCCCGAAGGGCACGCCGTTGACCCACATCAGCCAGGTGCGCCACTGACCGGACGCCGAGGCGCCGGCGATCAGGCCGACCAGGGCGGTGATGCCGAGCAGCAGCCACTTCTTGTACGGGGCGATGCCCATCCGGTACCGGTCGAGGTTCTGCTGCTCCATCGACATGGCGCTCAGCGGCGGGCGCAGGCGGTGGGCCAACCAGATGTTGAACCCGACGGCGAGCGCCATCAGCAGGCCGAAGACGAAGAAGAGCCCGATCTTGGTCCACAGGGTCGTCGTGAACACCGACGAGTAGTGAACAGACCGGTACCAGAGCCAGTCCGTCCAGAATCCCGCGAACATGGTGAACGCCATGGCGAGCACGGCGAGGACACCAAGTGTCAGCAGCAGGGTTCGGACACGCCGGGACGGGCGGCCCACTCTGATCCGCGGCCCCGACGGGGGGCCTCCGCCGCGGTCCGGCATCTGGAAAGCCAAGGTGCGCACCTCGAAGTTCGCTGTTGATCCGTCAGGCCCTCGGGTTCGCGGGCCCCCCGTGCGCCCCGGTGATCGCGGGCCCACACTTATGCAACTTACTCATCGTTTACTCGGTTCCCGATTCGGGCCATGAACGAGGCAGGATTGTGACCATGTCCAACACCCCCATGGCAGCGAGCCCCCTCACCCGGGCCGTACTCGAGATCGACGAGTACGTCTCCGGCCTCGGCTGGGACCAGCCCGCACGCCTCTTCGCACTTGTCGACACCGCACGACTGAGGGCCGACCAGCCCTCCCTCGCGGACCGGCTCGGTCTGCGGGACGAGTCGGAGACCTCCGGCCTGACCCCGATCGAGCAGGACGAGATTCCAACGGACCAGGCGCTCGACGAGTTCCTGGGCACCATCGCCTGGCCCGACTCCGTGGTCGGCTGCGCGCTCGCCGTGGAGCGGCTGATGCTGCCGCCCTCGGCCGAGGCCCAGGTGCCTGCGGGCCTCAACGAGAAGAAGCTCGCGCAGTGGGTGGCGGAGCACCCGGACCGTCAGGAGGTCCGCATGACGGTCGCGGTCCTGCGCGACGGCGCCCGCGACTCGGCCCTGCGGCTGCGGGAGAAGGACACCGCCACGGAGGTCCTCACGGGGCGTGACCTGGTGCCGGGTCTGGCCGAGGCGCTGACGGCGACCTTCGAGGAGTAGACCCGCCGGACACCGGCCGCCGGGGCGGACGGCTGGGCCGCAAGGGTCAGCCCTCCGTGCACTTCGGCAGGTCGGCGGTCTTTCCGGAACGGATGTCCTTCAGCGCGCCGAGGGCGTCGTCGATGGTGTCGACCTTCACCAGGGTGAGCCCGTCGGGGGTGTCCTCGGCGGCCGCCGCGCAGTTGTCCGCGGGCGTCAGGAAGTACTGGGCGCCCTTGTCGTGCGCGCCGATGGTCTTCATGCCGATGCCACCGATCGGGCCGACCTTGCCGCTGTCGTCGATCGTGCCGGTGCCGGCGACGAACTTGCCGCCGGTGAGGTCGCCGGGGGTCAGCTTGTCGTAGATGCCGAGGGCGAACATCAGACCGGCGCTCGGGCCGCCGACGTCGGCCAGCTTGATGTCGATGTCGAACGGGAACGTGTGGTCGGTCCCGGCGCTGATCCCGACGACGGCGCGCTTCTCGCCGGCGTCGTCGGAGGTCTCCGTGGTGATCGTGACCTTCCGCGTCTTCGTCGCCGTCCGGCCCTCCTTCTCCGCGGCGGCCTGCTCCTTGGCGGGCACGATCGTGAAGACGGTGTCCTCGCCCGGCTCGTGCTTGGTCACCAGCTCGGAGACGTCGGTGGGCTTCTTGACGGTCGTGCCGTCCACGGCCTTGATCACGTCACCGGCGTGCAGCCTGCCCTGCGCGGGGGAGTCCTTGACGACGGCCGAGACGACCACCCAGGACTTCACCGGGATGTCCAGCGCCTTCAGGGCGGCCACCTTCGCGGTCTCCTGGGACTGGCTGAACTCCTCCGCGTTCTCCTGGGTGGCCTCTTCCTCGGTCTTGCCGTCCGGGTAGAGGGTGTCGTGCGGCACCACGCTGTTGTCGTGCGCCAACCAGCCGTAGACGGCCTCCACGAGGTTCATCCGGTACTCGGCGCTGGTGACCCGGACGGTGGTCATGTTCAGGTGACCGCTCGCCTCGTAGGTCTTGTGGCCGGAGATCTGGAGCACCGGCTCGCCGTCGTGGTCCCCCAGGGTGTTCACCGTCGGCCCGGGTGACATCTCCGAGTACGGCACGGGGATGAACACACCCGCGCACAGGAGCGCGATCAGCATCAGGGTGGAGGCGAGCATCGTCGCGGTGCGGCGTGGCATGGCACGACAGTACGGGACGCGGCTGTCGGAACACCGTCAGGGCGGGGTGGCCGTCGGGTGCCCGTCGAGGCGCCGGTCAGGCACCCGTGCGGGGCTTCTCCATGGCCTCGCGGAACCGGGCGTACCCGTCCAGTTCGGGACCGTCGCTCCGCGCCTTGCGGGTCCGGTTGGCCCAACTTCCCCACAGGCCCGCACCGACAGCGGCCACCAGCGGAATGAGCAACCAGGCAAGCGCTGCCATGCCGACCTCCCAACCCCATGAGCGTCCGCGACTGACTGATCAGCAGATTAACCATTCGCAGTGACAACGCTCACGCCGGGGGGCGGGTTACGCAACCCGAGCCACGGGCGCAACGCCGCGTCCGCCACCGGGCCGAAGGCGCTAGGCACCCACCCATTCGTCGGTGCCGTCGGAGAACGTCTGGTGCTTCCAGATCGGCACCTCGTGCTTCAGGTCGTCGATCAGCTTCCGGCAGGCGTCGAAGGCCTCGCCCCGGTGCGGGCAGGACACGGCGACGACCACCGCGAGGTCCCCGACCTCCAGATCCCCCACACGGTGCAGCGCCGCGAGCGCCCGTACGGGGTACTCCGCGACGACCTTCTCGGCGATCCGCCGCATCTCGGCCTCGGCGCTCGGGTGGCAGGAGTACCCGAGCCGGTCGACGTCGGTGCCGCCGTCGTGGTTGCGCACGGTCCCCACGAACAGCGCGGTGCCGCCCGACGCGTCGTCCCCGACCGCGCGGAAGACCTCGTCCACGGACAGGGGTGTCTCGCGGATGCCGATCAGCTTGACGGGGTCCGCTGCGGCCCGCTCACCGGGGTGATCGTTGGTGGTTGCCATACGCCCATCGTGCCCCACGCCGCGGACGGCGCGGAATAGCGTGATCGCCCGTTACGCGCGCGTGGCGCGTTGGAGCCTCCTACGGAGGCCGCCGGCCGGGGTCCGGCTCAGATGCGGCGCCGGGCCTTGCGCGCGCGGCGCACCACCGCGGCCGCGCCCAGCAGCGCCACGGTCGCGCCCGCGGCCCCCGCCGCCGTCGCGTCCTTGCGCCCGAGGCGCCGGCCGGCCACCGTGTGCCGCCCCGCGACCTCCTCCAGCAGCTCCGCCAGGACCTCCTCGTTCGTGTGCTCGGGACGCCATCCGGCATCGTGCAGGCGGCTGCCGCTCACCACCCAGGGGTACATCGTGTACGCCAGGTCCCCCGCCGGGGAGGGCGTCAGTCCGATCCGGTGCAGCCGGGCCGCCGCGCCGAGCGCGACCGCGGAGGGCAGCTCCATGCGCCGGATGCCGCTCAGCTCCTCGACCTCCTCCTGCTCCAGCCAGCCGTCGCATCCGACGGCCAGCTCACCGTCGGCCTTCTCCAGCACGGCGTACTCCAGGGCGCTGCACAGGTCGTCGACGTGGCAGAACTGCCAGGCGGGCCGCGAGCCGGCCACGACCAGCAGCCGGGGCGACTCGAAATACCTGGTCAGCGCGGTGTCCATGCCGCCGACCAGCACGGCGGGCCGTACCACGGTCACGTTCAGGCCGGGGTGCGCCCGGGGCGCGCGCCGCGCGAGCCGCTCGATCTCCAGCAGGTCCCCGACGCCCGTGGCCTCGGCCGTGGCGCGCAGCTCGGCGTCCTCGGACAGCGGCAGCTCGTTGTCCGGGAGGGCGCCGTAGACCATCGCGGAGGTGCACAGCACGACCCGGTGCACGCCGGCCGCCGCCGCGGCGGTCAGCACGGTCTGCGTCCCCCGGACGTTGTAAGCCGTCCGGGCGGCCGCGTCGGTCTCCAGGTCGAGGTCGAGCGCCAGGTGCACCACGACGTCCGCACCCCGCAGTTTCTCGGCGATGGCCGGGTCCCGTACGTCCAGGATCTGCCACTCGGCCGCCTCGCACTCCCCGCGCCGTTCGTCGATGGCCACGACCTGTCCGACCTCGTCGGACGCGGCGAGCCGCGCGGTGAGCAGGGCCCCGACCCCGGACGCGGCTCCGGTGACCGCGACGACGGGTCCGCGCGCGCCGGGGCGGGCGGAACTGGTTGACTGGTTTCGCGCTGCGCGAACCTGTGGATCTGGGGAACTCACCGGGCGTCTCCAGAGGTTGTCTTCAGTACGAGCGCGAGCGACGCGTGCGTACCAGGTGGCATCCATCCTGCCGCAGGCCGTCAGTCGGCGAAGCACCGAGGCCCGATCGGCTTCGGGTGTCTACGCTGGGTGGTGAAGTCGGGCAGCCGTGCCGCCGGAAAGAACCGGCGGCCTTACCAGCCGAGGAACCCCGTGAGTGACACCCCATTCGGATTCGGCCTTCCGCCGGAGGAGCCGGACGACGGCGACGAAGGCAAGAAGAAGGACCAGCAGAGCGGCGGTGGTCAGGGACCGGCCAACCCGTTCGGTTTCGGGATGTCCGGAGCCGGAGGCCTGGGCGGCCCCGGCGCGGACAACCCGTTCGCGGCCATGTTCGGTTCCATGAACCCCAACGACCTGGGCGCCGCGTTCCAGCAGCTGGGCCAGATGCTCTCCTACGAGGGCGGCCCGGTGAACTGGGACATGGCCAAGCAGATCGCCCGCCAGACGGTCTCCCAGGGCACGCCGGACGGCCGCAAGGACGCCAGCGTCGGTCCCGCCGAGCGCAATGCCGTCCAGGAGGCCGTGCGCCTGGCCGACCTGTGGCTGGACGACGCGACGGCCCTGCCGTCCGGCGCGGGCACCGCCGTCGCCTGGAGCCGCGCGGAGTGGGTCGAGGCGACCCTGCCCGCCTGGCGCGAGCTGGTCGACCCGGTCGCCGAGCGCGTCGGCAACGCCATGGGCGATGTCCTGCCGGAGGAGATGCAGGCCATGGCCGGCCCGCTGATCGGCATGATGCGGTCCATGGGCGGCGCCATGTTCGGCACGCAGATCGGGCAGGCCGTCGGCGTGCTCGCCGGTGAGGTCGTCGGCTCGACCGACGTGGGCCTGCCGCTCGGCCCGGCCGGCAAGGCCGCGCTGCTGCCGGTGAACATCGAGTCGTTCGGCAAGGACCTCGGCGTGCCGCAGGACGAGGTGCGGCTGTACCTGGCCCTGCGCGAGGCCGCCCACCAGCGCCTCTTCGCGCACGTGCCGTGGCTGCGCTCGCACCTGTTCGGCGCCGTCGAGGGCTACGCCCGCGGCATCAAGGTCGACACGGCCAAGCTGGAGGACGTGGTCGGCCAGTTCGACCCGCAGAACCCCGAGCAGTTGCAGGAGGCTCTCCAGCAGGGCATGTTCCAGCCGGAGGACACCCCGGAGCAGAAGGCCGCCCTGGCCCGTCTGGAGACGGCCCTGGCGCTCGTCGAGGGCTGGGTCGACGCGGTGGTGCACACCGCCGCCAAGCCGCGCCTGTCCTCCGCCGACGCGCTGCGCGAGACGCTGCGCCGCCGGCGCGCCTCGGGCGGTCCCGCGGAGCAGACGTTCGCGACGCTGATCGGCCTGGAGCTGCGCCCGCGCCGGCTGCGCGACGCCTCCCGTCTGTGGGCGTCCCTGACGGACGCGCGCGGTGTCGACGGCCGGGACGGTCTGTGGGCCCACCCGGACATGCTGCCGACGGCGACCGACCTGGACGACCCGGACGGCTTCGTGCACCGCGAGCAGCTCGACTTCTCCGAGCTGGACAAGATGCTCGGCGAGGCGGCGGGCAAGCCCGACCTGAAGAAGAAGGACCAGGGCGAGAGCCGGGACGAGACCGAGGGCGACGGCGGCGCGTGAGCCTCCACGACGACGCGGTCCTGGTCCTGAAGGCGTACGAGGGCCAGGACGAGTTGCGGCAGGTCTACCTGGACCATCTCGCGGCGCACCCCGACGGGATGTGGAAGGCATGCGCCGACGGGCACGTCACGGCGAGCGCCCTGGTGATCGACCCCTCGCGCGAGCGGGTGCTGCTGACCCTGCACAAGAAGATGCGCATGTGGCTGCAGATGGGAGGTCACTGCGAGCCGGTCGACGAGACGCTGGCCCGGGCGGCCCTGCGCGAGGGCACGGAGGAGTCGGGCATCGCCGGACTGACCCTGCTGTCCGGCGGCCCCGTGCGGCTGGACCGCCACCCCACGCCCTGCGCCTGGCACCTGGACGTCCAGTACGCGGCCGTGGCTCCCGAGGGTGCCGTGGAGGCGATCAGCGACGAGTCCCTCGACCTGCGCTGGTTCCCGTACGCCGAGGTCGCGGACGTGGCCGACGAGTCGGTCGTCCGCCTGCTGGAGGCGACCCGCGCCCGCCTGTGAGCGGTAAGGGGTGACCGCCCTGGCGATCACCCCTTACCGAACGGTGGCCGTGAGTGCGCTCAGCTCCAGACGTTGCCCTGGTTCTGACCGCGGGCCCCGTGCTGCCCCATGCCGAACTGCGCGGCGGCGCCCTGCCCGATCTGGGCGTTCTGCGGCGGCAGCAGCTCGCTGGGCTGGACGAGCGCGAAGCCGCTGCCCATGAAGCTCAGCTCCCAGCCCTCGCCGGTGCTGCCGCGGCGCCGCCACACCCCGGAGGAGTGCGTCTGGGCCTGCATCTGCACGCGCAGGCCGGTGGACCAGGCGACGATCGCGTCGGCGTCGCAGTTGACGTACTTGTCGGGCGTCACCTCCAGGAACAGGGGGGAGCCCGACGTGATCAGGGCGACCTTGCCCCGGCCGGTGATGTTGAGCTGGTACTTCCCCGAGCCGGAGATGCCGTAGAGGCTGTCCACCGCGATGACCTCGTGGTGCAGGGACGAGTCCATCGCGAGCACGTAGCTGCTGTCGACGGTGAGTCCGTCCTGGTCGACGTCGACCACGTGGACGCACTGGGCGAGGTTGGCGAAGTAGACCGTGCCCTGCCCGTGGCAGCGCATCAGGTCCAGGCCCTCACCGGTGTGCGCCCGCGCGCGTGACTGGTTGTTGCTCTGGT
Organism: Streptomyces sp. NPDC102490; assembly: GCF_044765285.1. Taxonomy (NCBI): domain Bacteria; kingdom Bacillati; phylum Actinomycetota; class Actinomycetes; order Kitasatosporales; family Streptomycetaceae; genus Streptomyces; species Streptomyces sp. NPDC102490. The sequence goes on from NZ_JBIWJU010000001.1 coordinate 262,074, forward strand.
ACTCGGCGTCGAACTCGACGAGCCCCTGGTAGGCGACCATCGTGCCCTTGCGGGCGAGCACGTCGTCGTGGCCCGTCAGGGCGACGCGGAGCATGTGCTTGTTCTGCAGGCTCCAGGCTTCCTGGGTCTGCTGGTCGTTGTAGGCGAAAATCGGGCTCTGCATGATGTTCTGGCTCCCCCTCAGCCCCGGACCCGGAGGCGGTCGGTGCTGTCCTCGCTGGGCTGGACGACGACGATGCCCTGACCGGAGAAGGCCATCTGGAAGGCCTCGCCGCTGCCGCGGCCGATCAGCGACTGCGCCTTGAAGCTGCGCTTGCCCTTCACCTTGAGGTTCGGGGACCAGGCGACGAGCGCGTCCGGGTCGACGTAGGTCTCGTCCTCGCCGCCGCCGCAGTCGACCACGATCGGCTTGCCCCGGGAGGTGAGCGCGACCCAGCCCTGGCCGGAGATCTTGGTGTTCCACAGGCCCTGCCCGGCGAACTTCGCCAGGCCCTTGACCCGCTCCACGCCCCACGTCAGGTGGGCGTCGAAGGCGAGCAGGTTGGTGGCGTTGACGGAGATCCCGTCGCCGTTGAGGTTGATGACGACGACGTTGGCGCCGTAGTCGGCGAGGTAGAGCAGTCCGTCGCCGGAGCACTTCATCAGGGGCGCGCCCTCGCCGGTCATCCAGTCCTTGGCGATCTGGCGGACGGCCGGCGGGTTCGGCTCGTACTGGACGAAGCCCTCGTAGGCGACCATCGAGCCCACGCGCGCGAGGAGGTCGTTTCCGGTCTGCATGGCGACCTTCAGCATGTGGTTGCCGTGGTTCTCCATGCGGGCGCCGGCGGGTGCGGGAGCGTAGCCCGCGAGCGGCTGGTTCATGTCGGGCTCTCCCTCAGATCTCGTACGGCTGGACGACGACGAAGCTGCCGGGCGCGGCCCGGAACTGCAGGTTGACGCTCTCGCCGGTGTCGCCCGCGTAGGAGTTGCGGCGCATGCGCACCTGGCTGGAGACGACCACCTGGGCGGCGGCGGACCAGGCGACCACGGCGTTGCAGTCGGCGAAGGTCGTGGGCGTGACCGGCAGCACCACGGGCACGCCGCGCGTCTTGACGACGATCGTGCCGGTGCCCTGGAACTGCATCGTGAACAGCGCGCCGCCCGGGATGCCGTGCCCCTCGATGCGGCGGACCTCGTACTGGAGGCTCTCGTCGAAGGCCAGGACGTTCTCCGCGGAGACGCAGACAGCGTCGCCCTGGAGCTCGATGGGGTGGAGCATCGCGGAGTTGTCCGCGAGGAAGACCTGTCCCTTGCCGGTGCAGCGCATCAGCTGCATCTCCTGACCGGTCGCGTTGCCCACGACCCGGCCGGCGAATCCGGCGCCCTTGTAGCTGAAGTCGACCTTGCCCTGGTAGAGCACCATGCTGCCCTGCCGGGCGAGCACGGGTTGACCCTCCGCTCCGAGGTCGACGCGGACCAGTTTCTTGTTCTGCTGCGTCCAGCGCTGCCCGGGCGCGGTCTCCCGGAACTGCTGGAGCGCCGCGGTCACACCGGCGCCCTGCGGAGCTCCCTGGGGCATGCCCTGGGGAGGCTGCTGGCCGTAGCCGGGCGGGGGCGTCGGCTGCCCGTAGCCAGGAGGCGCGGTCGGCTGCCCGTATCCCGGAGGCGCGGTCGGCTGTCCGTAGCCCGGCGGCGGGGCCGGGGCCTGGGGGGCCTGCGGCTGGCCGTAGCCGGGGGGCGGCGGCGCGCTCTGGCCGGGTACCTGACCGTACGGCGGCTGCTGACCCGGCTGGCCCGGCTGGCCGTACGGCGCGGGCGCCGGGGCGGGGGGCGGCACCGGGGCACTGCCGGGCGGCGTGTTCATGGGCGCGACGATGGTCTGCGCGGCGTGCACGTCCGGCCCGGGCGCGGGGGGCGGTGGCGGCGTGGCGGCGGGCGGCGGAGCGAAGCCCTGCGGGGCGGGCTGCGGCGCGAGAGCCGGGGCCGGTGCGGACCCGGCGGGCGCCCCGAAGGCGGGCGGCGCCGAGGCCTGGGCGGGCGGGGCGAAGCCCGGGGCGGCACCGGCCTGCGGCTGCTGCGCCTGCTGCGGGGCGGGGGCCTCGTCCTCGGCCACCTCGCCGCCGAAGTTCCTCAGCAGCGCGTCGAGACCGCCGTCGAAGCCCTGTCCGACGGCGGCGAACCGCCACACGTCCTTCAGATAGAAGTCGCCCAGCATCACGGCGCGCTCGGTGGAGAACTCGGAGCCGCTGAACGGGTACCGGGCCACCTCCTCGCCGCCCGCGACGATCCGGATGTACCCGGGGCCCACCTGCGACATCTGTCCCGCGCCGTCGATCGTCGCGGTGAAGGACAGCTTCTGGATCCGTGGCGGAATCCTGTCCAGGGTGACCCGGAAGGACTCCGTGTCGCCCGCCTGCGCACCCAGGAGCTGGATGGACTCCTCCGGGGTCTTCGGTTGGTTGAAGAACACGAAGTACCGGTCGTCCGACAACCGCTCGTCGGCGTCGAGACCGAAGCAGCTGATGTCGAAGCTCAGCCCGGGGCCGGAGATCTGCACGCCTACGTACAGATCCGTGCCCGCGGTGAGGTCACTGATCCTGGCCTTGTGGCCGCGTTGGAATTCCCTGGCCATGCGTTACGACCGTCCCCCATCCGAATGCGAGTGCGTCGCGACAGGCTAACGGCAAACACCGACACCGGAGGAAGTCGGTACAGACCCGGTACGAAACCCGTGCGGGGCCGTGGCGGGCACCCGCCCGGGCCGCGCGCGCTACTCGCCGCGGGCGCCGGGTACGTGCGGCAGCCGGTCCGCCGCGACCACACCCTCCAGGTAGCCCCTGGCGCGCTCGGTGCGCGGGTAGGCCTCGAGGAGGCGCCAGAACCGGGGTCCGTGGCCGGGGACCAGCAGGTGCGCCAGTTCGTGCAGGAGGACGTAGTCGACGACGTACTCGGGCATGCCCTGGAGGCGGTGCGACAGCCGGATGCTTCCCTCGGACGGGGTGCACGAGCCCCAGCGGGTGTTCTGGTTGGTGACCCAGCGGACCGAGGTGGGCCGGGCCCGGCCTGCGAAGTACTGCCCCGACAGGCGCTCCGCGCGCGCGGCCAGCTCGGCGTCGCCGAGGACGCGCTTGCTCTCCTGGGCGGCCAGCTTGTCCAGCATGACGCTCACCCAGCGTTGCTCCTCGGCCTCGGACATCCGGGCGGGGATCAGCACGACGGTGCGGTCGCCCTCGCGGTAGGCGGACACCGTCCGGCGTCGCCGGGCGCTCCTGCGCACCTCGATCGCGCTCGTCCCCGGGCCGTTCGGCGGCGGACTCATCGGTGTGCGCGGGGGTGCCCCGGCGCGGTGCAGTGGGTCGGCGGACACGCCACGACGTTACCCGCTGCACACGGGGAAGTCCCGGCTCCGGGACGCATCGGTGGCGCATCGGTGGCGCATCGGTGGCGATCCACCACTCGTCCTGGGAGGCGTGCGACTGATTCGTACGACGAATACCCACTGCCTGTGGACAACTTTCGACGCCTCCGAGCGCATCCGGGCATGCTGGCACTCGCGGACGGATCCGCGACCGGATCCCGCCGACGCAGGAAGACGCGGGAAGACACGGCAAGACACCGCAGGACACGGCACGACACGGCACGACACCGCAGGACAGACGGGGGACCTGACATGCATCCGATGGTGAAGCCCGCCCTCAGGCGCGGCTGGCGCGATCTGAACACCGTGCAGTTCGGGATGACACCGGCGCACGCGCTGACGCTGGCACCGGTGGACACGGCGACGGGCAGCTTCCTCGAACTGCTCAACGGCACCCGTGGGCCCGCGCTCCTGCGGGAGGCGGGACAGCGTATGGACCTGCCGGACGGGCATGTCGACCGGGTCGTGGAGCGACTGGCGCGGGCCGGTCTCCTCGACGACTCCCGGGGCGGCGGGCCGGCCGCCGACGCCCTGCGGGAGAAGAAGGAGGTCCTCGACCGGCTCCGCCCCGACCTGGCCTCACTGTCCCTGACCACCTCGGAGCCGGGCGACGCGATCAGGCACCTGGCCGCCCGGCGGGCCCTGCGGGTGGGTGTGCGGGGTGCGGGACGGGTGGGCGCGGTGCTGGCGGGGCTGTTGTCGGGCGCGGGCGTCGGGGAGATCGACGTGCGTGACGGCGGACGCGTCGAGCCGTGGGACGTCGCTCCGGGCGGCCTGCCCGCCGAGTCCGTCGGCGACCGCCGGGACGAGACGGCCCGCCGCGTGGTCCGCCGGGCCGCCCCCGGCCGGCCGCCGCGCCGGGGCCCCACGACACCGCCCGAGGAGAGCGCCCCGGGCTTCTCCCTGGTGGTCGTCTCCCCGCGCGACGACGTCGCCGTGCACGCACCCGACCCCGCCGCCGCGGAATCCCTGATGGCCTCCGGCACGCCCCACCTGTACGCCGGTGTCGTGGAGGGGACCGGCGTCGTCGGCCCCCTCGTCCTGCCCGGCGAGACGGGATGTGCCGGATGTCTGCACGCCGAGCGCACCGACCGGGACCCGGCCTGGCCGCGGCTCGTGGCGCAGTGGCGCTCCGGCCGGCAGCGCCGGGTGCCGCCCTGCGACCTCACCCTCGCGACGACCGTCGCCGGGTTCGCGGCGGCTCACGCGCTCGCCTTCCTGGACGGCCGGACGCCGTCGAGCGCCGGTGCCCGTTGGGAGGTCGCGCTGCCCGGTCTGCGATGGCAGGTGCGGCCGGTCCGGCCGCACCCCGGGTGCCCCTGCGGAGCGGCCGGCAAAGGTAAGCAGGAACACATCGCCGAGGACGGGGTGCGGCGCGCGACAATGGCGGGGCAAGGGCCGTCGGCGGACCTACGCCAGGAGGCGGAACCGACACGGCCGGCTGGGACTTGGAGGGCGCATGTCTGATCTTCCGCGCAAGGCGGTCACCCGGACCGCCAAGCTCGCCGCGCTTCCGCTCGGCTTCGCCGGGCGGGCCACCTGGGGGCTGGGCAAGCGAATCGTGGGCGAGTCCGCGGAGATCGTCGGCCAGCAGCTTCAGCAGCGCACCGCGGACCAGCTGTTCAAGGTGCTGGGCGAGCTCAAGGGCGGGGCGATGAAGTTCGGGCAGGCCCTGTCCGTCTTCGAGTCGGCGCTGCCCGAGGAGGTCGCCGGCCCCTACCGGGCCGCACTGACCAAGCTCCAGGAGGCGGCGCCGCCGATGCCGACGCGCACCGTGCACTCCGTGCTGGCGGAGCGGCTCGGTGAGGACTGGCAGGAGCTGTTCCTGGAGTTCGAGGACAAGCCCGCCGCGGCCGCCTCGATCGGCCAGGTGCACCGGGGGGTGTGGCACGACGGCCGGGAGGTGGCGGTCAAGGTGCAGTACCCGGGCGCCGGCGAGGCCCTGCTGTCCGACCTGAACCAGCTCAGCCGCTTCGCCCGGCTGCTCGGGCCGCTGGTCCCCGGCATGGACATCAAGCCGTTGATCACGGAGCTGAAGGACCGGGTCTCGGAGGAGCTGGACTACGACCTGGAGGCACAGGCCCAGCGGACGCACGCCGAGGTCTTCGACGACGACCCGGACATCGTGGTGCCGGACGTCGTCCACCAGTGCGAGCAGGTGCTGGTCACCGAGTGGATCGACGGCATCCCGATGTCGGAGATCATCTCGAAGGGCACGCAGGAGCAGCGCGACCGGGCCGGCCAGTTGCTGGCCCACTTCCTGTTCTCCGGTCCCGCGCGCACCGGGCTCCTGCACGCCGACCCGCACCCCGGCAACTTCCGGCTGCTGCCCGGCGGGCCCGAGGGCGAGGACGACTGGCGCCTGGGCGTCCTGGACTTCGGCACGGTCGACCGCCTCCCGGACGGCCTGCCCGAGCCCATCGGCGAGGCCCTGCGCATGACGCTGGACGGCGAGGCGGAGGCCGTCTACGAGATGCTCCGCACGGAGGGCTTCGTCAAGGAGTCGATAGAGCTGGACCCCGACGCCGTTCTCGACTACCTCCTGCCGATCATCGAGCCGGCCAGGGTCGACGCGTTCACCTTCACCCGCGGCTGGATGCGGAGCCAGGCCGCCCGCATCGGTGATCCCCGCTCCCCCGCGTACCAGCTGGCCAAGCAGCTCAACCTGCCGCCGGCGTATCTGCTGATCCACCGCGTGACCCTGAGCACCATCGGTGTGCTGTGCCAGCTGGGGGCCACCGTCCGGCTGCGCGACGAGCTGGAGGACTGGCTGGCCGGGTTCCTCGCCGCGGACGAGGCCGAAGAGGCGGACGAGGACGTCGCCGAGGAGGGCGAGGACGGGTACGAGCTGGAGGAGAAGGCCGCGGAGGCCTGATCCACCGGGGCCGAACACGCCGCGGGGGCCGGTCCGTTCGCACGGACCGGCCCCCGGGGGGCGGAGCTTCGTCTCCCACCGGGAGACCACCGCTTCAGGTGGGTCGGTTACTGCATGACTGCCATGGCCAGCGCACGCCGGGCGCGCATCGAGGCGCGCTCCGCCCGGCGCTGCATCCGGCGAGCGGTCGCCAGGCGCAGCGCCCGGCGTTCCTGCTCGGCCTCGTGCAGGCGGTCGTGCATATGCGCACGTGCCAGGGCTTCTGGGATGAGTTGCATTTCACGGGTCCTGTTCTGACGCGAGTCCTTCGCGCCACTGCTGGTGAAGTCTTCAGGCGCGGTGCCTGCGATGTCGTGGGTGGACGGCTTCATCGGGGCCTGCTTCTGGGGGTCGTACGTGAGGGGGCGGTCGATCGTTCCTGTGATGTTCATGCCGAAACCGGGTTCTTGCGCGGGCGGCCACGGGGCCGCTTCCGGGCGACGACGACACCCTGGACGAACAGCTCTCCACCCCAGACGCCCCAGGGCTCACGCCGCTCCTTGGCGCCGGCGAGGCAAGCCTCGATCAGCGGGCAGGTGCGGCAGAGGGACTTGGCGTACTCCACGTCCGCCGGCGACTCGGCGAAGAAGACCTCCGGGTCGTAGGAGCGGCAGGGGACGGGTACGCCGAGGTTCTCGATGGCGTCGTCGAGCGCGGTGAGCGCGGTGAGCGGGGTCAAGGTGGAGTCCTCCGTGGAACAGGGCTTGGGGATCGTGTCGGAAGGCGGTACGGACGGGGCGTGCGCTTCGAGTTGCACGGGTGGTCTTCCTCGTCTGTTCGTTCCGGCCGGTTGACCGGGTGGCGGCTTGGTACCGGGTTCTTTTCTTGTCCCGAGGCTCCTTCGTGCTGTCGCCCCCGTTCGGGGACAAACAGAAGGGCCGCGGATCCCGGGTGGGGTTCCGCGGCCCTGAAGGCGCCGGCCTGATCGGCGATCAGGCTGGATCACTCCAGGGTTCTGGCCCACGGAAGGCCCACATCAGGTGGTGCTGCGTCGTCTGCTTCCGGAATCCGGCACCGGTCGCGGTAAAGGCATAGGCCTGCGCCTGTGCCGTTACTGCTGCTTCCAGTGCCTTGGTCGGTCGCTCATTGCGCTCACGGACGGGAAGGCCCGCGGGGGCAGCGGCGGCGGCCGGACGCACGGCACGAATGCCGGACAGACCGGTGCCCGAGTGAGAAGCGCCGAGCATGCACAGGGAGACGGCCGAGCGATCGGTCATTTTGGCGGTGGAGCTGACGACGAAGCTGCTGTTGATGCTGATCACTGGGCTCGCCTCCTCTCGGCGTCTCGGGGGACTGGGACGAACCAGTCCGCGGATATGCAAGTACAACACGGATTCAGGGCCTCCGGGAAGGCCGCTGTTCCCGTGACCAAGAACCTATGGGGATTCCCCGGGCATGCGCAAACTATTTTTTCGACGAGTTCGTATCAGTCGTCCTCGTCCAGTCCCACACCTTCCTGGCCTGCGCAGATGGCCAGGACGTCGGCCCCGTAGCGGTTGAGCTTGCGGGCCCCGACCCCCGGGATCCGGGCCAGCTCCCGCTCGTCCTCCGGGACGGACTCGGCGATCGCCATCAGCGTCTTGTCGGTGAAGACGCAGAACGCGGGCTGTCCGCTGCGTCCCGCCTGCAGCGCCCGCCACTCGCGCAGCCGCTCGTAGACCCCCTCGTCCATGTCGGACGGGCAGCCCTCGCAGCGCATCAGCTTCATCTCACCGGCGTCGGTGAGCGTGCGTCCGCAGACCCGGCAGCGGGCCGGGGTCCGCTGGGTCCGTCTCGGCGCCGCGACTCCGGCACCGCCACCGCCGCCCCGGAACCCGCGCTCCACGCCTCCGGCGACTCCGGCGGCTGCTCGCCCGCCCGCCGCGCCCGAACCGGGTCGCAGCCCTTTCAGGAAGCGGCTGGGCCGGCGGCTCGGCCGGCCGCCTGGCGACCGGGCCAGCGCCCAGGACAGGTGCAGGCGTTCACGCGCTCGGGTGACACCGACGTAGAGGAGGCGGCGTTCCTCCTCGATCTGCTCGTCGGTCTTTGCGTAGGTGATCGGCATCATGCCCTCGGCGACGCCGACCAGGAACACGACGTCCCACTCCAGGCCCTTGGCGGAATGCAGGGAGGCGAGGGTGACGCCCTGCACCGTCGGGGCGTGCTGGGCGCCGGCCCGCTCGTCGAGTTCCACGACCAGGTCACTCAGGGTGGCTCCCGCTCTGGCGGCGGCGAAGTCCTGGGCCAGGCCGACCAGGGCGGCCAGCGACTCCCAGCGCTCCCGCACGGCGCCCGACCCGGCCGGGGGCTCGGTCGTCCAGCCCTCGCCGGACAGCACCGCGCGGACCTGCGAGGGCAGGTCGACGACGTCGTCGAGGAGCGAGTCGTTGCCGCCGAAGCGCGCCGCGGCCCGCAGGGCACTGCCTGCCTTGCGCACCTCCGGCCGGTCGAAGAACCGCTCGGCGCCCCGCAGCTGGTAGGGCACCCCGGCGTCCGCGAGCGCCTGCTCGTAGGTCTCGGACTGGGAGTTGGTGCGGAACAGGACGGCGATCTCGGCGGCCGGAACCCCCGAGTCGATGAGCTCGCGGATGCGGCGGGCCGCTCCTTCGGCCTCGGCCGGCTCGTCGGCGTACTCGGTGTAGACGGGCTCGGGGCCCGCGGGGCGCTGGGAGACCAGCTCCAGGCGGTGGTCGGCGGCCCGCCCCCGGGCCTGGGCGAGCAGGCCGTTGGCGAGGTGGACGACCTGCGGGGTGGACCGGTAGTCGCGGACCAGCTTGACGACGGTGGCGCCGGGGTGGCGGCCGCGGAAGTCGAGCAGATGGTCGGGGGTTGCTCCCGTGAACGAATAGATCGTCTGGCTGGCGTCGCCGACCACGCACAGGTCGTCGCGGTCCCCGAGCCACAGCTCCAGCAGCCGCTGCTGGAGGGGGCTGACGTCCTGGTACTCGTCGACCACGAAGTGCTGGTACTGGGCGCGGACCTGCTCGGCGACGTCGTGCCGGTCCTGGAGGACGGCCACCGTCAGCAGCAGCACGTCCTCGAAGTCGATGACGGAGCGCGCGCGCTTGACGTCTTCGTAGGCGGCGTACAGCTGCGCGATCTCCGCCGGGTCGCGGGGCGCCTCACGGCCGGCCTTGGCCGCCGCGGGGGCGTAGTCGGCGGGGACGGTCTGGGTCACCTTGGACCACTCGATCTCCGCGGTGACGTCGCGCAGCTCACCCCGGTCGAGGCGGATGCGGCAGGCGGCGGCCGCGTCGGCGACGAGCTGGATCTTGCGGTCGACGAGCCTCGGCAGGGAGCCGCCGATCGCTTTCGGCCAGAAGTACTGGAGCTGCCGCAGCGCCGCCGAGTGGAAGGTGCGGGCCTGTACACCGGCGGCGCCGAGCTGGCGCAGCCGGCCGCGCATCTCACCGGCGGCACGGTTGGTGAAGGTGACGGCGAGCACGCTGGAGGGCTGGAGGATCCCGGCCCGCACCCCGTAGGCGATGCGGTGGGTGATCGCCCGGGTCTTGCCCGTACCGGCTCCCGCCAGCACACACACCGGGCCGCGCAGGGCGGTCGCCACCTCGCGCTGCTCGGGGTCGAGCCCTTCGAGCACCGCGTCGGCCGTGTCCGGTACCTGCGGGAAGAGAGGGGAGTGCGTTGCTGCTGTCACACCGCCATGCTGCCAGGTCTCGCGAGACGGGTGAGTCGGTCGTCCACAGGCACGCACCGATAGTCGTACCGATGCGACAGGCATCACCCGACAGCCGTCACGGGACGGGAATGCGCGACGGGAATGGTCGCGCCGCCGCGGACGTTCCCCTCCTGCGACCTCATCCCCGAGCCGCCGCTTTTCCGAGTCGCCGAAGGAGCACGAGAGACATGCCGGGCACTGTGACGATGTACAGCACCACGTGGTGCGGCTACTGCCGTCGGCTGAAGAGCCAGATGGACCGCGAGGGCATCGCGTACACCGAGGTCAACATCGAGCAGGACCCGGAGTCCGCCGCGTTCGTGGAGAAGGCGAACGGCGGAAACCAGACGGTGCCGACCGTGCTCTTCCCCGACGGCTCGACGCTGACGAACCCGTCGCTGGCGCAGGTGAAGCAGAAGATCGGCGCGTAGCCGGCCGGCCGACGCAGTCAGTCGCAGAAGTCTCAGAGGGGCGGCCCTCTCCCGCTGCGGGAGGGGGCCGCCCCTCTTGTGGCGTCGGGCTCAGAAGGCGCCGCGCGTCGGCAGGGGCCTGCCGTACCAGAGCTCGATGAGGCGGGCCGCGATCGAGATGCCGTAGGGCGGCAGCACCTCGCCGGACTCGAAGGCGGCGCCCAGTTCCTCGCGGGAGAACCAGCGGGCCTCGTGGATCTCGTCGCCGTCGACGTTGATCTCGGTCGAGGTGGCGTGGGCCATGAAGCCGAGCATCAGGCTGGACGGGAAGGGCCACGGCTGGCTCGCGACGTACTCGACCGGGCCGACCGTGACGCCGACCTCCTCCTGGACCTCACGGCGCACCGACTGCTCGATGGACTCCCCGGGCTCCACGAAACCTGCGAGGGTCGAGAAGCGGCCCTCGGGCCAGTGCATCTGGCGGCCGAGCAGGATGCGGTCCTCGCCGTCCGTGACCGCCATGATCACAGCCGGGTCGGTGCGCGGGTAGTGCTCGGCGCCGCAGGCGGGGCACCGGCGGATGTGTCCCGCCGCGGCGATGACGGTGCGCTCGCCGCAGCGGGAGCAGAACCGGTGCAGGCGCTGCCAGTTCTCCAGGGCGACCGCGTGGGCCATCAGTCCGGCGTCCCGGGGCGACAGGAGCAGGCCGGCCTCGCGCAGGCCCGCGGGGCGGGCGGACTGGTCCATGCGGCCGGGCAGGGAGTCCTTCTGGAGGGCGAAGTAGCTGGTCCCCTCCTCGTCGGTGCCCAGGAAGTAGCGGTGCGCCTCGGTGAGCGGGGCCTCGAAGGAGGGGGTCATGACGAGTTCGGTCGCCCCGTCGGGCGTCTCGTCGATCAGTACCTGGCCGCCGGAGACCACGAAGCAGCGCGTCGAGGGGTGGCTCCAGGCCGCCGCGAGCCAGGCCTCGTCGAGGCGGTGGTGGGCGGCGCGGTCGATGCCGCTGGGAGCGGTGAGCGAGATGGGACGGTCGGCGGTGTGGTCGGTCCAGGTGGTCACGGGTGCTTCCAACTCCCCCGGTGAGCGGTTCGGTTCGGCAGGCGGATTCAGCGGTTCGTACGGCGGGCGGTGACCGGGTCCGGCAGGGCTCGGCGGTGCGGGGCGGCCTTTCCAGTGTGCCGCGCGCGACGCCGGTCGGGTCCCGGACCGTGCGGCGCTCAGGGCACGGGGCGCCAGTGCTCCGCCAGGTCGCCCCAGAGGTGGGCGGAGGTTTCGACGCCCTTGAGGAGCAGGTCCAGTTCCACCTTCTCGTCGGGGGCGTGCCAGCCGTCGGACGGGACGGAGATGCCGAGGAAGAGCACCGGCGCTCCGAGGACCTCCTGGAGGTCGGCGGCCGGTCCTGAGCCGCCCTCGCGCGTGAAGCGGACCGGTTTCCCGAAGGCACGGCCCATCGCGCGGACCACGGACCGCAGCGCCGGATGGTCCAGCGGCGTCAGGCACGGGCGGGTGGCGGAGCCGAAGGTGATCTCGCAGCGGATGCCCGCCGGAACCTGGTCGGCGGCCCAGGCGCGGACGGCCTTCTCCACGTGGTCGGGCTCCTGCCCCGCGACGAGGCGGAAGGAGAGCTTCACCATGGCGGACGACGGGATGATCGTCTTGCTGCCCGGGCCCTGGTAGCCGCCGCCGATGCCGTTGACCTCGGCGGTGGGGCGGGCCCAGATGCGCTCCAGGGTGGTGTGTCCGGCTTCGCCGTGGGCGGCGTACGACTTGGCCGTGCGCAGCCACCGCCGCTCGTCGAAGGGCAGCTCGGCGAAGAGTTCACGCTCGCGGTCGGTGAGGTCGACCACTCCGTCGTAGAAGCCGGGGATCGCCACGCGCGCGTGCTCGTCGTGCAGGGCGGCCACCAGACGGGCGACGGCGGTGGCCGGATTGGGCACCGCGCCGCCGAAGGAGCCCGAGTGGATGTCCTGGTCGGGTCCGTGCAGGTGGATCTCGCACTCGGCGAGGCCCCGCATGCCGGTGCAGACGGTCGGGGTGTCCTCGGACCACATGCCGGTGTCGGAGACGACCACCGCGTCGGCGGTGAGCCGCTCGGCGCGCTCCTCGACGAGGGCGCGGAAGTGCGGGGAGCCGGATTCCTCCTCGCCCTCGATCAGCAGCTTGAGGTTGACCGCGGGGGCGGTGCGGCCGGTGGCGGCGAGATGGGCGCGCACACCGAGTGTGTGGAAGAACACCTGCCCCTTGTCGTCGGCCGCCCCGCGCGCGTAGAGGCGGTTCTCGCGGACGACGGGGTCGAAGGGGTCGCTGTTCCAGCCGTCCTCGCGGGCGGCGGGCTGTACGTCGTGGTGGCCGTAGACGAGGACCGTCGGCGCCTGCGGGTCCCCTGAGGGCCACTCGGCGAAGACCGCGGGGGCGCCGGGGGTGGGCCAGACCTCGGCGGTCGGGAAGCCGGTCTCCTGCAGTTTGGCGGCGAGCCAGTCGGCGCTGCGGCGCACATCGGTCGCGTGGTCGGGCTGGGCCGACACGGACGGGATGCGCAGCCACTCGACGAGGTCGTCGAGGAAGGCGGCGCGGTGCTGTTCGATGTACGTGCGGACAGCGCTGACAGCATTGTCAACGGGGTGGCTCATGCCGACGAGCCTATCGGCCCGCGCGGACACCCCGATCGTGCGGTTCGTCACCGACCGGCTCGGCCAGCAGCAGCTTCTCCAGCTCCGCCCGGTCCGGCAGCCCCCGGGGCCGTACGACCTCGCCGGTGCGCACGTACAGGAAGGCGGCCGTCACCGCGGCGGGCGGCACGTGCTGCTGCTCGGCCCAGGCGATGCGGTAGAGCGCGAGCTGGAGCGGGTCGGCGGTGGCGGCGCGGTTCGTCTTCCAGTCGACGATCTCGTACGTCGCGGTGTCTCCGTCGCCCTCCTTGTAGACGGCGTCGATGCGGCCGCGTACGACCCGGCCGGCGAGCGAGAGCTGGAAGGGCGCCTCGACGCGGAAGGGTGTGCGGCGGGCGTACTCGGTGCGCTCGAAGGCGTCCTTCAGGAACTCCAGGTCCTGTTCGTCGGCGATCTCGGCGTCGCCGCCGGGCAGCTCTTCCGGCTCCAGCAGGGGCAGCGTCAGGGGTTCGAACCGGGCCTCGACCCAGGCGTGGAAGCGGGTGCCGCGGCGCGCGGCGGGCTGCGGCGGGCGGGGCATGGGCCGGGCCAGTTCCTGGGCGAAGCCGTCCGGGTCGGCGGCCAGACTCAGCAGCTGGGAGGCGGTCAGCGACGCCGGAAGGTGCACTTCGGTGACGCTCTCGCGGGCGCGCAGCAGCTCGCCGGTGAGCGCGTCGAGGTCGCGGTCCCAGGAGGCGACGGTACGGGCCTCCTCCGGGGTGAGGCGTACGGGTGCGGGCACGGCGCCCTGGGGCGGTTCGTGGGGCGTCGCCTGGTGCGGGACCGTGGGGCTCTCGCGCGGGGTGGTGGGGCGGTCCGCGGTCCAGGCGTCCCAGTCGGCGGGGTCCCCGGCCGGGTCGGGGTCGGGGTCCGTTTCCTCCGGGGGTGCCTCGTCCTCCGGGGGTGGCGGCCAGTCCGGGTCGTCGTAGGTGCCGGGGTCGGAGGGAAGGCCGCCTTCCCCGGCGGCGAGGCCGTCCAGGTGGGCGAGGACCGTCTCGGCGGCGGCCCGGCGCCGGGCGAGTGCCTCGTCGTCCAGGGGCAGGGGCCAGACCTCGTCGACGGCCGCACGGTGCAGGGCCGGGTTCTCCTCGTCCTCGGCCGGTTCGTCCGCCCAGGCCTCGATCTCGCCGTGCCCGGCGGCGCAGTGCTCGTACAGCGCCGTGAGGAAGTCCGAGGGGCCGCGGGGCTTCTTCTGGCTGGGCCCCCACCAGTGTCCGGAGCCGAGGAGCAGGGAGCGGGGGCGGGTGAAGGTGACGTAGCCGAGGCGGAGCTCCTCGGTGTGCTGGTGCTCCTTCATGGCCTCGTGGAAGGCCTTCAGGCCGCGGGAGTCCCAGGAGGCGACGTCGGGCAGGGTCTCGGCGTCGCCGCGCAGGCCGTGCGGCAGCACCTTGCCCTGGGCGGTCCACTTCTCGCGGCCCTGGCCGCTGGGGAAGGTGCCGGTGACCAGGCCGGGCACGGCGACGACGTCCCACTCCAGGCCCTTGGACTTGTGCGCGGTGAGCACCTTGACGGTGTTCTCGCCGCCGGGCAGCGCGTTGTCCAGGCCCTTCTCGTACTGCGCGGCGGTGCGCAGGAAACCGAGGAAGGCGAGCAGGGTGGCCTCGCCGTCGCCGGCGGCGAAGGACGCGGCGACGTCGAGGAAGTTGGACAGGGTCTCGCGGCGGCGGGCCGCCAGGGCGTGCGGGGACGCCGACAGTTCGACCTCCAGGCCGGTGACGGCGAGGACGCGGTGCAGGACGTCCATGAGCGGGTCGGACAGGGCTCGGCGCAGCTCGCGCAGCTCGGTGGCCAGCCGGGCGAACCGCACGCGCGCGTCCGCCGAGAAGGGCAGCCCGTCGTCGTCCCCGGTGCCGTCCAGCGGCGTCTCCAGGAAGGTGTCCAGGGCGTCCGCCAGCGATATCACCTCGGACGGGTCGACTCCCTCGACGGCCTCGGCGAGCCTCCGGTCGGGATCGTCGTCGCCCTCCACGCGCGCGTGGCTCACCAGCAGCCGGGCGCGGCGGCCCAGGAGGGCCAGGTCGCGCGGGCCGATGCGCCAGCGCGGCCCGGAGAGCAGGCGCACCAGGGAGGCGTTGGCGCCCGGGTCCTGGAGGACCTCGCAGACGGCGACCAGGTCGGCCACCTCGGGGAGGTGCAGGAGCCCGGAGAGGCCGACGACCTCGACGGGGACGTCGCGGGCCACCAGCGCGCCCTGGATCTCGGCGAAGTCGGTCGCCGTGCGGCACAGGACGGCGATCTCACCGGGCGCCTTGCCCGTGCGCACGAGGTGGGCGACGGAGTCGGCGATCCAGTCGATCTCCTCGGCGTGGGTGCGCAGCAGGGCGCAACGGACCGTCCCGTCGCGTTCGGCGCCCGGGGCGGGTCGCAGGGCCTCCACGCCCGCGTGCATGGCGCGCAGGGGCTCGGCGAGGCCGTTGGCGAGGTCGAGGAGGCGGCCGCCGCTGCGGCGGTTCTCGCTGAGCGCCTGGCGGGCCGCGGGCCGTCCGTCCGCGTGGGCGAAGTGTTCGGGGAAGTCGTCGAGGTTGGCGACGGAGGCGCCGCGCCAGCCGTAGATCGCCTGGCAGGGGTCGCCCACGGCGGTCACGGGATGACCGGTGCCGCCGCCGAACAGGCCCGCCAGGAGGATGCGCTGGGCCACCGAGGTGTCCTGGTACTCGTCGAGCAGCACGACCCGGTACTCGTCGCGCAGCACGCGGCCCACCTCGGGGAGCTGGGCGAGCCGTGCGGACAGGGCGATCTGGTCGCCGAAGTCGAGCAGGTCCCGCTCGCGTTTGGCGGCCCGGTAGCGGATCACCAGGTCGGCCAGTTCGCGGCGGGCGGCGGCGGCCTCGGGGACCTTGCGCAGCTCGGCGTTGCTGAGCCGGACGCCGGCCAGGGTGTCCAGGAGGCCGGCGTCCCAGGCGCGCAGGTCCTCGGGCCGTACGAGGTGCTCGGCGAGTTCGGCGTCGAGGGCGAGGAGGTCGCTGACCAGGTCGGCGAAGGACCGGGTGAGCGCCGGGTAGGGCCCGGGGGCCTCGCGCAGGACCCGCGCGGCGAGCTGGTAGCGGGTGGCGTCGGCGAGCAGGCGGGACGTCGGTTCCAGGCCGAGGCGCAGGCCGTGGTCGGTCAGGAGGCGGCCCGCGAAGGCGTGGTACGTCGAGATCGCGGGCTCGCCCGGCGGGTGGTCCGGGTCGATCACGTCCGGGTCGGTCACGCCCGCTCTGATCAGGGCCTTGCGGACGCGTTCGGCGAGTTCGCCGGCCGCCTTGTTGGTGAAGGTGAGGCCGAGGACCTGTTCCGGGGCGACCTGGCCGGTGCCGACCAGCCACACCACGCGGGCCGCCATCACCGTCGTTTTGCCCGACCCGGCTCCGGCCACGATCACCTGCGGTGCGGGCGGCGCGACGATGCAGGCCGTCTGCTCCGGGGTGAAGGGGATGCCGAGGAGCTCCTTGAGCTGCTCGGGATCGGTGAGGTGGGCGGGCACGTCAGAGAGGCTAGCGGCGTCCACTGACAGCGGGTGCCGGATCTCCTCCCGGGGCGGGAGAAGCGCAGGTCAGCCCATGTGGTGCGACGTGTCACACCGGCCGCCCGGCATCGGCGCTCCGGGCCCGGTCCCACGCTCCGGTCTCCCGGCTCCGGACCCCGGCTCCGGACCCCGGCTCTGGTCCCGCGCTCCGGACCCCGGCTCTGGTCCTACGCCCCGAACTCCACCCCCGTCGCTCACTCCACGACGTGCCGGCCCTCGGGCCGTGCGCTGCACGACGCGCGGAAGGCGCAGTGGGTGCAGTGCTGGCCCGTGGTCGGGGTGAACCGTTCGTCGAGGACCTTGCCCGCGGCCGTGGCCAGCAGGTCGCCGACCCACTCGCCCTCCGGCCCCTGCTGCGACTCCTGCGTCTGCACCTTGGGCAGGGCCTCGCCGCCGTCCCGCTGCGCCGCGCCCTGGCGCAGGTGGACGAGTTCGGCGCCGCCCGGCTCGGGGCGTACGCCGTCGAAGGCCGCGTCGACGGCGCCCTCGCGGACGGCGAGCTGGTACACGGCGAGCTGGGGGTGGCGGGCCACCTCCGAGGACGTGGGCGCCTGTTTGCCGGTCTTGAAGTCGACCACGTAGGCGCGTCCGTCGCCGTCGGCCTCCACGCGGTCCATCTGGCCCCGGATGCGCACCTCGTAGTCGCCCGCCTCCAGGGTCACGTCGAAGTCGTGCTCGCTCGCCACCGGGGTGCGCCCGGCACGGTCCATGACGTGCCACTTCAGGAAGCGTTCGAGCGCCACGCGCGCGTTGGCCTTCTCCTGGGCCGACTTCCAGGGCGCGTCGAAGGCGAGCGCGTTCCAGACGGAGTCCAGGCGCTCCATGAGGACGGCGAGATCGGCCGGGGTGTGTCCGGAGGCCACCTCGTCGGCGAGGACGTGCACCACGTTGCCGAAGCCCTGGGCGGTGGTCGCGGGCGCGTCGGCCTTCACCTCACGGCCCAGGAACCACTGGAGGGCGCAGGTGTTGGCCAACTGGTCCAGGGCGCTTCCGGAGAGGGCGACGGGCTGGTCGCGGTCGCGCAGCGGCACCTTGCTCTCGGTCGGGTCCCACATGCCCCACCAGCGGTAGGGATGGGCGGACGGCACCAGCGGGCGGCCGTCCTCGTCGGCCAGCGCGGCGAGGCGGGCCAGACGGCGCGCGGCGGCTTCCCTCAGGGGCGCGGAGACGCGGGGGTCGACGGTGGTGGCCCGCAGTTCGGCGACGAGCGCCGCGACGGCCAGGGGGCGGCGCGGACGGCCGGTGACGTCGGCGGGTTCGACGCCGAGTTCGGTCAGGAACCGGGAGGGCTGGTCCCCGTCGTCGGCCGGGGCCTTCACCGCGGTCACGACGAGTCGTTCCCGCGCGCGCGTGGCGGCCACGTAGAACAGGCGGCGCTCCTCGGCGAGCAGGGCGCCGGGGGTGAGGGGTTCGGCGAGCCCGTCGCGGCCGATCCGGTCGGCCTCCAGGAGGGAGCCGCGGCGGCGCAGGTCCGGCCACAGCCCCTCCTGGACGCCCGCGACGACGACCAGCCGCCACTCCAGGCCCTTGGAGCGGTGCGCGGTCATCAGGCGGACGGCGTCGGGGCGTACGGCACGCCGGGCGAGGGTGTCGGCCGCGATGTCCTCGGCGTCGATCTGCTCCAGGAAGTTCAGGGCGCCCCGGCCACCGGTGCGCTCCTCCGCGCGGGCGGCCGTCGCGAACAGCGCGCACACGGCGTCCAGGTCGCGGTCGGCGTTGCGTCCGGCCGCGCCGCCGCGCCGGGCGGAGCGTTCCAGGCGGGTGGGCCACGGGGTGCCGTCCCACAGGTCCCACAGTGCCTCCTCGGCGCTGCCGCCTCCCGCCAGGCGCTCGCGTGCCCTGCGCAGCAGCGCGCCGAGCCGCTGGGCACCGCGCGCGTACGCGGGGTCGTGCACGGCGAGCCGCTCCGGTTCGGCCAGCGCCCGCGCGAGCAGTTGGTCCGAGGGCGGCGGCAGTGGGTTGCCGGCGGCGCGCTGCTCGTCGCGCAGGGCACGGCCGAGGCGGCGCAGGTCCGCGGCGTCCATGCCGGCGAGGGGCGAGGTGAGCAGGGTGAGGGCGGTCTCGGTGGGCAGCCAGCACGGTTCGTCCGCGCGGTGCGCGCGGTCACCGCGCGTGGGCTTCGCGTCGGCGTCGGCGTCGGCGTCGGCGTCGGCTCCAGGCTCGGGTGCGGTCACGGGCACGGGCACGGGTGCCTCGTTCGACGTTTCCGCCTCGGGTACGGCCTGCTCGGCCGCGTCGGTCCCGGCGCCGGCTTCGGCGTCTGCCCTGCCGGCACCGCCGGCCTGTCCGTCGAGCGAGCCGTCGGGCGGACCGTCGGCCTCCCTCGCCGCCTCGTTCGCAGCCGTCCCGGGCCGCTCCCCCGCCCCCGCCTCCGCCTCCGCCACGGCTCGCAGCGCCGTCAGCAGCGGCGCCACCGCCGGCTCGTGGCGCAGGGGGAGGTCGTCGCCGTCGATGTCCAGGGGGACGCCGGCCGCGGTGAGGACTCGGCGGAGCGTGGGGATGGCGCGCGAACCGGCGCGTACCAGGACGGCCATGTCGCCCCACGGAACGCCGTCCTCCAGGTGCGCCCGGCGCAGGATGTCGGCGATGTTGTCCAGCTCGGTGCCGGGGGTCGGGTACGTGTACACCTCGACCCGCCCGCCGTCCCGTGCCGGGGTCAGCTCACGGTGGGCGCGGACCTTGTCGGCGGGAAGGCGGGTCAGCGGCATGCGCCGGGTCAGCAGCCGGGTGGCGTCCAGCAGGGCGGCCCCGGACCGGCGTGAGGTCCGCAGCACCTCGACCGGGGCCGGACGGCCGTCCGCGCGCGGGAAGGCGGCCGGGAAGTCCAGGATGCCGTTCACGTCCGCGCCCCGGAAGGCGTAGATCGACTGGTCGGGGTCGCCGAAGGCGACGAGGGTGCGGCCGCCGTCCGCCAGGGCGTGCAGCAGTCGTACCTGGGCCGGGTCGGTGTCCTGGTACTCGTCGACGTAGACCGCGTCGTACCGGGCGGTCAGCTGCGCGGCGACCTCGGGGCGGCGGGCGAGGAGCACCGCGCGGTGAACCAGTTCGGCGTAGTCGAGCACGCCCTGGAGGTCGAGCACGTCCAGGTACTCGGCGAGGAAGAGGGCGGCGGCACGCCAGTCGGGGCGGCCGATGCGCCGGGCGAAGGCTCCGAGCGCCTCCGGGCCGAGTCCCAGTTCGCGGCTGCGGGCGAGCACCGCGCGGACCTCGTCCGCGAAGCCGCGTGTCGTCAGGCAGGCCCGCAGTTCGTCGGGCCAGCGCACGTGGGCGAGCCCGAGCCGTTCCAGGTCCACCTGGCCGGCGAGCAGTTCGCGCACCGTCACGTCCTGCTCCGGGCCGGACAGCAGCCGCAGGGGTTCCACGAACAGGTCGCTGTCCTGGTGGGCGCGGACCAGGGCGTAACCGAAGGAGTGGAAGGTCGTCGCCCGGGGGGCGCGCGCGGCGCCGATGCGCAGCGCCATCCGGTCGCGCAGTTCGACGGCCGCCTTGCGGCTGAAGGTCAGCACCAGGATGCGCTCGGGGTCGCCGCCCTCGGCGATCCGGTCCGCCACCGACTCGACCAGCGTGGTGGTCTTGCCGGTGCCCGGCCCCGCCAGGACGAGCAGCGGTCCGGCCCGGTGCTCAACCACGGCGCGCTGCGCGGCGTCCAGACGAGGGGGGTCCATGCGTGCCGGCGGGGTACGCACCAGTCGGTAAGCGCCACGGCTCCCCCGTCGCGCCTGGGGGTGCGACGGGTGTCCGGTGGAGGAAGAGGAGCTCACGTGGTTCGCCGGTCCTGGTGGGTGTGCTGGTGGTCCGTCCGCGCCGCGGGCGGGGCGGTGGCCGCGGGGTGAGGGGGACGCGTGCGGCCGACGCTACGCCGACGGAAGAGCCGGAAGCAGCGCTTCCCCTTCTTCCCTCGGGTCACTTGTGGCACGAGCGCCCCCTGCCCCACGAACGTACGTCATGCCACGGACATGCCCGAAGCGCCCGGTTTACCTCGTACGGATCACATGTCACACATCGGCCCGCCGTATGGCGGAAGCTGTCAGGTGTGACCCTGTGCGCGTCCGCCGTGCTCCTGCGAGCGTCCACCGCCGTCCCACCGCGCCCGCTTCAGGTCGAGGCGCGGCAGGTGCCCCTCGGCGGCTCTGCCCGCCTCCTTCAGGGGCGTGCCCTCCTCCCGGTAGCGGTCGAGGGCCTCCAGTTCGTGTCCCGCGAGCAGGACCCCGTCCGCGCGGACGACACGCCACCAGGGGACGCCTCCTCCGTAGAGGGACATCACCCGGCCGACCTGGCGGGGTCCCCCCTCCTCCAGGTACTCGGCCACGTCCCCGTACGTCATGACGCGGCCCGGCGGGATCACCTCGGTCACGTCGAGGACCCGCTCGGCGTACTCGGGCAGCGCGTCCGCGTTCTCCGGACGGCCGCCGTCCGGAAGGCTCTGCTCGCTCATCCGCCCCATCCTGCCGTACCCCGCGGACAACGCGACGCCCTCCCGAAGGCCCGCGTCCCTCGCCCGCGAGCGTCGCTTCGGGCAGACTGTGCGGCCCGCACGGGCACCCTGATGCCTGCCGAGTCCGACGCGGCATGCCACCATCGTGCGGGCGGTGACCAGTGATACGAGAGCAAGAAGAGGCGATGAAGCAGCAGGGTGTGCACCCCGAGGGCGCCGAGGGCACCTCTGACGCTTCCTCGCGCGCGGACACCGCGGACGCGGGCGACGAGGAGACCGGCGAGCGGGCGGCCGAGGGTCCCTCGGCGACGGCCGCCGACCCCGACGACGTGGCGCACATCGACGAGGTCGAGGGCGACGAACCGCTGCTCCCCGCGCGCGTGCACCGCCCCTCCGACCTGGTGCGCCTCCTGGTGGGCGTACTCGCCGTCGCCGTACTCCTGGCCATCGCCGCCTTCGCGCACGGCACCACCTCGGGCCTCGAACAGGACATCAACAAGGGCACCGGACAGGCCCCCGATCTGCTCATCAAGATCGCGGGACTGGCTTCCAGCATCGCGATCCTGCTCGTGCCCGTCGCGTTCGCGATCGAGCGCCTGATCAAACGGGACGGGCTGCGGATCGCCGACGGCGTACTGGCGGCGGTCCTCGCGCACGGGGTGACCCTCGCCACCGACCTGTGGGTCGCCAAGGCCGCTCCCGGCTCCATCCAGGAGGCGCTCACCCAGCCGTCCCCGGGTGACGTCCACGCGCTGACCGACCCCGTGCACGGCTACCTCGCCCCGGTCATCGCGTACATGACGGCAGTCGGCATGTCCCGCAGACCCCGCTGGCGCGCGGTGCTGTGGATCGTGCTGCTCCTCGACGCCTTCTCGATGCTCGTCACCGGTTACACGACGCCGTTCTCGATCATCCTGACCGTCCTCATCGGCTGGACCGTGGCCTACGGCACCCTGTACGCCGTCGGTTCCCCCAACGTCCGGCCCACCGGCCGGACGCTGATGGCGGGCCTGCGGCACGTCGGCTTCCGGCCGGTGACCGCCGCCCGGCAGGAAGCGCCGTCCGACAGCGTCGAGACCGGTGACCGCGGGCGGCGCTATTTCGTCACGCTGGAGGACGGCCGGCCGCTCGACGTGACGGTGGTGGACCGCGAGCAGCAGGCGCAGGGCTTCTTCTACCGCGCGTGGCGCAACCTGACGCTGCGCGGCTTCGCCACCCGCAGCAGCCTGCCCTCGCTGCGCCAGGCGCTGGAGCAGGAGGCGCTGCTCGCCTACGCGGCGATCGCGGCCGGCGCCAATGCCCCCAAGCTGATCGCGACGTCCGAGCTGGGACCGGACGCCGTGATGCTGGTCTACGAGCACACCGGCGGGCGCTCCCTGGACTCGCTGGCGGACGAGGAGATCACCGACGACCTGCTGCGCGAGACCTGGGAGCAGGTGCGGGCGCTGCAGTCCCGGCGCATCGCGCACCGCAGGCTGGTGGGTGACGCGATCCTGGTGGATCGTTCCGGCACGGTGATCCTCACCGACCTGCGCAACGGCGAGATCGCCGCCGGCGACCTGCTGCTGCGCATGGACACCTCCCAGCTCCTGGTGACGCTCGGCCTGCGGGTCGGCGCCGAACGCGCGGTCGCGTCGGCGGTGGGCGTCCTCGGCCCCGACACGGTGGCGGACTGCCTGCCCATGCTCCAGCCCATCGCGCTGAGCCGCTCCACGCGCGCGACCCTGCGCAGACTGGCGCGGGAACGGGCCCAGCGCGAGCGCGAGGCGGTGCTGGAGTCGTCCCGGCAGGCCAAGCTGGCCCGCGCGGAGGCGGCCGGTCACGACACCACGAGCCACCCGCCGGAGCAGACCGACAAGTCCACCTCGGCCGACAAACCGGACAAGAAGGCGGTGCGTGCCGAGCAGCGGGCCGAGAAACGGGCCGTGGACGAGGCCATCGAGGAGGCGCGCGAGGAGGATCTGCTCACCCAGATCCGCCACGCGGTGCTGCGCATCAGGCCGCAGGCCCCCGTCGAGCCGGCCCGGCTGGAGCGGGTGCGGCCGCGCACGCTGATCAGCTTCATCGCCGGCGCGATCGGCGCCTACTTCCTGCTGACCCAGCTCACCCACATCGAGTTCGGCCCCCTGATCTCGAACGCCCAGTGGGGCTGGGTGGCGGCGGCCGTGCTGTTCTCGGCGGCGAGCTACGTCGCCGCGGCGATGGCCCTGCTGGGCTTCGTGCCCGAGCGAGTGCCGTTCCTGCGGACCGTGGCCGCGCAGGTCGCGGGATCGTTCGTGAAGATCGTCGCCCCCGCCGCGGTCGGCGGCGTCGCCCTGAACACCCGCTTCCTGCAACGCGCGGGCGTGCGCCCGGGGCTCGCGGTGGCGAGTGTCGGCGCGTCCCAGCTGTTCGGGCTCGGCTGCCACATCCTGATGCTGCTGTCCTTCGGCTATCTGACCGGCACCGAGAAGACGCCGTCGCTGTCGCCGTCCCGGACGGTCATCGCCGGCCTGCTGACCGTGGCGGTCCTGGTGCTCGTGGTGACGTCGGTGCCGTTCCTGCGCAAGTTCGTCGTCACGCGCGTGCGGTCGCTCTTCGCCGGGGTCGTGCCGCGCATGCTGGACGTGCTGCAGCGGCCGCAGAAGCTGGTCACCGGCATCGGCGGCATGCTGCTGCTCACGGCCTGTTTCGTGATGTGCCTGGACGCCTCGATCCGTGCCTTCGGCGACGACTCGACGTCGATCAGCCTGGCGAGCGTCGCGGTCGTCTTCCTCGCGGGCAACGCCCTGGGGTCCGCCGCGCCGACGCCGGGCGGTGTGGGCGCGGTGGAGGCGACGCTGACGGTCGGTCTGATCGCCGTCGGCCTTCCCAAGGAGGTCGCCGCGCCCGCGGTGCTGCTGTACCGGCTGCTCACCCTGTGGCTGCCGGTTCTGCCGGGCTGGCTGGTCTTCAACCACCTCACGCGCAAAGAGGCGCTGTAGCCGGACGCGGGAAAGGGCGCTCCGTACCCCGTACGGCCCTGGCCCCGGGCGGGCGCTCCCGCGCGACCGCACGATGGACGCATGCCGACCCCCTCCCGGCTGCGCGCCGCCGCCCTGACCGCCACCGCACTCGCGCTGTCCGTCCTGCTGGCGGGCTGCGGCGGCGGATCACAGGAGGACGACGAGGACCTGACGGGCCAGAAACTGGACTGGAAGGACTGCCCGGCACCGTCCGAGGCCGAAGGTGGTGGCGCCGCCCCCTCCCCGCTGCCGGACGGCGACGCGTGGCAGTGCGCCACGATGAAGGCCCCCCTCGACTGGGACGACCCCAAGGGCGACACGATCGGGCTCGCGCTCATTCGCGCCGAGGCCAGCGGCGCGGCGGACCGGCGGATCGGCTCGCTCGTCTTCAACTTCGGCGGTCCTGGCGGGTCGGGCGTCACCACACTGCCCGCGTTCGGCCAGGACTACGCGACCCTGCGCACCCGCTACGACCTGGTCAGCTTCGATCCGCGCGGCGTCGGCCGCAGCGACCCCGTGGAGTGCCTCGACGACCAGCAGCTCGACACCTACTTCCAGCAGGACGCCACCCCCGACGACCGGGCCGAGCGCACCGAGCTAGTGGACAACACGGAGAAGTTCAACGCGGCCTGCGAGAAGCACTCGAAGAAGATCCTGCCGCGGGTGCGCACGACCGACGCCGCCCGCGACATGGACCTGATGCGCCAGGTACTCGGCGACGAGAAGCTGCACTACTTCGGCATCTCCTACGGCACCGAACTCGGCGGCGTCTACGCCCACCTCTTCCCCGAGCACGTGGGCCGTGCCGTCTTCGACGCGGTCGTCGACCCGACGCAGACGGCGGAACAGAGCGCACTGGGCCAGGCGAAGGGATTCCAGCTGGCGCTCGACAACTTCGCCGAGGACTGTGTGTCGAAGGCCGAGGACTGCCCCGTCGGGGACACGGCCGAGGACGTCAAGGCGCGCATCGCCCGGCTGCTGAAGGGCCTCGACCGCAAACCGATCCCCGGTGTCTTCCCGCGCGACCTCACCGAGACCGCCGCGACCGGCGGCATCGCCCAGGCGCTGTACTCGAAGGACTTCTGGGAGTACCTCACCGAGGGCCTGGAGCAGGCGTACGACGGGGACGGGCGGGTCCTTATGGTGCTGTCGGACGCGCTGAACGGGCGCAACGAGGACGGTGAGTACAGCAACATCACCGCGGCGAACGTCGCCATCAACTGCGCCGACGACAAACCCCGGTACGACGCCGGGTACGTGGAGGGCAAGCTGCCCGAGTTCCGGGACGCCTCCCCGCTGTTCGGCGACTACCTCGCCTGGTCCCTGCTCAGCTGCACCGACTGGCCGGTCGCCGGCGCCGCCGACCACCCGGACGTCGGCGCCCCGGGCGCACCGCCGATCCTGGTGATCGGCAACACCGGCGACCCCGCGACTCCCTACGAGGGCGCCGGTCGGATGGTGGACGCCCTCGGCAAGGGCGTCGGCGTGGAACTGACATACAAGGGCCAGGGACACGGTGCCTACGACAGCAAGAACAAGTGCGTGCGGGACGCGGTGCACGGCTATCTGCTCGACGGCAGGGTACCGGCGGCCGAAACCGTCTGCTCCTGACCGAGGACGACACCACGAGTCGGGCGAATGGGCAGGTCAGAGCGTTATCCACAGGCGTCGGCGGGTGCTGGCCGCTCCACCTACCATGGCAGGAACGCCATCCGCCGCACGGCGCGGACGGCTTGCCAGGGGGGAGAGGACATGGCACGTCTCGTCCGGTGGACGGCTCTGACGGCCGCCGCCGCACTGCTGACGGCGGGCTGCGGCGGCGGCTCGTCCGACGAGGACAAGGACGACGGGGGCAGGAGCAGCGCGGCACCTTCGGCGGCGGCCCCGTCGGGAGTACCGAAGGCGCTGGCGTCCCAGACGCTGGACTGGGCCCGCTGCAAGGGCACCGACGAGGCCCCGGCTCCGGACGGCGACTGGCGGTGCGCCACGCTCGAGGCGCCGCTGGACTGGTCCGACCCGGACGGCGATACCATCGATCTCGCGCTGATCCGGTCCAGGGCGAGCGGCGACGACCGCATCGGCTCCCTGCTGTTCAACTTCGGCGGCCCAGGAGCGTCCGGCGTCTCGATGATGCCGTCCTACGCCGACACCGTCTCCTCCCTCCACCAGCGGTACGACCTGGTGAGCTGGGACCCGCGCGGGGTGGCCGCCAGTGAGGGCGTCCGCTGCCGCACCGACGAGGCGATCGACGCCGCCGAGTCGGTGGACTCCACGCCGGACACCCCGGCCGAGGAGCGGGCCTACCTGAAGGACGCCGCGGACTTCGGCAAGGGCTGCGCGAGGGCCGCCGGCAAGCTCATGAAACACGTCTCGACCACGGACACCGCTCGCGACATGGACCTGATGCGGCATGTGCTGGGCGACGAGAAGCTGCACTACTTCGGCATCTCCTACGGGACCGAACTCGGCGGCGTCTACGCCCACCAGTTCCCCGAGCACGTGGGACGCGTGATCCTCGACGCCGTCGTCGACCCGGACGCCGACACGATGGGCCACGCCGAGAACCAGGCCAGGGGCTTCCAGCGGGCGCTGGACGACTACCTGGAGTCGACCGGGCAGGAACCAGGGCAGGGGGCGCGGAAGATCATCGACCTGCTGGAGCGCCTGGACGCGGAACCGCTGCCGACCTCCTCGCCGGGGCGGAAGCTGACGCAGACCCTCGCGCTCACCGGGATCGTGCTGCCGCTGTACAGCGAGAGCGGCTGGCCGGCCCTGAGCAGCGCGCTGGAGGCGGCCGAGAAGGGGGACGGCTCGGAACTGCTGGCGCTCGCCGACGGCTACAACGAGCGTGACCCCTCGGGGCGCTACGGCACGACGACCCACTCGCAACGGGTCATATCGTGCCTGGACGACAAGCAGCGGCCGACCGCGGAGGAGACGAAGAAGCTGCTGCCGAGGTTCGAGAAGGTGTCGCCCGTCTTCGGCGCCTTCCTCGGCTGGGACACCGCCGGATGGTGCCACGACTGGCCGGTGGCCGGTCAGCACGAGACACCGGAGGTGAGCGCACCCGGCGCGGCCCCGATCCTGGTCGTCGGCAACACGGGCGACCCGGCCACGCCCTACGAGGGCGCCCGCAGGATGGCGGACGAGCTGGGCAAGGACGTCGGCGTGGTGCTGACCTGGAAGGGCGAGGGACACGGCGCGTACGGGAGCGGGAGCGACTGCGTCGACTCCGCGGTGGACGCCTACCTGCTGAAGGGGACGGTACCGAAGGACGGCAAGGTCTGCTCATGACGGCGGCGGGGGCTTCGGGCACCCACGGTGCGCGAAACCCCCGCCGTCCGGGAAGCGGGTCCGGGAGCCGGTCAGTAGACGGGCTTCTCCGGTTCGATCTGGTTGACCCAGCCGATCACGCCGCCGCCGACGTGGACGGCGTCCGAGAAGCCGGCGGACTTGAGGACCGCGAGGACTTCCGCACTGCGGACACCCGTCTTGCAGTTCAAGACGATCTTCTTGTCCTGCGGGAGGCTCTCCAGGGCGGAGCCCATGAGGAACTCGTTCTTCGGGATCAGCCGGGCGCCCGGGATGGAGACGATCTCGAACTCGTTCGGCTCGCGGACGTCGATGAGCTCGATGTTCTCGCCGTCGTCGATCCACTCCTTGAGCTGCTTGGGAGTGATCGTGGAGTCGGCGGCGGCCGCCTGGGCCTCCTCGGACACGACGCCGCAGAAGGCCTCGTAGTCGATGAGCTCGGTGACGGTCGGGTTCTCGCCGCAGACCGCGCAGTTGGGGTCCTTGCGGACCTTGACCTGGCGGTAGGTCATCTCCAGGGCGTCGTAGATCATCAGGCGGCCGACCAGCGGCTCGCCGATGCCCTGGAGGAGCTTGATCGCCTCGTTGGTCTGGATGGAGCCGATGGACGCGCACAGCACGCCCAGCACGCCGCCCTCGGCGCAGGAGGGGACCATGCCGGGGGGCGGGGGCTCCGGGTAGAGGCAGCGGTAGCAGGGGCCGTGCTCGGACCAGAAGACGGAGGCCTGGCCGTCGAAGCGGTAGATCGAACCCCAGACGTAGGGCTTGTTCAGCAGCACGCAGGCGTCGTTGACCAGGTAGCGGGTCGCGAAGTTGTCCGTGCCGTCGACGATCAGGTCGTACTGGCTGAAGATGTCCATCACGTTGTCGGCCTCGAGCCGCTCCTGGTGAAGGATCACGTCCACGTACGGGTTGATGCCCTTGATGGTGTCACGGGCGGACTCGGCCTTGGGCCGGCCGATGTCGGCCTGGCTGTGGATGACCTGCCGCTGCAGGTTCGACTCGTCGACCTCGTCGAACTCGATGATGCCGAGCGTGCCGACACCGGCTGCCGCCAGGTACATCAGGGTCGGCGAACCGAGGCCGCCCGCGCCCACGGCGAGCACCTTGGCGTTCTTCAGCCGCTTCTGCCCGTCCATCCCCACGTCGGGGATGATCAGGTGGCGGGAGTACCTGCGGACCTCGTCTACGGTGAGCTCGGCGGCCGGCTCGACCAGGGGTGGCAGCGACACGGGGACTCCGTTGGTCGGTCAGTAATGACGGTTGTTCTGCCAGTAACACTGCCACGGCCTTTTTCATTCCGAGACACCCGTCCCGACTCGCGAGACGATTTCGTCCCAGTAGCCGGGCATCGTCTCCCAGGGGTCGGCCCGGCCGCCGCGGTCCGTGCGGTCGGTGAAGCAGATCGTGGCCGCTCCCTGCCAACGCGCGATGCGCAGCGCTTCCTCCAGGTGCCCGCGCGGCAGGCCGTGCACGAAGTGGCAGAAGCGCTCGGGCGGATAGTCGGCGCTCCACTCGGCCGCCTGGGACCAGCGGTAGTCGGCCCAGGTGCCCGAGAAGGTGACGAGTTGGTCGGCGTTCTCGGCGTAGCCGGGACAGGGGTGGGTGCCGTGGCCGAGGACGATGTGGGCATCGTCACGGATCGTCCGGAGGGTGGTGACCGTACGGCGGACCTCGGGGAGGGCGGCCCGGTCGGACGGGCAGTGGGCGAGGAGGAATCCGTCGACCTGGTACCAGTCGAGGTACCGGTGGGCGTCGGAGATCTGTTCGCCGAGGCTGCGGGTTCCGTACGCGGCGTCGAGACGGCCGAGGACGCGGACGCCCGCGTTGCGCAGGCGGCCGGCGGCCTCCAGGCACCGCGGGTCGGGGTGCGCCCCGGGGCCGTTGGCGATGTTGAGGACGACCCAGTGCAGCGGGATACCGGGGCTGGTGAGGCCGGCCCACTCGTCGGGGGCGACGAGGGGGTGGGCCAGCCCCGGGACACCGAGGCCGGTGCGGACACCGGTGCTCGCGGTGCCGGTCCGGGTGCGGGTCAGATACGGCATGCCGCCTCCATCCAGATATCGGCGAGGGACTCTTCGAGGGCGATCCGGGGCCGCCAGCCGAGCCGGTCGCGTGCGGTGCGCACGTCGGCCTGCTGCCAGCTGCCGCAGCCGTCGGGGTACGGGTGGGGGGCCGGTGCCGCGGGCTCGGCGTCCGCGCGCTCGCCGCGGCTTCCGAGGGGGTCCGGGCGGTGATGTCCGAGGGCGTCGGTCCTGTGGTGGCCGAGTCCGTCGAGGCGGTGGCCGACAGTCTCCGTGCGGGGGTGGCCGATGGTGGGCCGCAGCGCGCCCGGAGGGCCGTCGAGTTCGTGCAGGGCGCCGCCGTAGCCGGCCACCCGGGCGAGGGTGGCGGCGGCGTCGCGCAGGCGGACGGCGCGGCCGGAGCCGATGTTGATGACGCCCTGGGCGGCGGAGAGCGAGGCGGCGTGCACCGCGCGGGCGACGTCGCGGACGTCGATGAAGTCCCGCTGGGCGCCGAGGCCACCGAGCCGCAGCTCGCCGTCGCCGGACTGCATCGCGCGGCGCATCGCCTCGGCGAGCCGGCCCAGCGGGGAGCCGGCGGGCGTGCCGGGCCCGGCGGGCGAGAAGACCCGCAGGACGACGGCGTCCAGGCCGGAGCCGAGGACGAGTTCGGTCGCGGCGAGTTTGCTGACGCCGTAGGGGCCGCCGGGGCGGGGCACGGCGTCCTCGGCGGTCGAGGAGCCGGGCTGGCTGGGGCCGTACTCGGCGCTGCACCCGATCTGCACCAGGCGGGCACCGCAGCCGCTGCGCCGCAGGGCCTCGCAGACGGTGGCGACGGCGACGGTGTTGTGCCGGGTGAGTTCGCGGGCGCCGCCGCGGGTGGCGCCCGCGCAGTTGACGACCACTCCGGGATGGACCGCGTCGAGGAAGCGGGTGAGGGCGCCGGGGCTTCCGGTGGCGAGGTCGAAGCGGACGTCGGCGTCGTCTCCCCGGCCGAGGGCGGTGAGCTGGACGGCCGGGTCGGCGAGCAGACGGTCGGCGACGAAGCGGCCGATGTAGCCGTTGGCTCCGATCAGCAGGACTCTCATCGGGCGGCTCCCGGTGCCGAGGCGTCGGGTCGGGAGGTGGTCATCTGGGGGCTCCTTCAAGGGGTGATGCGAGGGTGTTGGGGGTGGGGGTGGGTGAAGGGCTGTTCGTGCGGGCGCTCACCGTGTCGGCTCCGTCGTCGCGTGGGCCGAGGCCCTGGTCAGGCGGCGGCACGCGTGGACCAGGAGGGTCAGTGCGCCGAGGCCGCAGACGGCCGTCGGGACACCGGCGGGGCCGCAGGCGGTGACCAGGGCCTCCACGGGAGCGGACAGGAAGCCGCAGCCGGGAAGGCGGCCGGCGAAGAGCGTGGCCGGGGCGACTGCCTCCG
The DNA here is from genome assembly GCF_044765285.1 of Streptomyces sp. NPDC102490. NCBI lineage: Bacteria > Bacillati > Actinomycetota > Actinomycetes > Kitasatosporales > Streptomycetaceae > Streptomyces > Streptomyces sp. NPDC102490. Next base: position 292,751 of record NZ_JBIWJU010000001.1, read on the forward strand.
CGGCGGCCGCGGCGGTGAGGACGAGCGTGGGGGCGTGCGCGTGACCGTGCACGGTGAGCAGCCGGGCGAGCAGCAGCAGGGCACCCAGGCTGAGGCCCTGGGGAAGGCCGGCGGGCTCGCCGAGCACGGCGCCGGTCAGCGCGAGCAGCCCGGTGAGGGCGCCCACGTACAGGGCGAACGTGCCGAGCAGCAGGGGGCGTACGGAGGCGGAGAAGTCGGCCAGGCCCCGGCTGGACGTCAGTTTGCCGCGGGCGCCCGCGGTGAAGAGGCGGGCGCATCCGGCCGCGGGGGCGTAGGACAGCGCGAGCGCCAGGACGGGGGCGACGGTGACGGGCCACGGGCCGTCGGCGGTGCCGTCCGGGAGACCGTCGGGGCCGCCGCCGACGGCGGTCCGCAGGAGTCCGTCGCCGAGGACGGCGTAGCCGACGAGCCAGCAGGTCCAGGTGCCGGTGGTGCGCGTGGCGGCGCTCAGCGGCCCGCGGCGCAGTGCGGCCCCCAGGGCCAGGGACACCGCGAGGACGCCGACGACGGCCACGATCAGGCGCGGCCGGCCCTCGGTGAGGCGGAGTCCGGCCACGGCGGCGGCGCACAGCACACCGGGCAGCAGGGCGAGAACCACCCCGGCGGTGCGTGGCCCGCGCAGCCGGGATGCCGGGTCGTCTCCGGGATGCGCAGGGGTGTCGCGGTCGCGCGGGACACGGGCGTACATCTCCTCCGCGAGGGAGAACACGTCACGGTGGCGGAAGCGGGCGGCGGTCCGGTCGGTGACGCCGTGCGCTTCCAGGCCCGCCGCGATCTCCAGCGGGTCCACGGCGCGTTCGCACAGCTCGCGGTGCCGGTGCAGCAGCCCCTTCACGGGGTCCGCGGCGGAACGGCGTGCGGCGGACACGGACGGCGACTTCCTGCCGCCGTCGCGAACGACACCGTCACGACCGGCACCGTCACCAACAGCCCCGTCCCGAGCGGCACCGTCACGGAGCCGCGCCCCCTCCCCCGGACTCCACTCCTCCACCGGAGCCGGGCCCTCCACCGGGCGCCCGCCGTCCCCCGCACCCGTCTCCGCGCCGAGAGCCGTGTCGGCGTCGCTGGCCCCGTCGGCCCCATAGGTGCCGTAGGTCCCGTGGGCCAGGGACGTCCGTGAACGTTCGTCCCAGGCCCCTGGGCTGCGCGGGGTCTCGGGGCGGTCCAGTTCGCCGAGGCCGCTCATCGGGCCGCTCCCTCGCTGGCCGAGACCGGCGTGGCCGCCCGCACCGGGCCGGCCTCCGTCGCCCAGCCGGGACCGCCCCGGGCCACGACCCGGGCCGTGGGGTCACTCCAGCGACCGGGGACGTGGGCCTCGGCGGGGACGCCGAAGGGCAGCGGCTCACCGGTGGCGTCGAGAACGACGCGGCGTGCCGGAGTACGCGAGAGGATCTCCAGGTAAATGCCGTGAAATGCCGCGATGTTCTGCTCGACGGTGAACAGCTCCAGTGCGCGGGCGCGCGCGGCGGCGCCCAGCCGCTCCCGGCGCTCGGGGTCGCGCAACAGCGCGACGCACGCCTCGGCGAGCGCCCGCGGATTGCGCGGGGGCACGACGAGCCCGGTGCCGCCGATGGCCTCCACCACCGCGCCGACGTCCGTGGACACCGTCGCGCGGCCGCAGAACATGGCCTCGACGAGCCCGGCCGGGAACCCCTCGACGACGCTGGAGAGCACCACCAGGGCGCCCGAGGCGTACGCGTCGGCGCGGAAGGGCAGTTCAGGCCCGCCGGTCTCCTCGAAGGAGACCGGGTTGCGGCCGACGGCGTGCGGGCCGTCGGCCTCGTCGGGAAACAGCTGCGCGGCCAGCGCCTTGCAGTGGACCAGGTACGCGGCGCCCTCGGGGCCCGCGGGGGCCCCGACGATCCTGAGCCGCGCGCCGGGCTCCGCCCTGCGGATCTCCGCGAAGGCGTGCAGCAGCGAGACCAGGTCCTTGGCCGGCTCGACGCGGCCGACCCAGACGAGGGTCTGCGGGTCGGCGCACTCCGGGGACTCCCCCACCTCCGCGAACGGGGCCGCGTCCATGCCGGGGTGGACCGTGCGCAGCTTGGCGCGGTCGGCGCCGCAGCGCTCCTGCCAGCGCCGGGCGTGCGTGTTGCCGGGGGTGATCACGGCCGCGCGCCGGTAGGTCTCGGCGGCCAGCCGACCGTGGAAGGCGGCGAGCAGCGACCGTATCGCGGGCGAGGAGTCGGGTTCCGTCAGGTAGTGCGTCCGCAGCCGCACCCCGTACTCGGTCACCAGCAGCGGCACATCGCAGAAGTGCCGGGCGAGCAGGCCGGGGAGGGCTGCCGTACCGCCGGAGGTCGCGTGGCACAGGTCCACCGAGCCGAGGTCGTCGTCCTCGTACCAGTCGAGGGACAGCGGGCGCAGGGCGCGTTCGAGGCGCGCGGCGACGGTCAGCAGATCGGGAACGCGCGCCTCGCGCGCCGAGCGGTGGGCGCCGGGCGCGCGACAGGCGCGTTCCAGAGCGCGTACGGCGGTCTCGGAGCGGAGTGCGGCGGGCAGTCCGCCCTCGTCGCGGGCGAGTTCGGCGAGGCCGTACAGCCCACTGGCGAAACGGTCCGCCTCAAGGGCGGACTGCCCTTCCGGCTCTCCCTCCGGTCCCCCGGACCGGGTCCCGGACGGGTTCCCGGGGCTCGCGGTGCACAGGGCCGTGGCCAACTCGCCGTAGCACTCGGCGAAGCGCCGGCGCGCGCGCCGTCCGTGGACGATGCCGTCGTCCACGGTTTCCCACAGCGGGGCGGTGCGCACCCGGCCGACCTGCGGCGGCAGCGGGACCCAGCCCTCGGCCTCCTCGCGCTCGCTCCGGCTGAGCGCGTAGACGTCGAACTCGTGCTGCTCCAGGCCGCGCACGAGCCGGTCGCACCAGAGTCCGGCCTCACCGCTCACATACGGATAGCCACCCTCCGTAAGCAGTCCGATGCGCACGCGCGCACCCCCGATCTCCCGTTTGGGGAGCCGCCGTTGGCCCGGCGGCTCGCAGCGGGACGAACGTATGCGGACAAGCAGGTGGCGCGATGGACGGTTGTCCATCGCGCCACCAAAAGGGGTGAACGGTCGTAACTTTCCCGTGCGAGACGCGTTCGGTCGCGCTAAGAGATCACATGGTTACCGCAGGTGACGCCCTGTCCGGTCAGCTGTTCGGGTAGGCCCAAGGGTTGGGGCGGCAGTCGATTCCGTCGTGGTCGACGAACTTCGTCTGCTGCTGCATGACCGGGGCGAGTTCGCCGTCCTTGTCGCAGGTGACGTGGTTGTAGCCGATGCGGTGACCGACCTCGTGGTTGATCAGCATCTGCCGGTACGGGTGGATCGCGTCACCGTACGGCGCGGCGCCCTGGGCCCAGCGGTAGGCGTTGATCATCACGCGCTGGGTGGCGGCCGAGTCGCAGGACACGTTGTCCTGGGTGGTGTCCAGGCCGGATTTGGCACACCACTCGGCGGTGGTGCCGGGGCTGGCCAGCGTGATGACGAAGTCGGGCTGGCCCGATTCGATGCGCTCGAAGCTGCGGGCGCCGTTGTGGGCCCAGCTCCGGTCGTCGTTGAGCGTCTTCTGCACGGCCTCGGCGAAGAGTGCGCCGTCGAGACCGAGCCCCTGTTCGATGTCCACGCGGTAGGTGTACTTCTCGCCCCGCCCGGGCCCCTTGGCGATGCCCGGGACCGCGTCGAACTTCCCCGAGGCCTTGAGGGTGGCGCTGAGCGGGTAGGTCTTGCCCATCTTCTGTTCGTACGTCAGCGGCTTCACGGCCTCGGGCGCGGTGGGCGTCGGGCGCTCGTCGTTCCGTGACGCCTGGTCGTGGACCCCCCGGGCCTGGTCGGTGGCGGACTGTGCGCGCATGCCGCCCCCGTCCGAGCCGTCAGCGACCTGACCGGCCACGACGACGGCCAGCACGGTGGTGACCGCGGCCGCCGCGATACCGGTGAAGGTCCGGCCCTTGCCGCCCTTGACCGGTGCGGGTTCGCCCGTGGGCGGTTGGTCGCCGGCGTCCGCACCCGCGTCGGCGGGAACGCCGCCGCTCCCGGCGCCGCCCCTGGCACCACCTCCGTCGACGGCGCTCCGGTCGGTGACGGACGCGTACGGGCCGACGGGCCCCGACGCACCGGGAGCACGCCGCTCGGGGCGGCCCGAGAAGACGTCGTCGTCCTCCCCGAAGTCGTCCTCCCCGAAGGCGTCCAGGTAGTCCTGCCGCGGCCCCTCCGCGGGCGCCCGGCGCTGCCTCGGGAAGGGCGAGCGCGGCAGCCCGGACGGCGACGACGGCGCGAATGCCCCCGGAGCCCGGGGGACCCCGGCGCTCGGTCCCGCCGCCGATCCGCGCCCGGCACCGGTCCGCCCGCCCCACTCGCCCCAGCCTCCGCCGGGCTCCCGCTGCTCGGGGTGGCCGCCCCGCACCCGCGGCGCCTCGTGCGCCGGGGTGCCGTCGGGATACCTGGGCACACCGTGCGCCGGGGTGCCGTCGGGGAGCCTCGGGACGCCCCGCGCGGGCGTCCCGTCCGTCATCCGGGGGAAGCCGTGGGCCGGAGTTCCGTCCGGGAACCGAGCGCCCGAACCTCGCGCCGGGCCGGCGGCGCCCGCGTGCCCCTGGCGGAGGCCCGGGGCGTCACCAGGCGCCGCCCCACGGGGCGCCCCGTCGCCCCCCTGCGGCCGGTACGACCCCTGGTGCGCCTGGTGGCCCTGGTACCCATGGGGCCCCTGCTGCACCTGGTGCTCCTGCGACGGCCCGTTCGCCGGGCGCGGGTCGGGTCGCCCCGACCGGTCCTCGCCTGTTGCGGCGGTGTCCGCGGCGTCTGCCCGGGGGGCGGGCCCGCGGCGGCTGTGGCGTCCCACGTCGCGCCTCAGCCTCCTGTGGTCTGGTTGGCGGGCTCGCTGTCCGCGGCCTCGTCGGTCCTCTCGCCACCCGTCGGCTTCCCGGTGCCCACCGCGTCCGCGGCGGCAGCCGTGTCCGCGGTGTCCGCGAGGAGTTCACGGAACGCCGTGGCCACGGCCTCCGGAAACTCCATCATCCCCACGTGTCCCGCGTCCGGCAGGGTCAGCAGCCGGGAGTCACGGAAGGCGCGGGCGGCCCGCTGGGCCATGCGGTAACCGACGAGTTGGTCCCGACCACCGTAGACCAGGAGCGTGGGTGCGAGAACCCGCTCGGCCTGTCGCCACAGCCCGTGCTGGCCGCCGAGCGTGTACGCGTTGACGATTCCCCGCGCGGAACGCGCCATCGCATCCCAGAAGTACGGCAGTTGCAGCCGCCGCTCCATCTCCTCGACGGCGTTGCGGAAACCCTCCTCGCTCACACTCGCGGGGTCGCCGTAGCAGAGCGCCGTCACGCCGCGGACCCGCTGCTCCGCCGTCCACTCCCGGGTGAGCCGGTTGAACAGCCGTACCACTCCCGGGAGCGCCAGCAGTCCCGTGGGTACGGCGGTGCGCTGCACGCGGATCTCCGGCAGCGCGGGCGACACGAGGGTCAGCGTCCGCACCAGGTCGGGCCGTGCCGCGGCGACGCGGGTGACGACGGCGCCGCCGAGCGAGTTCCCGAACAGGTGCACCGGACCGCGCCCGGACGCGTCGAGATAGCGGACGACCGCGCGCGCGTGGCCGGTGATCGAGTAGTCGCCGTCGTCCGGCGGCGGGGAGTCGCCGAAGCCGGGCAGGTCGACGGCCTCGTTGTGGACGACACCGTCCAGCAGCGGCATGAGCGCCGACCAGTTCTGCGAGGAGCCGCCGAGGCCGTGGACGTAGAGGGCGGGCGGCAGTCCCTCGCGGGTGGGGCGTCTCGACCGCACCGTCAGGGTGATGCCGGGGAGGTGGACCGACCTGAGCCGCTCCCCGTCCGCGACCTTGACGGCCGCGACCTTCGGCAGCACGTTGGCGGGCGGCACGGACGGCGGCTCGGTCGAAGGCATGCAGCTAATGTTACGAGATGATCACGCAGTGGCTCATGTGTTCGCCGTCACAAGCGGTGCTGCTGGGGCGCGTCGGCGGGGTACGGATGCCGTCGGCGCCTGCCATCGGCGCCAGGACCGGACAGGCAGAACCGGACAGGCAGAACCAGACACAGCGGACCGAGCACGCGGGACCGACCGCGCGGCATCGAGCACCCGAGACCGCACCCGGCGACGCATGGCGTCCGGATCGGGTGTCTCCTAGGCTCGAGAAGTGGGCACCCGCGTGTGACCCCTGCACCCCGGGGACGTCCGTAGGAAGGGAGCCCAAGCATGACCATCGACCCGACCGACCCCGAGACCTTCGACGACGAGTTCCAGGCGCCGAATCCGGAGGACCGCGACGTGGAGGCGCCCGACGCCGACGCCGCCGAGCAGCGGGCGGACATCGGGCAGGAGCGCGACGAACCGCTCACCCGCGTCGAGCCGGACCGCGCCAACGAGGCCGACCTGGCCGAGCAGGCCCGGGTCGTCTCGCACGACGAGGACGACTACCGCTGAACGGCGGGGACGCGACGCGCCACGGGGCGCCGGAGCGGCTCCACCGCCCGGATGGGAGGCCGATCTTTGCCCGGTCTGGACACTTTTGAAACCTGTTGTGCGGCTTTCGCCACCGTCCGGTCCGTGAAATTCTGCGCTCGCAGCACCCACACCACGGTTACCGAAAAGTACGATGTCGACGCGGCGCACACCGCACAGGACGACTATGGGAGGCGGCGTGACAGCCATCGAGCAGACAGAGGCGGTACGCCCACGGGGCACACGCCTTCCCCGCCGAGCCCGACGCAACCAGCTGCTGGGCGCCGCACAGGAAGTGTTCGTGGCCCAGGGCTACCACGCGGCCGCGATGGACGACATCGCCGAGCGCGCCGGTGTCAGCAAGCCGGTGCTCTACCAGCACTTTCCCGGCAAGCTCGACCTCTACCTCGCCCTGCTGGACCAGCACTGCGAGGCGCTGATCCAGTCCGTGCGCAACGCGCTCGCGTCGACCTCCGACAACAAGCAGCGCGTCCGGGCGACGATGGACGCCTACTTCGCCTACGTCGAGGACGACGGCGGCGCCTTCCGCCTGGTCTTCGAGTCGGACCTGACCAACGAGCCCGCCGTGCGCGAGCGCGTGGACAAGGTGACGAACGAGTGCGCCGAGGCGATCTGCGACGTGATCGCCGAGGACACCGGCCTCTCGCGCGCGGAGTCGATGCTGCTCGCCTCCGGCCTGGGCGGCCTCGCGCAGGTGGTGGCGCGCTCCTGGCTGCACAGCGACCGCAGCGTGCCCCGCGACCAGGCGGTCCAGCTGCTGACCTCGCTGGCCTGGCGGGGCATCGCCGGCTTCCCGCTGCACGGCACCGAACAGCACTGACCACCGCGGCGCGGGTTCTGTTCCCGCCGGGTGTTCGCTCCTGGCGTTCTCCGACGCAGCGTGTACGTCCCCTCACCGGGCTAATGTGTGCTGGTACGGCGCGGAAGATCGCGCACTTACTGACCGTCGGAGGGACATAGCCGTGGAGGTCAAGATCGGCGTGCAGCACGCGCCCCGCGAGATCGTTCTGGAGAGCGGTCAGAGCGCCGAGGAGGTCGAGCGCGTGGTGGGCGAGGCACTGGCCGGCAAGTCGCAGCTGCTGAGCCTCGTGGACGAACACGGCCGCAAGGTCCTGGTGCCGGCCGACCGGCTCGCCTACGTCGAGATCGGTGAGCCGGCCCCGCGCAAGGTGGGCTTCGGCGCGCTGTAGCCGCCGGACGCGGGACGACGAACGAAGTACGGGTGGGGCCCGGCGGTGACACACCGCCGGGCCCCACCCGTCTTCCCGTTCACGGGCGGCGCACAGTTCACCCCCAGGGGGAGGATTGCATTCCGCAGGTCAGGGGTAAGTCGGCTGTGACCGTTTGGGGCAGGCCGGCCATGTGGGAGGGACCCGGACATGATCTTGGAAGCGCTCAGCGCCGCACTCCTCGGCCTCGCCCTGGCATGGGCCGCCGCACACCGGCTGCCCCACCGCCTGCCCGCCCCGCTCCTGGTCCTGCCGACCGGTGTCGCCGGGGCCCTCTTCGGGGCGTTCGTCACGCACACGGCGCTGGGCGCCGGAGGGTTCGTGCTGGTGCTGCTGGGCTCGGCGACGCTCTCCGCGGCCTCGGTGTCGCTGCTGCTGCGCCCCGCGGGACGCCTTCGGCGCCGCTCGGCGGCCGCCTGAGCGGCAGCCGCCGTACCGCGCCGGGGCCCGCGTCGGCGGAGGTCAGGCGGCCAGCCCCAGCGCGGCCATCCGCTTGGTGTGCGCCTCGGTGATCCGGGAGAACATCTTGCCCACCTCGGCCAGGTCGAAGCCGTCCGCGACCCCGCCCACGAGCATCGTCGACAGCGCGTCCCGGTCGGCCACCACCCGCTGGGACTGCGAGAGCGCCTCCCCCATCAGCCGCCGCGCCCACAGCGCGAGCCGCCCGCCCACGCGCGGGTCGGCGTCGATCGCCGCGCGCACCTTCTCCACGGCGAAGCCCGCGTGCCCGGTGTCGTCGAGCACGGCGAGGACCAGCTCGCGGGTGTCCGTGTCCAGGCGGGCGGCGACCTCGCGGTAGAAGTCGCTGGCGATGGAGTCGCCGACGTAGGCCTTGACCAGGCCCTCCAGCCAGTCCGAGGGGGCCGTCTGCTTGTGGAAGCCGTCGTAGGCGGCCACGAACGGCTCCATGGCGCCCGTCGGCTCCTCGCCGATCTCCGCCAGCCGGTCGCGCAGCCGCTCGAAGTGGTGGAACTCCGCCGACGCCATCTTCGCCAGCTCCGCCTTGTCCGCCAGCGTGGGCGCCAGCTTGGCGTCCTCCGCGAGCCGCTCGAACGCCGCCAGCTCGCCGTACGCGAGCGCGCCGAGCAGGTCCACGACCGCGGCGCGGTACTGCGGGTCGGACGCGGCCGTCGCCCAGTCGCGGGCGGCGACCGGCGTGGCTCCGGCGGTACCCGGGGTTCCGGCGGTCTCGGCGGGGGCGTCTGCGGCGGTGCCAGGCTTGTCAGAGCTCGTCATGCAGCGCACAATAGCCCGCTCTTCGGCGGTGGTAAGTCCCTGGTCAGTCAGTGTGACGACGACTACGTGACCAAATCGGCCATCGCGTGTGCGCGAATCCGGGGTATGGTGGTAATGCGCCTGCCGAGTATGTGACGTACGGGTACGTGACATCGTCGTCGGGCCGCACGCATGAGGATGCCCGGTCGGTGGCCCGATCGGCTCCGACCCGACAGCCCTCCTGCCGTACGCCACGCCGCGTACGGAATCCGGAGGGGGACCCTCAGTGGTACGAGCGCTGGAGCGTCGACAGAGGTCCCGTGTCCTACGGCTCACCCGTAAGGGCGGCCGACGTCCCCGACACGGTCCGGCACGACCCGCGCGCTCGCCTCGCACCACGCACACAGAAGAGGCAGCACCCTGACTACGACGTTCCGATCCCTCGGGATCCTCCCCGAGACCGCCGAAGCCCTCGAAGCCGTCGGCATCCTGACCCCCTTCCCCATCCAGGAGATGACGCTCCCCGTGGCCCTGTCGGGCAAGGACGTCATCGGCCAGGCCAAGACCGGCACCGGCAAGACGCTGGGCTTCGGCCTCCCGCTCCTCGAGCGCGTCACCGTCCCCGCCGACGTCGAGGCGGGCCGCGCCGCGCCGGAGGCCCTGACCGACGCCCCGCAGGCCCTCGTCGTCGTCCCGACGCGCGAGCTGTGCCAGCAGGTCACCAACGACCTCCTGACCGCCGGCAAGGTCCGCAACGTGCGGGTCCTCGCGATCTACGGCGGTCGTGCCTACGAGCCGCAGGTGGAGGCCCTGAAGAAGGGCGTCGACGTGGTCGTCGGCACCCCGGGCCGGCTGCTGGACCTCGCGGGCCAGAAGAAGCTGAGCCTGAAGCACATCAAGAGCCTGGTCCTGGACGAGGCCGACGAGATGCTCGACCTGGGCTTCCTGCCCGACGTCGAGAAGATCATCAACATGCTGCCGGCCAGGCGCCAGACCATGCTGTTCTCGGCGACGATGCCGGGCGCGGTCATCGGACTGGCCCGCCGTTACATGTCGCAGCCCACGCACATCTCCGCCACCTCGCCGGACGACGCCGGCGCGACGGTCGCGAACACCAAGCAGTTCGTCTACCGCGCGCACAACATGGACAAGCCCGAGATGGTGGCCCGCATACTGCAGGCCGACGGCCGCGGTCTGGCCATGGTCTTCTGCCGCACCAAGCGCACCGCGGCCGACCTGGCCGACCAGCTCAAGCAGCGCGGCTTCGCCTCCGGCGCGGTCCACGGCGACCTCGGCCAGGGCGCCCGCGAGCAGGCCCTGCGCGCCTTCCGCAACGGCAAGGTGGACGTCCTCGTCTGCACCGACGTCGCCGCCCGCGGCATCGACGTCGAGGGCGTGACGCACGTCATCAACTACCAGTCGCCGGAGGAGGAGAAGACGTACCTGCACCGCATCGGCCGCACCGGCCGCGCGGGCGCGAAGGGTACGGCGATCACGCTGGTCGACTGGGACGACATCCCGCGCTGGCAGCTGATCAACAAGGCGCTGGACCTGGGCTTCAGCGACCCGGCGGAGACCTACTCCACCTCCCCGCACTTCTACACCGACCTCGGTATCCCCGAGGGCACCAAGGGCGTCCTGCCGCGCTCCGAGCGCACCCGCGCCGGGCTCGACGCGGAGGAGGTCGAGGACCTGGGCGAGACGGGCGGCCGCGGTGGCCGCGGGCGCAGCGACCGGGGCGACCGTGGTGACCGGGGTGGCCGTGGTGGCCGCGACGACGCGCGTTCCGGCGACCGCGACGGCGACCGTTCGTCCCGTACGACGCCGCGCCGCCGCCGGCGGATGCGCGGCGGTGCGCCGGTGGACGCGGAGAGCACCACCACCGCGACGACCGCCGCCGAGCCCGTGACGAGCGGCGGTGCCGACGGCGCCGCCGACCCGGGCACCGACGCCGCGCAGGGTCCCCGCACGCTGCGTCGCCGGCGCCGTACGCGCAATGGTGAGCCGTCGCGCCGCCCGGAGACCGCCGCGTCGGTCGACGCCCCGGTGGCGCAGGCCGTCGAGGCCACGGCGCTCGCGCCGTCCGAGGCCACGGTCGTCGACACGGCGCAGGCCACGGAGGGCGTGGAGGCCCCGGCCAAGCCGCGTCGCCGCCGCACCCGCAAGGCCGCCGAGGCTCCGGCCGCCCCGCTGGAGACCGCCGCGACGGCGGCGCCGACGGCCACCGAGGCGGCGGCCGTCGAGACCCCCGCGGTCGTCGAGACCCCCGCTGCCGAGGCACCCGCCGAGAAGCCGCGCCGCCGTACCCGCAAGGCCACGGCCGCCGAGGCCACGCTCGACACGGCCGAGGGAGTGACCGAGCCCGCGTCCGAACCGGCCGAGGCCAAGCCGCGCCGCCGTACGCGCAAGGCGGCCGTCGCCGACACCGAGGCCGCGCAGGCCCCGGAGGAGGCTGCGGCCGAGGCCAAGCCGCGCCGCACGCGGAAGACGGCCGCCGCCAAGGCGGAAGCCGCCGCCGACACGGTCGAGGCCACGGAGGCGAAGCCCAAGACCCGCCGCACCCGCAAGGCCGCCGAACCGGCCGCGCAGGCTCCGGAGGAGACCGAGACCGCTGCCGAGGCCAAGCCCCGCCGCACGCGGAAGACGGCCACCGCCAAGGCAGAAGCCGCCGCCGACACGGTCGAGGCCACGGAGGCGAAGCCCAAGACCCGCCGCACCCGCAAGGCCGCCGAACCGGCCGTACAGGCTCCGGAGGAGACCGAGACCGCTGCCGAGGCCAAGCCCCGCCGCACGCGGAAGACGGCCACCGCCAAGGCGGAAACCGCCGCCGACACGGTCGAGGCCACGGAGGCGAAGCCGAAGGCCCGCCGGACCCGGAAGACGGCCGCGGCTCCCGAGGCCACCGCCGAGATCCCGGCCCAGGCCGCGCAGGAGCCGGAGGCCGCACCGCGGCGCCGGACCCGTAAGGCCGCGGCCGCCGTCGAGGCACCCACGGTGGCCGCCGAGACGGCGGAGGCGAAGCCCAAGGCCCGCCGCACCCGCAAGACGGCCGCGGCCACCGCGGAGACTGGCGAGAGCTGATCCGCGCCGCTCGTCCCAGCCCGTCGGCCCGGTCCCGCGATCCACGCGGGACCGGGCCGACGGCGTTGGCACGCCCGTGTCCGCGCCCGGCGGTCCCCGCCCGATAACCTCTGCCCGTGAGCAGGAACGCCGCCTTCAGCCCGCCCCCGCGCGCCCGTGCGTACCGGCTGCGTACCGCCCGCGGCGAGTTCGCCGTCGTCGACTCGCCCGTGGCCGACGGGGTCGCGCCGAGGGGCGTGGTGATGATGCTGCCCGGGTTCACGGGGAGCAAGGAGGACTTCACCCTGCTGCACCGGCCGCTCGGGGCGCGCGGCTACCGCACGGTCGCCGTGGACGGGCGCGGGCAGTACGAGTCGGACGGGCCCGAGCACGACGAGGCCGCGTACGCCCGGCCCGAGCTGGCCCGGGACGTGCTCGCGCAGGCCGCCGCCCTCGGGACGCGCGTGCATCTCGTCGGGCACTCGCTCGGCGGCCAGATCGCGCGGGCCGCCGTCCTCCTCGACCCCGCCCCGTTCCTGTCCCTCACCCTGATGTCCTCGGGCCCGGCGCGAATCTCCGAGTCGCAGCGGCAGCGGGTGAAGCTGCTGCGGGACGCGCTGGACACGATGACGATGGCGGAGGTCTGGAAGGTGATGCAGGTGATGGGGCCGCCGGAGGAGGCCGGTGCCCCGGCCCCCGCCCACGGCCCAGAGGACCCGGAACGGCTGCGCGACCGCTGGCTGGGCACCAGGCCGGCGCAACTGCTCGCCACCGGACGCCAGTTGTGCACCGAGCCGGACCGTGTCGCCGAGCTGGCCGCCGTGCCGCTGCCCTTCCACGTGCTGTCGGGCGCCTACGACGACACCTGGCCGGTGCCCCTCCTGGACGAGATGGCCCTGCGGCTGAACGCGCGCCGTACGGTCGTCGCGGGCGCCGAGCACTCCCCCAACACCGATCAGCCCCTGCCGACGGCCCGAGCCCTCGCCGACTTCTGGGACGACCATCCCGTGCCGCCCCGGCCGTACGTGCGCTGAGCGCCGTCCGGCCCCGGTACGGCGACTAGTACTGCGCCCGCAGGTGCTCCCAGAAGCCGTCCCGCAGTGCCCGTCGCAGGTCGGGCTGGCCGCGCAGCGAGTACTGGAGCAGTCCCTCGGCCTCCACCAGCAGGTCCTGGTCCACTGAGCCGGGGAGGTAGGGGTGGCCGGGGAGCAGTTCCACCAGCGACTCGCGCCCCCGGGACGCCAGCCACTTCGCCGCGATCTGCGCGCCCACGAAGCGGACGTCCTCGCGGCCGGGGCGCAGGGCGCCCGGGGCCTCGCCGGTGTGCGTCGTGCGCCGGGAGACGTACGGCTTGAAGAAGTCGAGGTCGAGGGTGCGCTGGCTGTCGACCTCCCAGAGCAGCGGCTCGGCCTGGTTGCGGCCCTCGGGGGCCTCGATGCCCCACAGGTGGACGCGGGCGCCGTACCCCTGGGCGGCCTCGACCGCGGACACGAGGTCCTCGTCGCCACCGAGCAGGGCCGCGTCGCTGATGGCGCGGTGCCGGGCGAGGGACTCCAGGTCGGAGCGGATGAGGGAGTCGACGCCCTTCTGCTGGTTGTTGGCGTTGAGGTTGCCCAGGCGGACCTTGACGTCCGGGAGCTCGGCGATGGACTGCTGCTCGGCGGTGTGGATGCGGCGGCGGGCGCCGTCGTACCAGTAGACGCGCAGCAGGCGGCTGTCCGCGAACACCGTGCGGGCCTTGTCGATGAGGGCGTCGATGAGGGCGTCGGCGTCCAGCTCGAAGGCCCGGCGGTCCTCCGTCCCGGCCACCAGTCGCCCCGCCGCCGCGTACAGATAACCGGCGTCGACGAAGATCGCGTGGGTCGAGGGGGTCTTCGCCACCTCGGCGAGCATGCGCTGGAGCAGCTCGTTCGTGCGATCGATACGAGCGCTCAGGGGCGCGAGGTCGTCGTTCATCGCCTCCATTGTCCCGGCGGTCACGCTATGAACACAACCGGTCCCGGTCGGTTTTGCGGCGGACGTCCCGCGTCCGCGCCGCCTCCCGCGGCATCCTCCGGCCCGCCGCACCCACCGGCCGGCCACCTCGTAACAAGCGGCTTACTTGCCAGTAATTAGTCGAGCGAAAAATTTCCTTAGCGTAGGGAATGTTTGCAGAGGGCATCCCGTTGAACCACTACGGAAGCCCGGGCACCGACGACCCAGGAGCCACACCAGTAGTTCTCCGCTGGAGGATGACCAGAACAAGGGAGAGGCCATGCGCTTTGAAGTCATGCGACTCGACGACGTCGACGGGACCCCCGTGGACACGACTGTCGTGGACGCAGCCTCCGTGAACCGCATCGTTCAGCAGGCCGCCGCCATCGGGCAGCGCCTGTGGATCCGCCCCGCCGACACCTCGGCCTTGTAGCGCGGACCCTTCGCACACGAGAAGAGGGCCCCGCACGGAACTCCGTGCGGGGCCCTCTTCTCGTTGCTCACGCGCCCTGGATCACCTGGGTGACCCCGTTGATGATCTGCTGCACGGCGATCGCGGAGAGCATCATGCCGGCGAGGCGGGTCACCAGGACCACGCCGCCGTCCTTGATCACCCGGATGATCAGCAGCGAGTACCGCATCACCAGCCACAGCACCACGTGGATGGCGAGGATCGCCGCCCACACCGAGACCTGCGTGGTCACACTGTCGGCCTTCTGCACGGCCAGGATGACCGACACGATCGCGCCGGGCCCGGCGAGCAGCGGCATGCCCAGCGGTACGAGGGCGACGTTGACGTCCTTGGTCTGCTTCGGTTCGTCCGTCTTGCCGGTGAGCAGGTCGAGGGCGATCAGCAGGAGCAGCAGTCCGCCCGCGATCATCAGGGCGGGCACGGACACGTGCAGGTAGTCGAGGATCTGGTGCCCGAGAAGACCGAACACCGTGATCACGCCACCGGCGACGCAGACGGCCTGGAGGGCCATCCGCTTCTGCACCTTGCCGGGGCGGCCGGAGGTCAGCGCGAGGAAGATCGGGGTGATCCCGGGGGGATCCATGATGACGAAAAGGGTCAGGAAGAGAGAGCCGAAGACGGCGACGTCGAACATGGGTGAGCTACTGGCCTTGCGGAGGAGTGGAAAGGTGGACGCGCGGGGGTGAGGCTCAGGCCCCGCCGGCCCCGGGCACGGGGAAGGCCCCGAACGCCCGTCGCGTGATCTCCCCGTAGACCTCGGGGTCGGTCGTGTACTCGCCGAGCACACAGGTCTTCCGGCTGCCGTGGTAGTCGCTGGAGCCGGTCACCAGGAGTCCCAGTTCCTTCGCCGTCCCGCGCAGCCGGGCCCGGGTGTCCGCGTCGTGGTCCATGTGGTCGACCTCGATGCCGTCGAGCCCGGCGGCCGCCAGGTCGGCGATCGCGGCCTCGGACACCGTGCGGCCCCGCTTGGCGGCGGCCGGGTGCGCGAAGACGGCGACCCCGCCCGCGCCCTTGATCAGCCGGAGCGCCTCGAAGGGGTCGGTCTCGTGCTTCCCCACGTGGGCCCGGCCGCCATCGGCCAGCCAGTCCGGGGTGAAGGCGTCGTTCACGGTCGGGACGACGCCCAGTTCCACGAGGGCGGAGGCCACGTGCGGGCGGCCGACCGAGCCGTCCCCGGCGATCCGGGCGACCTGCTCCCAGGTGACCGGCACACCCAGTGCGTTGAGCTTGGCGATCATGCCCCGGGCCCGCGGCACCCGGTCGTCCCGGACCAGCTCGCGCTCGGCGAGCAGGGCGGGCTCCTCGGGGTCGAAGAGGTAGGCCAGCATGTGCATGCTGACGCCGTCGAGGCGGCAGGAGAGTTCGGCGCCGGTGACGAGGGTGAGCCCCTCGGGCAGCGCGGCGACGGCCTCGGCGTGGCCGCGGGTGGTGTCGTGGTCGGTCAGCGCGACGACGTCGAGACCGGCCGCGGCGGCCTTGCGCACCAGCTGGGCCGGGGTGTCCGTGCCGTCGGACGCGGTGGAGTGGGTGTGCAGATCGATGCGCACGACGCTGACTCCAAGCGGTGACGGGACGGAAGGGGACGCTCAAGGATAACCGGAACGCGACCCCCCGCCGTCACACCCGCAACGCCTCTGTGCCCCCTACCCGGCCTCTGCGCCACCGTGTCCGCCGCCGCGCGGCGCTACCGCACCGTCGGCTCGATCAGCCGCGGCGACAGCGCCCCGCACGGCACCAGGTCGACCTCGGCGCCCGCGTCCCGCAGGTCGGTCAGGACCAGCTCCTCGTACATCAGCAGCCCCGACCGCTCGGGCCACACCACGGCCCACAGCCACATGCCGAGGGCCTCCCCGGCGAAGACGGCACGGTCCACGGGACCGCCGGAGACGTGCCAGAGGGGGGTGGGGCGGCCCGCGGCCAGCACCTTGGCCTGGGGCGGCTTCTCGACGTCCAGGTACGGCCCGGGGTCGGGGGCGTCGAGCCCCGCGTACCGCGCGCCGAGGCCGACGCCCAGTTCCTCGGCGACCAGGATCAGCTCACCGATGCCTCCGAGCGGACCGGGGCCGGAACAGGCGACGGCGGTCGCCCTGCCCCCGCTGCGGTCGTCCCCCGCACAGGCCACGCCGGTGAACAGCCAGCCGACCGGCAGCGGCCAGGGCATCCACACCGGCACCTGCGTGCGGTGCACCACGACGCCGAGCGCCTCGACGCTGGGCGGGAGGACGGGCTGGACCGGGTGCACGGGGCCGTGCAGGTCGCACTGCCAGGAATCGGCGAAGAGACCGGGAGCCCTGACCCGGCCACCACACTTCGGGCAACTGGGTTCGCCCCTCATAGAGCCCCACGGTCCTACCCTCGCTCCCCCACGTCAAGGACGATCACCCATCCGGGCGGAAGGGCGCCGGCCCACCCGCCCCCCGCGCTACTAGGTGTACGTTGCATTAATTAGCAGACCTAACTTACTATGTGTATACACCAACCAATTCCCTCGGTATTGGAGAGCAAGCATGGACCCCTTCGACGCGGGTGCGGGCGGCATCCTGCGGCAGCCCAAGGCCGTGTGGGCGACCGCGGGCGCGTCCGTGGTGGCCTTCATGGGCATCGGGCTCGTCGACCCGATCCTCCCGTCCATCGCCAAGGGCCTGGACGCGAGCGCCGGCCAGGTCTCCCTCCTGTTCACCTCGTACTTCCTCATCACCGCCCTGGCGATGCTGGTCACCGGCTTCGTCTCCAGCCGCATCGGCGGCCGCAAGACCCTGCTGCTCGGCCTGGCCTTCGTGGTGGTCTTCGCGGGCCTCGCCGGGACCTCCGACACCGTCGGACAGCTCGTCGGCTACCGGGCCGGCTGGGGCCTGGGCAACGCGCTGTTCGTCTCGACGGCCCTCGCGGTGATCGTCGGCGCCGCGGTCGGCGGGAGCGCCGCGGCGATCCTGCTCTACGAGTCCGCCCTCGGCCTCGGCATGGCCTGCGGCCCGCTGCTGGGCGCGCTGCTCGGCGACGCCAGCTGGCGTTACCCGTTCTTCGGCACGGCCTTCCTGATGGCGATCGGCTTCCTGTGCATCACGGTGTTCCTGAAGGAGCAGCCGAAGCCGGCCCGCAAGACCTCGCTGCTCGACCCGCTCAAGGCGCTGGGCCACGGCGGCCTCGCCTCCGCCGCGGTCTCGGCGTTCTTCTACAACTACACGTTCTTCACCGTGCTGGCCTTCACCCCGTTCGTGCTGAACATGACGCCGTACAAGTCGGGTGCCGTGTTCTTCGCGTGGGGCGTGCTGCTCGCCGTCTTCTCGGTGCTGGTGGCGCCGCGCATGCAGCGGCGCTTCGGCTCGCTCAAGGTGCTCGGCGGCTCGCTGGTGCTGCTCGCGGCCGACGTCCTGGTCCTCGGCTACGGCAACCACACCGCGGCGATCGTCTGCACGATCCTGTCCGGCGCGTTCATCGGCGTGAACAACACCGTCTACACCGAGCTGGCCCTCGGGGTCTCGGACGCGCCGCGCCCGGTGGCCAGCGCGGGCTACAACTTCGTGCGCTGGTTCGCCGCGGCGGCCGCCCCCTACTTCGCGCCGAAGATCGAGGAGTGGACCGACGTCCACATCCCGTTCGTGGTGGCCGCGGTGACCGCCCTGCTCGGCGCGGTCGTGGTCGTCGTACGCCGCCGCGCGCTCACCCACGAGGCGGAGGAGCTGGAGCCGCGGCACGCGAGCGAGGACTCGGTCACGGTCTTCGCCAACTGACGCGGGGAACCGGTGAGTTACGTCACTCGACCACTGGGCGCGTCAGTCCAGCGGAACGGACCTGCGGGACGGATCGCGCAGGTCCGTTCCGTGGTTCAGCCAGCGCTCCTGGAGGGCGGGCGCGCCGTGCACGCGCTTCCAGGCGGCCTCGTTCGGCGTCATCGGCAGCAGCGGCAGGAACCGTACGGGGTCCAGTGGGGCGTCCAGCTCCAGGTCCTCGACCAGGCCGCCCGGCTCGGCGACCAGCACCGAGGTGAAAGGGGCCCCGGGCCACAGCGGCTCGCCGACGTCGAGTGACGCGCCGGGCGCCACGATCACACCCTCGACCTGCGGGGACGCGGCCAGCACGGCGAGCGGGCGGAGCACCTTGTCGGTGTCGGCCGCCCCGGCCCGCACGGAGAGCACCAGCTCGGCGCGGGGGCCCTTGACCGGGTCGGCGAGCGCGGCCGTGGGGTCCGCCATGGGCTGGGCCGACATGCCGAGGGTGGCGTAGCGGACGACGTCGCCCTCCTGGCCGGAGGCGGGGAACCGCAGCACCTCGATGCGGTCGGTGCCGAGGAAGGTGACCGCCGCGCGCGCGTCCGGCTCGCCCAGCGCGCTGTGCAACCGGGCCTCGACCAGAGGAAGAACATCAGCCATGCGGCGAGCATAGAACTCGTCGTGATGAGGCAAAGCGGCGCCTTGACACGTCGCACGGCTGGTACTGTGGGCCAGCGGTTCGGGGCAGCACGCAGCGCGTCGCGATCTAGCCCCCGACGCTGTGAACTCTCCCCTACGGGGAACCCCTCCAAACAAGGGGAATGGATCGTCCCTCACGAGGGACCGGCCGGAGGAGGTGGGCGGCATGGACCGAAGTCGACCGTGCAGTACCACCCGCTCTTCCCGCCGCTGACGCAGCTGCTTCGGCCTTTCCGCCGCAGCTTCCCGTGCGCGCCTTCTGACGGAAGAGCACTTCGTCTCGTTTTGCCTGATCCGATCCGTCGACGCGATGTCCGTCGATCCGTATCAGCAGCTGAATCAGCAGCGTAGACGGCCACCGCGACGGTGCGGTGCCCCCCGCTTTGTGGACGCGCCGAACACGCGTGGTCAGGACGTCCCCATTCCGGGCGGTTCCACCCGTCACCGGCCTCGTTCGCTGCCCGCCGCGAAGGAGCCTGCCATGTCGATGATCCACAACCTGCGCGCCGCGGTCCGCCCGTCCCGCGTCTCCCTGCGCAAGGACAGCGGCCCCTACGACACCACCCGCGACCCGGCGACCGCCTCCGCCGTCGTCGACTGCGCCGTCTACCGCGACGGCACCCGCGTCGAGACCGACGTGCCGCTGACCCCGCACACGGCGATGCGCCAGGTGCGCCGCGACGGCGGGTTCGTGTGGATCGGCCTGCACGAGCCCACCGAGGACGAGTTCGCCGGTATCGCCCGGGAGTTCGGGCTGCACCCGCTGGCCGTGGAGGACGCGGTCCAGGCCCACCAGCGGCCCAAGCTGGAGCGCTACGACGACTCCCTGTTCACGGTCTTCAAGACCGTCCACTACGTCGACCACGACCAGCTCACCGCCAACAGCGAGGTCGTCGAGACCGGCGAGGTGATGTGCTTCACCGGGCGGGACTTCTTCATCACCGTCCGGCACGGCGGGCAGGGCTCGCTGCGGGCGCTGCGCCGCCGCCTCCAGGAGGACCCCGAGCTGCTGCTCAAGGGCCCCTCCGCGGTGCTGCACGCCATCGCCGACCACGTCGTCGACGGCTACATCGCGGTCGCCGACGCGGTGCAGGACGACATCGACGAGGTCGAGACGGAGGTGTTCTCGCCGGGCCGCAAGGGCACCCCGCGCGGCACCGACGCCGGACGGATCTACCAACTCAAGCGCGAGGTGCTGGAGTTCAAGCGGGCGGTGGCGCCGCTGCTGCGGCCCATGCAGCTGCTCAGCGAGCGGCCGATGCGGCTGATCGACCCGGAGATCCAGAAGTACTTCCGGGACGTCGCCGACCACGTGGCGCGGGTGCAGGAGCAGGTCATCGGCTTCGACGAACTGCTGAACTCCATCCTCCAGGCCAACCTGGCCCAGGCGTCCGTGGCGCAGAACGAGGACATGCGCAAGATCACCTCGTGGGCCGCGATCATCGCCGTGCCGACGATGGTGTGCGGGGTGTACGGCATGAACTTCGACTACATGCCGGAGACCCACTGGAAGTTCGGCTACCCGCTGGTCCTGTCCGTCACGGTCGCGCTCTGCCTGGGCATCCACCGCACGCTCAAGCGCAACGGCTGGCTCTGAACCCGCCCCCGGGCCCCTGGATAGGCTGACCGCATGACACGCGAGCTGCTCGACCAGGCCCTCGTCGAGGAGGCCACCAAGAAGTCCGGCCTCATCTGGGTCACGGGCCCCGGGGTGCCCGCCCGGGCGCTGTGGCACGTCTGGCACGAGGGCGCGGCCTGCGTCGTCGGCGACGGGCCCGGCGAGCAGCCGCTGCCGGGCCTGGCCGACGGGGTCGCGGCCGAGGTGACGGTGCGCAGCAAGGACAAGGGCGGCCGGCTGGTCTCGTGGGCCGCCCGGGTCGTGGAGCTGCCGTCCGGTTCCGAGGCGTGGCAGGCGGCCGTCGGCGACCTCAAGGGCAAGCGGCTGAACGCCCCGGACGGCGAGGCCATGACCGACCGCTGGGCCCGCGAGTGCCGGGTGCTGCGCCTGGAGCCGACGGGGAGCACGGCGCCGCTGCCCGACGCCTCGCTGGCCGAGGCGCCGCTGCCGAGCCCCGCGACGACCCGGCAGCCGGTGCCGGCCGGGCTACCGCGCCTGCTGCTGAAGCGCCGCAAACGGCGCTGATGTCCCCAGGACGCCTCAGGACGTCGGCAGCTGCCTGCCGTAGTCCAGGGTGTCGTCCTTGGCCGGCTGCTCCAGCGCGAAGTCCTTGTTCCAGTCCGAGAAGCCGATCGTGCCCGCGCTGCCCGCCCGCACCAGGCGCAGCGGGTACGGCGTGCCCTCCAGGGAGACGTCCAGCGAGCCGCCGGCGCCGTCGTCGCCGGCGATCCGGATGGTGCGCACGCCCGCCTGCTCGTGGCGGCCGTCCGTCTTCACCGTGCCGTGCAGGGTCAGCAGACCGCCGAGGAGGACGTCCTTGTCCGTGAAGCCGCTGAACTTCTTGTACACGGGGTCGCTCTGCGGCACCTTCACGTACTTGCCGGCGAGCTTGTCGGCGGCCTTGGCGTCGCCGCCGTCATGGCTCCAGAACCCGGCGTCGGCCTTGAGGAAGAGCTGCTCGCCCACGCGCAGCAGTCCGAACGTCGTCCCCTCGGCGGCGACCGACCCGGTCCCTCCGTCGGCCTTCAGCCGCATGTCGAGGGTGTACCTGTTGCCGCCGGCGTCCACCGTGCCGTGCAGGCGGACCGTGCCGGCGGCCTGCGCGGCCGTGCTCGCCTTCGCCTGGATCTCGTCCGCCGGGAGCTTCCCGAGGCCGTTGGTGCCCGCGTCGGGGTCCTCGCCGCCGCATCCCGTCAGCCCGGCTCCCGCCACGGCCAGGGCGCACACCGCGCCCAGCCAGGCGGCCCTGCGGATTCGGCGCCGGGGAGTCACAGACACGGGAGGAACTGCCTTTCTGACAGGGCGGACACGGGGCCGACGGACGTCGGCGGCGAACCGACCGGGCCAGGGCGCAGCGTACCGGGGCCGTGCGGGGCGGACGGAGCCAGTCCGTCCGGACCGGCCACCAGGGCGAGGCCGATGGGGACGGGCTAGCCTGAAGCGCGTCCGAGCGGGCAATTCGGAAAAGAGACACCGTACGCATCAGCCTTCACGCACTCCCACTCGACTTTCACGCACTCCCACCCGACTCCGCGCAGCGGAAGGAAAGGAGGCCGCGGCCATGGCAGCGGGCGCCCCCCGGATCTTCGTCTCCCATCTCTCCGGCATCGCCGTCTTCGACCCGGCCGGCGACCAGGTGGGACGCGTGCGCGATCTGGTCGTCATGCTCCGCGTGGCCCGCAAACCCCCGCGGGTGCTGGGCCTGGTCGTCGAACTCACCACCCGCCGCCGGATCTTCCTGCCCATGACCCGGGTCACCGGCATCGAGTCCGGCCAGGTCATCACCACCGGCGTGGTCAACGTCCGGCGCTTCGAGCAGCGGCCCACCGAGCGCCTCGTCTTCGGCGAGCTGCTCGACCGGCGCGTCACGCTCGCCGAGACGGGTGAGGAGGTCACGGTGCTCGACCTGTCGGTGCAGCAGTTGCCCGCCCGCCGGGACTGGGAGATCGACAAGGTCTTCGTCCGCAAGGGCCGCAAGGGCGGCGCCTTCCGCCGCAACAAGGGCGAGACGCTGACCGTGGAGTGGTCCGGCGTCACCGGCTTCTCCGTGGAGGAGCAGGGGCAGGGCGCCGAGAACCTGCTGGCCACCTTCGAGCAGCTGCGCCCCGCCGACCTCGCCAACGTCCTGCACCACCTGTCCGCCAAGCGCCGCGCCGAGGTCGCCGCCGCGCTCGACGACGACCGCCTGGCCGACGTGCTGGAGGAGCTGCCCGAGGACGACCAGATCGAGATCCTCGGCAAGCTGAAGGAGGAGCGCGCCGCGGACGTCCTGGAGGCGATGGACCCCGACGACGCGGCCGACCTGCTCGGCGAGCTGCCCGAGGCGGACAAGGAACGGCTGCTGAGCCTGATGCAGCCCGACGACGCGGCCGACATGCGGCGCCTGATGGCGTACGAGGAGCACACGGCCGGCGGTCTGATGACGACCGAGCCGATCGTGCTGCGGCCCGACGCGACCGTCGCCGACGCCCTGGCCCGCATCCGCCACCCCGACCTGTCCCCGGCGCACGCCGCCCAGATCTACGTCTGCCGGCCGCCCGAGGAGACGCCGACCGGCAAGTACCTGGGCACGGTCCACTTCCAGCGCCTGCTGCGCGACCCGCCGTACACGCTGGTCGGCTCGATCCTCGACGACGACCTGCAACCCCTGGAGCCGGACGCCGCGCTGCCCGTGGTCGCCGGGTTCTTCGCCGCGTACGACATGGTCGCGGCGCCCGTCGTCGACGACTCGGGGGCGCTGCTCGGCGCGGTCACCGTGGACGACGTACTGGACCACATGCTGCCCGACGACTGGCGGGAGACCGAGTACCACCTGGACGAGACGACGGGGGAGGTGGGCTCCGATGGCGCCTGAGCGCGAGACGACGGCCCGGGAGCGCGCCACGTCGGGGGCGACCGCGTCCTCCCGCGCCCGGACCCGCCTGGACCAGCCGCGTCCGCCGCGCCGCAGGCTGCTGCCCGAGTGGGACCCGGAGTCCTTCGGCCGGCTGTCGGAGCGCGTCGCGCGCTTCCTGGGCACCGGGCGGTTCATCGTCTGGATGACGGTCGTCATCATCCTGTGGGTGGTGTGGAACGTGTCGGCCCCGAGCGGGCTGCGCTTCGACGAGTACCCGTTCATCTTCCTCACGCTGATGCTGTCGCTCCAGGCCTCCTACGCCGCGCCGCTGATCCTGCTCGCGCAGAACCGGCAGGACGACCGGGACCGGGTCAACCTGGAGCAGGACCGCAAGCAGAACGAACGGTCGATCGCGGACACCGAGTACCTGACCCGGGAGATCGCCGCCCTGCGCATCGGGCTCGGCGAGGTCGCGACGCGGGACTGGATCCGCTCCGAGCTCCAGGACCTCGTCAAGGACCTTCAGGAGCGGCAGAACGGCCACCACGCCGACCGCGGCGTATTCCCGGCGGATCGGCCCGCGGGGCGTGACGTACACGACCGCTGACGGGGCTTTCCGCGCCCCATGGGCGGCGCCGTACCATCGTGTCTATGGCTACGGAAGACGCGGTGCGCGAAGCACTGGCGACGGTGAACGACCCCGAGATCAACCGGCCCATCACCGAGCTGGGGATGGTCAAGTCGGTGGAGATCGGCGCGGACGGAGCGGTCGCGGTCGCCGTGTACCTGACGGTCTCCGGCTGCCCCATGCGGGACACGATCACGCAGCGCGTGACGGAGGCGGTCTCGCGGGTCGACGGCGTCACGCGCGTCGACGTCGAGCTGGACGTGATGAGCGACGAGCAGCGCAAGGAGCTGGCCACCGCCCTGCGCGGCGGCCAGACCGAGCGCGAGGTGCCCTTCGCCAAGCCGGGCAGCCTGACCCGGGTGTACGCGGTGGCGTCCGGCAAGGGCGGCGTCGGCAAGTCCTCGGTGACGGTGAACCTGGCGGCCTCGATGGCGGCCGACGGTCTGAAGGTCGGTGTCGTCGACGCCGACATCTACGGCCACTCGGTGCCGCGCATGCTGGGCGCCGACGGGCGTCCCACCCAGGTCGAGAACATGATCATGCCGCCTTCGGCCCACGGGGTGAAGGTCATCTCGATCGGCATGTTCACCCCGGGCAACGCGCCGGTCGTCTGGCGCGGCCCGATGCTGCACCGCGCGCTCCAGCAGTTCCTGGCCGACGTGTACTGGGGCGACCTGGACGTCCTGCTGCTCGACCTGCCGCCCGGCACCGGCGACATCGCGATCTCGGTGGCGCAGCTGGTGCCGAACGCCGAGATCCTGGTCGTGACGACCCCTCAGCAGGCCGCCGCCGAGGTGGCGGAGCGGGCCGGCGCGATCGCCGTGCAGACCCACCAGAAGATCGTCGGCGTGGTGGAGAACATGTCCGGGCTGCCCTGCCCGCACTGCGGCGAGATGGTCGACGTGTTCGGCACCGGCGGCGGTCAGACGGTCGCCGACGGCCTCACCCGCACGACCGGGGCGTCGGTGCCGGTCCTCGGCGCCATCCCGATCGACGTCCGGCTGCGCGAGGGCGGCGACGAGGGCAAGCCCGTCGTGCTGTCCGACCCGGACTCCCCGGCGGGCGCGGCGCTGCGCTCGATCGCGGGCAAGCTCGGCGGCCGGCAGCGCGGCCTTTCGGGGCTGTCGCTGGGGATCACGCCGAAGAACAAGTTCTGACGTCCCGTACGGGACACCCGGTACACGGGTACGACGAAGGGCGCCGTCCGCCGGGACGGCGCCCTTCGTCGTACCCGCGGCCGGCTAGGCGTACGCGGCGATGTCCTTGACGACGGCGAAGGCCAGCCCGTACGCGCTCATGCCCCGCCCGTACGCGCCGAGGTGCACGCCCTGCTCGGTCGAGCCGGCCAGCACCCAGCCGAACTCGGACTCCCGGTAGTGGAAGGGCGTCGGCACGCCGTCCACCGGCAGGGACAGCGTCGTCCAGTCCTCGCCGTCGAGGTCGTCCGCGAGGACCCAGGCGGTCTCCGTCTGCTGCTCCAGCCAGTCGTCGCGCAGCGAGTGGTCCATCTGGCCGGGCCAGGTGAAGGACAGCAGCCCCACTCCGGCGAGCCAGGCCGCCGAGGACACCGAGGTGGCCTCCAGCAGGCCGGTGCCGTCGGCGCTGCGCCGGTCGGGGTTGGCCGCGACGGTCACGACGACCGCGAACTTCTCCTTGGCGTCCTGCTCGTCGCCGGCCACGTGCTCGTTGCGGACCGACGGTTCGTCGCCGTGCCCGATCGAGCCGTGTTCCACGGCCCCGTCGGCCGCCGTACCGATCTGCATCAGCCAGCGCCGTCCCGTGAAGGCCTCGTCGAGGCCGTACCACGGGAAGGGCGCACGCAGGTAGCCGTCGACCGTACGCCGGCCGGAGGGGGACTGTGGTCCGCCCTCCGCGGCCGGCGCCTGCGCGACTGCCCGACTCGTCGTCTCCATGTGCCCGGACGCCTCCTCGCTCTCGTCGGGCCGGCACGGCCCGCCCCCCTTCGGGCGCACTCGTCCGGTCCGCACAACAACTCGGGCAGCATAGCCATCCCACTGGCGGCAGCCGGGAAATCGCCCGGCGCGTGGGCCGCGCGGGCGTCGCCTTCGGGGCCTGTGCGCCCCGTCCGGAGTATGAGACACGTCACGTTCGCGGTCCGCGGGGCCGGACGCGGGGTGGGATCAGGTGGCGTCCATGTCGAAGGGCGGACGGTCGTCGGCGGGCTTGCCGGTCTTCCCGGGCGTCTCGGGCTTCTTCGACATGTCGATACGACCGCCGCCCGAGCCGGAGGACGACGAGCCGGAGGACGAGGGCTCCGTGTCACGGCCGTGGACCGCGTCGGTGACCTCAGCCATCTCCTTCTTCAGGTCGAAGCCGTTGCGGATCTCCTTGAGCCCCAGCTCGTCGTTGTCCAGCTGCTTGCGGAGGAACGTCTTGGGGTTGAGGTCCTCGAACTCGAAGTCCTTGAACTCGGGGCCCAGCTCCTGGCGGATGTCCTGCTTGGCGCTGTCCGAGAACTCCCGGATCTTCCGGATGGTGCGCGTCACGTCCTGGATGACCTTGGGGAGCTTGTCCGGACCGAAGACGAGCACGGCGAGGACGACGAGCGTCACCAGCTCTAGTGCGCCTATGTCATTGAACACCTGAAGCTCCTTGGGATGTCCGGGCCGCCACCACGGTACCCGTCGATCCCGTCCGACCGGTACCGTCCCGTGAGCCCCGAGTGGGTGTACGTGAGCGCTTTCCGAATTGTTTGCCTTCCTGGCGCCTTGTCGGACCTTCCCCGGGGTCAGTCACCGCCGGAGGAGCCGAGCACCAGTGAGACCTCGGTCTCCTTGCCGTCGCGTTCCAGGGTCAGTTCCAGGCGGTCTCCGGGGCGGTGGGCGCGGGTCTTGACGATGAGTTCCTCGCCGGAGTGCACGCGCTGCCCGTCGACCGCGGTGATCACGTCCCCGGGCTTGATGCCGGCCTTCGCGCCGGGGCCGCCGGTGGTGACCGCGGGGCCGCCGTCGCCGTCCTTGGCGCTCACGCGGGCGCCGTCGCCCGTGTAGTTCATGTCGAGGGTGATGCCGATGACCGGGTGGGTGGCCTTGCCGGTGTTGATCAGTTCCTCGGCGACGCGTTTGCCCTGGTTGACGGGGATGGCGAAGCCGAGCCCTATGGAACCGGCCTGGCCGCCATCCGACTCGGCGCTGCCGCTGTCGGCGGAGCGGATGGCGGAGTTGATGCCGATGGCCCGGCCCCGCGCGTCCAGGAGCGGACCGCCGGAGTTGCCGGGGTTGATGGGCGCGTCGGTCTGCAGGGCGTCGACGTACGAGACGTCGCTGCCCTCGCCCTCCTCGCCGCCCGCGGTGATGGGCCGTTCCTTGGCGCTGATGATGCCGGAGGTGACCGTGCCGGCCAGGTCGAAGGGGGCGCCGATGGCGACGACGGGGTCGCCGACGCGCACGTTGTCGGAGTTGCCGAGGGGCATCGGGGTGAGGCCGCTGACGCCCTTGACCTTCACCACGGCGAGGTCGTACCCGCTGTCCCGGCCGACGACGGTGGCCTCGGCGGTGTCGCCGCTGTTGAAGGTCACGGTGATCTCGCCGCCGGAGCCCGCGGGCTCCACGACGTGGTTGTTGGTCAGGATGTGGCCCCGGTCGTCGAGGACGAACCCGGTGCCGGTGCCGGCCGCCTCGCTGCCGCTCACGTGCAGGGTCACCACGCTGGGCAGGGCGCGCGCGGCGATGCCGGCGACGCTGTCCGGGTCCCGCCCGGCCGCCTCGGGTCCGGCCTGGGGCAGCTCCACGGTGCCCACGCCGCCGTTCCGCTCCAGGTGGGCGCCCACGACGCCGCCGATGCCGCCGGAGACCAGGGCGATGAGCAGCGCCCCGCCGACGAGCACCTTCGCACCCGGCCGACGTCGCCGCTTCGGCGCACGCTCGGCCACGTCGTGAAGCTGGGCGGAGGCGGCCCAGGGGTCGTAACGCCCCCACGGATCGGCGGTGGGTTCGGCAGCGGCCCCCGGGGTCGCCGGCCCCGCCCACGGGTCGGGGGCCGGGGCGGCGCCGGGGGGCGTCGTGTCATACGCCGGGACGGCGGCGGGGGGCGTTGCGTCGTGCGCCGGGGTGGCGGCGGGGGGCGGCGCGTCGTGCGCCGGGGCGGCCGCCGCCGGGTGCTGGTCCTGCCCGGCCCGCGGCACCGGAGGCGGGGCATCCGCGAACGCCGGGTCGGGCACCGCACCCGGAGGCGGCGACCCGGACGACGCGCTCGCGGGAAGCACCGGGGAGTGCGGGGTCGCCGGTGCGGGCGTATGGGGCGCGGGCGGGGTCTCCGGTGCGGGTGTGCCGGACGCGTGCGGGGCTGCCGTCGCCGTGCCGTGCGCGGGCGGGGCCGCCGGTGCAGGCGTGCCGGGCGCGTGCGGGGCCGCCGGTGCGGGCGAGCCGGGCGCGTGCGGGGCCGCCGTCGCCGTGCCGGGCGCGTGCGTGGCCGCCGGTGCAGGCGAGCCGGACGCGGGCGTGGCCGCCGGTGCAGGCGAGCCGGACGCGGGCGTGGCCGCCGGTGCAGGCGTGCCGGGCGCGTGCGGGGCCGTCGTCGCCGTGCCGTGCGCGGGCGTGGTCGCCGGGTGCTGGACCGGCGGAGCGGGGGCCCAGGGGCCCGGCTCACCGTACGGCGGGGTGCTGTACGGGTCGGGTTCGTGCAGCGGCTTGGGCCGCTCGGCGGCGGGCGCGGTGTCGGCGGACGGGGCGGAGCCGGTCGCCGCGTGGGCCCTTGAGCTCACGTCCTCGGCCGGAACGGCGTCCTGGGCCGGGACAGCGCGCCGGTCCCCCTGCCGAGGCAGACCGGCGTCGGCCGGCTCGGGGACGTCGGCTCCCGACCGACCGTCCCGAAGAAGCCCACCGGCGTCCGTCGGTTCGGGGTGCTCGGGCCGGGGGAGGTCCAGTTCGTAGTCGCCCTCGTCGGTCGGGCGGGGCGGCGCCGGGCGTTCCAGCTCGAAGTCGCCCCCGTCGGTGGCCGTGCCCGTGCCCGCGGTGGGGTTCGGGCGGGGGCGTTCCAGTTCGAAGTCGCCGTCGGGTGCGTCTTCGGACGAGCGGGGACGACTCCACCACTTCGCCTTCGTGGGCTTCCCCTCGTTCATGTTCTCCCCCGCAGCTGGCCGCAGATCGTCGGCTCCAAGGGCTCTGGCGCCACCCCGGATTCAATCAGGTTCGCGGACCGGCGCGCAGATCCCGTCAGCGAACCGGAGGGTAGGAGGCGGCCGGGGAAGCCGCGGGGTAGGGGGACGGCACCGGGTCGGGGGCGGTGAGCAGGCCGGGCGGCCTGACCTCGGGGGCCTTCGACCAGGAGCTCAGGGGGAGCGGCGGAACGGCTTCCAGCGGACGTATCAGCGGGGACATGACGGCGGCACCGGCCGTCACCGGAGCGGTCAGCGCCCGGACGGCCTGCTGCCGTGCCTCGCTCCCGGCGGGGGCCGGCATCCCGGGCAGCAACGGCGCGGAGGCGCTGGTGGGCGCGACGGGGGTGTCGCCCCGTGCCCGCTGGCCCTGCCCGAGCAGCGGACCGACCGTGCGGCGGCGCTGGCTCTCGGAGCCGGTGGCCGCGGCCGCGCCCGGGGTGCGCAGCGGCGTCACGTTGCTGCCGCTGCCCGAGCCGCGTGCCTCGGTGGTGGTGTCCGGGGTGCCGAGGGTGACACCGCCCAGCGCGATCGCGGCCAGCGACACCGCTCCGGCGGCGACGAAGGCGAACCGCAGCCCGCGGGAGGCCGAACGGTCGGACTCCTGCCGGTGCACGTCGTGGATCCGGAAGCCGCGCCCCGACGGGGAGTGCGGCAGCACCGAGGCGTGCGACCGGGCGCGGACGTAGTCGAACTCGAACCGCTCGCCCCGCCTCGGGCCGAGGACGCCGGGGCTCGCGGACGTGCCGAAGCCTCCGGTCAGTCCGGCGAGCGGCGGGCCGCCACCGTCCGTGTCACCGCCGCCGGGGAGTCCCTGGAGGCGGGCGAGGAAGCTCTCGGAGGGGGCCGGCGGGGCCGCTTCCGCGAACACGTTCTTCAACCGGCGCTGGGCGTCGACCTCCGCCTTGCACTTCGGGCAGGTCGCCACGTGCGCCAGCACGCGCTCACGCGCGTCATGACCGAGCTCTCCGTCCACCAGGGCGGAGAGTCGGTCTCCCAGGTGCTGCTCTGCGAGGTGTCCCTCGGTCTCAGGCCGTGATCCGCTCACGCGCTCGTGCCCCCTCCTCCCAGTGCGGGGACACCGGCCGCGAACGAGCGGCGGTCGGCCCGCGCCTTGGGGGAACGGTGCGCGAGCGCCTTGCGCAGCTGGGAACGGCCGCGGTGGATGCGAGAGCGGACCGTGCCGAGCTTGACGCCGAGGGTCGCGGCGATTTCCTCGTACGACAGCCCCTCGATGTCGCACAGGACGACGGCGGCACGGAACTCGGGCGCGAGGGTGTCCAGCGCCTGCTGGACGTCCGCGTCGAAGTGGGCGTCGTGGAAGAGCTGCTGCGGGGTGGGCTCCCTGCTGGGCAGGCGCTCGGCCGCGTCGTCGCCGAGCGCGTCGAACCGGATGCGCTGCTTGCGGCGGACCATGTCCAGGAAGAGATTGGTGGTGATGCGGTGAAGCCAGCCCTCGAAGGTGCCCGGCGTGTAGGTCGACAGGGACCTGAAGACGCGGACGAAGACCTCCTGGGTGAGGTCCTCGGCGTCGTGCTGGTTGCCCGTGAGGCGATAGGCGAGGCGGTAGACCCGGCCGCTGTGGGTGCTGACGATCTCCTCCCAGGTGGGCGGAGTCCACGCCTGCCCGTCCGCGTCGCTGGAGAAGGTCGCGGTCTGGGCGGATCCCGTCGCGGGACCGTCGGCGTGGCTGTGGTCAGCAGCGGTGTCGTTCACGGATTTCGGCCTGCCTGCCGATCCGAGGAAGCGCCGCAGCACTCCGCCCCGATCCGCGGGTGCGGCCGCACCTCCCCTGTCGGCTCTGGTGGTGTCCAGTGGAGCCCCTACCATAGCCACCTCGCCCGTTAGCTCCGGATAAGCGGTTTTACGAGAATTTGATCTGCGCCCGTACGGCTCGTCCCCGGGCCGCTCGGTCGCCGTCTTCGGTTCCGCCTTCTTGCTTCCCCTTTTAACGACTGGTCCCATCTGCGGGTTCCCGACGCCAACGGATACAGTCACGCCGAGGCAACGACGGGGACAGGAGAGGGTCATTACCGGCAACCGGCAGACGAGCTGGGCGTTCGCCGACGCCTATGTCGCCGAGGACGACGCGCTGCTCTGGGCACGTGACCGGGCCCGCGAGGCGGGTCTGCGCTCGGTGACCCCGGGCACCGGCTCCGCCCTGGGGTTGCTCGCCGCCGCCGTGGACGCCAAGGCGGTCGCGGAGATCGGCACCGGCTGCGGTGTCTCCGGAATCCATCTGCTGCACGGCATGCGGCCGGACGGGGTACTGACGACGGTCGACCCGGAGCCGGAGCACCAGCAGTTCGCCCGCCAGGCCTTCCGGGCCGCGGGCTTCGCCAGCAACCGCGCCCGGTTCATTCCCGGGCGCGCCCTGGACGTGCTGCCCCGGCTCGCGGACGCCGGTTACGACCTCGTCTTCTGCGACGGCGACCGCCTGGAGTACCTGGACTACCTCGCTGAATCGTTGCGTCTGCTGCGCCCCGGGGGCCTCGTCGCCTTCGAGGGCGTCTTCGGCGCCGGCCGCACGATCGACTCGGGACCGCAGCCCACCGAGGTGCTGCGGCTGCGGGAAGTCCTGCGCGCGGTGCGCGAGAGCCAGGAACTGGTGCCGTCACTGCTCCCGGTGGGCGACGGACTGCTGTGCGCCGTGAAGCGCTGAACCGAAGTCGCACGGACGACGCTCACCCGAATGCCGAAGAAAAAAAGCCGGACGCCGGGAAAGGCCGTCACACGACAACCACCCCGGCACCATGTGCGGTACCGGGGTGATTGCACGGGTATGGTCGCTCGCGCGTCAGCCGACGACCTTCTTGAGAGCGTCGCCGAGCGCGTCGGCCTCGTCGGGGGTCAGCTCGACGACGAGCCGCCCGCCGCCTTCGAGCGGAACGCGCATGACGATGCCCCGCCCCTCCTTGGTCACCTCGAGCGGGCCATCGCCCGTCCGCGGCTTCATGGCCGCCATGCTCGTTCCCCTTCCTGATACCAGCTCACCGTCACCGGCGACGGCCCGTGAGGGCACGCGCATTCCGGCAAGGACGCGCGACACCGGCATCGAACACATTGCTTCCCAGCCATTATCCCGCATCCCAGGACCCGATGACCAACATCGGTCGGCATCGCTTGGGCAACGCACGCGAGCAAAACCACTCAATTCGGCGATGTGACTGCGATACTGCGCGCCCTCACACACTTCCACCGAATGGATACGGACCGGATTTCTTTGACGCAGGTCACACCTCCTGAGCGATCCGTTCCCGGTGATCTCCGTCATGCTGTCTCCCGGACGCATGCCACCGCATGGCGCCGCACGACACTGCATGACCCGACGCGGAGGGGATTTCCCATGGCCGACACCGTGCTCCACGAAGTGAGCGACGGGCTCGCGACGATCACGCTGAACCGCCCCGAGGCGATGAACGCGCTGAACATCGAGACCAAGGTCGCGCTCCGGGACGCGGTGCGCTCCGCGGCGGCGGACGACGCCGTACGGGCGGTGCTGCTGACCGCGGCCGGGGAGCGCGCGTTCTGCGTCGGCCAGGACCTCAAGGAACACATCGGGCTGCTGGCCGCCGACCGGGAGACCGGCTCGGGGCAGACGATGAGCACGGTGCGCGAGCACTACAACCCGATCGTGCGGGCGCTCGCCGAGGCGAAGAAGCCGGTGGTCGCCGCCGTGAACGGCGTGGCGGCCGGGGCGGGCCTCGGTTTCGCGCTCGCGGCGGACTACCGGATCGTCGCGGACACGGCGGCGTTCAACACCTCCTTCGCGGGCGTGGCGCTCACCGCGGACTCCGGCGTCTCCTGGACGCTGCCGCGCGTCGTCGGCCCCGGCCGCGCCGCCGACCTGCTGCTCTTCCCGCGCAGCATCGGCGCGCGGGAGGCGTACGAGCTGGGCATCGCCACCCGGGTCGTCCCCGCCGCCGACCTGCGCGCCGAGGCCGAGAAGACGGCGCGCGCGCTGGCCGAGGGGCCGACGGTGGCGTACGCGGCGCTGAAGGAGGCGATGGCGTACGGGCTGACGCACTCGCTCGCCGAGACGCTCGACAAGGAGGACGAGTTGCAGTCGCGGGCGGGGTCCTCCGAGGACCACGCGATCGCGGTGCGGGCCTTCGTCGAGAAGGAGAAGCCGAGGTACCTGGGCCGGTAGGCGGCCCGTGCCGGACGGCGGGCGCCCGGCGGCTCAGCTCCGGCGGGCCACGCAGGCCGCCAGGTGGTCGTCGACCAGCCCGCACGCCTGCATCAGCGCGTACGCCGTCGTCGGGCCGACGAAGCGCAGGCCCCGCTTCTTCAGGGCCTTGGACAGCGCCGTGGACTCCGGGGTGACGGCCGGGACGTCGGCGAGGGTCTTCGGGGCCGGTCGTCCGGCCGGGTCCGGGGCGTGCGACCAGATCAGCTCGTCCAGCTCGCCGGGGGCCCACTCGGCCAGCACGCGCGCGTTGGCCAGGGTCGCGTCGATCTTGGCGCGGTTGCGGATGATGCCGGGGTCGGCGAGGAGGCGCTCGCGGTCGGCCTCGGTGAAGGCCGCGACCTCGGCGATCTCGAAGCCGGCGAAGGCGCTGCGGAAGCCGGTGCGGCGGCGCAGGATGGTGATCCAGGACAGGCCGGACTGGAACGCCTCCAGGCTGAGCCGCTCGTACAGGGCGTCGTCGCCGTGGACCGGGCGGCCCCACTCGTCGTCGTGGTACGTGACGTAGTCCGCGGTGGAGAGCGCCCAGGGGCAGCGCAGCGCGCCGTCCGGGCCCGCGATGGCCTCCCCGGCGCTCACTGCTGCTCCTCCTGGGCCGGCTTGTCCATGACGACGTGGCGGTGGGCCGCCGCGGCCCGGGCGCCCGCCAGCGCGGACTCCAGGTCGGCGATCCGGGCGTCCCGCTCGGCCAGCTCGGCGCCGAGGCGGCCGAGGGCGTCGTCGACGTCCGCCATGCGGTAGCCGCGGACCACCAGCGGGAAGCGCAGTCGCTCCACGTCGCCGCGGTCCACCGGACGGTCCGGGGGCAGCGCGTCCCGTACCCGCTCGGGTGCGGCGTCGGGCAGCGGCCCGCTCTCGCCGCCGCCCACCACGGCGAGCGTCACCGCGGCCACGACGACGGCCAGCGCGATGACGAGGAACAGGAACATGACCATCGCTGGGCCCCCATGGTCGGGTCGGAGTGCGGCAGGAGTCCGGGCCGGTTGTGCCGGACTGTTGTGCCGGAGTCGGTTGTGTCGGGTCCGATCGTGCCATGCGAGTCTGACAGCCGGGACCGCGGTCGTCGAAGGACCGTGCGCCCGAGGTCGAGAGCGGCACGAGAGAAACGGTGTGGTCGAGGAGATGTCACAGGGGATGCTCAGGCTGGGCAGGCGCGAATTCGCGGCGCACGAGCCGGTGATCATGGCGATCGTGAACCGGACCCCGGACTCCTTCTACGACCAGGGGGCCACCTTCCGCGACGAGCCCGCCCTCGCGCGCGTGGAGCAGGCGGTGGCCGAGGGCGCCGCGATCATCGACGTCGGCGGGGTGAAGGCGGGCCCCGGGGACGAGGTGTCGGCAGCGGAGGAGGCGCGGCGGACGGTGGGCTTCGTCGCGGAGGTCCGGCGGCGCTTCCCGGACGTCGTGATCAGCGTGGACACCTGGCGGCACGAGGTCGGCGAGGCCGTGTGCGAGGCGGGCGCGGACCTGCTGAACGACGCGTGGGGCGGCGTCGACCCGAAGCTCGCGGAGGTCGCGGCCCGGTACGGGGTGGGGCTGGTGTGCACGCACGCGGGCGGCGCCGAGCCGCGCACGCGGCCGCACCGGGTGGCGTACGACGACGTGATGGCGGACATCCTGCGGGTGACGCTGGGACTGGCCGAGCGGGCGGTGGGGCTGGGGGTGCCGCGGGAGGCGGTGCTGATCGACCCCGGGCACGACTTCGGGAAGAACACCCGGCACAGCCTGGAGGCGACGCGGCGGCTCGGGGAGATGGCGGAGACGGGGTGGCCGGTGCTGGTGTCCCTGTCGAACAAGGACTTCGTCGGGGAGACGCTGGACCGGCCCGTGAAGGAACGGCTGATCGGCACGCTGGCGACGACCGCGGTCTCGGCGTGGCTGGGGGCCCGGGTGTACCGGGTGCACGAGGTGGCGGAGACCCGGCAGGTGCTGGACATGGTGGCGGCGATCGCCGGGCACCGGGAGCCCGCGGCGGCCCGGCGGGGCTTGGCCTAGGACTTCGGCGGGCGCCGGCCCGGGGCTTCGGCGGGGGTGGGCCCGGGGCTTCGGCGGGGGTGGGCCCGGGGCTTCGCCCCCGCCCGTGACGCGCCGCTACCGGCCCGCCTCCTTGGAGACCAGGGCCACGGCCTCGTCCACGTCGTCCGTGACGTGGAAGAGCATGAGGTCCTTCTCCGCGGCCTTGCCCTGGGCCACCAGGGTGCCGCGCAGCCAGTCCACCAGGCCGCCCCAGTACTCGGAGCCGAACAGGACGATGGGGAAGCGGGTCACCTTCTGGGTCTGCACCAGGGTGAGGGCCTCGAAGAGTTCGTCCAGGGTGCCGAGGCCGCCGGGCAGGACGACGAAGCCCTGCGCGTACTTCACGAACATCATCTTGCGGACGAAGAAGTAACGGAAGTTCAGGCCGATGTCGACGTAGGGGTTGAGCCCCTGCTCGAAGGGCAGCTCGATGCCCAGGCCGACCGAGGTGCCCTTCGCCTCCAGGGCGCCCTTGTTGGCCGCCTCCATGGCGCCGGGCCCGCCGCCGGTGATGACGGCGAAGCCCGCCTCCACCAGGCCGCGGCCCAGCCGCACGCCCGCCTCGTACTCCGGTGAGTCCGCGGCCGTACGGGCGGAGCCGAAGACGCTGATGGCGGGCGGCAGTTCGGCCAGGGTGCCGAAGCCCTCGATGAACTCCGACTGGATGCGCAGGACGCGCCAGGGGTCGGTGTGCACCCAGTCCGTCGGGGCGCGCTCGTCCAGCAGCCGCTGGTCCGTGGTGCTCTTCTGCACCTTGTCCCGCCGCCGGAGGACGGGGCCCAGGCGCTGCTCCTCCGGTGGCCGCTTCTTGCCCTCGGGGTTGCCGGTAGCCATGCGCGCTCCCTCCAGTTGCAGGTTCTTCCACCTCAGCGTAGATCTACGCGGGTTACGTACGAGGGACCTCAGCATGTCCGCCACGCAGCGACATAAACCCGCGGTGGATCAAGCCGTCAGCCACGACCGCAGGCGTTCCTCACCGGCGAGGATCTTCGCCACCTCGACCCGCTCGTCGCGCTTGTGCGCCAAGTGCGGGTTGCCGGGGCCGTAGTTGACCGCCGGGACGCCGAGGGCGGAGAAACGGGACACGTCCGTCCAGCCGTACTTGGGCTGCGGGGTGCCGCCCACGGCCTCGATGAAGGCCGCTGCGGCCGGGTGGGACAGCCCCGGCAGGGCCGCGCCGCTGTGGTCGTCGACCACGAACTCCGTCACCCCGCAGTCCGCGAACACCTCCCGGA
Organism: Streptomyces sp. NPDC102490; assembly: GCF_044765285.1. NCBI lineage: Bacteria > Bacillati > Actinomycetota > Actinomycetes > Kitasatosporales > Streptomycetaceae > Streptomyces > Streptomyces sp. NPDC102490. The sequence goes on from NZ_JBIWJU010000001.1 coordinate 329,234, forward strand.
CGTGGGCGAGGGCGTCCTCGGGGCTGCGGTCCGGGGCGTAGCGGAAGTTGACCGTGACCACGCACTCGTCGGGGATGACGTTGCCCGCGACCCCGCCGGTGATGCCGACCGCGTTCAGGCCCTCGCGGTACTCCAGGCCGTCGATGACCGGGTGGCGCGGCTCGTACGCGGCCAGGCGCGCCAGGATCGGGGCGGCGGCGTGGATGGCGTTGGAGCCCATCCAGGAGCGCGCGGAGTGCGCCCGCTCCCCCGCCGTCTTCAGCAGCACCCGCAGGGTGCCCTGGCAGCCGCCCTCCACCTGCCCGTCGGACGGTTCGAGGAGCACCGCGAAGTCGCCCTCCAGCCACTCGGGGCGGGCCTCGGCGACGTGCTTCAGGCCGTTCAGCTCGGCGGCGACCTCCTCGTTGTCGTAGAAGACGAAGGTCAGGTCGCGGTTGGGGGCGGGGACGGTGGCCGCGATGCGCAGCTGGACGGCGACGCCCGCCTTCATGTCGCAGCTGCCGCAGCCCCACAGCACCCCGTCCTCGTCCAGCCGGGACGGGACGTTGCCGGCGATCGGCACGGTGTCGATGTGGCCGGCCAGGACGACCCGCTCCGCGCGGCCCAGGTCGGTCCGGGCGACGACGTTGTTGCCGTACCGCTCGACCGACAGGTGCGGCAGGGCGCGCAGGGCGCTCTCGATCGCGTCCGCCAGGGGCCCCTCGGTGCCGCTCTCGGACGGGAAGTCGACGAGCCGCGCGGTAAGCTCCGCGGCGTCCAGCGTGAGGTCAAGCGGGGTATCGGCCATGGCCCCGACCCTAACGCCCTGCCCTTTCGGGCAGAGTCCGTACCCGGCGGACACCGGACCCTACCCTCCAGTACCTTGTACGCGTGCTCCAGCCGTCCCCACCCCGCAAACGCCGTGGCCGCCTCGCCCGTTCGGGCGCCGCCTCCCTGGCCCTCCTCGCGGTCGCCGGCTACCTGGCGGTGCAGTACGTCACCGGGGGCGGGGGCGCCCCGGGGTGCAGGGTGGCCGGGGGCGGGGGCGACCGGGCGGCCTACGAGTTCACGCCGGAGCAGGCGGTGAACGCGGCGACGATCACCGCCGTGGGCACCGCGCGCGAGTTGCCCGAGCGGGCTGTGACGATCGCGCTGGCGACCGCGCTCCAGGAGTCGTCGCTGCGCAACCTGGACCACGGCGACAAGGACTCGCTCGGCCTGTTCCAGCAGCGGCCCTCGCAGGGCTGGGGCAAGCCCGAGGAGATCATGGACCCGGTGTACTCGGCGGGCCTGTTCTACGACCACCTGGTCGAGATCCCCGGCTACCTGGACCTGCCGCTGACCGACGCCGCCCAGCGCGTGCAGCGCAGCGCCTTCCCGTACGCCTACGCCAAGCACGAACCGGGCGCCGAGCTGCTCGCCGCCGCGCTGACCGGGCGGTCCGCGGCGACGCTGACCTGCGACGGGCTCCCCGGGACGGCCAAGGAGAAGGGCCCGGACGCGGTCCGCGCGGCGCTGGTACGGGACTTCGGGGACGACGTGCTCCGCCCGGCCGGCGCCGAGGTGGGCGGCGACGCCGCCTCCGCCCGGCCCGCGGCCGGCTCCGACGAGCGGACCGTGACGCTGCCGGTGACCGGCGGCACCGGTTCCGGCGCGGCCGGGGAGCGTGTGCGGCGCGGCTGGCAGCTGGCGCACTGGGCGGTGGCCAACGCCTCCTCGCTGCACATCCAGCGGGTCACCTACGCGGGCCGGGAGTGGACCGCGGGCAACACGGACAGCAAGTGGAAGCCGGCGGGTGCCGCGGGCGCCCAGGGCGCGGAGCGGGCGGCGGGACCGGTGCGGATCACCTCCACCCGGTAGCGCGCGCGTACGAAGCGTCATCTGCGCGAGTGACCCGCGGCGGTCCGTGGCCGACGCGGAGGACGGGTTTTCGCACCCTCACCCGCGAATGCGTCGGAGCCCAGGAAAATCAAGGGCCGTAAGGATTCAGCAGACTTTCCGACCGGCGCCCTTTTGCCCGTTTTTCTGTGCACCTGATAATGCGACGCATTACCAACTCTTTACGTTGGGCCGCCGCAACCTTCGTGGCTCTCGAGCGGTAGTCACTGCGTCCGAGCCCGGTCGATCACTCTCCGGTCGCCCTCCGGGCCCGGTCGGATTACCCATCGTTGTCGTCGACTTACGTCGAAGGAGCATCATGTCCCTCCCCCTGACCCGTCGGATCGCCCGTGCCGCGCTGCTCGTCGCTGCGGGAGCGGCTGCCGGGGTCGGTGCGGCCGGCTCCGCCAGCGCGGCGCCCGAACTGCCGGCCACCCCGAACCTCGGGGGACTGACCGCCCTGGACGGGGCGAACGTCGGCAACACCGCCGCCTCCGCGGCCGAGAGCGTCACCGGGACCGCGGGCGACACCGGCGGCAAGGCCGTCAAGAAGGCCGTGCCGACCGCCGGCAAGACCGGTGGATCGGTCGTCAAGAAGGCCACGCCGGCGGCGCAGAACGCGGCCGGGGACGCGGCGGGCTCCGCCGGGGACATCGTGGGTGACACGGCGTCGACCGCCACGAAGGGTGGGCTGCCGACGGAGGCGCTGGGCAAGGGGGGGCTGCCGGTGCAGGGGCTGCCGATCGGCTGAGCGCCGGGCTTGTACGGCGCCGGGGTCCAGGTTTCTTTCCTGGGCCCCGGCGTTTTGCTTGCCTACGCCTGCAGTGGGCGTGTCTTGGCCGTGGCCCGGCGTCGGGCGCTGTGCCCACCCTCCCCCATTGCCTTAAAGGCATGGGAGGTACCCCCATCGCCCTGCGGAACGACTGCCCACAGCGGGGGGGGGGAGCGGCGCCCGCAGGCGGGTCAGGGCTGCAGGCGCTCGACCGCTGCGTGAACGCGTTCGTCTGTCGCTGTCAGGGCTACGCGGACGAAGTTTTCGCCCGCCGGGCCGTAGAAGTCGCCGGGGGCCACCAGGATGCCGCGGTCGGCGAGGTGGGCGACCGTGGCCCAGCAGGACTCGTCGCGGGTGGCCCAGAGGTAGAGGCTGGCCTCGCTGTGCTCGATGCGGAAGCCGTGACCGAGCAGGGCCTCGCGCAGGGCGGTGCGGCGGGCCGCGTAGCGCTCGCGCTGGACGCGGACGTGCTCGTCGTCGCCGAGGGCCGCCACCACGGCGGCCTGGGTCGGCGCCGAGGTCATCATGCCGCCGTGCTTGCGGATCTCCAGGAGCGGGCCCAGGACCGCCGGGTCCCCGGCCAGGAAGGCCGCGCGGTAGCCGGCGAGGTTGGAGCGCTTGGAGAGGGAGTGGACGGCGACCAGGCCGTCGTACGAGCCGCCGTTGACGTCCGGGTGGAGGACGGAGACGGGGGCCGCCTCCCAGCCCAGCTCCAGGTAGCACTCGTCGGAGACGACGAGGACGCCGTGCTCGCGGGCCCAGGCCACGATGCGGGTCAGCTCGCCCTTGGAGAGCACCCTGCCGGTCGGGTTCGACGGGGAGTTGAGCCAGAGGAGCTTCAGGCCCGCCGGGTCCAGCTCGGTCGGGTCGTCGTACGCCTCGTACTCGGCGCGGGCCAGGCGCGCGCCGACCTCGTACGTCGGGTAGGCCAGGCGCGGGAAGGCCACCTTGTCGCCGGGGCCGAGGCCCAGCTGGGTCGGGAGCCAGGCGACGAGTTCCTTGGAGCCGACGATGGGCAGCACGTGGCGGTGGGTGACGTCACGGGCGCCGAGGCGGCGCTCCACCCAGCCGGTGATCGCGTCGCGCAGCGCCGGGGTGCCCCAGACGGTCGGGTAGCCCGGGGAGTCCGCCGCGTCGACCAGGGCCTTCTGGATCAGCTCGGGGACCGGGTCGACCGGGGTGCCGACCGAGAGGTCGACGATGCCGCCGGGGTGGGCCGCGGCCGTCTTCTTGTACGGCTCCAGCTTGTCCCAGGGGAAGGTGGGAAGTCGGTCGGAGACTGCGGACACGGTGGGTGGCTCCCTTTCCTCGTGAGCGCCCGGCACGGCAAACGCCTCGGTCCCGTACGGCGCCGATCGGGGATCGGGCCGTACGGGACCGAGGCGGCGCGGGTGCGGGCCGCTCTTACTGGTTCTGCGGCGGCAGCGCGGCGACGAAGGGGTGGTCGCGCTCGATCAGGCCCAGCTTGCTGGCGCCGCCCGGCGAACCGAGCTCGTCGAAGAACTCGACGTTCGCCTTGTAGTAGTCCTTCCACTCCTCCGGAGTGTCGTCCTCGTAGAAGATCGCCTCGACCGGGCAGACCGGCTCACAGGCACCACAGTCGACGCATTCGTCCGGGTGGATGTACAAGGACCGCTGGCCCTCGTAGATGCAGTCGACCGGGCACTCCTCGATGCACGCCTTGTCCTTCACGTCGACACAAGGCTGCGCGATGACGTAGGTCACGCTGTCGTTCCTCCTCGATAGGGCGCTGGCGGGCCTCCTCAGGCTCCGCCGCCTGGCGCGCGGGAGCGCGGCGTCGTCGATGCCCGCCCCTAGTATCTCCGTTCTTGGGCATGATCCGAACAGGAGGGGTGGACCGACCCGTGGAAATCTCTGCCGCAGGGCGGCTTGAGGTCCGTATCACCGCTGCTGACGTGGGCAAACGAGTCTCCGTACGGCGCTTGAGCGAAGCTGGTGTCGCGGGCGAGAAGTTCACCGACACGGTCGGTGTTCTCACATCATGGACCGACGGTGTGCTGCTGATCACACGAAAGAGTGGCGAATCCGTGCGTGTCGCGGAGTCCGCCCTGGTCGCCGGAAAGGTCGTGCCGGCCGCGCCCGCCCGCCGTCGCGGCCCCGCCGCGTCCTACGAGGAGCTGGCGCGGGTCGCCGCGCGGGCCTGGCCGCCGGTGGAGAGCGAGCGGCTCGGCGGGTGGGAGCTGCGGGCGGCCGGGGGCTTCACCCGGCGGGCCAACTCCGTGCTGCCGCTCGGCGATCCGGGGCTGCCGCTAGACGAGGCGCTGACGGCCGTACGCCGCTGGTACGGCGAGCGCGGGCTGCCCGCGTACGTCCAGACCGCCACCGGCGCCGAGGGCACGCAGGAGCCGCTGTGCGCGGAGCTGGAGCGGCGGGGCTGGGTCCGCGAGGTGACGGCCGAGATGTGGACGGGCGGACTCGCTCCGGTCGCCGATCTGGCCGAGGGCACCGGTGTGGTCCTGTCCCGGGCGGCGGACGAGGCGTGGCTGGCCCGGTACCAGCGCAAGGGCGTGAGCGACGTGGCCCTGCGGGTGCTGGGCGCCGGGCCGTCGGTGTGGTTCGCCACGGTGCCCGGTGCGGACGCGACGGGTGTCCCGGCGGCGATCGGACGGTGTGTCGTGGACGGGCGCTGGGCCTCCTTCGCGGCCGTCGAGGTCGACCCCGCGCAGCGGCGCCGGGGGCTGGCGACCACCGTCATGGCCGCGCTGGCCCGGCGGGCGCTCGACGAGGGCGCGTCGGCGGCCTGGCTCCAGGTGGAGACGGACAACGCCGGGGCCCGGGCGCTGTACGCCGGAATGGGCTTCGCCGCGCACCACGCCTACCACCACTACCGGGAACCCGGGGACACCGGGACGGACCGGTGATCCGTCGCCGTGACATCGCTGTGAAAGGGCACGAGCCGGCCATGCCTCATCCTCATCCACCCCAGCCCCCGTCGCCGGAGCGTTCGGCCGAACTGCGGCGGCGGTTCGCCGAAGAGGCGCGGTCCGAGCGGCCCGACCTGGCCACGCTGTGCCTGCTGGTGGCCGCGGAGGCGGACGGGACGCTGGACGAGGCGGGGCTGGACGCCGCGCAGGTGGAACTGGACCGGCTGGCCGGGCAGCTGCCGTTCCGGCCGGGTACGCCGCGGGCCTGGGCGGTGGCGCTGCGGGACCTGCTCGGCGAGCGGTACGGGTTCCACGGGGTCGCGGCCGACTACCAGCGGCTGGAGTCGTCGCTGCTGCACGAGGTGCTGCGGCGCCGGCGCGGGCTGCCGATCCTGCTGTCGGTGGTGTGGATCGAGGTGGCCCGGCGGGCCGGGGCGCCGGTGTACGGGGTCGCGCTGCCGGGGCACTTCGTGGTCGGCTTCGGGGCGGAGCCGGGGCCGGGGTCCGGGCCGCTGGAGGAGCGGGTGCTCGTCGACCCGTTCGACGGGGGGCGGCTGCTGAGCGGGAAGGACGCGGAGACGCTGGTCGCCGGGGCGACGGGGGCGGAGCTGCGGCCGTCGATGCTGGAGCCCGCGGCGCCGTTGGACGTCGTGTCGCGGGTGCTGAACAACATCCGGGCGTGGGCGGCCAGGCGGCCCGAGCAGTCGGCGGTGGGCCTGTGGGCGGTCGAGCTGGCGCTGCTGTTGCCGGCGCATGCGGCGCGGTTGCGGTACGAGCGGGCGCGGTTGCTGGTGCAGCGGGGGGATTTCCTGGCCGGGGCCGGGGAGTTGGAGGCGTACGCGGAGGTGGTGGGGGCGGTGGACGGCGATGCCGCCGAGGTGGTGCGGGGGGAGGCCCGGGCGGCTCGGGCGATGCTGAACTGAGGCCGTCGCGGCCGCGGCGGCGGGGCGCCCGGCGAGTGCCGGGCGCCCCTCATTCCTGTTGCCGTGTCAGCTGGGGTCGGTGTCGATGACGGCCACCCGGTCGGTCTTGCTCTTCAGGGCCTGGCGCATGGCGCCGTAGACGTCCTGGGGGGTGACGGCGGTCTTCTCACCGTTGGCCCGGGTGATGAGCACACCGTCGAAGGTCTGGCCGTACAGCTCCTTGAGGGCGTTCAGGTCGGGCTTGTCGACGAGCTTGCCGTCGACGGCCGTGACCCTGAGGAACTTCCACAGCGACTTCTCGGGGCTCATCGGGATGGAGTGCGCGGGGTCCGTCTGCACGGTCACCCTGGCCGACATGGCCGGCTCGGCGAACTCCTTCAGCATCCGGTCGACCTCGGCCTTGGAGACCGTGGGCTCCTTGGTGGTCGTCGGCACGTTCACCGCGGCGGCGGTGCCCGTCTCCACCTGGGAGCGGTACGCGGCCTCCACGGCCTCGGTCGACTTGGCGACGTCAATGCCCTTGCCGGCCTTGCCGTACACGGGGACGGCCTTGCCGGACTCGAACTTGATCGTGCCCTCGGTCACCGACCCGGCCCCGCTCGCGGCGTTCGCCAGGGCGGCGTGCAGCTTCTCCTCGTCGACGGGCATGACCGGTTCGACGACCCGCTTCTGGCCGAAGAGCGAGCCGATCACGGACATCGGGTTGTAGTCGCTCGTCGCCGCGTCGCTGGCCGTGGCCTGGGTGTCGAGCTGGAGTCCCGCCTGGTCCGGCTTCAGGGAGACGGTGTCGCCGCCCACCGTGAGCTTGAGCGGCTTGGCCGCGCGGACACCGAGGACCGCGTCCAGCTTCTCGACGGCGTCGTCGCGGGTGCCGCCGCCGATGTCGACGCCGAGCACGGTGGTGCCCTTCGGCACGTCGGAACGGTTCATCAGCAGGCCGGCGCCGTAGGCGACACCGGCGACGACGACCAGCCCGCCGGCGAGCAGCGGGAGCTTTCCCCGGCCCTTCTTCTTGGCGGCCTTGGCGGGCTTGGCCGGGCCGGCCGGCGGCGCGGAGACCGGCTCGGGCAGCTTGGGCGGCGTGTGCGGCAGCGGCCCGTCGCCGGACCCGGCCGGGAACGGTGCGGTGCGCTCGCCCGGCACCACGGGGATACCGCTGGTGACGGTGTTGCCGGAGATGTTGTCCGGGTTGCCCATGCCGGGGGGAACCGGCCGCTGCGGGGTGAGGATCGCGGTGTCGTCGCTGAGCCCGCCGCCCGGGCCCGGGCGGGTGGCGTCCGGGCCCGCGCCGGGACCGGAGCCCGCGGGCCCGCCCAGGCTGCCCGGGCCGCGCAGGCCGTTGGGCGCGGGCTCACGCGGCCCGGCCGGCGCTCCGGGGCCGCCGGACATCCCCAGGTCGCCGAGGTCGCCGACCGGGGGCGGCGCCAGCCGGCCGTCGCCGGTGACCGGACCGCTCGTCGGGCCCGCGGGGCCCTGGGGTCCGTTGCCGTAGGGGGACTGCCCGTTCAGGCCGTTCTGCTGCCCGCCGGGGGCGCCGGGGCCCGGGGCGGCCTGCCCGTCCTCCGCGAAGTACGGCAGGTCGTCGCGGCGCGGCTCGCCACCGGCGTCGCCGCCCGGCCGGGAGCCGTTGCCGCTGCCGTTGCCGTTGCCGTTGCCGTTGCCGTTGCCGCCCAGTGGACCGGCCGCCAGCGCCTCGGTCACGTCGAAGGAACCGGTGCCGCCTCCGTGGCCGGGCGCCACGGGCCCACCGGTGGCACCGGCACGGGGGGCGCCGCCCGCGGAGCCGGGCCGGGAGCCGCCGGGCGCGCTCATGGAGCCGACGACACCACCGGGACGGCCACTCCCGCCGCCCGGCCGCGCACCGGCACCCGAAGCACCCGCGCCCGCGGTACCCGCCCCGCGCGGGCCCTGCGCACCCGCGCCCCCGGCGGCCGCCGCGGAACCGCCGGGCAGACCGGCGCCGTTGGTGGAGCCGCCACCGGGAGTGCCCTTGCCCGGGCCCGACTTGCGGGGCGCGAACCAGTCGCTGGTCGGCCTCTCCTCGGCGGACGGGCCGGTCTCGGCGGGCGCCTCGTCAGCGGCGGCCGTGGGCGCGGCGGCACTCGGCGCCGGCGCGGGCCGCTCGCCCGTCGTCTCCGTGTCGTCGGCGGTGTCGGCGGCATCCCCGGTGTCCGCGACGGGCTTGCGCACGACGACCGGCGGAATGGGCCGCGACCCGGGGATGTTGATCCGGATCCGGGTCGTCAGCGTCGTCTCGGTCTTGCGCTCCTCCGGTCGCGCGGCCGAACGGCTCGCGTCCGCACCGGCGTCGGAAGCCGTGGGTGTCCCGTAGGGCGGGGTGCCCGACGGGTATGCGGCTCCGCCGCGCCCGTGGGGCCCGGAGGACGAACTGTCAGTTTCACGACTCAAGGCAGGTTCTCCCGGTTGGCTCCGCCGCCCGTCACGCCTTCAGCGGGCGGCTCGGCGGCGCGCACCACCATACTGGCCACTCCTCACGCGTATCCCGTGACCGCCGGGGAAACCCACACGGGACTCGCACGCCCGCGGCACGGCGGAGCGGTACGTCACTTGCGAAGTCGGGCGGAGCCGCCGTCCGGTTGCCGCACCGGCGCGAGGGTGGCGCAGATCACAGCAACGGCGATACCGCCGAGCAGGAAGAGATAGGAGCCGGCACCGGCGGCGAAGAGGAAGTCGCCCTCCGGCCGGCTGGTGGTGAGCAGCACCACGGCGAGCCCCCAGCCGAGGGCGGGCGCCACGGCCCCTCCCCGGCGCCCCACGGCACGGCCCGCCCCGACGCACAGCCCCGCCTCGGCGGCCAGCGCGAGCAGCAGTCCGCCCGGGAACCAGGCCGGCTGCACCAGCGCGCCCGCCACGCCGAGGACGGCGCCGAGCACGAAGAGCCCCACGTACAGGGCGGCCCGGCCGGGCGAGGGCGGGCGCAGGGGCTGGGCGAGTGCGGAGCCCGCCGGCTCGTCGCGGCCGCTCACGACGCCGCCCCGGTCGCGGAGACCCCTGCGGTCCCGGCGATCCCGGCGAACAGGTCGCTCTCGAGGCCGTCGCCGCCGCCCCGCTCGCCGCGCACCAGTTCGTAGTGCTCGGTGGCGAGGAGGGGCTGGGCCAGGTCGTTGGAGAGGACGAAGTACGGTCCGGCGACCGTGATCTGGGTGGCGTGCGCGCGCATCGCGGCGGCCTTGGCGGCGGCGTACGCGGTGCCCTCGCCGCGGATCTCGGTGGTGATCCGCTCGTCGTCGACGACGCCCGGTACGTCCTCGACGCCGGCCGCCTTGTCGAACGGCAGGCCGGGCAGGTCCTCCCGGAGCCGGGCGAAGGCGTCCTCCGCGTAGGAGCGGGGCACGCGGTTCCAGTAGACCTTTTCGACGGGGCACCCGGCCTCGGCCGCCAGCTCCACCGCCCGCATGGCGATGCGGTGGGCCTGGATGTGGTCGGGGTGGCCGTAGCCGCCGTTCGGGTCGTAGGTGACGAGCACCTGGGGCCGCACCTCGCGGATCACGTCGAGGAGCAGGGCCGCGGCCGCGTCGACGTCCGCCTGCCACAGGCAGCCCGGGTCGTCGTTGTCGGACAGTCCGCTCATCCCGGAGTCGGCGAACCGCCCCGGTCCGCCGAGCAGCCGGAAGTCCTCGACGCCGAGCGCGCGCATCGCGTCCGCCAGCTCGCCCCTGCGGTGCCCGCCGAGGGCGGGTCCGGACAGGTGGGCGAGCGCGGGCGGAATGACCTCGCCCCGCTCGCCGAGGGTGCAGGTCACCAGCGTCACGTGCGCGCCCTCGGCCGCGTACCGGGCCATGGTGACGCCGTTGTTGATCGACTCGTCGTCCGGGTGCGCGTGCACCAGCAGCAGACGCCGGGCGGGTGGTTCCGTCATGCCCCCACCTTATGAGGCCCGCGCCGGCGTCGGCAGCGGCGTCAGAAGTTGATGCTCTCGATCACCCCGGCGATGTTGGTCGTCAGATCATTGATCGTGGGAGCGATCGTCGAGGAGGCCAGGTAGAAGCCGAGGAGCACGCACACGATCGCATGGCCGGCCTTCAAGCCTGACTTCTTGACCAGCAGGAAGACGATGATCGCCAGCAGCACAACCGCCGAGATCGAGAGTGCCACGGCGGCTCACCTCCAATGGGCCCAGGGACACGGGGGGTCGGTCGCAGTCAAAGCTCGGGGCAGATAAATCCACGCAACGGAGCACCTGGTTGATACCCACTATGCGCTAGTGATCATAACTATCCGTGCGCGCGCATCCCTCGGCGCACGGCCGCACAAGGGGGCGCATGGCCAATATGGTCAAGGCATGACGACCGAGTCCGACTCCTTCCCCAAACGGCACGCCCGCACCCAGCGGTTCACGCTCGGCGCGCCGCGTTCGTTCACCGTGGCACCCGATGGTTCACGGGTCGCCTTCCTGCGCTCCGGTTCCGGTACGGACCGGGCGAACTCCCTGTGGGTCCTGGACGTCGAGGAGGGCGGGGAGCGCGTCGCCGCCGACCCCCGCGCCCTGCTGGGCGGCACCGAGGAACGCCTCTCGCCCGAGGAACGGGCCCGGCGCGAGCGCAGCCGCGAGGGCGGCGCCGGGATCGTCGGCTACGCCACCGACGCGGCGGTCGAGCTGGCCTCCTTCGCGCTGTCGGGGCGCCTGTTCACGGCCGAGCTGCGGGTCGGCACCGCGCGCGAACTGCCCACCCCCGGGCCGGTGATCGACCCGCGCCCCTCCCCCGACGGCCGGCACGTCGCGTACGTCGCCCGGGGCGCCCTGCGGGTCGTGGGCGCCGAGGGCGACGGGGACAGGGCGCTGGCCGAGGCGGACGGCGAGGGCGTCACGTACGGGCTCGCCGAGTTCGTGGCGGCCGAGGAGATGTCGCGCGGCCGGGGCTTCTGGTGGAGCCCGGAGTCGGACCGGCTGCTGGTGGCGCGGGTGGACGACACGCCGGTGCAGCGCTGGTGGATCTCCGACCCGGCCCACCCCGAACGTGATCCACAACACGTGCCGTACCCGGCGGCGGGCACCGCCAACGCGGACGTGCGGCTGTTCCTCGTCGGTCTCGACGGGGGGCGCACGGAGGTCCTCTGGGACCGGGCGCGGTATCCGTATCTGGCGCGAGTGCACTGGTCAGCGGCGGGTGCGCCGCTGCTTCTCGTACAGGCGCGCGACCAGCGCAGCCAGCTGTACCTGGCGGTGGACACCACCTCGGGGACGACCCGCATGGTGCACGCCGACGAAGATCCAATTTGGCTGGAACTCTTCCCCGGGGTGCCCTGCTGGAGCCCCTCGGGCCGACTCGTGCGGATCGCCGACGAGGGCGGCGCCCGGGTGCTCGCGGTGGGTGAACGGCCGCTCACCGGCGCCCAGTTGCACCTGCGGGCGGTGCTGGACGTCGGGGCCGACGACGTGCTGGTCTCCGCCTCGGCGGGCGAGGAGGCGGCCGAGGCGGAGACCGGCGAGGTGCACGTCTACCGGGTGAGCGAACTCGGTGTGGAGCGCCTCTCGCAGGAGCCCGGCGTGCACTCGGCGGTGCGCGCGGGGGACGTGACCGTGCTCGTCTCCGCCACCCTGGACCGGCCGGGCGCCCGGGTGCGGGTGCTGCGGGACGGGAAGCCTGCGGTGGCCATCGCGTCCTATGCCGAAGACCCCGGTTTGTCCCCGCGCGTGACCCTCACCCAAGGGGGCGCACGGCGTGTCCCGTGCGCCGTGCTTATGCCAACGGACTACCACGGTGACACCCCCCTCCCCGTCCTCCTGGACCCCTACGGGGGACCGCACGGCCAGCGCGTCGTGGCCGCGCACAACGCCCACCTCACCTCGCAGTGGTTCGCCGACCAGGGGTTCGCGGTGGTCGTCGCCGACGGACGGGGTACCCCGGGGCGCTCCCCCGCCTGGGAGAAGGCCGTCAAGGACGACGTGGCCGCCGTCGTGCTCCAGGACCAGGTGGACACGCTGCACGCGCTGGCCGCCGACTTCCCGCTGGACCTGGACCGCGTCGCCATCCGGGGGTGGTCCTTCGGCGGTTATCTGGCCGCCCTCGCGGCGCTGCGCCGGCCGGACGTCTTCCACGCCGCGGTGGTGGGCGCCCCGGTCACCGACCTGCGGCTCTACGACACCCACTACCAGGAGCGCTATCTCGGGGACCCCGGTGAGCAGCCGGACGTCTACCGCCGCAACTCGGTGATCGACGACGCCGGACTGGTCGACGCCGCCGAGCCGCACCGGCCCATGATGGTCATCCACGGCCTCGCGGACGACAACGTGGTGGTCGCCCACTCGCTGCGCCTGTCCTCGGCCCTGCTGGCGGCCGGCCGGCCGCACGAGGTGCTGCCCCTGTCCGGCGTCACGCACATGACCCCGCAGGAGTCGGTCGCCGAGAACCTGCTGCGGCTCCAGGTGGACTTCCTCAAACGGTCGCTGCCCGCCCCGGCGTGACACCCGCCGCGTCACCCGTACGCCAACGCCTTTGACACGCGGGTAACTTCGCCGAAGCGGCCGCGACACACGGCCGCGCCACGCTGATCGGCGTACGGCCGTGCGGGTGCCGTAAGCGGGCCGGGGTCCATGTCACCCCGGCCCGCTGCCGTCGCCCTCTTCCTCGGGCGGCACCACCTGTTTCTCCTCCGCGAAGTGGCAGGCGGAGTCGTGCGCCGCGGGGCCGGAGACCGAGCGGAACTCGGCGGGCACCGCGAGGGCCGGCACCTCCAGGGCGCAGCGTTCCCGCGCTTTCCAGCAGCGGGTGCGGAAGCGGCAGCCGGAGGGGATGTTCGTCGGGGACGGCACGTCGCCGGTCAGGATGATCCGCTCGCGGCGCTCCCGGGCCTCCGGGTCGGGCACCGGCACGGCGGACAGCAGCGCCTGGGTGTAGGGGTGCGTGGGGTGGTCGTAGATCTCCGCGTCCCGGCCCGTCTCCACGATGCGGCCCAGGTACATCACGCCGACCCGGTCCGAGATGTGGCGGACGATCGACAGGTCGTGGGCGATGAAGATGTAGGACAGGTCGAACTCGTCCTGGAGGCGGCCCATCAGGTTGATCACCTGGGCCTGCACGGACACGTCGAGGGCCGAGACCGGTTCGTCGGCGACGATGATCTCCGGGCGCAGCGCCAGGCCCCGCGCGATGCCGATGCGCTGGCGCTGGCCGCCGGAGAACTGGTGGGGGTAGCGGTTGATGTACTCCGGGTTCAGGCCGACCACGTCCAGCAGGTCCTGGACCCGCTTCCGGCGGTCGCCCTTCGGGGCCACTTCCGGGTGGATGTCGTACGCCTCGCCGATGATGTCGCCCACCGTCATGCGGGGGTTGAGGGAGGTGTAGGGGTCCTGGAAGACCATCTGGATGTTGCGGCGCACGGACTTCAGCGCCTTCCCGGACAGCCGGGTGATGTCCTCGCCCTTGTAGCGGATCTCCCCCGCCGTCGGCTTCTCCAGGTTGACCAGCATCTTGGCGACCGTGGACTTGCCGCAGCCGGACTCGCCGACGATGCCGAGGGTCTCGCCGCGGGCCAGGTCGAAGTCCACGCCGTCGACGGCCTTGACCGCGCCGACCTGCTTCTTGAAGAGGATGCCGGAGGTCAGCGGGTAGTGCTTGACCAGGCCGCGGACGGCGAGGATCGGCTCGGTGGTCTCAGCCATGCAGGCACTCCCTCCAGAAGTGGCAGGCGCTGCCCCGCTCGGCGTCGGACTCCGTGACGTCGTAGAGGGGAGGGACGTCGGTGCGGCAGACGTCCTGGGCCATCGGGCAGCGGGGGTGGAAGGCGCAGCCGGGCGGGATGCGGGTGAGGTTGGGCGGCAGGCCCTTGATCGCGTAGAGCTCCTGGCCCTTCTGGTCCAGGCGCGGGATCGACTCCAGCAGGCCGCGGGTGTAGGGGTGGGCCGGGGCCTTGTAGATGTCGTGGACGGGCGCCGTCTCGACGATCCGGCCCGCGTACATGACCGCGATCTTGTCGGCGACGTCGGCGACCACGCCGAGGTCGTGGGTGATGAGGATCAGGCCCATGTGCAGCTCGCGCTGGAGTTCCGCGAGCAGGTCCATGACCTGGGCCTGGACGGTGACGTCCAGGGCGGTGGTCGGTTCGTCGGCGATGATCAGCTTGGGTTCCAGGGCCATCGCCATCGCGATCATGATGCGCTGGCGCATGCCGCCGGAGAACTGGTGCGGGTACTGCTTCACCCGCTCCCTGGCGGCCGGGATGCGGACCCGGTCCATCAGCTCGATCGCCTTGGCGTGGGCGTCCTTGCGGGACATGCCGCGGTGCACGGTGAACATCTCGGCGAGCTGGGCGCCGACGGTCAGGACCGGGTTCAGCGAGGACAGGGCGTCCTGGAAGATCATCGCCATCTCGGCGCCGCGGACCCTGCGGCGTTCCTCCTCCTTCAGTTTCAGCAGGTCCCGGCCCTCGAAGAGGACCTCCCCCGCGGTGATCCGGCCCGGCGGGACGTCGAGGATGCCCATGACGGTCTGGGCGGTGACCGACTTGCCGGAGCCGGACTCGCCGAGCACCGCGAGGGTCTCGCCCGCGTCCACGCCGTAGCTGACGCCGTTGACGGCCCGGGCGACGCCGTCGCGGGTGTGGAACTCCACGTGCAGGTCGCGCACTTCGAGCAGCATGCGGCGGCTCACCTCAGCTTCGGGTCGAGGGCGTCGCGCACCGCGTCGCCGAGCATGATGAACGCGAGGACGGTGACGGCGAGCGCTCCGGAGGGCCACAGCAGCGCGTGCGGGGCGTTGCGGACGTAGGGGGCGGCGGCGGAGATGTCGATGCCCCAGGAGACGCTGGGCGGCTTCAGGCCGACGCCGAGGAAGGACAGGGTCGCCTCCAGGGAGATGTAGGTGCCGAGCGCGATGGTCGCCACGACGATGACCGGCGCGACCGCGTTGGGCGCGATGTGGCGCAGCAGCAGCCGGGAGTTGGAGGCGCCCAGCGCCCGCGCCGCCTGCACGTAGTCGTTCTGCTTGGCGGTGATGACGGAGCCGCGGGCGATGCGGGAGATCTGCGGCCAGCCGAGCAGCACGATGAAGCCGATGACCGGCCAGACCGTGTTGCTGGTGATGACGGAGAGCAGCACGAGTCCGCCCAGGACGACCGGGATCGCGAAGAAGATGTCGGTGATCCGGGACAGGACCGCGTCCCCGCCGCCGCCGAAGAACCCGGCGAGGCCGCCGAGGACGCTGCCGAGGATCGCGACCCCGAGGGTGGCGAGGATGCCGACCGCGACCGAGGTGCGGGCGCCGTAGACGGTACGGGTGTAGACGTCGCAGCCCTGGCCGTTGAAGCCGAAGGGGTGGCCGGGCTGGGAGCCCTCCTGGGCCTTGGCCAGGTCGCACTTGAGCGGGCTGCCGGAGGCGATCAGCGAGGGCCAGATGGAGATGACGATCAGAAAGAGGATCACCAGGGCCGAGATGAGGAAGACGGGGTTGCGGCGCAGGTCGTGCCAGGCGTCGGACCACAGGCTGCGGGGCTTGTCCCGCGGGTCCGCCCCGTCCGGGCCCGGCGGCTGCTCCAGCGTGACCGCCTCGCTGGTGCCGAGGTCCATCGTGCCGCCCATGCCGGTGCCGGCGATGGCGCGTTCGGGCTCGTAGGGCTCCTGATCAGACATAGCGGATCCTCGGGTCGAGTACGGCGTACAGGAGGTCGACGACGAGGTTGGCGACGAGGAAGACGAGGACCAGGACGGTGACGAAGCCGACCACGGTCTGGGTGTTCTGGCGCAGGATGCCCTGGTAGAGCTGGTAGCCGACGCCGTGGATGTTGAAGATCCGCTCGGTGACGATGGCGCCGCCCATCAGGGCGCCGATGTCGGTGCCGATGAAGGTGACGACGGGGATCAGGGAGTTGCGCAGCAGGTGCCGGGTGATGACCCGGTGCCGGGGCAGGCCCTTGGCGATCGCGGTGCGGACGTAGTCGGAGCGCCGGTTCTCGGCGATGGAGGTGCGGGTCAGCCGGGTGACGTAGGCCAGCGAGACCGAGGCGAGGACCAGGCCGGGGACGATCAGCTCGCCGAAGGCCGCCTCGGAGGAGACGGCCGGGTCGATCCAGCCCCACTTGACACCGAGCAGCAGCTGGAGCAGCAGGCCGGTGACGAAGGTGGGCACGGAGATGACGACGAGGGTCAGCAGCAGCACCCCGGTGTCGACGGGGCGGCCGCGGCGCAGGCCGGTGACCACGCCGAGGACGATGCCGACGACGATCTCGAAGAGGATCGCGACGAGGGTGAGCCGGATGGTGACCGGGAACGCCGTGCCCATCAGCTCGGTGACCGGCTGGCCGTTGAACGCGGTGCCGAAGTCGCCGGTGAAGACGTTGCCCATGTAGGTGGCGTACTGCCGCCACACGGGCTGGTCGAGGCCGAACTCGTGCCGCAGCTGCGCGGCCGTCGCCGGGTCGCACTCCCGGTCGCCGCACAGGCCCGCGATGGGGTCGCCCATCACGTTGACCATCAGGAAGATCAGCAGCGTGGCCCCGATGAAGACCGGGATCATCTGGAGCAGCCGCCGGACGACATAGCGTCCCATGGCGCCTCCTCAGCCGACCTTGATCTCGTTGTAGACCGGGACGCTGAACGGGTTGAGCTGCACGCCCGAGAGCCGGTCCGAGTAGCCGGCGCTGCCGTTCTGGTACCAGAGCGGGATGGCGGCCATGTTGTCGCGGACGACCTCCTCGGCCTGCTGGAAGGTCTTGACGGCCTCGGCGGTGTCGGTCTGGCCGTTGGCCTTGTCGACGAGCCCGTCGAACTCCTTGTCGGACCACTTGCCGTCGTTGGAGGAGGCGTTGGTGTAGTAGAGCGGCTGGAGGAAGTTCTGGATGAGCGGGTAGTCCATCTGCCAGCCGGCCCGGAAGGGGCCGCTCATCTTCTTGCCGGTGATCTGGTTGCGGAAGTCGGCGAAGGTGCCGACCGGGTTGCCGGCGCAGGCGCGGTCGTTGTCCAGGGCGTTGTTGATGGAGTTGCAGACCGCGTCGACCCACTGCTTGTGGGAGCCGGTGTCCGCGTTGTACGTGATCTTGACCTGGCCGCCGGGGAGTCCGCCGCCCTCCTTGATCAGCTTCTTGGCCCGGTCGGCGTCGTACTCGCAGGCGTCCCCGCACAGGCCCGGCTTGTAACCGCCGTCCTCGCCGAGGACCGGTGAGGTCCAGTCGGTGGCCGGGGTGCGGGTCTTCTGGAAGATCGTGTCGGTGATCTGCTTGCGGTCGATCGCCATGGACAGGCCGGTGCGGACCTTGTCGGAGCCGGACTTGTTCCAGGCGTCGTCGTAGAACGGGAAGGCGAGGGTCTGGATGATGCCGGCCGGGGTGTTGATGTACCGGTCGCCGAGGTCGTTCTTGACGTTCTTGAGCTGGGCGGCCGGGACGTCGTCGACGAGGTCGAGGTTGCCCGCGATCAGGTCGGTGTAGGCGGTGTTGTTGTCGGTGTAGACCTTGAGGTCCACGCCGCCGTTCTGCGCCTTGTCCGGGCCGGGGTAGTCGTCCCAGGTGCGCAGGGACATCTGGGAGCCGCGGGCGTAGTTGTCGACCTGGTAGGGGCCGTTGCCGACCGGCTTCTTCAGCCAGCCGTCGTGGTCGTCGAAGAACGCCTTGGGCAGCGGCGCGAAGGCCGGGTAGCCGAGGGTGTCGGGGAACGTCGAGAACTTCTGGCTGAGCTTGACGGTGAAGGTGCGCTCTCCGGTCACCTTCAGCCCGGAGAGCGTGTCGGCGCTCTGCTTGCCACCGTCCTCGGGGTGCACCTTGTCGTAGCCGTCGATGTACGCGAAGAAGTAGGCGTTGCGCTGGTTGTTCTTGAGGCTCGCGCCGTAGTTCCAGGCGTCCACGAAGGACTGGGCGGTGACCTTCTCGCCGTTGGAGAAGGTCCAGCCGTCCTTGACGGTGACGGTGAAGTTCCGCGAGTCGGAGGTGTCGATCTTCTCGGCGAGCATGTCCTTGGCCTCGCCGGTCTTCGGGTCGTACTTCTTCAGGCCCCGGAAGATCATGTCGAGGACCTTGCCGCCCTGCACCTCGTTGGTGTTGGCCGGCTCCAGCGGGTTCTGGGGGTCGCCCCAGGAGGAGCTGAGCACGCCGCCGCCGTCCCCGCCGCTGCCCCCGTCCCCGCCCCCGCCGCCGCAGGCCGTCGCCGCGAGGGCTACCGCCGCCGCGCCTGCGGCCCATTTGGCGTGCGTGGCTCCGCGCATGGAGTGCCTCCTCGTGCCCTGACTCGTCCGCTGGTCCGTTCCGGTCCAGCCTCGGGGGACGTGCCCGGGGGCGCACACCCGTCCGGTCCGTACGGGTTGCCGGTGTCCTCCGGACGGGTGCAGGAGGTACGGGGGCACGCGAAAGGGCGGCGGCGGGAGTCCTCCTCCCGCCGCCGCCCTTTCGGCCGCCTCCGCGTGCCGGTCAGGCCTTGGAGACCGCGGCGCCGCCGTCGGCGTCGTCCTCCAGCGCCTTCAGGCCCGGGTCCATGACGATGTCCTCGGCCCTGGCCTCCGTCGAGCCCTCCTCCGGGAAGTGGCAGGCCGTCAGGTGGCCCTCACGGTTCCCGGAGAGCTGCACGAGCGGCGGCTCCTCGGTGGCGCACTTGTCCTGCGCCTTCCAGCACCGGGTGCGGAACCGGCAGCCGGAGGGCGGCGAGATCGGCGAGGGCACGTCGCCCTCGAGCCGGATGCGCTCCTTCTTCTCGGCGTCGAGGTCGACCTCCGGCACCGCGGACAGCAGGGCGTGCGTGTACGGGTGGCGGGGGCGGTTGTAGAGCGAGTCGCGGTCCGCGATCTCCACGATCTTGCCCAGGTACATCACCGCGATGCGCTGCGAGAAGTGCCGCACGATCGCCAGGTCGTGGGCGATGAAGACGAACGCGATCCCCATCTCCCGCTGCACCTCCTGCAGCAGGTTCACCACCTGGGCCTGGATCGACACGTCGAGGGCCGAGACGGGCTCGTCGGCGACGATCAGCTTCGGCTCCAGGGCGACGGCGCGCGCCACCCCGATGCGCTGGCGCTGGCCGCCGGAGAACTCGTGCGGGAAGCGGTTGTAGTGCTCCGGGTTGAGACCGACGATCTCCAGGAGTTCCCGGACGCGCTTCTCCCGGCCGCCGGGCGGGTTGATCCCGTTGATCTCCATCGGGCCCGAGATGATCGTGCCGACGGTCTGCCGCGGGTTCAGCGACGCGTACGGGTCCTGGAAGATCATCTGGATCTCGGACCTGATCGGCGCCAGCTGTCGCCGGTTGGCGCGGCTGATGTCCTGGCCCTTGTACTCGATGGTCCCGTGGGTGGGCTCGTACAGGCGGGTCAGCAGCCGGCCGGTGGTCGACTTGCCGCAGCCGGACTCGCCGACGAGGCCGAGGCTCTCGCCCGGGTAGACCTCGAAGTCGACGCCGTCGACCGCCTTGACGTGGCCGACGGTGCGCTTGATCGGGAAGCCGCCCTTGATCGGGAAGTGCTTCGCCAGCCCGCTGACCTTGAGAAGCGGCGTGCTGTCGCCGTCGCGCTGCTGCGGGAAGCCGTCGGCCACCGCTGTGTTCGTCTTGCTGTTGTCGCTCATGGTGATGCCCCAGTCGCCGGTTTCCGCTCAGCCCAGCCGGGGCTGAATCTTCTCGATGAACACCTGCTGCCGCTGGTCCCTCGTCAGGTGGCAGGCGGCGGCGCGTCCCCCCGGCAGCACCGGACGGTCCGCCGAGCAGCGGTTTCCGGAGACCAGGTCGGTGAAGCGGCACCGCGGGTGGAACGCGCACCCGGAGGGCGGGTTGAGCAGCGAGGGCGGCGACCCCGGGATCGGCAGCAGCGGCTCGTCGACGTCGGAGGTGAGGTTCGGCATCGAGCCCAGCAGGCCCCAGGTGTACGGGTGCTGCGGGGACTTGAGCACCTCGCGCACCGTGCCGCGCTCGACGGCCCGGCCCGCGTACATGACCATGATGTCGTCGGCCATGTTGCCGACCACGCCCAGGTCGTGGGTGATCATGATGATCGCGGAGCCGAACTCCTGCTGGAGGTCCTTGAGCAGGTCGAGGATCTGGGCCTGGACGGTCACGTCGAGCGCCGTGGTGGGCTCGTCCGCGATGAGCAGGTCCGGGTCGCAGGAGAGGGCCATCGCGATCATGGCGCGCTGGCGCATACCGCCGGAGAACTGGTGCGGGTAGTCGTCGACCCGCTGCTGCGGGTGCGGGATGCCGACCTTCTGCAGCAGGTCGATGGCGCGCACCCGGGCGTCCTTCTTGGACGCGCCGTTGTGCTTCATGAACGGCTCCGCGATCTGCCGGCCGACCGTGTAGTACGGCGACAGCGCGGTCAGCGCGTCCTGGAAGATCATCGCCATCTTCTTGCCGCGCAGCCTCTCCATCTGCTTCTCGCTGGCGTCGGTCAGCTCCTGGCCGTCCAGCGTGATCGATCCCT
Organism: Streptomyces sp. NPDC102490; assembly: GCF_044765285.1. NCBI lineage: Bacteria > Bacillati > Actinomycetota > Actinomycetes > Kitasatosporales > Streptomycetaceae > Streptomyces > Streptomyces sp. NPDC102490. The sequence continues at coordinate 350,019 of NZ_JBIWJU010000001.1, forward strand.
CGATCGCGGTCCTGCGGCGGTCGTGCAGGCCGAGGACGGCCAGGTTGGTCACCGACTTGCCGGAGCCGGACTCGCCCACGATGCCGAGGGTCTTGCCCCGCTCCAGGTCGAAGGAGAGCCCGTCCACCGCCTTGACGACGCCGCCCTCGGTGGAGAAGTGGACCTTGAGGTCGCGCACCGAGAGAAACGCGTCCCCCGCGGCGGCGGCCGGGGCCTCTTCGGGCTTGGTCTGAGTGGTCACGGTGGTTCTCCTAGGACAGGCGCACGCGCGGGTCGATGACGGCGTACAGGGCGTCCACGATCAGGTTGAAGACGATGATGAGTGCGGCACTGACCAGCATGACGCCCATCAGCATCGGCAGGTCCTTGTCAGTGACGGACTTCAGTGCGAGCCGGCCGATCCCGGCCAGGCCGAACGTCATCTCGGTCACCATGCCGCCGCCCATGAGGGCGGACAGGTCGATGCCGAGGATGGTCACGATGGGGACGAGCGAGCCGCGCCAGGCGTAGCGGAAGAAGGTGTAGTTGCCCGACATGCCCTTGGCGCGGGCCGCCCTCACATGTTCTTCCTGAAGCTGCTCGATCATCGAGGAGCGGCTCATCCGGGTGTAGTTGGCGGTGAAGATGGTCGCCATCACGATCCAGGGGATCAGCAGACCGGCGAACCAGCCGGCGACGTCCTCGGAGATCGGCACGTACTTCGGCTTCTCGAGCCAGCCGGTGCTGTAGACGAGCGCCAGCACCACGAGCGGGCCGAGGAAGTAGATCTGAAGGGAGCTGACGACCAGCGAGCCGGAGCTGAAGACCTTGTCGATCCAGGTGCCGCGGTTCTTGGCGGCGAGCAGGCCGGCACCGAGACCGAGGAAGAGGAAGACGACCAGCGAGCCGACGGTCAGCGAGATGGTCACCGGGAAGCGGTCCAGGATCGTGTCCCAGACGTTCTGGTTGTTGGCGAAGGAGACGCCGAAGCAGGGAGCGCTGCAGTGGCCGACGGCGAAGTCACGGCCGGCGAAGATGCCGACCAGGAAGTTCCAGTACTGCACCGGGACCGGCTTGTCGAGGCCCAGGTTCTGGTGAATGATCGCCAGCGCGTCCGGAGTGCAGTTCTTGCCACAGGCCAGCATGGCCGGGTCCTGCGGGATCGCGAAGAACATGAAGAAGGTGAAGGCACTGATCAACACCAGGATCAGCGCTGCGCCGAAGGTCCGGCGAATCAGGAATTGAAGCATGGCAGACAGCTGCTCTCAGGACTGCGGCAGTCGGATGGGGAGGTCTGGAGGGGATCAGGGCCCGGTGGGGGCGCTCCGCCGCGCGCCCCCACCGGTTTCCCGACCGAGCGGACTACTTCTTGAGGAAGATCCGGGTCACGTCCACGTAGCTCGAGTCCGAGCTGTAGCGGATGCCGCCGATGTTCGAACCGAAGATCTGGAAGACCTTGGTGTAGTAGATCGGGGCGGCCGGGTTGACTTCCTTGGAGATGTACTCGCTCAGCTCGGCCCAGGCCTTGGTGGCCTCCGCCGTGTCCGTGATCGTCTCGATGCGCTTGATCTCGGAGTTCACGTGCTTGTCGTTGATGTGCGAGTAGTTCGACGCGCCGTCCTGGATCTGCGTGCCGTCGTACGACGGCGGGATGACCGTGGAGGCGGACGGCCAGTCCTGGCCCCAGCCGGTCATGTACAGGTCGTAGCCGTTCTTGACCTTGCCGACCTGCTCGTACCAGGTGGCGGAGTCGATCTCCTTCTTCTGGATGTCCAGACCGATCTTCTCCAGGGCGTCGGCGATCAGGACGGCCTGCTTCTGGCGGGTCGGCGTGTTGCCGTAGGCGTAGACGAGGCTCTTGCCCTCGAAGCCACCCTCCTTGATCAGCTTCTTGGCGGCCGCGATGTCACCGTTGGGCTTCTTCAGCCGGTTGAACGGGTCGAACTTGTCGTTGTAGCCCGGGGTCGTGGGCGACATCAGCGAGTTGGCGACCTCACCGCCGTAGGCACCGCCGTCGGCCTTGAAGACCGAGTCGGAGGGCAGCGCCAGGGTGATCGCGTCACGGAGCTTCTTGTCCTTGATGCGGTCCATGTTGAAGTTCAGCTGCCACACGTAGGGGGCGTAGCCCTGGATCGTGCGGTTCTTCATCGCGTCCTTGTCGCCCACCACCTTCTGGAGCTGCGTGGTGGCGACCTGGCCCGTGAACATCATGGCGTTCTTGGCCTGGCCCTGGTCGGCGAGGAGGGTCTTGGTCTGGTCCTCGTCGTCGTGGTTCATCTCGATGTTGAAACCGTCCACGTACTGGTGGCGCACCGAGTCGGACTTGGGGTCCCACTGGGTGTTCTTGACCAGCTTCATGGACTTGCCCGGCTTGAAGTCGGAGATCTTGTACGGGCCGACGGCGACGGGCGCGTTGTCGTACTTCTCCTTGGTGTCCGTCTCCTCCGGCACGACGCTGTAACCGGGCATGGTCAGCATCTGCGGGAGGTCGGGACGCGCCTTCTTGAAGTGCATGACGATCGTCTTGTCGTCCGGCGTCTCCAGGACGGAGTCGGGCAGGTGCTTGCCCTTGTCCGGGCCCGCGTAGGCGTCGCGGTAGGTGGTGCCGTCACCGGACAGCCACTGCTGGAGGTAGGTCGGGCCGTCGGTGATGTAGCTGGCGTACAGGCGCTCGATCGTGTGCCGGATGTCCGCCGAGTTGATCGGGTTGCCGTTCGCGTCCTTCAGGTTGTCCTTGAGGGTGTACGTCCAGGTCTTGCCGCCGTCGGACGCCTTGCCCGCGTCGGTGGCGAGGTCGCCCACGACGGTCAGGTTGCCGTTCTCGTCCTCGTCGTACTGGGTCAGACCGCGGAAGATGAGGCGGCTGAGCAGCTTGCCGTCCGAGACGTAGATCTGGCCCGGGTCCAGGTGGGAGAAGTCCGCCTCCTGGTACACGGTCGCGACGCCGCCCGGCTTGGCGCCGGGGACCTCGGGGGCCGGGCCGGTGGACGCCTGCGCGTCACCGATCTGCACCGGCTTCGACTGCGACTTGGCGTCTTCCTTCTTCTTGCTGTTGTCCTTGGAGGAGCTGCCGCCGTCGCCGCCGCCGCAGGCGGTGAGGGTGAGGGCGCCGGCTGCGACCGCGACTATGGCGGCCGTGGCGGTGCGGTTGCGGAGAATGCTCATAGGGACGAATCCACCTGCCTGTGAGTAGTGAGCACTGCTGGTACGTGGCCGGGGCCGGGCTGAGCGGCACCGAACCGGCCGGGCGAGGATGTGGGGGGTCCCCCTGGCCTCAGCGGTTTCCCTTGGGATCGAAGGCGTCCCGGACCGAGTCACCGAGGAGGTTGAAGGCCACCATGAAGACCACCATGGCGACGCCGGGGAAGAGCATGTAGTACGGGTCCTGCTCGACGATGTCCGCGCCGATGGCGAACATCCGCCCCCAGTCCGGCGTGGGCTCGACGTACCCCACGCCCACGAAGGACAGGAACGCGATGCTGAGGATGGTGCTCGGCAGCGTGAGCGTCGCCTGTACCAGCGTCGGAGTGACGATGTTGGGCAGCAGTTCCTTGCGGAGGATGCGCCAGGGCGAGGCCCCGGAAATGCGGGCCGCCTCGATGAACTCCCGGTCGCGCAGGGACATCGTGGCGCCCCGGACGATGCGGGCCATGCTCATCCAGCCCAGGAAGGACAGCACGATGATGATCGCGGAGGCGCGCACATAGGTGGGCGTCTCCTTGTCCGGGGCGACGAACACCGTGGTGATGACGGGCATCGCGGCGACGAAGAAGAGCTGGCTGGGCAGCGCCATGAAGAAGTCGGTGATCCGGCCGAGCCAGTAGTCGATCTTCCCGCCGAAGTAGCCGCCGGCCAGGCCGATCAGGACGCCGAGCACCGTCATGATGAGGGTCGCCGCCAGCGCGGTGGCCATCGAGTTGCGCATGCCGTACAGCAGCTGGGTGAACACGTCGCGGCCCAGGCCCGGTTCGATGCCGAACCAGAAGTCGCCGTCGATGCCGCCGAAGGGCGCGGCGGGCATGGTGAACATGTCCAGGAGGTCGGGGTTCTCCTGCCCGTAGAGGGTATACGGGTCCTTGCCGTAGACCTTCGAGATCAGGGGCGCCGCCGCGGCGATCACGAAGAAGAACAGGACGATGCAGCCAGAGATCACACCGGCCCGGTCGCGCTTGAAGCGCGCCCACATCAACTGGCCGGGCTTGCGCCCTTCCGGCTCCTTGGGCTTCGGGGCGTCGCCCTGCGGCGCGCTCTCTTTGTCCAAGACGGAAGAGGCTTCAGCACCCTCAATCTCGATTGGACTCGTCATGATTCGTCCATTTCACAGGTAGGAGGTCGTCGGGAGTGCACGCGGCCGACGGCCTTCGCACGGCGTACGTCTTCCGCAGCGCGCGAGGGGAACAAAGACGGAGGGGCGGCACGGCCCCGGGAGAACCCTGGCTCGCGGTCGGCGGCTACCGACCGACGGCGCACGACGTCAAGGAAGTTCGCGACGCCGGGCCGCTGCCGCGTCAACCGTGACGGCACTGAACGCACCCGCGGGGCCTACACCTGCCATCGGGGACGACACGACCCATATGGCGCTTGTGGCACCTCGCATGGGTTCCTCCTCATGAATCCGCTGGTTCACCGCAAAGAGGAGCTTGCGACACATTCCGGCCACCGGCCGGTGATGAGATCGCCTGGCACCCTCACGCTCGCGAGCCTGCGCCCCGTCAGCGCGTGACCCGTTTATCCGAGCTCTACGCGCCTAACTATCTGCCATCTTCCGGGGAACGAACCACAGGTTCGAGGTCTCGGTTCGATCACAGATAGGGGCCAGATCTTTCAAAATCCGGACAAAGGGTTTGGTGCGAGATCGCTGCGAAACGGACTTGTTACACATCTAACGGTAGTGACTGTCCGTATAACGGACGTCCGCGCGGCAGAAATTGATTGCGCGTAACGTGCGGTGGGTGCAAGCTGACCCGCAGGTATGTCCCGCGCCCGGCACGTCCGTCGGCGCCGGCCGCCGGGTCCCGTGCTTCCGCGCAGGTTAGTGCGGGACTGACCGCCCTGCCCCGCCCCGCCGGGAAATCGAGGGTTATCCCTACGCCTGCGCCCCGCCCGCGTCGGCATCACGCCAAACGGCACCGGACACCACGTGAGCCGTGGTGTCCGGTGCCGTTCGGCGTGCGGTGGGTCAGCCGTGCTTGGCGCGGCTGGCGGCGCGGGCGCGCTCGCGGGCGTCCAGGTTCACCTTGCGGATGCGGACGGCCTCCGGGGTCACCTCGACGCACTCGTCGTCGCGGCAGAACTCCAGGGACTGCTCCAGCGACAGCTTGCGCGGCGGCACGATCGCCTCGAAGGAGTCGGCCGAGGAGGAGCGCATGTTGGTGAGCTTCTTCTCCTTGGTGATGTTCACGTCCATGTCGTCGGCGCGGGAGTTCTCGCCGACGATCATGCCCTCGTACACCTCGGTGCCGGGGTCCGTGAAGAGCACGCCGCGCTCCTGGAGGTTGGTCATCGCGAACGCGGTGACGGCACCGGAGCGGTCGGCGACCAGCGAGCCGTTGTTACGGGTCGTCAGGGTGCCGAACCAGGGCTCGTGGCCCTCGTGGATGGAGTGGGCGATGCCGGTGCCGCGGGTCTGGGTGAGGAACTCCGTCCGGAATCCGATCAGGCCGCGCGAGGGCACCACGAACTCCATGCGGACCCAGCCGGAGCCGTGGTTGGACATGTTGTCCATCCGGCCCTTGCGCACACCCATGAGCTGCGTGACGGCGCCCATGTGCTCCTCGGGCACGTCGATCGTCATCCGCTCGACGGGCTCGTACGTCTTGCCGTCGACCTCCTTGGTGACGACCTGCGGCTTGCCGATGGTCAGCTCGAAGCCCTCGCGGCGCATCTGCTCGACCAGGATGGCCAGCGCCAGCTCGCCGCGGCCCTGCACCTCCCAGGCGTCCGGGCGCTCGGTGTCCAGGACGCGCAGCGAGACGTTGCCGATCAGCTCGCGGTCCAGGCGGTCCTTGACCTGGCGGGCGGTGACCTTGCGGTCCTTGACGACCGCCTTGTTGTCCGCGCCCTTGCCGGTGGCGCCGCGGCCGACCAGCGGGGAGGTGTTGGTGCCGATGGTCATGGAGATCGCGGGCTCGTCCACCGTGATCAGCGGCAGCGGGACCGGGTTCTCCACGTCGGCCAGGGTCTCGCCGATCATGATGTTCGGGATGCCGGCGACCGCGCAGATGTCACCGGGGCCGGCCTTCTCGGCGGGCTTGCGGGTGAGCGCCTCGGTCATCATCAGCTCGGAGATCCGCACGTTCTGCACGGAGCCGTCGCGCTTCATCCAGGCGACGGTCTGGCCCTTCTTCAGCTCGCCCTGGTGGACGCGCAGCAGCGCGATGCGGCCGAGGAAGTTGTCGGCGTCCAGGTTGGTCACGTGCGCCTGGAGCGGGGCGTCCTCGTCGTAGGTCGGCGCCGGGATGTAGTCCAGGATCGTCGAGAAGAACGGCTCCAGGCTGGTGGAGTCGGAGGGGACCGTGCCGTCCTCGGGCTTGGTGAGGGAGGCGACGCCGTCCCGGCCGCAGGCGTAGACGATCGGGAACTCGATCTGCTCCTCGTCGGCGTCCAGGTCGAGGAAGAGGTCGTAGGTCTCGTTGACCACCTCGTCGATCCGGGCGTCCGGGCGGTCCGTCTTGTTGATGCACAGGATGATCGGCAGCCGCTGGCTGAGCGCCTTGCGCAGCACGAAGCGGGTCTGCGGCAGCGGGCCCTCGGAGGCGTCCACGAGCAGCACGACACCGTCGACCATCGACAGACCGCGCTCGACCTCGCCGCCGAAGTCGGCGTGGCCGGGGGTGTCGATGATGTTGATGGTGATGACGTCGCCGCCATCCTTCGGGTGGTACTTCACCGCCGTGTTCTTCGCCAGGATCGTGATGCCCTTCTCACGCTCCAGGTCGTTCGAGTCCATCATGCGGTCGTCGACGCCTTCGAGCTGGTGCGCGGCGAAGGCGCCGGCCTGCTTGAGCATTCCGTCGACGATGGTGGTCTTGCCGTGGTCGACGTGGGCGACGATGGCGACGTTGCGGATGTCGTGACGCGTTGTAGACGCGGCCATAAGTGGCTTACTCCCGGAGGGTGTGAGGACGGCCGTCGCGGACGTCCGTGTCACGCGGGCCTGCCGGGCGGTACATGCCACGGCCTCACCCAATGGTACGGGGCCCCGGGGACTGCGGCTTGCCAGGAGGGTTTCAGGACGAGGGCGAGGCCGAGGACGGGGCGGAGGGCCCAGAGCCCCGGGCGCCCTTCTTGAGGAAGCCCATGTCCTCGTAGACCGGCGTCTCGAAGCCGAAGGCTCCCGCGTTGGCGAGGTTCTCGCGGGCCGCCACCAGCTGGGGGCGCTGGTAGAGGGGGACGGAGCCGGCCGCCGCCCAGATCCGCGAGTCGGCCTTGCGCAGCAGGTCCCGGGCCTCCTTCTGGTCCAGGGTGGCCATGGCCCGGTCGAAGAGCTGGTCGACCTGGTCGGTGCCGACCCGGGTGTAGTTCTGCGCGACGTTCAGGGAACCGTCGGCGGCCGGGACGGGCTTGGCGTAGATGGGGCGGGCGTCGGTGGCGGGGAAGGCGGAGGCGGGCCAGGAGTAGAGCGCCAGGTCGTACTCGCCGGCCGCGATGTGGTCCTTGAAGTAGCTCTCGTCCGGCACCTTGGTGACCTCGGTGCCGATGCCGATCTCCGTCAGCATGTCCGTGACGCGGTCGGCCACGGTGCGCAGGGTCTCGGAGCCGGGGCCGGAGGGGAGCACGAAGCGGAGGGTGAGCGCCTTGCCGTCCTTGGCGAGCGGGGCCGCCGCCGGGCCCGCCGGGGCCGCGGTGCCCTTGGGGGCGTAGGCGCCGGGCGCGCCGCCCTGCGCGGTGTTCCTGCCGCCGCTGTGCTTCTCGCCGCTCTCCTGGTCGGCGCCGTCGTCGTTCTTCTCGTCCTCGCCGACGATGTACGTGCCGTCGTCGTCGCCCTCGGACTGCTGCTCGTCCTTCTTATCCTTCTTGTCCTTCTTGTCCTTCTTGTCCTTCTCGGCGCCGGCCGCCTCCTCGCCGTCCTTCTTCTTCACGGGGCCGCCGGGGACCCATCCGGCGTCCGCGAGCAGGGCCCGGGCCTCCTTGGCGTTCTGCTCGCCGAGCGCGCCGCTGCCGTCGGCGTAGGCGGGCTGGCCGGACAGGGCGAGGTGGCTGCCCACGGGCTCGGCGGGCAGGCCGAGCGGCTTGAGCACCGCCTCGGCCAGCTTCCCGCGGTCCAGGGCGCGGGCCACGGCCCTGCGGACGCGCTCGTCGGCGAGGGGGCCGTCGGAGCCGTTGAGGGCGAGCTGGGTGTAGGCGGGCTCCAGCGACTTGCGGACCTCGAAGCCGCTGAGGGCCTGCTGGCGGCGCCGGGCCTTCGCCTCGGCCTCGCTCCGCTCCTCGCGGGCGAGGACCTCCTCCTCGGCGGCCTCCTCGTCGGAGCCATTGGCGACGGCCCAGGAGCGCAGCGCCTCGGCCGCGGACCCGCCCTGCGGGCCGGGGGCCGGGGCGGCCCCGGGGCCCATGAGCGGGGTGCGGGTGGCGGGCTCCCGGGGCCCGGCGGCCAGGCTGACCTCGTCGGCGGTCTCCGGGTCGATCTCGGCCAGGTCGAGCTTGCCGGCGACCAGTGCGGAGACCCGCTCGTCGCGGGGGACGGCGCGCAGCACGATCTGGTCCAGCTTCGCCGGCTCGCCCCACCAGCGCGGGTTGCCGGTGAGGACGACCCGCTCGCCCTTGGTGTCGACCTTCTTGACCGCGAAGGGTCCCGCGGTGACCTTGAGCGTCCGCCGGGCGCCGTCGTTGAAGGCGTCGGGGGTGCCCGTGACGTCCTTCGGGTACAGGGGCGTGAACAGGGCCTTCCAGTCGGCGTAGGGCCGGCTGAAGGTGACCTTGACCTCCAGGTCGTTCGCCCCGCGCTCGATCTTCTCGATGCGGTCGTAGCCGGCGTTGCGGGCGGTCCAGTAGGCGCTGTCCTTGCCGGACAGGGCGCGCCACTGGGCGGCGAAGTCGGCGGCGCCGATCTCCCGGCCGTCGCTCCAGACGGCCTGCTGGTTCAGCTTGTAGACGACGACCTGCTTGGGCTCGGTGTCGACGACCTCGGCCGACTCCAGGTAGTCGGGGTCGCGCACCGGGCTGCCGGTCTCGTCCACGCGGTACATCGAGGGCAGCACGGCCTGCGCGACGCGGGTCGTGGTGGCGTCGGCGTCCGACTGGAAGGCGTTCAGCGTGTCCGGTACGGAGTCCACGGCCCAGCGCAGGGTGCCGCCGTCGGAGATCCGGGCACGGGCCGCGGCGGCGACGTCCTGCTCGGCGAGCGGCTTGCCCGACCGGTCCTCGGAGGTGCAGCCGGCCAGCGCGGGGACCGTGAGGACCCCCGCGGTGAGGAAGGCGACCGAACGCATGACCGCGCGCGGTCCGACGCCGACGTGGGACATCTCTGCTACCTCCGGAAGGCCGCGTTTGCGAGATTTGCGGTATTCAGGTTGATCATTTGTATCCGGACGGGGATGCGGCCACTGAAGGGGAAACGGTTCGGCGACGCTGGGAGACACGACGACAACGGTGCGTAAGCCCACTCGTCCGGCTCAACGCCACCCGCGGCGCACCGGCGCACTCCGGCCAATCACTGCACATCCCTTCCCAGCGACTGGTGTGACGCGCGACACTCTCAGGCGCACGAGCGTCGTTCCCGAGCCCGGCCGCCTCCCGCGGTGTCCCGACGGAAGTGAGGACACATCTTGTCCGTGCACGACGATCTGTCATCGGTGCAGCGCAGCCTCGACGAGCTGTCCCGGACGGTGGCCCGGCTGGAACAGCAGCTGGGCAGCGGTGGCCTGGAGGTCCGCCGGGTCCGCACCGACGCCGACCACCTGCGCGAGAGCCTCGCGCTGCTGCGGGCGGCGGTGGTCGCGCCGGACGCCCCCAGACGCCCGGACCTCGTCTCGATCCCGGACACGCCCTACGACGGCTCGCTGTGGACGGACTCGGACGACGAGGGCCTCGGCGCCCGCGACCGCCGCGCTCCCTGAAACCGACCCGACCGACCGGAGTCGCCCAGTGGCAACTGGCACCGAACCTCCAGCCACCGATGACCGTCCCCCGGCGGGCGGCGTCCACGCCCCGACGCGCGCCGCCATCCGCGCCCGGCACCTGCGCACCGACCGCTGGTGGCTGGCACCGGCCGCCACCGCCGCGGGCCTGCTGGCCTTCATCGCCTACTCGACCTGGCGGGCCTTCGCGAACGCCGACTACTACGCGGCCCCGTACGTCTCGCCCTTCTACTCCCCCTGCCTGGCGGAGAACTGCGAGCCGATGCGCTCGGGACCCAACTGGGAGCTCTTCGGCACCTGGTGGGGCGTCTCCCCCGCGATCATCATCCTGATCTTCCCGCTCGGCTTCCGCCTGACCTGCTACTACTACCGCAAGGCCTACTACCGGGGCTTCTGGGCGTCCCCGCCGGCCTGCGCGGTGGCCGAGCCGCACCGGAAGTACACCGGCGAGACCCGCTTCCCGCTGATCCTCCAGAACGTCCACCGGTACTTCTTCTACGCGGCGCTGCTGGTCGCGGGCATCCTCACCTACGACACCGTGCTCGCCTTCCGCGACGAGCACTACGCGTGGGGCCACATGGGGCTCGGCACCCTGGTGTTCCTCGCCAACATCGCGCTGATCTGGGCGTACACCCTCTCCTGCCACTCCTGCCGGCACATCGTCGGCGGCAAGCTCCGGCACTTCTCGCGGCATCCCGTGCGCTACCGGATGTGGCAGCTGGTCGGCCGGCTCAACGCCCGGCACATGCAGCTCGCCTTGGCGTCGCTGGTGAGCGTGGCGCTCGCCGACTTCTACGTCTACCTGGTCGCGTCCGGTGTCTTCGACGATCCGCGCTTGTTCTGACGACTTCCGATGAGTGAGGCCCTTTGATGTCCGTGGTCGACCGGCAGGAATGGGACGTCGTCGTGGTGGGCGCGGGCGGCGCCGGGCTGCGCGCCGCGATCGAGGCCCGCGAGCGGGGCGCCCGTACGGCCGTGGTCTGCAAGTCGCTGTTCGGCAAGGCGCACACCGTGATGGCCGAGGGCGGCATCGCCGCCTCCATGGGCAACGTCAACTCCGGCGACAACTGGCAGGTCCACTTCCGCGACACCATGCGCGGCGGCAAGTTCCTCAACCAGTGGCGGATGGCCGAGCTGCACGCCCAGGAGGCCCCGCAGCGGGTGTGGGAACTGGAGACCTGGGGCGCGCTGTTCGACCGTACGAAGGACGGCCGGATCTCGCAGCGCAACTTCGGCGGCCACGAGTACCCGCGCCTCGCCCACGTCGGCGACCGTACCGGCCTGGAGCTGATCCGCACCCTCCAGCAGAAGATCGTCTCGCTCCAGCAGGAGGACTTCCGCGAGACCGGGGACCACGAGTCCCGGCTGAAGGTCTTCCAGGAGTGCACGGTCACCCGCGTGCTCAAGGAGGGCCGCGAGGTCTCCGGCGTCTTCGGCTACGAGCGCGAGAGCGGCCGCTTCTTCGTACTGGAGGCGCCTTCGGTGGTGATCGCCACCGGCGGCATCGGCAAGTCGTTCAAGGTGACGTCGAACTCGTGGGAGTACACGGGCGACGGCCACGCCCTGGCGCTGCTGGCCGGGGCGCCGCTGCTGAACATGGAGTTCGTGCAGTTCCACCCGACGGGCATGGTCTGGCCGCCCTCGGTGAAGGGCATCCTGGTCACCGAGTCGGTGCGCGGCGACGGCGGGGTGCTGCGCAACTCCGAGGGCAAGCGGTTCATGTTCGACTACATCCCGGACGTCTTCAAGGAGAAGTACGCCGAGTCGGAGGCCGAGGGCGACCGCTGGTACGACGACCCGGACCACAACCGCCGCCCGCCCGAACTCCTCCCCCGCGACGAGGTCGCCCGCGCGATCAACGCCGAGGTGAAGGAGGGCCGGGGCTCACCGCACGGCGGGGTCTTCCTCGACGTGTCCACCCGGATGTCCGCCGACGTGATCCGGCGCCGGCTGCCGTCGATGTACCACCAGTTCAAGGAGCTGGCGGACGTCGACATCACGGCGGAGGCCATGGAGGTCGGGCCCACCTGCCACTACGTCATGGGCGGCGTCGCCGTCGACTCCGACACCGCCGCCGCCCGCGGGGTGCCGGGGCTGTTCGCCGCCGGAGAGGTGGCCGGCGGTATGCACGGCTCCAACCGGCTGGGCGGCAACTCGCTCTCCGACCTGCTGGTGTTCGGGCGCCGGGCGGGGCGGTACGCGGCCGAGTACGCGGCGGACCGGTCGGACGGCGGTGCGCGCACCCGGGTCGACGACGCGCAGGTCGCCGACGCCGCCGCGGAGGCGCTGCGGCCGTTCTCCGCCGAGACGCAGGAGCCGGACGCGGGGCCGCCGGAGAACCCGTACACCCTCCACCAGGAACTCCAGCAGACCATGAACGACCTGGTGGGGATCATCCGCCGCGAGGCGGAGATGAAGCAGGCCCTGGAGAAGCTGGCGGAGCTGCGGGTGCGCGCCCGCCGGGCCGGGGTGGAGGGGCACCGGCAGTTCAACCCGGGCTGGCACCTCGCCCTGGACCTGCGCAACATGCTGCTGGTCAGCGAGTGCGTGGCGCGGGCGGCGCTGGAGCGCACCGAGTCGCGCGGCGGGCACACCCGTGAGGACCATCCGTCGATGGACCGGCGCTGGCGCCCGGCCAACCTGCTGTGCTCGCTGGCCGACCCGGCGGGCGACCTCGCGGCGGCGGACCCGGAGCGCGGCCGGATCGCCCTGGAGCGGCAGACCACCGAGCCGATCCGGCCCGACCTGCTCGCCCTCTTCGACAAGGAGGAGCTGGTGAAGTACCTCGCCGACGACGAGCTGGAGGGCCGGTCCGAATGAGCGGCTACGAGGCCCGGTTCAAGGTGTGGCGCGGTGACGCGGAGGGCGGCGGCCTGGCGGACTTCACGGTCGAGGTGAACGAGGGCGAGGTGGTGCTCGACATCATCCACCGCCTCCAGGCCACCCAGGCCCCCGACCTCGCGGTGCGCTGGAACTGCAAGGCGGGCAAGTGCGGTTCGTGCTCGGCCGAGATCAACGGCCGGCCCCGGCTGCTGTGCATGACCCGCATGTCCGTGTTCACCCGGGAGGAGACGGTCACCGTCACGCCGCTGCGCGCCTTCCCGGTGATCCGGGACCTGGTGACGGACGTCGGCTTCAACTACACCAAGGCCCGCGAGGTCCCGGCCTTCGTCCCGCCCGCCGGTCTCGGGCCGGGCGAGTACCGGATGATGCAGGAGGACGTGGACCGCTCGCAGGAGTTCCGCAAGTGCATCGAGTGCTTCCTGTGCCAGGACACCTGTCATGTCGTGCGGGACCATGAGGAGAACAAACCCGCGTTCGCGGGCCCGCGCTTCCTCATGCGCGTCGCCGAACTGGACATGCACCCGCTGGACGCCGCCGGTGACACCGGCCTGGACCGGTCACGCGCCGCCCAGGACGACCACGGCCTGGGCTACTGCAACATCACCAAGTGCTGCACGGAGGTGTGCCCCGAGGGCATCAGGATCACGGACAACGCGCTGATCCCCCTGAAGGAACGGGCCGTGGACCGCAAGTACGACCCGCTGGTGTGGCTGGGGTCGAAGATCGGACGCCGGTCCCGGGACCGGTCCTAGGGGGTGTCGTTTGGATCAGGCCGGCTCCGGGCGACGGCGCCTTGTTCCCGACCCGAGCGGGGTCTGGTGCGTGCAGCTGCAAGGCGGAGGAGGGCGACAGGGCGGAGCCCTGGCAACCGACGACAACGCCGCAGATGTGCGTGCCAGACCCCGCGACCCCGGCAAGATCCAAACGACACCCCCTAGCGCTGTACCCAGCCCTCCCGGTACGACCTCCAGTCCTCCTGCGTCGCCGCGAAGTCGATGTAGGCGGCGACGCCGAACCGCTCCCGGTCGGCGTCCGTGCGGGACAGGCCGAGGCGGACGCCGCGGACGGCGGCGGCGACGGTCTCCGCGTGGTTCCAGTGGCCGAAGCGGTTCTCGTGGTAGAAGGGCAGGCCCATCAGCAGGTGGGTCGTCGGCGGGGTGGCCTCCAGGGCCAGTGAGGTCTGCTGCGCGACGTAACCGCCGTACAGGCTCTCCAACGGCTGCATGGTGTCGTACGACATGACGGCGATCTGGTCGACGCGGCGGGCGACCTGGCCGAAGAACTTCTGGGACCACCACTTGGGGTGTCCGGCGACCGTGCCCCAGAAGGAGTGGAAGCCCGGCAGCGGGTCGATCTGGTGGGCGGCGACGGAGAGCCGCGCGTCGCGGGCGCGGGTGACGGCGCGCACGTCGTCCAGGAGGGAGAGGAAGTTCCGGTCGCCCGAGTGCAGCGGCTCCAGGTCCAGGTGGACTCCGTCGTAGCCCGCGTCCAGGACCTGGCGGGCCGAGGCGACGACGGCGGCCCGGGTGGCGGCCTTCTCCAGGCGCATGCCGTCGGGGCTCTCGGTGGCGAGGACGTCGCCGAGGAAGGCCTGGACACGGACGCCGGGCAGCTCGCGGTGCACGGCGTCCACCAGCCACCGGGCCCTCGGGTACCGCGATTCGGGCAGCGTGCCGTCGTGTTCCATCGGGCCGGTGTGCACGTACAGGTCGCGGATGCCGGTGGTTTCCAGGTCCCGGGCCAGCGCGGTGAGGTCCGCGTCCTTCTTCCGGCCGTCGACCCAGGCGTGGCCGAGCCAGATGGCGTCGCGGTCGCGGGTGTGGGTGCCGTCCGCGGGGTCGCCCAGGTAGTTGAGGCGCAGGGCGGTCTCGGCGGTGAGGAGGGGGAGGAGCAGGACGAGGAGGACGGCGAGGGTGATGCGGCGGGTGCGGCGGAGCCGCTTTCTCTTCGGCCCCGGCGGGGGCCGGGTGCCGTCGGCGGCTGCCGGTTCGGTCGCTTTCGGCTCCGTGTCCTCCATCGGTGTCCCCTCCCTGTGGCGCGGCACCGGTCGCGGTGACCGGTCGCCGCGCATACGCTGCGAGCGTGGTGCCAGCGGGGACGACTCGAACCGGTGTTCCGGTTGCGGTCAGGGGTGCGTGACGATGCTCTCCGCCGATCTGGTGCCGCCCCTGGTCACGGCCGGGGCGGCCCTGCTGCTGGCCGGGTACGGGCATGTGCGCCGCGTCCGGCGGGCCCGGACGCGTACGACTCCGGGGCGGGTCAGAACAGGCTCAGCAGGGCCTCCGCCGGGTCGGTGAGCTGGGTGTCGGCGCCCGGCAGGGGCAGTTCGAACCACACCGTCTTGCCGCGCGGCGTACGGCGTGAGCCCCAGGCCGCGCTGAGCAGGCCGACCAGTTGCAGGCCGCGGCCGCCCTCATCGGTGTCGCGGGCCCGGCGCCGGCGCGGCTGGACCAGGCCGGAGTCCCAGACCTCGCAAACGAGGGTGCGGTCGAGCAGGAGGCGGAGCCTGATCTCGCCCTCGCCGTAGCGGAGCGCGTTGGTGACGAGTTCGCTGACGAGCAGTTCGGTGGTGTCGACCAGCGGCTCCATGTCCCAGGCGAGCAGCTGGGCGCGGGCGTACTCGCGGGCCCGGCCGACGCTGCGCGGCTCCCGCGGCAGGGTCCAGTCGCCGACCGAGTCGCCGGGCAGGCCCTGGACGCGGGCCATCAGCAGGGCGATGTCGTCCTCGCCGTGGTGGCTGTCGAGGGTGTTGAGGACCTGGTCGCAGACGTCCTCCAGGGGCTGGGTGGGGTCGGTGAGGGCGCCCACGAAGGCCTGGAGGCCCTCGTCGAGGGGGTGGTCGCGGCTCTCGACCAGTCCGTCGGTGTAGAGGGCGAGCAGGGCGCCCTCGGGCAGTTCGACCTCCACCTCCTCGAAGGGCTCCCCGCCGACGCCGAGCGGCAGGCCCGGCGGCACGTCCAGCATCAGCGCGGGCTCGCCGGGCTCGACCAGGACCGGCGGCAGGTGGCCCGCGTTGGCGAAGGTGCAGCGCCGGGTCACCGAGTCGTAGACGGCGTACACGCAGGTCGCCAGGTAGACCTCGGACAGGTCGGCCTCGCGGGGGCGGCGGGCGGCCCGGGTGGCCTGCTGGACGCCTCCCGGCGCGCCGAGGCCGCGGGCGATCTCGTCCAGCTGGGAGAGCACCTCGGCCGGTTCGATGTCGAGCTGGGCCAGGGTGCGTACGGCGGTGCGCAGTTCGCCCATGGCGACGGCGGCGCGCAGACCGCGGCCCATGACGTCGCCGACGACCAGCGCGGTGCGGTGCCCGGGGAGTTCGATGACGTCGAACCAGTCGCCGCCGACCTCGCTGGCCCGGCCGGTGGCCGCGTTGCCGGGCAGGTAGCGGCAGGCGATGTCGAGACCGGACGCCTCCGGGTCGCCGGGCGGGAGCAGCGAGCGTTGCAGTATCAGCGCGCGTTCGTGTTCGCGCCGGTAGAGGCGGGCGTTGTCGATGCAGACGGCGGCGCGGGCGGCCAGTTCCACGGCGAGGTCGCGGTCGCGGTCGCCGAACGGCTCGCTGCCCTTGGTGCGGGCGAACTGGACGAGTCCGACGACCGTGTCGTGGGCGACCATCGGCACGGCGAGGGTGGACTGCACCAGGCCGCCGTCCTCGGCGGGGACGGTGCGCGGCCGGGCGGTGCGCAGGGCGTCCGCGCAGGGCGAGTTGAACGGGTAGTGGTGGACGGCGCCGAGCTTGACCCGCTCGCCGGTGCCGAGGAAGGGCGCGTCCGAGACGGCGCTGGAGAAGGCGACGCGGCGCAGTTCGGCGCTGCCGTCGGCGAGTCCCGGCGGGCTCTGGTCGCCGACCAGCAGACCCTGGTAGAGGTCGACGGTGGCCAGGTCGCAGAAGCCGGGGACGACGACGTCGAGGAGTTCGCGGGCGGTGGTCTCCAGGTCGAGGGAGTTGCCGATGCGGGCGCCGGCCTCGTTGAGGAGGGCGAGGTTGCGCCGGGCGGCGGCGGCCTCGCGGGCGGCCTGGCGGCGGGCGGTGATGTCGGTGCCGAGCCAGGCGACGCCGATGGGCCGGCCGGAACCGCTGTGCACGCGGTAGAGGTTGACGGACCAGTGGCGGCGTTCCTCCGTGCCCGGCACGAAGCCCGTGACGTGCATGTCCGTGATGGAGTCGCCGGTCTCCAGCACCCGGCGCAGGGTCGCGGAGACCCGGTCGGCCTCGGCGCGCGGCAGGTAGTCGTGGACGCCCTTGCCCCGGTGGTCGTCGGGGGTGCCGCCGAAGGTGGCGGCGAACCGCTGGTTGGCGCGGCGCACCCGCAGGTCGGGGTCGATCAGCAGGAACCCGAAGGGAGACTGGCCGAATATGGCCTGCGACGCGGCGAGGTCGGTCTCGATGCTGCGCAGGACGCGGACGTCGACGACGATGCAGACGGCGGCCTTCTCCCCGTCCTCCGTGCGCGTCGGCATGACGTACACCTCGGCGAGCCCGCGTCGGCCGCCCGGGTGCCCGCCGGTCCCCTCGGCCTCGTCCGGTGCCCGGAAGGGAACCACGCCGGTCCACTCCCGCCCGTCGAGGATCTCGGTCATCTTGCGCTGGCCGCGTTCGCGCAGGTCGGGATCGATGAACGCCTCGATGGGATCGGTGCCCACGGCGTCCTCGGCCCGGATGCCGAGCAGTTGCTCCGCGCGCAGGCTCCACTGGTCGACGAGTCCGTCGGGGCCGATGGAGAAGGAGGCGACCTTGATGTAGTCGTAGATGGAGCCGGGCGGGCTGCTCTGCCACACCGCGTCACCGAGTGGCGCGTCTGCCGACGGGCCCTCGGACTCCGTGGACTCCGTGGGCTCCTTGGCCCTCGCTGGTATCTCGCTCACGCGAACCGTCCCCTCCAGCTCACCGCGTCCGGCACCGGTCACCGGAGGCGGCTGCCCGCAGTATCCAGCACTACGGCGCCGCACGACACGGTGTTCACGATCACAGCACGGTCCCGATGGTTTTCGGTCCGGACCGTGACAACACTTCCAGTCTTCTAACCAGCGGACACGGCATCGAATCACGCGGTTCCACAACTGTCTCCGGCCCGAACCGGTTGACGGCCAGGACCAGCGGCGTTGTGGGGACATTCCGGACGCTCGACCGGCGTGGCGGCGACGGTGCGTCACGAGCCCGTCGCGCTAGCCGGGCAGGGCGAGTTCGAACCACACGGTCTTGCCCGCCTCGCCGGGGCGGGTGCCCCAGCGCCGCGCGGCGGACGCGACCAGTTGCAGACCCCGGCCGTCCTCGTCGTCGGGACGGGCGGCACGCTCGCGCGGCGGGTCAGGCAGCGGATCGGAGACCTCCACCAGCAGGACCCCGGCGGCTCCGGCGGGGTCGCGCACCACGCGGACGCCGATGGGGCCGGTGGCGTGCCGCAGGGCGTTGGTGACCAGCTCGCTGACCAGCAGGGCGGCGATGTCCCCGACGCTGTCGAGCCGCCATGCGTCCAGGGTGCGGCGGACCAGGGAGCGGGCGGTGCGCACGGCGTCCGGCGCCGCGGGAAAGACCCACTCGGCACAGTCGCCCTCGCCGTCACGCACGCCGATCACTTCCCCGGCCGACGACCCATATCTGCCCGTTTTCATGGGGTTAATGGGCACATACCCTTTATCCGGGCTCAGTACCGTTCACCGGGGTCCCGCCTGGAGTCCCAGGTGGGCGAGCGCCTGCTCGACGGCCGGTACGTCCTGGTCGAGCCAGGGCACCTCCCAGACCCGGGCCGGGGTCAGCCAGCGCAGTTCGTCGTGGTCCTCGAGGGGTTCGGGGGCCGCGGAGCCGGGGCGCAGGCGGGCGGTCCACACCTGGAGGACGAAGGGCGCCCTCAGGGGCCACTGCCCCGGGACGCGCTCACCGGGCTCGGCCGCCACCCCGAGTTCCTCGCGCAGTTCGCGCACGAGCGCCGCCTCGGGCGTCTCGCCCGCCTCGACCTTGCCGCCGGGCAGCTCCCACCGCCCGGCCAGTTCGGCGGGTGCGCTGCGGCGCGCGGCGAGCAGGCGCCCGCCGTCGACCAGGGCGGCGCCCACCACGATCCGTTCCGTCATGCGCCGGAGCCTACGGCTCAGTCCGCCGCGCCCGGTCCCGAGGTGCCGAGCTTCTCGACCGAGTAGAGCTGCTTGTGTCCGCGACCGTCGAGGGTGTCCGCGATCTGCTGGGCCTCCGCCCGGGTCGCGTACCTGCCCACGCGGTAGCGATTGCCGTTGTCGTCCTGCCGGAAGACCAGCCAGGGAAGAGTGACCGTGCTGTCGTTCATCGCGCCCCTCCACCTCCCGTTCGCGCCGCCCGCGGCTCCCGCCGCGCCCCGGCCGCCAAGGAAACCGCAATCCGCATATGCCCGAGCCTACGCCCAACCTTCACGGAGCGAATACGAGTTTGCACAAAGAGGTACGCAACCAGCCAGAACGCAGGGGGCGCACGTTGCGGAACGCGCCGTCTTGGCACACCGATGCCTCCGGTCACGGGCTTGCCGGGGCGGGGCGAGGCGACCTGGGGGAACGACCGGATTGCGGCGCAGGCACGCAGGGCGGCGCGGTCCCGGACGGATGCGCGGGCGGGGCAGCGGAGCACGGGAGGCGCACGACGGGCGTGCGCCATCTCACACCGCAGCGCACCGCCGCACGCCGCGAGAGGGCGCGCAGCGGGTGAATTCCCCCGATCGGGGCCTTACTTGACGGGCTACTTGACCGGCAGGTGGTACGCCACCCGGTACCGGTCGGCCGGGACGACCACGTCGGCCGTCTCCACCGCGCGCCCGGAGGCGTAGAAGGTGCGCTGGACGACCAGCACCACGTGCCCCGGTACGCCGCCCAGGGCGAGCAACTCCTCGGCGAGGCCGGGGCGGGCGCCGACCTCCTCGGTGACGTTGTCGACGACGACGTCGATGGCGGCCATCCGCTCGACGACGCCCATGCCGCCGAGCGGCCCCTCCTCGGGCAGCATCACGGGGGTGCGGCCGGTCAGGTCCAGCGGCTCCCAGGAGGTGGAGAGCATGACGGCCTCACCGGCCTCCCGGAAGACGTACCGCGTGCACATCACCCGGTCACCGGGCTTGATCCCCAGCCGCTCGGCGACGGCACCGCTCGCCTCGGCCTGTTCGCTGCGCGACTCCCAGGTGCCGTGCGCGTGGGCGTCGGCCTGCTCCTGGCGGAAGGGCGTGGCCCCGCCGGCCGGCCGGTACCCGGAGCGGGCGACCCGTCGCGGGACGGGCCGCTCGCGCACATAGGTGCCGGACCCGGAGCGCCCCTCGACGAGACCCTCGGCCATCAGCACCTTGCGGGCCTCCAGCGCGACGGTGTCCGAGACGCCGTACTCCTCGCGGATCCGCGCCTGGGACGGGAGGCGGGTATGGGGCGGCAGCAGGCCGTCGGCGATCTTCTTGCGGAGATCACCCGCGACACGCAGATACGCCGGCTGCTCACCGAATGTCACTGGCCGCTCCCATCAGGTTGTACAGACAGCAACAGCGTGGCAACCGTGGGTTCGTCCAGGCAAGCAAAGGCCAAAGAATCACTCGATGTGATGACTTGTGCGGCCCGAGGGCTTTACGCAGGCACTTTCTCCCCACCTGGGCCGCTCTCACACCTCCACGCCGGGGTCGTCTCCCCCGCTCTCGCCACCGCCCTCGTGGTCCGGCGGTGTGGTGGCCAGGCCGAGGGCCTCGCGGGCGGTGACCGTGCTGTCGGCCACGACGAGGTCGTAGCCCTTGCCGTAGTGCTCGAAGTAGGCGTCGACGTCGGCGGCCTTCGCCGCCCGGCCCCACTCCAGCTGCGCCTCCCGCAGGTCCTCGGTCAACTCGGCGACCGGGCGCTCGGCGCCGGCGGGCCAGTCGTGGCCGTCCAGCATCGCGATCTCGCCCCTGAGCGCCTCCGAGACCTGCCCGGCCCAGACCCGGTAGCCCGCGAAGTCGCCCTCGACGGCCTCCGCCTCGGGCACCTCGTCCATGGCCCGGTTCAGGTAGCCCTCCGCGAGCAGGTAGGTGTGCTGGTCCGGGTCGAGCCGCGCGCCGTCGTTGCGCAGCGAGCCGGTCAGCCCGTCCCGTTCCTCGGTGTTCCCGAACAGGCAGGTGATCTCGCGGTCACCGGTCCGCCAGCTCCCGGAGGTCGGGGTCAGGTAGTACACGTCGACGTCGGTCGGCAGCGCCCACCGGTCCATCGCGTAGCCGTCCTGGAGGGCGTAGCACCGGTCGTCGGCGGCGCGCGTGATCTCCGCGTCGCCCGGGTAGGACCCGTCGGGCAGGTCGAAGGCGGCGAACACCTCGCCGTCGTGCTCCTGCGCGCAGGGCACCCGGTCGACGTCGTACGTCACCCCCTGGAGGGAGCCGCCCGGGGTGGTGAAGCACTGGCCCGTCTCGAGGGAGTAGGGGGTGCCCTCGCCGCGCGCGGCGTCCCGCAAGCCGTCCCGGAAGTCGCCGGCGGCGCCCGTGGAGAGGATCAGCACCCACAGGGCCAGCCCCACGGCGGACAGCACGCACCCGGCCACCGCGAACCCCTTGCCGCGCTCGCCCCGCTTCCGGATCCGGGCCAGCGCGACCAGCCCGAGGACGAGTCCGACCGCCGGCACGAAGCACAGCACCCCGAGCACGAACGCGGCGACGGCGAGCCCGTTGACGGGAGCCTGCCGGGGGTACGGCGTCAGGGGATGGCCCCACTGGGGAGCGTACGGGCCCTGGGGGTAGTGCCCTGGGGGTCCGGGCGGGGGCGGCATGGACACGGGTACCGGGCTCCTGTTCGCGAGGGATGCGGCGACGGGTGCGGCCTCGCGCATCGTAAGCACGGTTCGCGCGGGCCGTGGCGCGCGGGCCGCGGGCGGGCCGGACGCGAGCGGCGGGCGGGCCGGACGCGAGCGGCGGGCGGGCCGGACGCGAGCGGCGGACGGGCCGGACGCGAGCGGCGGACGGGCCGGACGCGAGCGGCGGACGGGCCGGACGCGAGCGGCGGCGACGGCGCCACGCGTCGGGCGTCACTGCCTCCACAGCCGTCTGAGCGCCGCGTTGACCAGGCAGACCCCGGCGAAGACGGCCGCCGGGACCGGTCTGCCGGAGGCGGCCAGGGCGGCGGCACCGGCGCCGAACCACAGCACTTCCAGGACGACCCGTCCGCCCCCGCGCGCCGGGTACCGGGCGCGGGGCGCCCCGAACAGCGCCCACGCCGTCATCATCACGACCGGCGCGCCCACTCCCAGGGCCACCTCGGCCGGCCACGCGTCCCCGACGGCCGTCCCCCAGAGCACGACCGCGGCGTACACGGCGAGTTCGAGCAGGAACATCAGCAGCAGGTTGAGGGCCTTCAGGGACGCGAGCACGGCGGACTCCGGGTTCGGCGCGGACACGGGCGGGTGCGGGGACACGCTGCCGGCATTATCGCCATGAACCGAACAACACCGGGACGTCCCCCGCGCCGGGGCTCAGTCGTCGAAGGCCGTGGCCCGGGTCTGCTTCTCCCACGCCTCGACGTCCTCGCGGACCTGGTCGAGGTGGCCGAGGACCGCGCTGACGCCGTCGTCGCCCAGCGGCAGGCGCAGCGGGGTGTGCTCGGCCGCGAGGGCAGCCCGGATGACCGCCGCGGCCTTGGCCGGGTCGCCGGGCTGGTTGCCGTCGCCCGCGGCGATCAGCCCGCGGGTCTCGCCGACCTTCGCGTACACGCCGCTGTCCGCGCTGATCCCGGCGTTCCCGGCCTCGAACAGGCCGGTGCGGAAGGAGCCCGGCTCGACGATCAGCACCCTGATGCCGAAGTCCCGGACCTCGTCCGCGAGCCCCTCGGACATGCCCTCCAGCGCGAACTTCGTGCCGCTGTACGCCGAGAAGCCCGCGAAGGACATCTGCCCGCCCATGCTGCTCATCTGCACGATCGCGCCCGAGCGCCGCTCCCGCATGGACGGCAGCACCGCCCGGGTCAGCGCGGCCGGCCCGAAGACGTGCACGTCGAACAGCGCGCGCAGCTCCTCCTCGCCGGTCTCCTCCAGGGCGCCGACGTGCGTGCGGCCCGCGTTGTTGACGAGTACGTCGATCCGCCCGTGCCGGGCCAGCACGTCCCGTACGGCGTCCCCGGCGGCGGCCGTGTCGGCGACGTCCAGGCGCAGTGCCTCCATCTGGTCCGGGTGCGCGGCCACGAGGTCGTCGAGCGCCTCGGGGCGCCGTGCCGCGCCGACCACGACGTCGCCGTCGGCCAGGGCCGCCTGGGCGATCGCCCGCCCGAAGCCGCTGCTCGCCCCGGTGATCAGCCAAACCTTGTTCATTCCGACTCCCTCGTGTCCCTCGTCCGGGCATCCGTTGCTCCGGCACCAACCACCCTCGCCCACGGGCGGGTTGCTCGTCCAAGACCCACGGTGATAGCCAACGGTTATGACGACGGACGTACATGTGCGGGAGCTGCGCTACTTCGCGACGGTGGCCGAGGAGCTGCACTTCACCCGGGCGGCCGAGCGCCTGTACGTGTCGCAGCCCGCGCTGAGCAAGCAGATCCGGGCGCTGGAGCGGCAGTTGGGCGCCGAGCTGTTCCGCCGCGAACATCAGGGCGTGACCCTCACGGAGGCGGGCACGGCGCTGCTGCCGTACGCCCGGCGGGTGCTGGCCGACTGGGCCGAGGGCGCGGCGGCGGTGGAGGCGACCCGTGCCGCGCGGCGCGGCACGCTGCTCGTCGGCATGAGCACCAGCCCCGGCCGCGGCGGGCTGCTGCCGGCGATCCGCTCGCGTTTCACGGCGGCCCACCCCGAGGCGGTCCTGCGGCTGCGGCAGACCGGTTGGCAGGACCCGACCGCGGGCCTGGCCGACGGCACGGCCGACGTCGCGTACGTGTGGCTGCCGCTGCCCGACGCCGACCGCTACGCCTGGACGGTGGTCGCCGAGGAGCCCCGCCTCGTCGCCCTGCCCGACACCCATCCCCTCGCCTCCCGCCGGGAACTGGACTTCGCCGACCTGGCCGACGAGCCGTTCCTCGCCCTGCCCCCGGAGGCGGGCGTGCTGCGCGACTTCTGGCTGGCGCTGGACGAACGGCGGGCCCTCGGCGGACCCGCCGCCCGCCCACCGCGCGTCGGCGCCGAGATCTCCGGCACGGAGGAGACGTACGAGGCGCTGGTCGCGGGTCTCGGCATCTGCCTCGTGGCCACGGGCAACGCCCCGCTGATCACCCTGGGCGGCGTCACCACCCGCCCGGTCCGCGGCCTGTCCCCCAGCCGCTAC
Organism: Streptomyces sp. NPDC102490; assembly: GCF_044765285.1. Lineage (NCBI taxonomy): Bacteria > Bacillati > Actinomycetota > Actinomycetes > Kitasatosporales > Streptomycetaceae > Streptomyces > Streptomyces sp. NPDC102490. The sequence continues at coordinate 374,116 of NZ_JBIWJU010000001.1, forward strand.
GTCCTGGCCTGGCGCCGCGAGGACGAGGCGCGGACGCTGGTGCGCGGGTACGTGGCGGCGTGCCGCCGGGTGACGGACCGCGCCTGAGGCGCCCCGGCTCCCCCGCGGCCACCCCCCGGACGGCCGCTCAGTCGTCCCCGCTTCCACCGGCGCCGCCGCCGCGCACATGGGCCCGCACTCCTTGCAGCCCGAAGAGCACGAGCAGTTCGACCGCGCCGCCGTCGGCGCTGCCCAGCCAGTGCGGCAGGGAGGTGTCGAACTCGGCCGCCTCACCGGGCGACAGCGTCAGGTCGCGCTCCCCGACCAGCAACCGCAGCCGGCCGCCGAGCACGTACAGCCACTCGAAGCCCTCGTGGGTCTGCGGGGTCGGTTCGAGCGGGGCCGGGCGGCTCGGGATGATCATCTTGAAGGCCTGGGTGCCGCCCGGCCGCCGGGACAACGGCACGAAGACCATCCCGTAGCGCCGGATCGGCTTCAGGTGGATGCGGGGGTCGCCCGTGCGCGGGGCGCCGACGAGGTCGTCGAGGGGGACGTCGTAGATCCGGGCGAGCGGCAGCAGCAGTTCCAGGGTAGCGCGGCGCTGTCCGCTCTCCAGCCGGGACAGGGTGCTCTCCGACACGCCCGTCGCCGCCGAGAGGTGGGCGAGGGTGATGCCCCGCTCGCGGCGCAGCGCGCGCAGTCGCGGGCCCACGGCGTCGAGTACGTCGTCCGTTCCGGCGTCCATCGGGCCACCTTGTCATAACGGCAAGTTTTCGTGCCGGATCGGGCGGTCGCTGTCGACACTGGCCACGTCCGTCGCTCGTACCCGGTCCTGCCGGGCCGAGCCGGCCGACAGCCGCCCGACAGCCGACGAAGGAGTTGTGATGAGCGCCACCGATGCGGTCACGTTCTGGGACGGCGTGTACGCCGCCCGCCCGGCGCCCGACGCCCCGCGACCGAACGCCCGCCTCGTCGAGACGGTCACCGCCCTGCCGCCCGGCGACGCCCTGGACCTGGGGTGCGGCAGCGGCGGCGACGCGCTGTGGCTGGCCCGGCGGGGCTGGCGGGTCAGGGCCGTGGACATCTCCGGCGTGGCGGCCGAGCGGCTCGCGGGGCTCGCCCGCGCGCACGGCCTCGGCGACCTGGTGGACGCCGTACGGCACGACCTGCGCGGGTCCTTCCCCGAGGGCCGGTTCGACCTGGTCTGCGCCCACTACCTCCACACCCCCTTCGGCCTGGACCGCGCGTCGGTCCTGCGTGCGGCCGCCGACGCGCTGCGCCCGGGCGGGCGGCTGCTGGTCGTGGACCACGGCTCGACCGCGCCGTGGTCGTGGGACCAGGACCCCGACGTGCGGTACCCCTCCCCGGAGGAGGTCGCGGCGGACCTCGCCCTGGACCCGGCGACCTGGCGGGTCGAGCGGGCCGAGGCCCCGCGCCGGATCGCGTCCGGCCCGGACGGGCGCACCGCCGAGGTCGTCGACCACGTCCTGCTCGTCCGCCGCACGGGCTGACGGACCGTACGCCCGCCCGCCCTATCCCCCTCTGGAGGCCGGTCACCATGCCCACCACCCCCCGCACCCACCGCCGGGACACCCCGCCGCCCCGGACCGGCGGCAGCGAGGCCGAGACCCTGCGCGGGTTCCTCGACTATCTGCGGACCTCGATCGCCGGCAAGGTCGAGGGCGCCCCGGAACCGCAGGTCCGCACCGCCGCGGTGCCGTCCGGCACCAACCTGCTCGGTCTGCTCACCCACGTGACCCACGTCGAGCGCGCGCTCTTCCTCGGGGCGGAGGTGCGCAGCTGGCCGGCCACCTTCCGGGCCGCTCCCGAGGACGGTGTGGCCGAGGTCGTCGCCCGCTACCGCGAGGCCGTCGACCGGGCGAACCGCCTGCTCGACGACTGCGCCGACCTCGCTGAACCGCTCCCCCGGTCCCGCCCGGGCCGGCCCGCGCCCAGCGTCCGCTGGGCCCTGACCCACATGATCGAGGAGACCGGCCGCCACGCCGGCCACGCGGACATCCTGCGCGAGCTGATCGACGGCACGACGGGGCGCTGACGGGGCCGGTCCCTCAGGCCGCGCCCGCGGACCGGCGTGAGCGGCGGTTGCGCCACCGATCTTTCCGCGCCGACCTCGCATTCCCCAACCACACGGTCGACAAGGGACGTTGACACCAGTGATGGGGTGGGCGAACGCTGGCAAGGGCACAGAGTGCCCCGCACACCCACAGGCACCGCGTGTGCCACAGGCACGGCAGTCATCGCAGGCCGCAGGCACCATCGGAAGGAGACGGCATGGCGAACAAGATCGAGATCCGCCCGCTGGACAAGAAGGAGACCACGGGCGACAGCGGTGGCAACGGCGGCGCCTGACCGGACGCGCCCCACGCACCGCTACCTCACGGTCGCGGAGGTCACCGAGTCGGCGCGGCGGCTGGTCTCCCGGTTCCCCGGGGTCTGCCGCCTGCGCCGGATCGGTACCTCCCGGGCCGGCCGACCGATCCTGATGCTCTCCGTGGGCCATGGGCCGCGGCACGTCCTGGTGGTGGCCCGGCCGCACTCGGACGAGCCGGTGGGCGGCGCGACCGCGCTGGTCCTGGCGGAGCGGGTGGCCGACGGCGACCGCCGATCCCGGGCGACCGACCCCGACGCCGTCACCTGGGACATCGTCCTGTGTCTCGACCCCGACGGCGCGGCCCTGAGCGAGGGCCTGGAGGCGGCGACGGCCGCTCCCGGACACACCCTGGACCGCTACTACCGCGCCGCCTTCCGCCCGGTCGCGGCGGAGCAGCCGGAGTGGGCGCCCATCGAGGGGCGGCGACTCCCGGAGAGCCGTGCGCTGTTCGACGCGATCGACGAGCTGCGGCCCGTTCTCCAGTGCTCGCTGCACAGCGTCGACGTCGGCGGCACGTGGATCCAGCTGACCCGCGGCCTCCCCGGCCTCGCGGCGCCCTTCCGCGCGTCCGCCACCGCGGTCGGCGTCCCGGTCCAGCACGGCACGTACGACGCCCTGTACTGGGAGAACCCGGCCCCCGGCATCCACGTCCTGCCTGCGCCGGACAGCACCGACCGGCTGGCGGCCGGCTCCGAGAACATCGGCCTGTCCACCTGGTGCGCGCCCCAGCGGTACGGCGGTGTCACGGCGATCGTCGAAGTCCCCCTGTGGGCGACCGGTAGGGCCGACGACCTGTCCCCGCACCCCGACCCGGCCGGTGCCCTGCGCGAGCTGTCCGGGCTGGTGCGGGAGGGCGGACGGCAGGTGACCGCCGTCTTCGAGAAGGCCCGGGGCTTCCTGCCGCCGACCGGGGACAGCCCGCCCAGACGCGTACTCGAGTGGATGGCCGACGGCCTGTACGACCTGGTGACCGAATCCTGGGAGCCCCTGCTCCGGCAGCCGGACGAGGGTTCCCGCACCGCGGCCTCACCCCGGCTGACGACGGCCGGGATCAGCGCCCTCGAGGTCGTCGCGCGCCGCCAGCCGCTGCGCGCGGCCGGGCTCCTGCTGCGGCTGCTGCGGGCGGCCGACGACCCGGCGGCCGACGTACTCCACCACGAACTGGACGAACTCTTCACCACCTGGTGCACGGACTTCGAGCAGTCCCTGCGACTGCGCTGGGTGCCCGTGCCCGACCAGGTGGCACTCCAGACCCGCACGGTGGTAGCGGCGGCGGAGTGCGCGCTGAGGCGCTGACGCGTCTGGGGTGAACCCGCGGCTCACCCCACCCCATCGGGCCGGTCCTTGGCCCACCACAGGAATGCGGCGGCGTGCTGCTGGTTGGCGAAGCCGTCGCCGGCCAGAGCGTGCAGAAGGTCGTTGCTCCACAGGATGAGCCGGCCGAGGGTCCAGTTCACCGTCTCCGGATCGGGCAGCTCCAGCCCGTAGACGAGCCGGGCGATCTCGCGCTTGCCCCCGGCATCCGTCTGGTACTTGAGGATCGTAAGGAACCGGTCGGGCTGCACCACGCAGAGCACCCGCGTGAGCAGTGCTTCCTTGAACCCGGTCATGGCGAACGGCTTCGCACCCGTCAACAGGTGCTGGAGCCGGTCGGCGAGCGGAATGTCCTCGGGCCCGTACAGCAGGTACTCGATGGTCTGGCGGGTCGACTCCGCGGCCGCGGCGTCACCCATCGCGTTCCAGGCGGAGTTGAAGGTGGCCTGGTTCCCGGGGTGTGCTCCGACCTCGGAGTTGGCGAAGTCCTTCAGCACCCGGGGGTTGCACGTCCGCAACCCGTCCGGGGAGAAGACTTCCTGGTACTTCGACCAGTAGGCCGCGACTTCGGGATCGAAGTCGGGCCTGGTGTCGAGGTACCGGGCCTTGAGCCGGGCCACGCGTTCCCTCACCTCGGGTCCGACATCCTCCGGCTTGGGAAACCTGGCCTCCAGATCACCTAAGGAGCGCATCGACTGCCCGCGCGGCCGGGCAGGCGCCGGGGGCTCCCACTCATAACCGCACCGGTGCCTCACGACCCGGCGCCCGCCATCGAGGGACCGGACCACCTCGATGTCCTCGTCCTCACTGCACAGCGGACACATGGCCAGACTCATGACTCCCCCGCCCCCTCCCGGCGCCGCTCGCGCGGCCGCGCATCCCCTCGCGAGTCTGACAGACGGCAGGCGCCACCGTCCGCCACGTGAGACCTCTCCGGGAGGGGGCCACTCCCGCGCCCGGGAGGATGGCAGACCATGCGCGCGACGTCGCCGGGCCTGCCCCGCTACGCCCGCACCCAGGACCGGAGGACTCCCCGTGACGTTCCGGTGCACCGGTGTCAACGGGACGAGTCAACGAGTGCGCTCTGCTCATCGCCGTCATGGGAATCGCCGTCGAGGGCCTGGGCGGGCCCGGACACGGCTCCCACGGCTGACCCGCGTTCAGCTCCAGGCCCGCCGTTCCCGGCCGCGGGGGTCGTCGACTTGGGTCCATTCGGTGTCGATGCGCATGGTGGCCCGGCGGTCGGTGTCGTACGGGTCCCAGCCGGGGTCGCCGGTCCGGGCGAACCGGACCCAGGTGTCGTGGACGCGGGCGGCGAGGTCCACGGGGGCCTTGCCGGGGCCGAGCAGGGCCTCGGGGCCGTTGAGTTCGGGGCGGTCGGCGAGGTCGAAGACGAAGGGCAGTTCGACCCCGTGGGCGGCGCCGAGTGCTCCGTCCAGGGCGTGCGAGCGCCAGGCGAACTCGTAGGCGTAGGTGGCGGATCGCGGGTGGTGGGCCGCGTGGGCGTCGGCCAGGGCGCGGCTGCCCGCGCCGAACAGGGCGTCGGTCATGACGGCGGAGCGCAGTTCCGCGAAGGACGCCCCGGGGCGGGACGCGCGGTAGGTCTGGACGAGCCGCGCCGGATCGGGGTGCGAGCGGGCGGCGGCCTCGTCGACATCGGCGGCGGTGGAGGTGGCGTACGTGCCCGCCGGGACCAGGTAGAGGTTGCCCTCTTCGGTGGTGGTGCCGACGAGCAGGTCGACGTCGGCGGCGCGGCCGGCGGCGACGGATGCGGCGGGCTGGGTGTCCAGGACCAGGCTGAAGGGGCTGAGCCCGATCAGCGGGTCGCGGTGGGTTCCGGTCCGCAGGTCGAGGCCGACGAGCCGGCCGGCCGCCTCGACGAGCCGCTCGTCGGGGATGCCGGCGAAGGCGTCGACGGAGGGCTCGACGCCCAGCACCTCGCCCGCGGCCCTGGTGACGCGGGCGGCCTGCTCGGGCGTGAACGCGCCCAGCCCGCTGCCGCTCTGCACGATCGCGCGGTGGAACAGTCCGGCGGCCTCGGGGGTGGCGAGGACGCCGCCGACGGTGGTCGCCCCGGCCGACTGGCCGAAGAGGGTGACGTTGTGCGGGTCACCGCCGAAGGCGGAGACGTTCTCCCGCACCCAGCGCAGCGCGGCGACGACGTCGAGCAGGCCGCGGTTGGCGGGCGCCCCGGGGAGGTCGAGGAACCCGGCTATCCCGAGCCGGTAGTTGAGGGTGACGAGGACGACGCCGTCACGGGCGAACGCGGAGCCGTCGTACAGGGTGGCGCGTGTCGATCCGGCGACGAAACCGCCGCCGTGGACGAACACCATGACCGGCCGTCCGCCCCCTCCGGCGGCGGGCGCGAAGACGTTGACGGTGAGGTAGTCCTCGCCGCGGCTCCAGCCGGTGCCGAAGTAGGGGGTCATGTCGATGGCGCCGAGCCTGCGTTCGGCCTGCGGGGCGGTGGGTCCCGGCACGGTGGCGTCCCGTACGCCCTGCCACGGCTCGTGCGGGCGCGGCGGGGCGAACCGGCCGGCGCCGCGGGGCGGGGCGGCGTACGGGATGTTCAGGAAGGTGAGGGTGCCGCCCCGGCGCAGGCCGCGAACGGTGCCCCGCGCGGTGGTCACGACGGGGTCGGGGTGGTGGTTCATGGCGCGTGTCCTTCCGCGGACCTCAGGCCTGCTCGGTGTACGTGGAGAAGGGCGCCCAGCCCTTGACGGCGAACTTGTCCCCCTGGCGGACGACTTCGGCGGCGCCGTGGCCACCGAGGTGCGCGGGGAAGACGAGGGCGTTGTCGTCGGCCGCCGAGCCCAGGAGTTTGCGGCGGGTGGCGCGGGCTTCGGCGGGGTCCTCGCAGAAGCAGCTGTTGGCGTCGGGCTCGTGGATCTGGACCGGGCTGTGCAGCAGGTCGCCGACGAACAGGGCCCGGTCGGAGCCGGACTCCAGCCGCAGCACCGAGGAGCCGGGGGTGTGGCCGGGGGCGAGGTCGAGGCGCAGGTTGGCGTCGATCCGGTGGCTGCCCTCCCACAGCCGGGTGAGGCCGGCCGCGTGCACGGGGGCGACGCTGTCCTCGAAGACGTTCTGGTTGCCGCGGCCGAGCCGGGTCCTGATCTCGTTGGCGGGGTTCCAGTAGTCGAAGTCCGCCTTCGCCATGAGGTAGGTGGCGTGGGGGAACGTCGGTACCCAGGTCCGGCCGTCGAGGTAGGTGTTCCAGCCGACGTGGTCGACGTGCAGGTGCGTGTTGATCACGATGTCGACGTCCTCGGGGCGGACCCCGGCGCGGGCGAGATTGCCCAGGAAGTCGGTGTCCAGACGGCTCCACACCGGCGCGTACGGCCGGTCCTTGTGGTTGCCGACGCCGGTGTCGACCAGGATGGTCCGGCCCTCGCTGCGCAGCACCCAGGTCTGGATCGCGGTGTTCACGATCCGGGTCTCGGCGTCCAGGAAGTCGGGCACCAGCCAGGAGCGGTGCGTGTCCCACGCCTGGGCCGGGCTCTCCGGGACGAACTCCTCGGGTGTCAGGCCGACGGGGCCGTAGTACTCCCGGACTCGGGTCACGGTGACATCGCCGAGGGCGATGGTGTCCATGGTGGTCTCTTCCGTTCGATCGGTTCCGCGTGCTCGGCGCTCCCCCGTGCACCTGTTCCGCAAGGGTGCGCCGCGCTGCCGGGCCGCGGTATGCGTCAGGTGACTGCACCTGGCCCGGCCCTGCGACGCGGATGCGGCACCACCCCGCTATCGTCGGGAAGATGCCAGTTCCCGGAGGTCAGACGGTGCTGGGCCGGGAGACCGAGACCGCGGCCGTCATGCAGCGCGTCGCCCCCGACCGGTCCCACGGCGCGGTGCTGGTCGTCGAGGGCGAACCCGGTGTCGGCAAGAGCGTCCTGCTCGATCTCGCCGTGCGGCGGACGCGCGGCGCCGGCCATCGGGTGCTGCGAGCGGTCGGCAGCGAGTCCGAGGCCCCTCTCGCGTTCGCCGGTCTGCACCAGCTGCTCCGCCCGGTCCTCGCCGGCCTGGACGGCCTGCCTGCCCGGCAGCGTTCCGCGCTCCGGATCGCGCTGGGACTGGCCGACCCCACCGATCACCCCGATCACGGGGAGGCTCCCGATCCCCTGCTCGTCGGCCTGGCAGTGCTGACCCTGGTGTCGGACCTGGCGGAACCGGCACCGCTGCTCGTGGTGGTCGACGACGCCCAGTGGATCGACCGCGCGTCACTGGACGTCCTCTCCTTCGTGGCCCGGCGTATGGACAGCGAACCCGTGACGCTGCTGATGGGCGTACGGTCCGCGGCCGTGCTGCCCGGCTTCGACAAGGGCTACGAGCGGCTGGAGATCGGGCCGTTGAGCGGTGACGCGGCGAACCGGCTGCTGGATGAGCAGCCGAAGCGGCCCACCGGCCGCACCCGGGCCCGGATTCTGCGGGAGGCGGCGGGCAATCCGCTGGCCCTGGTCGAACTCACCCGTGCCGCGGCCGCCGCGGGCCGGCCGCCGCAGAGCAGCGCGGCGCAGGGTCCGCTGCCCGTCACCGACCGGCTGGAAGCGGTCTTCGCCCGGCACCTGCGGCATCTGCCGGACGCCACCCGCCGCGCCCTGCTGCTGCTCGCCGCCGCCGACGCGCCGGACGCGCCGGTGGCCGCGCGGGGCCTGCCCGGGGCGGACGACACGATGTGGGTGCCCGCCGAACGGGCGGGTCTCGTACGGCGGCACAGCACCGGGATCTCCTTCCGGCACCCGCTCGTCCGCTCGGCGGTCTACCACGCCGCGCCCTTCGCAGAACGCAGGCGGGCCCACCAGACGCTCGCCCAGTTGCTGGGCGAGGAGCCCGACCGCCGCGCCTGGCACCTCGCCGCCGCGACCGAGCGGCCCGACGAGCAGGTGGCGGCGCTCCTCCTGGAGACGGCGGACCGCGCCCGGCGCCGGGGCGGCCACGCCGCCGCTGCCGCCGCCCTGGAGCGCGCCGCGGAACTCAGCCCGCGCCGCGCGGACCAGGCGCGGCTGCTGGCCGATGCCGCGGGGACGGCCGTCTACACCGGCCAGCTCGGCTGGGTGGAACACCTGGCCGCCGAGGTCCGCAGGCGCAGCGACGATCCGGCGCTGACCGGCCGGGCCGCGCTGGCGACGGGGCAGCTCATGGCTCTGGGTCCGCACCACTCGGCTGCCTTCGCGCTGCTGTCGCGCATCGCCGAGGAGGCGGCGGACGCCCGGTCGTCCCGCCTGCTGGACGCGCTCGCCACGGCAGCGGTGGTCCGCTACTACTCGGGCGAGGAGTCCCAGCGGCGGCGCATCGAGGACCTCCTCCGCGCGCTACCGGACTCGCCCTCGGGCGGCGCGCTGCGCGCCTGGACGCTGGCCGTCTCCGATCCCACCGGCGCGGGAGCCGCCCTCGCCCCGGTGCTGCCCCGGCTGATCGCCGAGGCCGGGGACGACGCCGGGTCCCTGACCGCGCTCGCCGTCGTGGCCTGGCTGCTCGACCAGACCCCCCTCGCCGCCAGGACCTTCGACGAGGCGTTCGGCCGCTGGCAGGCCCACGGCCCGCTGCCGGCCGGTCTGGCCTGCGCCGCCGGCTGGGCCTATCTGGAACAGGGCCGCTGGGCCGAGGCCCGCTCGGTGGCCGCCGAGATCGCGGAGGTGGCCGCGCAGGCCGGACTGGACCACGCCGAGGCGTGCGCGCGGGCCCTCGACGCGACCGTGCTGGCGCTGCTCGGTGAGCCGGCCGAGGCCCGCGGGAACGCCGAGCGGGCGTTGGCCCTCGTCGATCCCCTGGAAAGCCGCTCCGTCGCGGTCTTCGCCCGCCGCGCCCTGGGGCTGGCGGCGGTGGCCGAGGGCGACTACGACACCGCGTACGCGCAGTTCCGCGCCGCCTTCACCGAGGACGGCGACCCGGTCCACTACCACGTCTCCCCCACCGTCCTGGCCGACCTCGCCGCGGCGGCCGTCCGCCGGGGACGGCGCGAACCCGCCGCGGAACTGCTGGAGCAGTCGGCGCGGCGTCCGGGCACCGTCCTGTCGGCACGGGTCCGCCTCCTGGCCGAGCGGAGCCGCGCCCTGCTCGCCGGGCCGGAGCACGCCGAACGGCACTACCGGGCGGCGCTGGCGGACGAAGCGGGCGAGCACTGGCCCTTCGAGCGGGCCCAGACCCGGCTGGACTACGGCGAGTGGCTGCGCCGGCAGCGCCGTATCGCCGAGGCCCGCGCGCTGCTGACCGGAGCGCTCGACACGTTCCGGCGGCTCGGCGCCCGCCCGTGGATCGAACGCGCGCAGGCAGAACTGCGCGCCGCCGGCATCGAGCCGAACGGCGTCGCCCCCGGCGCGATCACCGAACTCACCCCTCAGCAGCAACAGATCGTCCGGCTGGCGGCCCGCGGCCTGACCAACCGGGAGATCGGGGAGAAGCTGTTCCTCTCCCCGCGCACCGTCGGCTCGCACCTCTACCGCGTCTTCCCCAAACTGGGCGTCACCGCCCGCTCCCAACTGCGCGACGTGACCGGTGAGTCGGCGGCGCGGCGTTCGGTCGATCGGTGACCGCCCTGTCGGCGTAGGCAGATTCAGGCCAGATCCGGCGCAACCGGACTGCCCGTTCCGTCCCTGTTGCTCAGCTTTCCCGGTCGCTTCATGGTGGTATGGTCGATTGTTTGCTTGTCTTACGGCAACTACTCGGCGAGGCGGACCCCTGGGCCCACCGACCCGGGAAATGCACACTTGTCCCGCCCTGCATGCGTGGTCCCCCAGCCCGCGGCAACCGCCCCCGCTGTCGAAGGACACCCCGCGATGAGCACACCCGGCAGACGCATGCCCTGCTCCCACCCCACCCGGTGCCGCTCCGCCACGCGCCGGTCCACTGCTGCCGCCCAGTGGGCCGGTCGCCTGCTGTGCTGGAGCCTCGCCGCCGGCATGGCCACCGCCGCCGCCGATCTGCTCCTCGCCCCGCACGGCACCTGGTGGCACGCGCTGTGGCCCCTGCCCTGGTACCTCACCGCCGCAGCCGCCCTCACCTGGGCCTGCCTGCGCGCCCGCGAGAAAGCCGCACAGCGGCAAGCGGCGGAGGAGGAAGACGACGACTCCCCGGACGGGTGGGACCAGGCCGCCTGACCCGTCGGCACACCCACCCCTCCGGCGCGGCGGCCTAGCACCGGGAGGCCGGGATAGACTCCCGGCGCCCGACGGCGCCCGGAAGGACGCTTCGGGGCAGGCCCGCTCTCCCCGTAAGGACCAGGCATGACCGTCGCCGAACAGCACCCCGGCACCGACCGGGTCAGCATCCAGCGGCTGCGCCGCCGCCTGGAACGGCTGATCGGCGTCGCCGCCACCGAGGGCAACGAACTCGTCGCGCTGCGCAACGGCGACGAGATCTTCCCCGCCATGCTGGGCGCGATCCGGGCGGCCGAGCACACGATCGACATGATGACGTTCGTGTACTGGCGCGGGCAGATAGCCCGCGACTTCGCCGCCGCCCTCGCCGACCGGGCCCGGGCCGGAGTACGGGTCCGGCTGCTGCTGGACGGCTTCGGCGCCAAGGAGATCGAGCGGGACCTGCTGGATGCCATGGGGGCTGCGGGCGTACAGATCGCCTGGTTCCGCAAACCGCTGTGGCTGTCGCCGTTCAAGCAGAACCACCGTTGTCACCGCAAGGCCCTCGTCATCGACGAGCACACCGCCTTCACCGGAGGAGTCGGCATCGCCGAGGAGTGGTGCGGCGACGCCCGCGACCCCGGCGAGTGGCGCGACACCCACGTCCGGCTGCGCGGCCCGGCCGTGGACGGTGTCGCCGCGGCCTTCGCCCAGAACTGGGCCGAGTGCCACGACGAGCTGTACGACGACCGGGACCGGTTCTCCGAACACACCCAGCCCGGCGACTCCATCGTCCAGGTGGTGCGCGGCTCGGCCAGCTTCGGCTGGCAGGACATGCAGACCCTCATCCGCGTCATGCTCACCTCCGCCGAGCACCGCTTCCGCCTGGCCACCGCCTACTTCGCCCCGGACACCTACTTCATCGACCTGCTCTGCGCCACCGCCCGGCGCGGCGTGGCGGTGGAGATCCTGCTCCCCGGCCCGCACACCGACCAGCGGGCCTGCCAGTTGGCCGGCCAGTACCACTACGCCCGTCTGCTGGACGCCGGGGTGTCGATCCGCCAGTACCAGCCGACCATGCTGCACGCCAAGATCATCACCGTGGACGGGCTGGCCGCCCTGATCGGGTCCACCAACTTCAACCGGCGCTCCATGGACCACGACGAGGAAATCATGCTCGCCGTCCTGGACCAGGAGTTCACCGCCGGCCTGGACCGGGACTTCGACGCCGACCTGGAACGCAGCACCGCCATCGACCCGGACCGCTGGAAGCGCCGCGCCGCCCTGCAACGCCTCCGGGAGACGGCCGTCCTGCCCCTGCGCCGGTTCCTGTGACCTGACGGAGCGGCCGGCGCGGGACCGGACCGCGAGCGAGGCGTCCGGTCCCGGGGCAGGCGCGGCCCGGCGCATGGCGGCCCGTATCCAGGGCAACCGACAGACACGTCGGAGATCCCTGGATTCTGGAGTCTCATCATGATGATCGTAGGAATCGTCGCCGTGTGCGTCGTTCTCGCCGTCCTCGCTTTTCTCGTCCCGCGCCTCTCCCACCACCCGCAACGCGGGACCCAGCGCACGCTCGGCCTCGGGTCCCGAGCCGGAGGGAAGGCCCCCGGCATCCTCGGTCGCGCCTTCAGCAAGCCCTTCCGGAGCAGCTCCAAGGCCGTTGGCCGCAGCGGTTCGGCCGGCCGACGGGCCCGTGGCCACATGCCGTTCTGACACGCATCACCACTGGACCCGGCCCCCGCCCCAAAGTCCCTTTTTCGTAGGTGCGTTGGGAATCTTTCGGGGCATTCGGTACGGCGTGCGGGCGTGATGCGACGCCGGCTACCACACATCGAAGAGGGGCTGGGGACATGGGGACGCACATGCGTGTCAACGGGACGAGGGCCGGTGCGATCGCGGTCGCCGCGATCGTGGGAAGCCTCGTCCTGTCGGGATGCGGCGGGGGCGACGAGTCCGAGTCGAAGGGCTCCGACGCGTCGCCGAGCGCGAGCGGGAGCGACGGCGCCCGCGAGCAGGGCACTACGGAAGTGCGAGCGGCCTACGACAAGACCGCCGAAGCCGAGTCGGCGCGGATGACCCTCCAGACGAAGGCCGCGGCGGAGGGCCAGACGATCACGACCGAAGGCAAGGGTGTCATCGACCTGGACGACGGGAACAGCGTCATGACCGTCACCGGGCAGGACAAGAGCATCGAGCAGCGCGTGGTCGACCAGGTCCTCTACCAGAAGACCCCCGGCCAGAAGGCCCCCGGCGGCAAGCCCTGGATCAAGATCGACCTGAAGAAGGTGGCCGCGCAGCAGGGGGTGAGCAACCAGCAGATCGGCGACCCTGCGCAGACCGCCGCCTACGCCAAGGCGATCACCGACAAGGGCGTCAAGAAGGTCGGCACCGAGAAGGTCGACGGAGTCGACACCACGCACTACAAGGTGTCCGTGGACGTCTCGAAACTGCCGGGCGGCGACCGGTTGAGCCGGCAGATCGGCCCGACGCTGCCCATGCAGGTCTGGCTCGACGACGAGGGCCGGCTCCGGCAGCAGCGGGTCGACATGACCGTCAAGGCTCCCGCTTCCGCGTCCGCGAAGCCGGGCACCGGCGCGTCCCCGCAGCAGGTCAAGGTGAGCACGGTGATGCAGTTCTCGGACTTCGGTACCGAGGTCGACGCCAAGGCCCCGTCGGCCGGCCAGGTGGCCGACATGACCGATCAGGCGTTGCAGGGCGGAAACCAGCAGAGCTGACCACCGCCGCGCTCGACAGCCGCTCTCGACGCCCCGCTCCGGCGGTCTCCGCACCGGTCGCCGCCGGAGCCGGGTGGCGCCGGAGCCGGGTGGCGCCTCAGGTCTGGTCGGGGACGAGCCGTAGCCGTTCATGCTCCCGGACGGGCAGGCCGGGCCCGGGGCCCTGCTGCCCGGCTGGGTGAGGCTGGGGCACGGGCGGGACGAAGTAGTCGCTGTCCTTGGGCCGGTTCGCCCCTCTGGGACGGGGCGCCGGTTCGAGGTGCGGTATGTACTTCGAACACTGGACGTAGGCCTCGTCCACCGTGAGGTGGACCCACAGGGCGGGCTTCCGGCTCTGGGCGGTGTCGACGGGCAGGTGCGGGTAGACGCGTCGCTGCTCGGCGTCACTGACCACCTGAGCCGTTCCGTTGACGTGCAGCCCTATGTGGTGGTGGGTGAAGTCGATGAAGAGCATGCCCAGGTGCGGGTTCTCGACGATGTTCCCATTGCCCGCGTGGACCCCGTTGCCCCGGTACTCGGGGTAGGTGAGGGTGCGGGCGTCGAGGTCGATGACGAAGCCCGGGGGCCCGGCCCGGAATCCGGTGTCGCAGTTGCCGGCCGCGTCGGCGGTCGACAGGAACACCATGTATTGGCTCCGGATGAACTCCCGCATCGGGGCCGTGAGTTCGGGCTGGACCTGCCGGTCGTAGAAGACCGCGGCGCGGTCGGCCGTGCCCAGGTGAGTCTGTAGGAGACGTTCGCCTGCGGAGCCGGGGCCTGCGGGCCGGTCGTTCATATGCGGTAGTCCTCTTCCTGCTCCTGGTGTACCGGCTCCAGTGGGGCGTCCAGCACCGGGACGCCCAACGGGTCGTGGTGGATGCGGGAGGCGGGCATCCCGGCCCTCAGAAGTACCTCCCGCGTGGCGGCGATCATGCCGGGCGGCCCGCTGACGAACGCGGCCGCGTGATCCCACGGGCCGGACGCGGCGATCACGTCCGGCAGGAACCCTTGGGCTCCGGGAACGTACTCGTGGGAGACGGCGGCCCGGACCGACAGCCAGTGGTGACGCTGAGCCATACGGAGCATGTCGTTGAAGCCGTACAGTTCGTCGCCGGTGCGCGCTCCGACGAAGACGCTCGCCCGCCGTTCCGGGTGACTCTGCTCCGCCGCGAGCTGTTCCACCAGCGCCCTGACCGGAGCGAGACCCGTGCCTCCGGCCACGAAGAGCAGATCGCGCGCGGTGGTCGCCGAGAGCAGCATGTCGCCCTCCGGAGGACCGAGGCGCACGACGTCGCCCACCTGCGCCCGGTAGACGAGCGCGTGGCTGACGTGGCCGCCGGACACATGGCGGACGTGGAAGGTCAGGGTCGAGTCCGACCGGGGGGCGTTGGCCGGGGAGTAGTGCCGCCACACGCGGGGCCGCCACGGCGTTTCCATGCTGACGTACTGGCCGGCTCGGTAGGGGTAGACCGGGTCCGTCGCCACGGTGATCTCCGCCAGCGCGTTGCCCAGGCGGCGGTGTTCGACGATGCGGGCTTCCCAGACCGCGGGGCGCAGCCGGGTGTCGTCCTCCGCGGCGAGGATCATCGCCTCGGACGCGATCCCGTAGGCGCGCTGCCAGGCCAGGGAGATCTCCGGCGTCCAGGCGGGCCCCGCGTAGCGGGCGAGCGTCTCCAGCAGGCATTCGCCCACGGCCGCGTAATGGGCCGTCACGGCGCCGAACTTCCGGTGGTCGCGGCCGAGTCGGGAGCAGAAACGCGCCAGGTGTTCCGGGGAGTCGACGAGATCCACGATCCGCAGCAGGGCCCGCAGCAGCCGGTCCCGCTGCACGTCCATGTCCTCGGGGAAGAGATCACGGACGCCGGGATAGCGCACGAACAGGATGGCGTAGAAGTAGACGGCGACCTCCGCGGCCTGCGGCTCGATCACCGCGAGGCTGCGGCGCACGAGCTCGCACTCAGGAGGGCTCAAGGGCTGGGGAAGAGCGGCTGCCACCCGGGGCGGACGGGACCGCGGGTCGGCCCCGGACACCGGCGGGCCGCCGCGGTAGCCCTCGACGTGGGAAGGGTCGGTGCCTAGCGTCACCCGGCGCCCCGCTCACCGGTCGGCACCGGTCTGACCGTCGTGTCCCCGCACTGCCCCTGCACGTCGCTCCGATCACTTACTCGTTCCGGTTGACCGCATACCTCACTGCTGATTATTTGTTTCATGGCAACATTTAGCGTAAGCCGACAGCTGTGGCAAACGAGTGAGGCGACCCGAGACTACACACTCATCGGAATGCCAATCCCGGGGCCTACTACCCGCTTTACGGCTGTCGATGGGTCCGCCGCCCCTCCCTCCGGCGGCCGGCCTGCGCCGACGCTCCGCACCGGGAGCATCACCGGGCCCGGCCCCCGTGGGCACTCGCGGCACCCGCGGACGGATTCCGCTAGCATCGCAGTGCTTCGCTCCGCATCTCAACGAGAGATGACCGTCACCATGGCTGAGGCGGCCTACCTGTTCGTGCTGCCCGACCCGCACACCCGACTGGGGGCGCCGGCCGCGGCAGTGGGCGAACTCGAGTGCATGGAAACCCCTGCCCTGCTGGCGCGGCTGCACGCCCACGACGTCACCGCGAGCAGCGACCTGCTCAGGGTGATCCCCCAGGAGGCGGGCGGCAGCATCCCCGAGGACGCCGAACGCCTGCCCATCCCCCTCAGCGCGGAGGAGGCCGACCGCGTCCGCGGAGCCTGCGCACCCCGCTCGACCGCGGAAGTCGAGGCGGAACTCCGCGCCTTCCGCCATACGAACGACGACCGCGAACGCATGATCAGCCAGGCCCTGGCCCGAGGCGTCCCCGCGCACCGCATCGCCCAACTCACCGGCCTGGACCCGTCAGAGGTCGCCCAGACCCCCGGCGCCTGACACCTGCTGTCCCGCCGTCCGCCGTACGTCTCGACGGTGAGGCCCCCGCGCCGCCATGCGGTGCGGGGGCCTCACCGCGCGCGGTGCGAAGGGGCGTACGTCATCCGCTAGACGTTGAAGCGGAACTCCACCACGTCCCCGTCCTGCATCACGTAGTCCTTGCCCTCCATGCGCGCCTTGCCCTTGGCGCGGGCCTCGGTCACCGAACCGGTGGTGACCAGGTCGTCGAAGGAGATGACCTCCGCCTTGATGAAGCCCTTCTGGAAGTCGGTGTGGATGACACCGGCGGCCTCGGGAGCGGTGGCGCCCTTCTTGATGGTCCAGGCGCGGGATTCCTTGGGGCCGGCCGTCAGGTAGGTCTGCAGGCCGAGGGTGCGGAAGCCGACGTGGGCGAGGGTGGCGAGGCCGGGCTCCTCCTGGCCGACGGACTGGAGGAGTTCGAGGGCCTCGTCCTCGTCCAGCTCGGCGAGGTCCGCCTCCAGCTTGGCGTTGAGGAAGATCGCCTCGGCGGGGGCGACCAGGGCGCGCTGCTCGTCCTTGAAGTCGTCGTCGGTCAGCTCGTCCTCGTCGACGTTGAAGACGTAGAGGAAGGGCTTCGTCGTGAGGAGGTGGAGGTCGTGGAGGAGTTCCGCGCGCTCGGTGCCCTGGAGAATGCCCCGGGAGAAGAGCGTGTCGCCCTTCTCCAGGATCTCCTTGGCCTCCTCGACGGCCTTGACCTTGGGAGCGACGTCCTTCTTGATGCGCGACTCCTTCTGGAGGCGCGGGAGGACCTTCTCGATGGTCTGGAGGTCGGCGAGGATCAGCTCGGTGTTGATCGTCTCGATGTCGTCCTTCGGCGAGACCTTGCCGTCGACGTGCACGACGTTCTCGTCCTTGAAGGCGCGGATGACCTGGCAGATCGCGTCGGACTCGCGGATGTTGGCCAGGAACTTGTTGCCCAGGCCCTCGCCCTCGCTGGCGCCGCGCACGATGCCCGCGATGTCGACGAAGTCGACCGTCGCCGGGAGGATCTTCTCGGAGGAGAAGATCTCGGCCAGCTTCGCCAGGCGGGGGTCCGGGACGCCGACCACGCCGACGTTGGGCTCGATCGTGGCGAACGGGTAGTTGGCCGCGAGCACGTCGTTCTTGGTCAGGGCGTTGAACAGGGTCGACTTGCCGACATTCGGCAGACCGACGATTCCGATCGTGAGCGACACGTTGCGACTTCCCGTACGTGAGATGCGGAGGGGCGGGTGGGATGGGGCAGGCCGGACAGGGGCCGATCCACCAGTCTACGGGGTGTGCCGTGCCGGGCCCGCTCGGAGTCGAACGCTTGGCCAAGGCGCGCCCCACGGCGTGTCTGTCGGCCTATTCGGCACATAAACCGACCTAAGTTGGTCCAGTGGAGCAACACAGGACGCGACCTGCGCAGTACGGACCGCGACGAAGCCGGGCGCCGCTGCCCGCACAGGGCCGGGGCGGTGCCGCCGCCGCGCGGCCGCCGGCGGGCCGGGTGGCCGGGCGGCCGGTGGGACGGCCCGAGGGCCCGGCACGCCCGGCTCCGGGGGCGGGTTCACCGGTGGCCAGGGTCGTGCGGGCCGTGCGCGGGATGCCCAATCCGCGGTTGACGGGGCTCGGCAGCGGTCTGTTCTGCGCGGCCGTGATGACCCTGCTGGGCTTCCTGGACGAGCTGCTGTTCGGCGCGTCCCTGACCGTGTACGGGGTGCTGTTCGTGCCGGTGAGCCTGCTCACCGCGCTCTGGGTGCGCCGGGGCGACCTGCTGACCGCCCCCGTCGTGGTGCCGATCGCCTTCGCCGTGGGCCTGGTGCCCGTGGCGGAGAGCGGGGACGGTCCCGCCGGGCGGCTGATGGGGCTCGTCACCGCGCTCGCCACCGAGGCCGGGTGGCTGTACGGCGGGACGCTGGTCGCCGGGTCGGCGGTGATCGTCCGCCGGATCCGGCTGGTGCGGCGACGGGCCGCCGCCCGGAACCGGGCCCCGGCCGCGTGACGAGGCTCCCGGCCGCGTGACCCGCGAACCGGGCACTGGCCCGCGTGACGAGGCTCCCGGCCGCGTGACCGGGCTCCCGGCCGCGTGAACCGGGCCCCCGGCTCGCGTGACGGGCCAACCGACCGCGTGACCGGGCTACCGCCGCGTGACAGGCCAACCGACCGCGTGACCGGGCTACCCGCCGCGTGACCGCCCCTTCGCGGCCGCCCCCCGCTCAGCCCGCCGCGTGCATCGCCGCGCCCACGATTCCCGCGTTGTTCTGGAGCTGGGCGGGGACGATCTCCGCCCGGATGCCCTCGATGTGGGGCAGGAACTTGTGGGACTTGCGGCTGACGCCGCCGCCGATGATGAACAGCTCCGGCGAGAACAGCATCTCGACGTGGGCGAGGTACTTCTGGACCCGGTGGGCCCAGTGGTCCCACGACATGTCGTGGTCGTCCTTGACCTTGCTGGAGGCCCGCTTCTCCGCGTCGTGACCGTCCAGCTCCAGATGGCCCAGCTCGGTGTTGGGGACCAGGACCCCGTCGGTGAACACCGCGCTGCCGATGCCGGTGCCGAAGGTGAGCAGGATGACCGTCCCCTTGCGGCCGCGCCCGGCGCCGAAGTGCATCTCGGCGACGCCCGCCGCGTCCGCGTCGTTGACCACCGTCACGTCGAGCCCGCCCAGCCGTTCGCTGAACAGGGCGCGCGCGTCGGTGTCGACCCAGCCCTTGTCGACGTTGGCCGCCGTGCGCACCGTCGCGCCGCCCGTCACCACGCCCGGGAAGGTGAGGCCGACCGGGCCGGTCCAGCCGAAGTGCTCGACGACCTGCCTGACCCCGTCGGCCACCCCGTCGGGGGTCGCCGGGTGCGGGGTCAGCACCTTGCAGCGCTCCTGGGCCAGGTCGCCTTTGTCGAGGTCCACAGGGGCGCCCTTGATCCCGGATCCGCCGATGTCCACGCCGAAGATCTGCATGGCCCTACGTTACGACGGACGACTGACGGTCACGCCCCGGGTGCACCCGCGGTCCCGGCGGTACCCGCGGCCCCCGAGCCGCCCCGCTCCGCCACCAGGGTCGCCGCCTCCTCGCGCAGGTCGCGGCGCAGCTCCTTGGGCAGCGAGAAGGTGATCGACTCCTCGGCGGCCTTGACGATCTCCACGTCCTCGAAGCCGCGCCGCGCGAGCCACTCCAGGACCTGCTCGACCAGGACGTCGGGGACGGAGGCGCCGGAGGTGACGCCGACCGTGCTGACGCCGTCCAGCCAGGACTCCTCGATCTCGTCGGCGAAGTCCACCAGGTACGCCTCGCGGGAGCCGGCCTGCTTGGCGACCTCGACCAGGCGCTTGGAGTTGGAGGAGTTGCGGGAGCCGACGACGATCACCAGCTCGGCCTCGGCGCCCATCTGCTTCACCGCGAGCTGGCGGTTCTGCGTGGCGTAGCAGATGTCGTCGCTCGGCGGGGAGATGAGCTGCGGGAACTTGTCCTTGAGCGCGTCGACGGTCTCCATCGTCTCGTCGACGGAGAGGGTGGTCTGGGAGAGCCAGACGACCTTCGACGGGTCGCGGACCTCGACCTTCGCGACGTCCTCGGGCCCGTCGACGAGCTGGATGTGGTCGGGGGCCTCGCCGGAGGTGCCGATGACCTCCTCGTGGCCCTCGTGGCCGATCAGCAGGATGTCGTAGTCGTCGTTCGCGAAGCGGACGGCTTCCTTGTGGACCTTGGTGACGAGCGGGCAGGTGGCGTCGATGGTGGCGAGACGGCCGCGCTCGGCCTCCTCGTGGACGACCGGGGCCACGCCGTGCGCGGAGAACATCACGATGTTCCCCGGGGGGACCTCCTCCGTCCGCTCGACGAAGATCGCGCCCTTCTTCTCCAGGGTCTGGACGACGTACTTGTTGTGGACGATCTCGTGCCGGACGTAGACCGGAGCCCCGTACTGCTCCAGGGCTTTCTCGACGGCGATCACGGCGCGGTCCACACCCGCGCAGTAGCCACGGGGGGCGGCGAGCAGGACACGGCGGCCAGGCGAAGCAGTCATGGCACCCATCGTAAGGCCGCGTTCGGCGGGTCAAAGATCGCGTGGGTGCGGCGTTGCCGGGGAGACTGGCGGGAACGTTCCGAGGCGGAGTCCGAAGGAGAACCGGGGCGGGAACCCAGGCACAGGCGGAGGCACGATGGCACAGACCGGTACGACGGCCCCGGGGGCCGGTGAGGAACAGCAGCTGAAGCGCAGTCTGGGCTTCAGGGACCTGGTCGTCTACGGGTTGCTGTTCATCGCGCCGATGGCGCCGGTCGGCGTGTTCGGCACGCTGGACGCCAAGTCGCACGGCGCGGTGGCCCTCGTGTACGTCGTCGCGACGGTCGCGATGGCGTTCACCGCATTCAGCTACGCGCAGATGGTGCGGGTGGTCCCCCAGGCGGGATCGGTGTTCGCGTACGCGCGCGCGGGACTCGGCAACGGGGCCGGGTTCATCGCGGGCTGGATGGCGATGCTGGACTACGTCCTCATCCCGGCGGTGGCCTACCTCTTCTCCGGCATCGCCATGGAGGCGCTGGTCCCCGAGGTGTCGCGGTGGGTGTGGACGGCGATCGCGGTGGTCGTCACGACGCTGCTGAACGTGTGGGGGGTGCGGACGGCGGCCCGGGTGGGCTTCCTGGTGCTCGCCATGGAGATCGTCGTACTGCTCGTCTTCGTGGCCACCGCGATCGTGGTCCTGGCGCAGGACGGGGCCGAGCGCGACTGGCTGTCGCCGCTGTCGGGGGACGGCACCCAGGGGGCGTTCGCCCTGTCGGCGGTGGTCGGCGCGGTGTCCGTGGCGGTGCTGTCGTACCTGGGCTTCGACGCGATCGCCACCTTCGCGGAGGAGGTCACCGGCGGCTCGGCGAAGGTCGCGCGGGCGCTGCTGTTCTGCCTGGCGCTGGCGGGCGTGCTGTTCGTGGCGCAGACGTACCTGGTGGCGCTCCTGGAGCCGGTGTCGTCGGCGCGGCTTGCGGCGGAGCCGGAGCGGCAGGGGTCGGCGTTCTACGACGCCGTGGACGCGTCGGTGGGCACGTGGCTGCACGATCTGGTGGCGGTGAGCAAGGCGATCGGCGCGGCGTTCGCGGCGCTGGCCGGGCAGGCGGCGGCCGGACGGCTGCTCTTCGCGATGGGCCGGGACCGCCGGCTGCCGGGGGTGCTGTCGCGGACGGACGCCGGGGTGCCGCGCGTGGCCCTGCTGGTGTCGGCGGTGATCACGATGGCGGCGGCGGTGTGGGCGGCGCGCCGGGACGACGGTCTCGACCACCTGGTCTCGGTGGTCGACGTCGGGGCGCTGACCGCGTTCACGCTGCTCCACGCGAGCGTGGTGGGCTGGTTCGTCGTCCGGCGCGGCGCGGGCCGGGTGAGCTGGTGGCGGCATCTGGTGGTGCCGGTGCTCGGCGCGGCGATCACGATCGCGGTGATCGTGGAGGCGTCGGGCACCGCGCAGGTGGTCGGGGCGATCTGGCTGGCGGTGGGTCTGGTGGTGCTGGCCGTGCAGTGGAGGGGGCGGCGGGACCCGGACCGGGCGGGCGTGTGACGGGCGGGCGGTGACGGGCGGGCGTGTGTCGGGGGCGGTCTCGGTGGGTCCCGTTGTCGGACCCGGCCGTTACGCTCGGGCGCATGGCTGCCAATTCCTCCCCCGAAAGCCCGCTGCCCGTGGGCGAGGTCTCACGGCTGATCGGGGGCTGGATCGACCGGCTCGGCGCGGTCTGGGTCGAGGGGCAGATCACCCAGTTGTCGCGGCGGCCGGGCGCCGGGGTGGTGTTCCTGACGCTGCGCGACCCGTCGTACGACGTCTCCGTGAGCGTGACCTGCTACCGGCAGGTGTTCGACGCCGTGGCGGACGTGGTCGGCGAGGGCGCGCGGGTGGTCGTGCACGCGAAGCCGGAGTGGTACGCGCCGCGGGGGCAGCTGTCGCTGCGGGCCGCCGAGATCAAGCCGGTGGGCGTCGGTGAGCTGCTCGCGCGGCTGGAGCAGCTGAAGAAGGCCCTCGCGCGCGAGGGGCTGTTCGCGGCGGAGCGCAAGAAGCCGCTGCCGTTCCTGCCGCAGCTGGTCGGCCTGGTGTGCGGGCGGGCGTCGGCGGCCGAGCGGGACGTGCTGGAGAACGCCCGGCACCGCTGGCCCGCCGTCCGCTTCGAGGTGCGCAACGTCCCGGTGCAGGGCGTGCACGCGGTGCCGCAGGTGGTGCAGGCGGTGAAGGAGCTGGACGCGCTGGACGACGTGGACGTGATCGTCGTCGCGCGCGGCGGTGGCAGCGTGGAGGACCTGCTGCCGTTCTCCGACGAGCAGCTGGTGCGGGCGGTGGCCGCCTGCCGTACGCCGGTCGTCTCGGCGATCGGCCACGAACCGGACAGCCCCCTGCTCGACCTGGTCGCCGACCTGCGCGCGTCCACGCCGACCGACGCCGCGAAGAAGGTCGTGCCGGACGTCGGCGAGGAGTACGAGCGGGTACGGCTGCTGCGGGACCGCGCGCGGCGGTGCGTGGCGGCGTTCGTCGACCGCGAGGAGCGCGGGCTGGCCCACGCGCTGGCCCGGCCGTCGATACAGGACCCGCACCGGATGATCGAGGAGCGGGCCGAGCAGGTGACGGCCCTGCTGGAGCGTGGCCGCCGCTCGCTGCGGCACCACCTCGACCGGGCCGACTCCGAGCTGACCCACACGCACGCGCGCGTGGTGGCCCTCTCCCCCGCCGCGACCCTCAAGCGCGGGTACGCGGTGCTCCAGCGGGCCGACGGCCACGCGGTCCGCGACCCCGGCGAGGTGGAGCCCGGCGAGACGCTGCGCGCCCGGGTCTCCGAGGGCGATTTCTCCGTACGAGTCGACGCATAGGGTGAGTGGATGACCAGCGAGGTGGAGCAGCCGACGGCGATGTCCGAGGCGCTCGGGTACGAGCAGGCGCGGGACGAGCTGATCGAGGTCGTCCGGCGGCTGGAGGCCGGCGGTACGACGCTGGAGGAGTCCCTCGCCCTGTGGGAGCGGGGCGAGGAGCTGGCGAAGGTCTGCCGCCGCCGGCTGGACGGCGCGCGGGCCCGCCTGGACGCGGCGCTGGCCGAGGAGGAGACGGGCCCGGAGGACGCGGCCGCCGGGAGCGACGGCACCCCCTAGCCCGGGCGGGCCCCTCGTGCGCGGGACCCTGTGAAGCGGATCACCACGCTCCCGTTTTGGTTGAAGCTTGAACTTCTTTGGCGTAGTGTCACAGGCGTCAACGGCTCCCCGGCCGCGCGCCGCGCGGAGTCGACGCACCCCCGGAGAAAGATCACGCATGTCTCTCGTTCTTGACCCCGCCGCCCAGGACCTGCTGTTCCGCGAGGCCCGCACCGCGAACACCTTCACCGACGAGCCGGTGACCGACGAGCAGGTGCAGGCGATCTACGACCTGGTCAAGTACGGCCCGACCGCCTTCAACCAGTCGCCGCTGCGCATCACGCTGGTCCGCTCCCCCGAGGCCCGTGAGCGCCTGGTCGCGCACATGGCGGAAGGCAACCGGCCCAAGACGGCCGCCGCCCCGCTGGTCGCGATCCTGTCCGCGGACAACGAGTTCCACGAGGAGCTGCCGGAGCTCTTCCCGCACTTCCCGCAGGCCAAGGACGCCTTCTTCAGCGAGCGTCCGGTCCGCGAGGGCGCGGCCACCCTGAACGCCGCCCTCCAGGCCGCCTACTTCATCGTCGGTGTCCGCGCCGCCGGGCTGGCCGCCGGGCCGATGACCGGTTTCGACTTCGAGGGCGTGCGCAAGGAGTTCCTGGACGACGACCACACCCCGCTGATGGTCGTGAACATCGGCCGTCCGGGCCCGGACGCCTGGTTCCCGCGCTCCCCGCGCCTCGCCTACGACCAGGTCGTCACCACGGTCTGAGGCACACGGCACCGCGCGTACGACGAAGCCCCCGGCACCTCGCCGGGGGCTTCGTCGTGACGTGGGGGCCGGGCCGCGGGGCCCGGTGGCCGGTCAGGTCAGGTCAGGTCAGGTCAGGTCAGCTTCAGTGCCGCCGCCATCTTGCCGAGCTGCTCGAACGACCCGGTGCCGGCCACGATCGTCGTCGCGCCCTTCATGTCGTCGGCGCCGTGCAGCACCAGCGCGTCGTACCGGCCGCCCGTGTACCGCGTCCAGGTCCGGCCGCCGATCTCCTCGGTCCGCTCGGTCGCCTGCGCGCCCTGGCTGGCGTCGTGGATGAAGGTCGACGCCTTCTTCGTGGACTGCTCGATCGTCACGTACTCGCCGTCGGGGGCCGTGAAGCCCAGGTGCCAGGCGTCGGAGTCGTCACCCCGGAAGCGGACGGAGGTCGGCTTCCACTCCTCGGACAGCCCCTCGGGCGCCGCCACCGGGTACGACGCGGCGCGCTGCGCGGTCAGCAACTCGACCCGGTAGTCGACCCGCTTGACGTCCGGTTCGCCGTCGCCGTGCGGAATGAAGATCCAGATCACGCCCGCCGCCAACACGATGACGCCGAGGGAGAGGATCATGTCCCGGGCCGACTTCTGCTTGCCTTTCATACCTGCCACGTCCCCTATCGTCGCAGGTGCCTGATCCGCTCATACGTGGGGTCCCCTGCTCATTTTGTCGGACTGACGATAGAGTCGTGGCCACACCCTCATCCGGCCGTCGTCGTATCAGAAAGGTGCGTTCCGATGACCGAGCATCATCTCCCGTCCGAGCTGGACGTCCCCTCAGAGGCCCCCGACCGCAACCTCGCCATGGAGCTGGTGCGGGTCACCGAGGCCGCGGCGATGGCCGCCGGCCGCTGGGTCGGGCGCGGTGACAAGAACGGCGCCGACGGTGCCGCGGTGCGCGCCATGCGGACCCTCGTCCACACCGTCTCGATGAACGGCGTCGTCGTCATCGGCGAGGGCGAGAAGGACGAAGCCCCGATGCTCTTCAACGGGGAGCGGGTCGGCGACGGGACCGGGGCCGAGGTCGACATCGCCGTCGACCCGATCGACGGCACGACGCTGACCGCCAACGGCATGACCAACGCGATCGCGGTGCTGGCCGCCGCCGAGCGCGGTTCCATGTTCGACCCGTCCGCGGTCTTCTACATGGACAAACTGGTCACGGGGCCCGAGGCCGCCGACTTCGTCGACATCAACGCGCCCGTCGCCGTGAACATCCGCCGGATCGCCAAGGCCAAGCGGCGTACGCCGGAGGACGTGACCGTCGTCATCCTCGACCGGCCGCGGCACCAGGGCCTCATCAAGGAGGTCCGGGAGACCGGCGCCCGGATCAAGCTGATCTCCGACGGCGACGTGGCCGGTTCCATCCTGGCGCTGCGCGAGGGCACGGGCATCGACCTGCTGCTCGGCATCGGCGGTACGCCGGAGGGCATCATCTCGGCCTGCGCGGTGAAGTGCCTGGGCGGCACCATCCAGGGCAAGCTGTGGCCCAAGGACGACGAGGAGCGGCAGCGGGCGGTCGACGCGGGGCACGACCTGGACCGGGTGCTGACCACCGACGACCTGGTCTCCGGGGACAACGTCTTCTTCGTCGCGACCGGCATCACGGACGGCGAGCTGCTGCGGGGGGTGCGGTACCGGTCGGAGACGGCGACGACCGACTCGATCGTGATGCGGTCGAAGTCGGGGACGGTGCGGAGGATCGACTCCGAGCATCGGCTGAGCAAGCTGCGGGCGTACAGCGCGGTTGATTTCGACCGGGCGAAGTGACGCTGTCGGTTTCGCGGGGCGCCCATTGAGTTGGGGGTGCGTGTCGTGTGGCGTCTGCGGCGCCGTCGTGGCTGGTCGCGCAGTTCCCCGCGCCCCTGGGTTGGTTGCTGTCCCCGGCGTGAGGACGTGACGGCCGGTCGCGCCCACGCGGCGGAGCCGCAGACGGACACAGCCCCGCGCCCCTGGGTTGGCTGCGGTTCGCGGCGCCGGGAAGTTACGGCCTCACAGCCCCGGGCCCCTGGGGCGGTCGCGGTTCGCGGGAACGGAAAGGCACCCTCTGTGCGGAGAGGGTGCCTTTTCGGGGGGCCGGGGGTTAGCCGGCCGCGGCTATGCGGCCCGTGGTGCGGGCGGCCTTCTTGAGTTCGACGTCGCGGCGGCGGCGCCGGGCCAGGACCACGCGGCGTTCGGCGGCGGTGAGGCCGCCCCAGACGCCGTAGGGCTCGGGCTGGAGGAGGGCGTGCTCGCGGCACTCGACCATGACCGGACACCGCGCGCAGACGCGCTTGGCGGCCTCTTCGCGGGAGAGGCGGGCGGCGGTCGGTTCCTTGGAGGGGGCGAAGAACAGTCCGGCCTCGTCGCGCCGGCACACCGCCTCGGTGTGCCAGGGAGCGTCTTGGTCCCTGTCCCGCACGGGCACCCGCTGGGCCGGAACGGCAGCTACCTGCAGGGACGAATGCGGCGGTTGCAGCACGGGTCTACTCCTGACGACGGCTTCGCTAGCGAGAGACGATGCGTCAAGGCTTACCCGTTGTACGCGCGCCTATGCACTGGGTTTCCGCCCCGCTGCCGGTGCCGGCGCTACAGGTGCTTGCGCAAACTCTTCTCGACGCGGTGGTGCACCCGGTCCAGGATGTCCGCGACGACCTTGCCGCGCTTGGGGCGGGCCTCGACGCTGCCCAGCACGGCCCAGCCGTCCACGTAGATGACGGGGGCCTCGGCCTCGCTGGAGTCGAGGGTGTGGACCTCGAAACTGCCGAGCACGCTGCCGCCCGCGCCGCGCACCGACACGTTCTCCGGGACGCGCACGTCGACGCTGCCGAAGACGGCGAACGCCTTGATGACGACCTGCTGGTACTCGAAGACCGCCTCGCTGAGGTCGATCTCGACGCTGCCGAAGACGGCGTAGGCGTGGATGCGGCGGTTCGCCCGCCAGCGGCCCTTGCGGACGGCGCTGCTGAAGACCGCCACCACGTTCTCGTCGGCTTCCGCCGGGATGGCGCCGACGGTGGGGCGGTGGGGGGCGGCCGGGGCGGTGGTGTCCCGGGCGCGGTGGGCGGCGGGCAGGTCCCGGACGAAGACGTCCAGCTCGCCGACGGTCTTGGCGGCCAGCACGCCTTCGACGCGCTCGGCGTGCTCGTCGGCGGTGAGCCGTCCCTCGGCGAGGGCTTCGCGCAGCATGTCGGCGACGCGGTCGCGGTCGGCGTCCGAGGCGCGCAGCTCGGAGGTGCGCGGGGCGGCTGGGGCGTGCTTGTGAAGGTCCACGGCAGCAGCGTACCGAAACGCGATAGATCGCGACTAGCCCTGTGGACAACCTTGCCGCGGACAACCTTGTCCCGTACCGGGACTTCCTACTGAGTCTTACCTCACCAGCTCGGCGCCCTCGGCAGGTTTTACGCTGGTTGGCGCTGCCAACGGAGGCCAGCCGTCGTTGCTGAGGAATCCAGCCGCGCGTGATGTCGAGTGAGGAATGGGCGAGATGCCTGAGTTCGCGTACACCGATCTGCTCCCCCAGGGCGAGGACACCACTCCGTACCGGCTGGTGACCGCCGAGGGCGTCGCCACCTTCGAGGCCGACGGGCGGACCTTCCTCAAGGTGGAGCCGGAGGCGCTGCGCAAGCTGGCCGAGGAGGCCATCCACGACATCCAGCACTACCTGCGCCCGGCCCACCTGGCGCAGCTGCGCCGCATCATCGACGACCCCGAGGCGTCCGGCAACGACAAGTTCGTCGCCCTCGACCTGCTGAAGAACGCCAACATCGCGGCGGCGGGCGTGCTCCCGATGTGCCAGGACACCGGCACGGCGATCGTCATGGGCAAGCGCGGCCAGAACGTGCTCACGGCGGGCGGCGACGAGGAGGCCCTGAGCCGGGGCATCTACGACGCGTACCAGAACCTCAACCTGCGCTACTCGCAGATGGCCCCGCTCACCATGTGGGAGGAGAAGAACACCGGCTCCAACCTCCCCGCCCAGATCGAGCTGTACGCGACCGACGGCGGCGCCTACAAGTTCCTGTTCATGGCGAAGGGCGGCGGCTCGGCCAACAAGTCGTTCCTCTACCAGGAGACGAAGGCCGTCCTGAACGAGTCCTCCATGATGAAGTTCCTGGAGGAGAAGATCCGCTCGCTCGGTACGGCCGCCTGCCCGCCGTATCACCTGGCGATCGTGGTCGGCGGCACGTCCGCCGAGTACGCGCTGAAGACCGCGAAGTACGCCTCCGCGCACTACCTGGACGAGATCCCGGCCGAGGGCTCGGAGCTGGGCCACGGCTTCCGGGACAAGGAGCTGGAGGAGAAAGTCTTCGAGCTGACCCAGAAGATCGGCATCGGCGCGCAGTTCGGCGGCAAGTACTTCTGCCACGACGTGCGCGTGGTGCGGCTGCCCCGGCACGGCGCGTCCTGCCCGGTCGCCATCGCCGTGTCCTGCTCGGCGGACCGGCAGGCGGTCGCGAAGATCACCGCCGAGGGTGTCTTCCTGGAGCAGCTGGAGACCGACCCGGCGCGGTTCCTGCCGGAGACGACGGACGAGCACCTCGACGAGGCCGGAGACGTCGTGAAGATCGACCTCAACCGGCCGATGGACGACATCCTGGCCGAGCTGACGAAGCACCCGGTCAAGACCCGGCTGTCGCTGACCGGCCCGCTCGTGGTGGCCCGCGACATCGCGCACGCCAAGATCAAGGAGCGGCTGGACGCGGGCGAGGAGATGCCGCAGTACCTCAAGGACCACCCGGTGTACTACGCGGGCCCGGCGAAGACGCCCGAGGGGTACGCGTCCGGGTCCTTCGGCCCGACCACCGCCGGGCGCATGGACTCCTACGTGGAGCAGTTCCAGGCGGCGGGCGGCTCCAAGGTGATGCTGGCCAAGGGCAACCGGAGCAAGCAGGTCACCGACGCGTGCGACACGCACGGCGGTTTCTACCTCGGCTCGATCGGCGGTCCCGCGGCCCGGCTCGCGCAGGACTGCATCAAGAAGGTGGAGGTCGTCGAGTACGAGGAACTCGGCATGGAGGCGGTCTGGAAGATCGAGGTCGAGGACTTCCCGGCGTTCATCGTGGTGGACGACAAGGGCAACGACTTCTTCCAGGACCCGGCGCCGGCGCCGACGTTCACGACGATTCCGGTGCGGGGGCCGGGGCTGGCGTAGCCCCTCCCTCCGGCGTGCGCGGAGCGGGGCCCGGGGGAGCGAATCCAGCCCTCCCCCGGAACATCCGCCCCGCCCCGCACGCTGTACCCGGTATGAGCGACTACCGCATCGAGCACGACTCCATGGGCGAGGTCCGCGTCCCCGCCCACGCCAAGTGGCGCGCCCAGACGCAGCGTGCCGTCGAGAACTTCCCCGTCTCCGGGCAGCGCATCGAGCGCGCGCACATCGAGGCGCTGGCGCGGATCAAGGGCGCGGCGGCCAAGGTCAACGCCGAGCTGGGGGTCCTCGACGCGGACGTCGCCGCCGCGATCCGGGAGGCGGCCGCCGAGGTGGCCGAGGGGAAGTGGGACGAGCACTTCCCCGTGGACGTGTTCCAGACCGGGTCCGGGACCTCGTCCAACATGAACACCAACGAGGTCATCGCCACCCTGGCCGGTGAGCGCCTCGGCCGCGACGTGCACCCCAACGACCACGTCAACGCCTCCCAGTCGTCCAACGACGTGTTCCCGTCCTCGATCCACATCGCCGCCACCGCCGCCGTCACCCGCGACCTGATCCCGGCCCTCGACCACCTCGCCGACGCCCTGGAGCGCAAGGCGGAGGAGTTCGCCGACGTGGTGAAGTCCGGGCGTACGCACCTCATGGACGCCACGCCCGTCACGCTGGGCCAGGAGTTCGGCGGGTACGCGGCCCAGGTGCGGTACGGCGTCGAGCGGCTCCGGGCGTCGCTCCCCCGGCTCGCCGAGCTGCCGCTGGGCGGCACCGCGGTCGGCACCGGCATCAACACCCCGCCCGGCTTCTCCGCCGCCGTCATCGCGGAGGTGGCCCGCGTGACCGGGCTGCCGCTGACCGAGGCGCGCGACCACTTCGAGGCGCAGGGCGCCCGGGACGGCATCGTCGAGACGAGCGGGCAGCTGCGGACCATCGGCGTCGGGCTGACGAAGATCGCCAACGACCTGCGGTGGATGGCGTCCGGGCCGCGCACCGGGCTCGCCGAGATCTCCCTGCCCGACCTCCAGCCCGGCTCGTCCATCATGCCCGGCAAGGTCAACCCGGTGATCCCGGAGGCGGTCCTGATGGTCGCCGCCCAGGTCACCGGCAACGACGCGACGGTCGCCGCCGCCGGGGCGGCCGGCAACTTCGAGCTGAACGTGATGCTGCCGGTCATCGCCAAGAACGTACTGGAGTCGGTGCGGCTGCTGGCCAACGTCTCCCGGCTGCTCGCCGACCGGACCGTGGACGGGATCGTCGCGCACCCCGAACGGGCCCGCGAGTACGCCGAGTCGTCGCCGTCCGTGGTCACGCCGCTCAACAAGTACATCGGGTACGAGGAGGCCGCCAAGGTGGCCAAGAAGGCGCTGGCCGAGCGGAAGACGATCCGTCAGGTCGTGCTGGAGGGCGGGTACGTCGAGCGCGGCGACCTGACGCACGCACAGCTGGACGAGGCGCTGGACGTGCTGCGGATGACCCGTCCGTGAGGAGCCCCGGCACGGCCCGGGGGCGTACGCCGGCGCACGCTCTCCGGATCCGCGGGGCGTCACTTGGCCGGGGCACCTAATATCTCTCCATGGCAGACGGAGAAGCGGTGAGCGCGGCGGCAACACCGGGAGCGGACGGCCCGGCGGGCCCGGCGGACCACTGGGCGCCGGGCAGCCACATCCTGTGGCGATACCGGGAGAACGGCGGACCGCACCCGCACATCGCGCGCCCCGTCACCGTCGTACGGGACGACGCCGAGCTGCTCGCCGTGTGGCTGGCTCCCGGCACCGAGTGTGTGAAGCCGGTCCTCGCCGACGGTACGCCCGTGCACCTGGAACCGCTGGCCACGCGCTACACCAAGCCGCGCACCGTGCAGCGCGACCGGTGGTTCGGCACGGGGGTGCTGAAGCTGGCGCGGCCCGGCGAGGCCTGGTCGGTGTGGCTGTTCTGGGACCAGGGCTGGCGGTTCAAGAACTGGTACGTGAACCTGGAGGAGCCGCTGACCCGTTGGGAGGGCGGGGTCGACTCGGAGGACCATTTCCTGGACATCTCCGTCCACCCGGACCGCACCTGGCACTGGCGGGACGAGGACGAGTTCGCGCAGGCCCAGCGGGACCGGCTGGTCGACCCGGCGCTGGCCGGGCGGGTGCGCCGGGCGGGGCGGGCCGCGGTCGCGCAGATCCGTGCCTGGGGTTCGCCGTTCGCCGACGGCTGGGAGCACTGGCGGCCCGATCCGGCGTGGCCGGTACCGTCCCTCCCCGGGGACTGGGATCGCACGCCCGCGCACGTCTCCTCATGAGACCCTTGATGTGCCCCCCGGCAACAAACGTAGGATCGTCCTCCGCAATGAGCGCGGCAGCGGCAACCGGCGGAGCGTGCGCTGTGCTTGACCGATCGTCACCGAGGGGCGGCAGGACGTGAGCGAGGGGTACGAGGGCAACACGCAGACGGACCGCGGACGGTCCGCCGGTGACACAGGAACAGCCTCTGACCACGCGGGAACCCCGTTCCTTGGGCATGGATTGCGGGTATCGGGATTTCTGCGGGACGAACTGCACGCGCCGCGCGCAGTCCCGGACGGATGGATTCGACACGCGTGACGGAGCACCCGACCTCCTTCGACCGCCCCTCGCCGGGCGCCGACCCCGCGGATCCCCGCGGGGCGCTCCTGCGTACCCCCGTGCCGCCGCGCGCCTCCGGGTCCGCGTTACCGGCCCAGGGGCGCGCCGGTCAGACGCCGCCCGCCGCGGGCGAGGACGCCCCGGCGGTCTTCGAGCACTCCCAGCCGGGCGCCGAGCAGGCCGCCGAGCCCGACGCACACCGGCCGCGGCCCGCGGCCGAGGGCGTCCCGGCCCAGCCGGACGGGCGACCGGACGGTGCGCCGTCGGGTGACCCGCCCCCGGCGGGCGTCAGCCCCGGCGGCCTCTCCACGGACGGGGTGTCCGCGGGCGGCGGGCAGGCCGGTCTGGTGCGGCCGGGCTCCGGGGCCGCGGGTCCGGGGCGCCGTGGCGCGCCGCCGGAGCCCGACCGGCGCATGGGACAGCCCACCGCGCCCGGCCGGCCCACGCCCATGCGGCGGGACGGGGACCGGCTGCGGTTCGTGGGCGCCGCGACCCGGCGGATCGCGCGGGGCATGGACCTCGACGAGATCGTGATGGGGCTGTGCCGGGCCACCGTGCCCACCTTCGCGGACGCCATCCTGGTCTATCTGCGCGAGCCGCTGCCGGTCGGCGACGAGCGGCCCACCGGTCCCCTGGTGCTGCGGCTGCGGCGCACCGACCGCATACCGGCCGAGCGGGACACCGAGGGCGGCTTCACCCCCGCGGCCCCGCCCGAGCCCTCCGAGCTGGAGACGGTCGGCGCCGAGCTGTGCGAGGTGCGGCCGGGCAGCGCGCTGGCCGAGGTGCTGCGCGGGGTGCGCCCGGTGTTCACGGACACGCCCGCGGCCCGCGCCGCGCTGCCGGAACTGCTGGGCGAGGAGCGCGACATCGCCCTGCCCGACGGACGCAGGGCGATCCTCGCCCCGTTGCGCGGCCGGCGCCGGGTGATCGGCGCCGCGCTGTTCCTGCGCGGCCCGGAGCGCGTCGCCTTCGAGGCCGACGACCTGCTGGTGGCCGCCCAACTCGCCACGCACAGCGCCCTCGGCATCGACAAGGCGGTGCTGTACGGGCGGGAGGCGTACATCGCCGACGAGCTGCAACGCACCATGCTCCCGGAGAACCTGCCGCGCTGCACCGGCGTACGGCTGGCCTCCCGCTACCTCCCGGCCGCCGAGACCGCCCGGGTCGGCGGCGACTGGTACGACGCCATCCCGCTGCCGGGCAGCCGGGTCGCGCTGGTCGTCGGGGACGTCATGGGCCACTCCATGACCTCGGCGGCCATCATGGGCCAGCTGCGGACCACGGCGCAGACCCTGGCCGGGCTCGACCTGCCGCCGCAGGAGGTGCTCCACCACCTGGACGAGCAGGCCCAGCGGCTCGGCACCGACCGCATGGCGACCTGTCTGTACGCGGTGTACGACCCGGTCTCGCACCGCATCACCGTCGCCAACGCCGGCCACCCGCCGCCGGTGCTGCTGCACATGGACGGCCACGCCGAGGTGCTGCGGGTGCCGGCCGGCGCCCCGATCGGGGTGGGCGGCGTGGACTTCGAGGCCGTGGAGCTGGACGCCCCGGCCGGTGCGACGCTGCTCCTGTACACGGACGGGCTGGTCGAGTCCCGGCTGCGCGACGTGTGGACCGGCATAGAGCAGCTGCGGGAGCGGCTGGCGGCGACCGCGCAGCTCACCGGACCCGACCATCCGCCGCCCCTGGAAGCCCTGTGCGACGAGGTGCTCGACATGCTCGGCCCGGGCGACCGGGACGACGACATCGCGCTGCTCGCCGCCCGTTTCGACGGCATCGCGCCCAGCGACGTGGCGTACTGGTTCCTGGAGCCCGAGGACGCGGCCCCCGGCCGTGCCCGTCGCCTGGCCCGGCGGGCGCTCGCCCGCTGGGGCATGGAGGACCTCACGGACGCCGTGGAGCTGCTCGTCAGCGAGGTCGTCACCAACGCGGTGCGGTACGCGTCGAAACCGGTCACCTTGCGGCTGCTGCGCACGGACGTGCTGCGCTGCGAGGTCGGCGACGACGTGCCGCAGCTGCCCCGGCTGCGGCAGGCCCGCGCCACCGACGAGGGCGGGCGCGGGCTGTACCTGGTGAACCGGCTGGCCCGGCGCTGGGGCGCGACGCGGCTGAGCACCGGCAAGGTGGTGTGGTTCGAGCTGAACCGCGGCTGAGGCCGGGAAGCGGCGAACGCGCGAAGGGGCGCCCGGTGCTCACCGGGCGCCCCTTCGCGCGGGTCCGCGTCTCCCGACGGTCTACGGCACCCAGTCCCCGCCGGGGAACTCGGGGTCTCCCGACTCGGTGGACCCGCCGCCGTCCGGCGGGGGTTCGGTGGACGGGCTGTTCGACGGCGAGTTCGTCGGCGACTCGGGCGGCGCCTCGGTCGTCGGATCGTTCGACGAGGGTGCCTCGGTCGTCGGCTCCTTGGACGGGGGCGGCGCCTCGGTCGTCGGCTCCTTGGACGGCGAGTGGCTCGGCGACTGGGAGGTCGACGGCGACCTGCTGGGCTTCACGGCGGCGCCCTGCTTGGTCTCCAGCTGGAACTTGGTGACCTCGTCCATGACGCCGAAGGTGTACGCGGCCCAGATCTCCGCCGGGGGCCCACCACCGTTGACGCGGTAGTCGACGCCGGCGGCCTTGTACATCGGGACCTGCGGGTGCGGTGCCTTGTCGTCCTCTCCGAACAGGCCGACGGAAGTGACGAGACCCGGGGTGAAGCCGGTGAACCAGGCCGACTTGTTGTTGTCGGAGGTACCGGTCTTGCCGGCCACCTGCTGACCGTCCCGCAGCGGGTTCTCCCGTACGGACGTCTTGGCCGTACCGTCGTCGACCACGCCGGTGAGCACGGAGGTCACCGTGTCCGCGGCCTCCCGGCTGATGACCTGCTCGCCGACGGGGTCGGGCATCTCGATCGTGCGGTCCTTGTGCTCGACCGACTTCACGATCGCCGGGGTGACCTTCTTGCCGTGGTTGTCGAAGGTGGCGTAGACGCCGGCCATCTCCAGCGGGCTGGCGCCCATACTGCCCAGGGTCTGCGCGGGCACGGCCTGCTCGCCCTCGGTGTCCATGCCGAGTTCGCCCGCGACCTTCATGACCTCGGGCATGCCGACGTCGATGCCCATCTGCGCGAAGACGGAGTTGACCGACTTGTTCATCGCCTCCTGGACGTCGATCTCGCCGTAGTCCCGGTCGTCCTCGTTGGGCGGTGCGAAGCCGACCTTCTGGTCGCCGTCCATCACGGGGCGCTCGCTGTCGCCGTCGTAGAGGGTGTTGGCCGTGATCGGCACGCCGTCCTGGGTCTCGGCGTCGTGGTCCACGGCGGCGGCGAGGATCACCGGCTTGAAGGTGGAGGCGGGCTGGTAGTCGTCGCGGGTGGCGTTGTTGGTGTAGTGCTTCAGATAGTTCACGCCGCCGTACATCGCCACGACGGAGCCCGTCTTCGGGTCGACCGAGACGGCTCCGGCCTGGACGTCCGCGTCGACCTTGCGCCGGTCGGGGTCCAGCTTGCTGGTGAGCTTCTCCTTGACCGCGTTCTCCAGCGCGGCCTGCTTCTTCTTGTCGATGTTGAGGGTGACGGTGTAGCCGCCGAGGTCCACCAGGGCCTTGGCCTGCTCCATGTCCTCGGCGGCGCCCTGGGCGACGAGCTGCTTCTTGAGCGCGAAGTTGGCCGCGTCCACCAGGTATCCGGTCTGGCCCTCCATCCCCGCGGCGGCCTTGGGCTCCTTGGGCTTCGGGAACGTCATGCCCTGCCGGTCGCCCGCGCTCAGCCACTTCTGCTCGACCATGTTGTCCAGGACGTAGTTCCAGCGCTCCTGGACGAGCTTCTTGCCGGTCTCGCTGGCGATCGCCCAGTCGTACTGGTTCGGTGCCTGGAGCAGCGCGGAGAGGTACGCGCCCTGCTCGACCGTCAGGTCCTCGGCGTCGACGCGGTAGTAGGCCTGGGCGGCGGCCTGGATGCCGTAGGCGCCGCGGCCGTAGTAGCTGGTGTTGATGTAGCCGGCCAGGATGTAGTCCTTGGACTTCTCCCGGTCCAGCTTGAGGGAGATGACCAGTTCCTTCAGCTTGCGCGAGACCGTCTGTTCCTGGCTCAGGTAGTAGTTCTTGACGTACTGCTGGGTGATCGTCGAACCGCCCTGCGCGCCCTTGCCGGCAAGGGTGTTGAGCACACCGCGGGTGGTGCCCTTGAGGTCGACGCCGGCGTCCTTGTAGAAGGTCTTGTTCTCGGCGGCGACGAAGGTGCGCTGGACGTCCTTGGGGATCTTGGCGAGGTCGACGATCTCACGGTTGCGCTCGCCGGTGCGGGCCATGATGCTGCCGTCGCTGTACTTGTAGACGTTGCTCTGCAACTCGGCCTCGGGGTTGCCCTCGGGGATGTCGATCATCATGTACAGCACGATGAAGGCGCCCATGCCGAGCAGGCAGACGCCGAAGAACGTGCCGAGGATCTTCTTCCACGTGAACAGCCGGCGTATCGGGCCCTTCCCGCCCGCGCCCTGGGCCGCGCGCGACGAACGGCGGCGTTTCGGCGCCGCGCGGCGTCCACCGCGCTGTCGCGCTCTTCTCTCTTCCGCTCGTCCCATGGGTCCGATCCGCTCCGCTTCGGTCATCTGTGGGCACGTCTCACTCACGCGTCACACAGGTTCGTCGCTCAGGTCAGCTCAGAAAGCTAACACCGGGAGATGTGACAAACGGCAACCGATCCAGCCTTGTACGGACGTGAGAATCAGCACCCGTTCCACAGGAACCGACGTACGAGAGGGGTTCAGGGTTGTGATCGACGTGTAAAGTGATATCACTTAGTCATCAAAGAGAGAACGGGGGACCACCCATGTCCACGCACGACGCCCCACAGGTCACCGCCGATGTGCCCGAGATGCCGACGCCCCGGGTCCGCGAGGAGCAGGCGCACAGCATCGGCGGCGGCCTCGCGCTGCTGCTGGGGCTGGTCGGGCTGGCGGTCGGCGCCGGCCTGATCGTCACCGCGACCGCGGTCGCCTCCACCGGCGCGAAGGCGGTGCTGATCATCGCGGGCATCGTGATCGCCGTGGCCGCCTTCCTCGCGATGTGCGGGCTGAACATGGTGGCGCCGGGCGAGGCCCGCGTGGTGCAGCTCTTCGGGCGGTACCGGGGGACGATCCGGCAGGACGGCCTGCGCTGGGTCAACCCGCTCACCTCGCGCACCAAGATCTCGACCCGGGTGCGCAACCACGAGACGGCCGTCCTGAAGGTCAACGACGCCTACGGCAACCCCATCGAGCTGGCGGCGGTCGTGGTGTGGCGGGTGGAGGACACCGCGCAGGCCACCTTCGAGGTGGACGACTACGTCGAGTTCGTCTCCACCCAGACCGAGGCGGCCGTGCGGCACATCGCCATCGAGTACCCCTACGACGCCCACGAGGAGGACGGCCTCTCGCTGCGCGGCAACGCCGAGGAGATCACCGAGAAGCTCGCCGTCGAGCTGCACGCGCGCGTGGAGGCGGCCGGGGTGCAGATCATCGAGTCCCGCTTCACGCACCTCGCGTACGCCCCGGAGATCGCCTCGGCGATGCTCCAGCGGCAGCAGGCCGGTGCGGTGGTCGCGGCGCGGCGGCAGATCGTGGACGGCGCGGTCGGCATGGTCGAGGCGGCGCTCGTCCGCATCAGCGAGCAGGGCATCGTGGAGCTGGACGACGAGCGGAAGGCGGCGATGGTGTCCAACCTGATGGTCGTGCTCTGCGGGGACCGCGCCGCCCAGCCGGTCCTGAACACGGGGACGCTCTACCAGTGACGACCCCGCCCGAAGGCTCCGCGCCGTCCGAGGGCCCGGCACCGCAGCGTCGGCCGCGGCAGCGCAAGCAGGTGCTGCTGCGGCTCGACCCGCAGGTGTACGAGGCGCTGGCCCGCTGGGCGGGCGACGAGCTGCGGTCGGCCAACGCCCAGATCGAGTTCCTGCTCCGCAGGGCGCTGGCGGAGGCCGGCCGGCTGCCCGGCGACACCGGGCCGCTGCCGCGCCGCGGCCGCCCGCCGAGGGACGGTGGCCCGGGGGCCGCGCCGCCGCCCTGACCGCCCGTGGCCGGCCGCGCCCGCGCAGCGATGCGGAGGCGCGGCCTCCGCCGTAGCGGAACCGTGACAATCGCCTCCGACCTGCGGCTCGGCCGCCGTCGTGAACCCGCCGCCACGGTCTCTGCACGGTGCGTATACATAGCGCGTATACACCGTGTGTAGAGTGCTCGGCATGTCCATCGGTCACACCCTCCTGGGGCTCCTGGAGTCCGGGCCGCGCCACGGTTACGACCTCAAGCGCGCCTTCGACGAGAAGTTCGGTCACGACCGGCCGCTGCACTACGGCCAGGTCTACTCGACGATGTCCCGCCTGCTGAAGAACGGTCTCGTCGTCGTCGACGGCATCGAGACGGGCGGCGGTCCCGAGCGCAAGCGGTACGCGATCACCGACGAGGGGATCACCGACGTACAGCGGTGGCTCGCCACGCCGGAGAAGCCCGAGCCGTACCTCCAGTCGACGCTGTACACCAAGGTCGTCCTCGCGCTGCTCACCCACCGGGACGCCGCCGACATCCTCGACACCCAGCGTTCGGAGCACCTGCGCAGCATGCGCATCCTCACCGACCGCAAGCGCAAGGGCGACCTCGCGGACCAGCTCATCTGCGACCACGCCCTGTTCCATCTCGAGGCCGACCTGCGCTGGCTGGAACTGACCGCCGCGCGCCTCGACAAGCTCCGTGAGGCGGTAACCCGATGACTCCCCCCGCAGGCTCCCTGCTCTCCGCCGAGGCGCTCCGCAAGGCCTACGGCCCCACCCTCGCCCTCGACGGCGCCGAGTTCTCCATCCACCCCGGCGAGGTCGTCGCCGTGATGGGCCCCTCCGGGTCCGGCAAGTCGACGCTGCTGCACTGCCTCGCCGGCATCGTGCCGCCCGACTCCGGGACGATCACGTACAACGGGCGCGAGCTGTCGGCGATGTCCGACGCCCAGCGCAGTGCGCTGCGCCGCTCGGACTTCGGGTTCGTGTTCCAGTTCGGCCAGCTGGTGCCGGAGCTGACCTGCGTCGAGAACGTCGCCCTTCCGCTGCGGCTGAACGGCACCTCGCGCAAGGAGGCGGAGCGGACCGCGCTGACCTGGATGGAGCGGCTGGAGGTCGACGACCTCAGGAAGAAGCGGCCGGGCGAGGTCTCCGGCGGCCAGGGCCAGCGGGTCGCGGTGGCCCGCTCGCTGGTCACCAACCCGCGGGTGCTCTTCGCGGACGAGCCGACCGGCGCGCTGGACTCCCTCAACGGGGAGCGCGTGATGGAACTCCTCACGGACGCCGCCCGCTCCACCAACGCCGCGGTCGTGCTGGTCACGCACGAGGCCCGGGTGGCCGCCTACTCCGACCGCGAGATCGTCGTACGGGACGGCAAGTCCAGGGACATGGAGCGGGTCGTATGAGCGCCCGGCAGTGGGCGGCCGACCTGTCGCTGGGCGCCCGCTTCGCCTTCACCGGGGGCCGCGAGGGCTGGACCCGGGCCGTGCTGACGGCCGTCGGCGTCGGTCTCGGCGTGGCGCTGCTGCTGCTGACGACGGCGCTCCCGAACGCCCTCACCGTCCGGCACGAACGGGAGGCGGCGCGCTCCGACATCACCTTCGCCCCCGACACGATGCCGAAGGCGAACGACACGCTCCTGGTCGCCGACGTCGAGACGTACTTCCGCGACGACGACGTCCGGGGCCGGGCCCTGGAGCCCGAAGGACCGCGGGCACCGCTGCCGCCGGGTGTGGAGAAGTTCCCGGCGGTCGGCGAGATGGTGGTCTCCCCCGCGCTGAAGGAGCTGCTCGAGTCGGACTCCGGCGCGCTGCTGCGGGAGCGGCTGCCGGACCGGATCGTCGGCACGATCGCGGAGGACGGGCTGATCGGTTCGGCCGAACTCGCCTTCTACCGGGGCGCGGAGGGGCTCGCCGAGCAGATCATCCCGGGCCGGATCGAGCGCATCGACCGGTTCGGCGACCCGGAGCCCGCGGAGGAGCGGTCCGACCCGGTGCTGCTCCTGCTGATCCTCGTCGTCTTCGTGGTGCTGCTGATGCCGGTCGCGGTGTTCATCGCCGCCGCCGTGCGGTTCGGCGGCGAGCGGCGGGACCGGCGGCTCGCGGCACTGCGCCTGGTGGGCTCCGACAGCGGCATGACCCGGCGCATCGCCGCCGGTGAGGCCATGGCCGGCGCGATCCTCGGGCTGGTCTTCGGCGCCGGGTTCTTCCTGGTGGGGCGGCAACTGGCGGGCAACGCCGAGGTGTTCCGCACCAGCGTGTTCCCCAGCTATCTCAACCCCTCGCCGCTGCTGGCCCTGCTGGTCGCGGTGGCGGTACCGGCGGCGGCGGTGCTGGTGACGCTGTTCGCGCTGCGCGGGGTCGTCATCGAACCGCTCGGCGTGGTGCGCGCGGGCCGGCCCGCCCGGCGCCGGCTGTGGTGGCGGCTGCTGCTGCCGCTGGCCGGGCTGGCGATGCTCTACCCGATGATCGGCGACGGCCGGGACAACGGCGACTTCAACCAGTACCTGGTGACCGGCGGTGTCGTCCTGCTCCTGGTGGGCGTGACCGCGCTGCTGCCGTGGATCGTGGAGAGCGTCGTCGCGCGGCTCGGCTCCGGCGGCGTGGCCTGGCAGCTGGCCGTGCGCAGGCTCCAGCTGAGCAGCGGTACGGCGGCCCGGATGGTCAACGGCATCGCGGTGGCCGTCGCCGGGGCGATCGCCCTCCAGATGCTCTTCGCCGGGGTGGACGACGACTACACCAAGTCCACCGGCCAGGACGTGTCCCGGGCCCAGATGGAGGCGCAGCTGCCGAGCGGGGTCCCGATGGCCCCGGCGGCCGAGAAGTTCCGCGACACCAAGGGCGTGGAGGCGGTCTACGCCTTCTCCGAGGGTTACCTCGGCGACCGTGCCCGGGAGCCGGAGCACGGCACGATGATCACCGTGGGCGACTGCGCCTCGCTGCGGGAGGTCTCCCGGCTGCCCTCGTGCGCGGACGGGGACGTGTTCGCCGTGCACGGCGCCGAGTGGGACGTCGGGGAGGACATGGCGAAGCTGGCCGCCCCCGGCCGGAAGCTGTACGCGGACCCGACCTACGAGGGCGGACCGAAGCGCTCGGCGGTTCCCTGGACGGTCCCGCAGGGCATCAAGACGGCGAAGGCGCGTGAGGGGCTGGTGGCCGGGTCCGACCGGGGCGGCTTCCTGATCACGCCGGGGGCGCTGCCGGACGCGCTCGGGCCGGCGCTGGACGGGCACGCCTACCTCAAGGTGGACGAGTCGGTGGCGGACGTGCAGGACCTGGTGCGGAACACGGCGGTGGGCATCGACCCGCTGGCCGACACCGTGACCTGGTCGGAGACCCAGCGGACCGACCGGTTCGACGCCATCCGCACCGGTCTGTTCGTGGGCGCGGCGTGCGTGCTGGCGCTGATCGGCGCCAGCCTCCTGGTCTCGCAGCTGGAGCAGCTGCGCGAGCGGAAGAAGCTGCTGTCGGCCCTGGTCGCCTTCGGCACCCGGCGCCGCACGCTGAGCATGTCGGTGCTGTGGCAGACGGCGATTCCCATCGTGCTCGGGCTGCTGCTCTCCATGGTCGTGGGCCTGACCCTGGGCACGGTGCTGCTGAAGATGACGAGCACCCCGGTGCGCGTCGACTGGACCGGCGTCCTGTCCATGACCGGCATCGGCGCGGCGGTCGTCCTGGCCGTGACGCTGTGCAGCCTGCCGCCGCTGCTGCGGCTGATGCGGCCGGAGGGCCTGCGCACGGAGTAGCTCCGCCGTGGCGGGGCCGAGGGACCGAAGGACCGCCCCTGGGGCGGTCGTTCGGTCCCTCAGGCGTGCACCGTCCGCACCGGCAGGTCCGCCATCGCCTCCCGCAGGGCCGCCGCCAGTTCCTCGTACTCCGCCGAGCGGGCCGCGCCCGTGCGCATGGCGAGGGCGATGCGGCGGGTGGGGGCCGGGTCGGTGAAGGACGCGGTGAGGAGCTGGCTGGAGCGGGAGGTCTCCACGCGGACGGCGGTGCGCGGCAGCAGCGTCACCCCGAGGCCGCCCGCCACCAGCTGCACCAGCGTGGACAGTCCGGCGGCCGTGGTCGTCGCCGGGACACCCGCGCGGCCCGCCTCGCGGCAGATGTCGAGGGCCTGGTCGCGCAGGCAGTGCCCCTCGTCGAGCAGCAGCAGCCTCAGCTCGCGCAGCACCGAGCGCTCCAGGCCCTCCCGGCCGCCGAGCCGGTGGTCGAGCGGCGTGACCAGGACGAAGTCCTCGTCGAAGAGCGGGAGTTCGCTGACGCCGGGCACGCCCAGGGGGACCGCGAGCAGGAGCAGGTCGAGGCGGCCGGTGGTGAGCCCGTCCAGCAGGCTCGCGGTCTGCTCCTCGTGGACCTGGAGGTCGAGGTCGGGGTAGCGGTCGTGGACCAGCCGCAGCACCGTCGGCAGCAGGTACGGCGCCACCGTCGGGATGACGCCGAGCCGCAGCGCGCCGGTGAAGGGCGCCCGGACCGCCTCCGCCTCCTCCAGCAGCGCGCCGACCTCCGCCAGGACCGCCTTGGTCCGCACCGCGAGCCGTTCCCCGGCCGGCGAGAGCAGCACCTTGCGCGTCGTACGCTCCAGGAGCGTGACACCCAGTGCCTCCTCCAGGGCGGAGACGGCACCCGAGAGCGCCGGCTGGCTCATACCGATCGCGGCGGCGGCGTCGCGGAAATGCAGGTGCTCGGCGACCGCGTCGAAAGCCCGCAGCTGAGCGAGGCTGGGCTGCCTCTTCTTAGTGGTCACTAATAGCCACCTCCGATCAACTCGACCGATTGTAGCTATTTCACTAATCAATGCACCCTGTGCCAACATCAACAGCGTCCAACCCATGGAAACGCTCGCAAAGCGGGTGTTTCTTCGCTGCACTTTTGGAGAGCGCGTGCTCACTGTCGGTGACAAGTTCCCCGAGTTCGACCTGACCGCCTGCGTCTCGCTGGAGAAGGGCAAGGAGTTCCAGCAGATCAACCACAAGACCTACGAGGGTCAGTGGAAGGTCGTTTTCGCGTGGCCCAAGGACTTCACCTTCGTGTGCCCGACCGAGATCGCCGCCTTCGGCAAGCTGAACGACGAGTTCGCCGACCGTGACGCCCAGCTCCTCGGCTTCTCCGGCGACTCCGAGTTCGTGCACCACGCCTGGCGCAAGGACCACCCGGACCTGACCGACCTGCCCTTCCCGATGATGGCCGACTCCAAGCACGAGCTGATGCGCGACCTCGGCATCGAGGGCGAGGACGGCTTCGCGCAGCGCGCGGTCTTCATCGTGGACCAGAACAACGAGATCCAGTTCACGATGGTCACCGCCGGCTCCGTCGGCCGTAACCCCAAGGAGGTCCTGCGGGTCCTCGACGCCCTCCAGACCGACGAGCTCTGCCCGTGCAACTGGAGCAAGGGCGACGAGACCCTGGACCCGGTCGCGCTGCTGTCGGGGGAGTGAGCTGACATGTCCCTCGACTCCCTGAAGTCCGCCGTGCCGGACTACGCCAAGGACCTGAAGCTCAACCTGGGTTCGGTCATCGGCAACTCCGACCTCCCGGCGCAGCAGCTGTGGGGCACCGTGCTGGCGACCGCCATCGCCTCGCGCTCCCCCCTCGTGCTGCGCGAGCTGGAGCCGGAGGCGAAGGCCAACCTGTCGCCGGAGGCGTACTCGGCCGCCAAGTCGGCCGCCGCCGTCATGGCGATGAACAACGTCTTCTACCGCACCCGGCACCTGCTGTCGGACCACGAGTACGGCACCCTGCGCGCCGGTCTGCGGATGAACGTCATCGGCAACCCGGGCGTCGACAAGGTCGACTTCGAGCTGTGGTCCTTCGCGGTGTCCGCCATCAACGGCTGCGGCATGTGCCTGGACTCGCACGAGCAGGTGCTCCGCAAGGCCGGTGTGGACCGCGAGACGATCCAGGAGGCGTTCAAGATCGCCGCCGTGGTCG
The DNA here is from genome assembly GCF_044765285.1 of Streptomyces sp. NPDC102490. Lineage (NCBI taxonomy): Bacteria > Bacillati > Actinomycetota > Actinomycetes > Kitasatosporales > Streptomycetaceae > Streptomyces > Streptomyces sp. NPDC102490. The sequence goes on from NZ_JBIWJU010000001.1 coordinate 418,033, forward strand.
AGGCCGTCGGCGTCACGCTGGACGCCGAGGCGGTCCTGGCCGCCGAGTAGTCCCGCTCCGCGCGGCACACACGGCACGGGCCCCGCCCACCTCTCCGAGAGGTGGGCGGGGCCCGTTCGCGTGTCTAGGCCGGGGAGGAGTCCGACGGCGGGCCGTCCACCGGGGACTCCGGTGGCTTCGGGGCCTCCGGAGATGCCGGGGCCTCCGGGGACTCCGGGCTCTTCGGCGGCCCGGGTGGCCGGTCGGCCGCCGGGGCGGCGTCGGACGAGGTGGCGCCGTGCGGCCCGGGCGTCTGCCGCAGGGCGGCCTCACGTGAGTACGCCCGCAGATAGCCCACGACGGTGTTGGTCACCGCCACCAGCGGCACCGCGACCACGGCGCCGCCGATGCCGGCCACCATGCCGCCGGCGGCCACCGACAGCACCACCGCCAGCGGATGGACCCGCACCGCCCGCCCGAGGATGAACGGCTGGAGGATGTGCCCCTCGATCTGCTGCACCGCCAGCACCACGACGAGCGTCATGACCGCCGCGAACACGCCCTGCGTCACCAGCGCCACCACGACCGCGAGCGCGCCCGACACCACCGCGCCGACGAGCGGCACGAAGGCGAACAGGAAGATGAACACGGCCAGCGGGACGGCCATCGGCACGTCCAGGAAGTAGATGCCGAGGCCGATGAAGATGGCGTCGATGAGCGCGACGATCACCGTGCCGCGCACATAGGCGGTCAGCGTCCGCCACGCGCGCGGACCGGCCCCGGCCACGCCCGGCCGGGCGGCCGCGGGCACCAGCTTCAGCGACCACTGCCAGATGCGCTTGCCGTCGTAGAGCAGGAAGAGCGTCGAGAAGGCGGCCAGCAGGATGCCGGTGAGCGCCTCGACGACGACCGTGACGCCCTCGAGTCCCGCGGACGTTATCTGGTCGGTGTTGGCGCCGACCGCTTCCCGCAGGTTCTTGGCGATCTCGTTGATCTGCTTGTCGGTGACGTGGAACGGGCTGTTCAGCAGCCAGTTGCGCAGTTCGTCGATGCCGTCCTGGACCTGGTCGGAGAGGTTGTCGATGTTCTCCATCACCTGCCAGGTGACGAACCAGCCGATCAGACCCATGATCACGAATCCGAGGATCGCGGTCAGCGCGGTGGCCGGCCCCCGCGGCACCCCGCGCCGGCGCAGCCAGGCCACGGCCGGCTGGAGCAGCGCGGTGATCAGCAGCGCGGCCACGAACGCCAGCACCACCAGTTGTACGGCGCTGATGACCCGCATCAGCACCCACACGGTGCCCGCGAGCACCAGCAGCCGCCAGCCGGCCTCCGCGGCCACCCGTACTCCCCAGGGCACGGCCTGCGCCGGGTCGGGGCGGTAGCCGACGACGACCGGACGGTGTGCCTCGGGGTGCTCCGCGGCCGGGTCGCCGCTCGCGCCCGCGGTCGCGTCCTCGGCCGGGTCGTCCAGGGGCCGCCGCACGGGATGGGGGGCCGGCACCGGTCCGTCGTCGGCGTCGGCCCGCCGCGCCTCTTCGCGGCGCTGCTCCAACCGCTCGCTCAACCGCGTCAGTCCAGCGCCGACCCGGCCGAGCCACCCTGGCACTCGTGACATGATCCGTCCTCTTCCCCCGTCTCTCCCCACCACTCCCCCCGGAGTCGTTCCGGTCCGACCGTACATGGCGGGAACGCGAAAGCCCCTCACCCTAGGACGGTGAGGGGCTGCGCGAGGTTGAGCGTGGGCCGCGCCGACGGCGACGACGGCCGGACGGCGGGCTCAGTACCAGTGGTTGGCCTGCCAGAAGGACCAGGCTTCGCACGGGCTACCGTAGCGGCTGTCCATGTAACCGAGGCCCCACTTGATCTGCGTGGCCGGGTTGGTCCGCCAGTCGGCGCCCGCGGAGGCGTACTTGCCCGCGGGGAGGGCCTGGAAGAGGCCGTAGGCACCGGAGGAGGCGTTCACGGCCTGGTAGTTCCAGCTGGACTCGTGATTCACGATGTTGCTGAAGCACTGGAACTGACCGCTGGGCACCATCTGACGGGCCATCGCCTGGATCTGGCTGGTGCTGTAGGAGCTCTGGACGGCGAAGGTGGTGGACTCCCGCTTGGCGTCGCGGCTGGCCGCCTCCTGCGCCGCCTCGCGCTGCTTCGCCGCCTGGGCCGCCTTCTTGGCCTTCTCCTGCTTGGCCACGGCGGTCTGGGCGGCTGCCTTGCGGGCCGCCTCCTCGGCGTCCTTCTTGGCGCTCGCGTCCGCCGCGATGGCCTGCACGTCGGCCTGCTGCGTCAGGGACGCGGTCTGCACCTGCGCCTGCTCACCCATGGGGATGTCGGCAAGCAGGGTCGTGCCTGCTGCCGTCGCCTCCGCGTCGTCGTTGCTCTGCGCGACGCTGCCCGAGGCAACGCCGACGACGCTTCCGACGGCGGTGACCGCCGTGGCCGAGGCCACTGCGAATCCCCGGACCGAGATCCGGCTCACACGGTTTCCTTCCAGCATCGCCCGCTTCGGTGACCCTCGCGGACGCAATCGTGCCCCTGACGCTGGCCTCCCCAACTACGGGTCACGGGAGGCACGGGCCCGGTGGACGACTCCCTCGTCGGGAGCGCCGCGTGGTGCTCGGGCGGCATACGACTCTGCTATGGAGTTGGATCTGGTGCTTCTGGGGCGCCGTACCGCTGAGGGTACGGCTGTGTCGTATGCGGGGCCTGACAGGAAGGAGACTCTGCCGTAACCCGGCGGGTGAGGCAATTCTGTGCTGCGTGTGAAAGCTCACATCCCGTTTGGCCCAGGGGATTCACGGAAATCCCCCCACACCGAGGCGCCGCCCGGCTAGGCTCTGGGCCTTTCCGGACGGCGCCGAACTGACGGGTAACCGACTTCTGTCGGGTCAGATGTGACCGTCCTCCAGCATTTCGGTCACGAGTGCCGCGATCTGGGACCTCTCGGAGCGGGTCAGGGTGACGTGCGCGAAGAGCGGATGCCCCTTCAGCTTCTCGACGACGGCGACGACCCCGTCGTACCGGCCCACCCGCAGATTGTCCCGCTGTGCCACGTCATGGGTGAGCACGACCCGGGAGTTGGCCCCGACCCGGGACAGCACGGTCAGCAGGACGTTCCGCTCCAGCGACTGGGCCTCGTCGACGATCACGAACGCGTCGTGCAGCGAGCGCCCCCGGATGTGGGTGAGCGGCAGCACCTCCAGCATCCCGCGCGCGGTCACCTCCTCGATGACCTCCCGGCTGGTGACGGCCGACAGCGTGTCGAAGACCGCCTGCGCCCAGGGGCTCATCTTCTCGGCCTCGGAGCCGGGCAGATAGCCGAGTTCCTGCCCGCCCACCGCGTACAGCGGACGGAAGACCATCACCTTCTGGTGCTGCCGGCGTTCGAGCACGGCCTCCAGCCCCGCGCACAGCGCGAGCGCCGACTTGCCGGTGCCGGCCCGGCCGCCCATCGACACGATGCCGATGTCCGGGTCGAGGAGCAGGTCGAGCGCGATCCGTTGCTCGGCGCTGCGGCCCTTGATGCCGAACGCCTCCCGGTCGCCGCGCACCAGCCGGACGTTCCCGTCGGGCGTGACCCGGCCGAGCGCCTTGCCGCGCTCCGACTGGAGGGTCAGCCCCGTGTGCACGGGCAGGTCGGCGGCCTCGGGGACGTAGACCCGGCCCTCCTCGAAGAGCACGTCCACCTGCTCGCCCGGCAGGGTGAGTTCGGACATCCCGGTCCAGCCGGAGGAGTCCGTGATGGCCAGCTCGGCGCGGTACTCCTCGGCGAGGAGGCCGACGGAGGACGCCTTGATCCTGAGCGGGAGGTCCTTCGAGACGACGGTGACGTCGAATCCCTCCGCCTGCAGGTTGCGGGCGACCGCGAGGATGCGGGAGTCGTTGTCCCCCAGGCGGTAGCCGGTGGGCAGCACGCTGGGGTCCGAGTGGTTGAGCTCGACACGGACGGTGCCGCCGAGGTCCCCGATCGGGATGGGGGCGTCGAGGCGACCGTGCCGCACCCGGAACTCGTCGAGCAGGCGCAGGGCCTGCCGGGCGAAGTACCCGAGTTCGGGATGGTGCCTTTTGGCCTCCAACTCCGTCACCACGACGATGGGGAGCACGACCTCGTGCTCGTCGAAGCGGCTCAGGGCGTTCGGGTCGGCCAGCAGGACGCTGGTGTCGAGAACGTAGGTGCGCCTGTCGGGCTTGTGGCGCTTTGTGCTGGTCACCACGGAAGGACGTACCCCCTCGGAAGAGGTCGGGGAGCGACGGAGTGGACGCTGGACCGGGAGGGCCGTAACGATCCGGCCGGTCGAGGGCCGCCCTGCACTGGCGCGGGCCGTGGACCGGCCCTCCGCCGCGTCTTCCGTGCCGTGACCGCACGGTGGGGCTGGTGCAAAGGGCCTCCCGGGCGGACGGCTCCGTGCCGTCCGCTGAGAACCGACACCCGTGGTTCGGGCGTCGACCTGCTTGGCTTATTCCCTCGAACGAGCGCGGCCATGCCACGACACAGGTCGGCGCACCGGTGAACTCCTCGTTACGGGCGTACCGCTCGGGGGGCGCCCGAGAGACGGCGCGGAAGGCAGCCCGGGATGTGGCCCTGGAAGCGGCCCGGGACGCGGCCCGGGAGGGCGCAAAAAAACGGGCCGGTCCGTGGGGGGGGAGACGGACCGGCCCGAGGGGGGGTTTCCACCATAACCCTTCGTAAGTGATGCTGCGTGCATCGGCGTGCCACAACTACTCTCCGAAGTCGACCGGCGACGCCCGGATGCCCACGGAAGCCCTCATTCCGCCCCGAACGGTGGCCAAATCACCGCGTGTCCCCAGGTGACGACCGATTCGGGTGCGACGGAGGTGACCGGCCGGGCCGATGAGAGGCGCCGCGGCACGCTTTCCCGCTTCCCCCATCCGGGTGACGTCACCGGCGCACACGGGCTTGACCCGACGCTTGACGAGGCGCCCGACCGATGGGGACCCGACTCTCGCTCCGGCACCGCGCAGCCCCCTCCACTGCGCGGTGCCACGCACGCGGCTTTGCTCACGCGAATTACCTGGGCTCGAACTTACGCGATCGGGTGGGCCGAGTACGACCCGAGAAGGACAACGCTGAATAACGATGTGGCCACCCGGTGAGGATCGATGGGTGATTCCGTACCCTGCCTCCGGGCGCGCGAACATTTGCGAAGGTGCGCCCCCTTAGGCCCGAAAGATCCCCACTCCCGGGGGCGCACGCGTGAGGACGCGGACTCGGCGGCTGCCGGAGCCGCAGCGGCGTCATGTCACGGCGTGTCAGGGCATCGCGTGTGAGGGCATGGCGTGTCAGGGCATGGCGTGTCAGGGCATGGCGTGTCAGGGCATGGCGTGTCAGGGTATTGCCTGCGGCTTGCGCACGTCGAAGAGATGACGGGAGCTGTGGGCGACGAAGGGCCCCTCGTCCTCGATGCGCTCGTGCAGCTCGCGCAGCCGGTCCCGGTAGGCGTCGACGGTGAATCCGGGGACCATCCACACCACCTTGCGCAGGAAGTGGACCACGGCACCGATGTCGAAGAACTCCATCCGCAGCCGCTCCGCCCGCACCTCCACGACCTCCAGCCCCGCAGCCTCGGCGTCGGCACGCTCACGCTCGGGATGCCGGTGGCGGTGGCTTTCTTCCGGCAGCGGCCCGAGGAAGTACTCGACGAGCTCGAAGACGCTGGCGGGACCGACGTGCTGGGCGAAGTAGGTGCCGCCGGGCGCGAGCACGCGGGCGAGCTCGTCCCAGTGCGGCTCGACCGGATGCCGGCTGACGACCAGGTCGAAGGCGCCGTCCGCGAAGGGCAGGGGCACGTCGTCCGCCGAGGCGACCACGGGGACCCCGCGCGGGCGCAGCAGTCGGGTGGCCTCGGCGACGTTGGGCGCCCAGCCCTCGGTGGCGACGACGAGCGGGGCACGGTGAGGGCCGGCGGCTTCGAGGGCGAAGTCCAGCACCTCCCCTCCCCCGGTCTGCACGTCCAGTACGGCACTGGCCCCGGCCAGCCGCTCCGCCATGGACCGCGCGTACCCCCAGGACGGCCGGGCCTCGGTGGCCCGCCCCCCGAACCAGGAGAAGTCCCACCCCTCGGTGGGAACGGAGGCGCCCTCGGCCACGAGCTCGTCGAAGTCGCGTCGGCCGGAACGGTGCGCGGACATGACTACTCCCCCACCAAGGGCCGTACCCGCTCGGCGGCGAACCGTACGAATCCCTCCGGGTCGGGCTCGTCGCCGGTCGGCTGGAGGATCACGGTGTCGGCCCCGGCCTCGGCCAGCCGCCGCACGGCGTCGGCGACGGCCTCCGCGTCCCCGGCGGCCCCGAGGTCCGGGACGTCCCCGACGCCTTCGGCGACCAGCTCGTTCCGCAGCCGTTCAGCGGCGCCGGGGCCGGTGGCGGCGAGGAGATACACGACGACCTTGTGCGCGTCCGTCCGCCCGGCCGCCGCCCGCCCTTCGTCGATGAGCCGCCGGGCGCGGCTCACCCCGTCCGGCGGGGTGTTCGCGGTGAGCACGGTCCCGTCGGCGGCCTCACCGGCCAGCCGCAGCGAACGGGGCCCGGTGGCGCCGGCGAGCACCTCGACGGCCTGCTCCGGCGGCCAGTCGAGCGCGACGTCGTCGAGGCGGACGTAGCGCCCCTTCGACGTCACGCGTTCTCCGCCCAGCAAGGCCCGCAGCGCCACGAGATGCTCCCGCAGCAGCGTCAGCGGCGACTCGGCCCGCGCTCCGACCTGCCCCATCCAGTCCTGCACCCCGTGGCCCACGCCGAGGACGGCACGGCCGGGGAACATCCGGTGCAGCGTGGCGGCCTCCATCGCGGTGACGGCCACGTTCCGCAACGGCACGGGCAACAGCCCGACGCCGACCCGCACCCGCTCGGTCCACGCGAGGGCGGCGGCGGCCGTGGAGATACCGCCCTCGCGGAAACAGTCCTCCCACAGCCACAACTCCTCGAGCCCCACCTCATCGGCGACACGAGCCACGGCACGCAGTCGCTCGGGGGCCAGCTGAGGGCGGAATACGGCACCGAGTCCAGTCATGCTGCCTTCCTACCGTCGGCCGAGGCCCCGTTCAACACCATTACGACGCCACCCCAACGGGTCCTCGAAACGAACGGTCTCCACCATCCCCCTCAGCAACGCCCGGTACTCCTCCCGACGCGCGACCGCGACAGTACTGACCGTGAACACGGCCAGCCGCTTGCAGTCGGGGTGGGGGAGGTGGGCGTGGACCTGGAGGAGGGGGACGTGGGGGAGCCCGCTCTCCGCCGCCGGACGGCGTAGGACCTCACTGATGGTGAGGGGGCCACAGGGCAGTTCGAGATACTCGACATGGCGGTGCCCGCCCGATGCGGTAACAGCCCGGGCCGCGGTCGCGGCACGCGGAGCCGTAGCGGTGTCCCGCCAGGTGATGGTGAACAGAGAGAGCAACGGCTGCGCTCCGCCGCCTACGTCGTCACGGTGCAGGCCGACGGAGCAGTGGACCGTCCCGAACTCGCGTAACGCTCCCAGCGCCTGCTGTCCCGAGGCGAAGAACGCGATGAACTGCTGTCGGGCCATTTCGTTCGGGGCCGAGGCGAGCAACGGCGCAGCAGCCGCAACCAGTAGCTCCGCCTCCGGCGTGTTCCATTCGGCAAGCAGGGCGTTCATGGGCAGCGCCGTGAACCCTGCCGGCTCGGCAAACCAGAGCTCTGCGTGTGGATCCTGGACGGATTCGTGGACGGTGACGGCAGCGGGCCAGACGGCATGCCCCCTTCCAGGGTTCACGAGTGGACGGGATAGACACCGGCACGTCGTCCGCGCTCAATGTCATCGGGAGTAGCGCCCCAGTCGGCGAAGCGCCAGCCACTCTGCACGTCGATTCGCTGCTCGACCACATGCAGACGGCGAGGACCCGTTCCCCTGCGAGTAGGTGCGGCAACGAGCCCGATGAAGCGCGGGTCCCCAGCGAACCAGATGGTTTCGATCTCAGCCTTGAGGCGTGGCTTGGCACGAGGAGCCATACGGCGAGCCCACCACTCCGTGCGGAGATGCTCGGAGAACACAAGCGGCAACTGCTGCTCCTCATTGGCCGGGTTGGGAAACTCAAACCACCCATACTGCTTGGCTACCACTTCGGGACGCTTCGTCAGCCCCCGGACAACATCACGCTCCAACTGCCACGGGTACGTGCGAAGAATGCGGAGCATCAAGAAGGCGGCCGGGAAATACTTCAGCTGCGTCAGTCCTCGATAAGGCGCGTAGATGAAGTACGGCATGAAGAGCCATACAACCCAATTCGGGGTGTGCAGCGAAACCCCTAGGAGTGCGACCCAGCCGCCCGGCCAACAGATCAGCCCGATAATATTCATGGCCATGTGAGAAATCCATGCCTTTCGCGTGGGAAGGTGATCCCAAGCTGTCGTGCATGCGACAGGATTCACAGCCAACTCTCCCTGTGAGCGTTAGAAGACATGGCGGACGAGGCCGATGATTCCACCGTTGTCGAGGACCAAGCGCGAGCCGTCGATCCCTGCGACGGCCCCATCCTTGATGCCGTCGTCTTCAGCGTCCACCGCCTTGTTGTACAACCCGAAACCTCCGGTGCCGACCCCAGCAACACCCGAGACTGCGGACACTACATCTGCCGCCTTCTCCGGGTTACTGAAACCACGTACTGCTCGCGCAACAAGTCCGTTCTCCAGCCCTGCAATGCGCCCGGCCTCGTCTAGTGACTTTGAACCATAAGATGACGCTCTCTGCCAGAAACTGAGTGACTGCCCGCCAGTCCGAATTGCATGCGCCGCTTCTTTACTTCCCTTTGCCACAGCTCCCAGCCCTGGCAAAACTCCTGCAAAATCCGCCCCCACCGAGACCGCGTTGCTCCAGAAATCCGCGTCGAGTTCCCCTTTGGTGAGGCCGTCCATCAGGGAGGCACGTACCTCTGCGTCACCGAGCCGCAGACCAAGAGCCGTAGCACTCAGCCCAGACGCCGTCAGCATCAACGCCGCCACCGTCACCAACCCCAGCGGCCCGGCGAAGAGAAGCGCCACGACCCCGATCACCCCCGCCACGAAGCTGAGGATGTCCGGGAGGTTGTCGCCCAGCCAGTCGAGTGCCTCGTCGAACCACCCCGGCTCGTGCGGCACCAGCTTCTTCGTGGCGTCCCGGATCTTCCGCGCCCGGTACCCGGCCTTCTCCTCATGCTCCTCGGCCAGCCTCTTCGCCTTGCCGATGATCTTCTTCAGCTCGGCCAGGGCATCGTCGAGCTCACCGTTCGCGCGCGTAAGCGCCTTCTGCGCGGCGTCGCCATCGACCCCCTTTTCCTTCAGGCCGGGATCACGACCCGCCGAGTCCGCGCGCCCCTGTGCACGGTCGACCGCGGCCTGGGCGTCCCTCGCGTCGTCCTCCAGCTTCCTGGCCCGCCGCTGAAAGTCGTCGAGCTCGCCCTCCCAGCGGTCCAGCTGCCTGGCCGCCTTGCGAATCGAGTGCGCCGCGTTCTTCAGGTTCAGCGGCAACGGGCCGCCGTCCAGCTGCTCGCGAAAGGCAACGGCGGCGTCGCCTTTCCAGCAGCTGCCGTCGAGGAGCTTGGTGACGAGGTCGTACGCCTCCTGGAGCACCTTCGCGCATCCGCTGAGCTTCTTCTCCAGCCCCCGAACGGTCTCCGTGTCCCCCGGCACGGGATTGAAGCCGAGGTGCGGATACGCCGGGTTCGGGATGGGCGGAGCGGACTTGAGCCCCTGCGGCTTGCCCAGGTCCGCCCGCGACTGCGGGTCGAGAGCGGCACCGTATTGGTCGTGGCCGGCCGTGACGGTCACGTCCCGCCGCCGCCCTTGGCCTCGCGCGACGCCCGCACCGCAGCCTCGAGCGCCTTGTCGACCTCGAGGTAACTGTCCTTGCTCTTGCCGATGATGTCGGCAAGGTCCTCCGTCTGTTTGCCGATCTCCTCGGAGCCGTACGTCCAGTCCTCCTGGAAGGCCTCGCACGCCGAGTCGAGCTCATCCGTGCCCAGCCCGGCGATCGTCGCGTCCGACAGCGCCTTCCGCACGCCCCGGAGCGAAGTCGACGACTCCTTGAGCGACTTCATGAACCGCCCGAGCTCGTCCCCGTCCACGGCAAGCCGCTCCGCCACCCGCCCGTCCCCTCTCACCGATCCACCACACCGATGAAAGGAACGACGTCATCCGTTTTCCGTGACGCTCCGGAGACCGCCGCCGCCCTGAGGACTGGCGAGACCGCTCAGCGGTTGACGGCGGAGAGGTCTCCGCCCGCGTTGCCACTGCCGGTCCAGTGGCTCTCCGGGGCATACCAGCACGCCGACGGCGACCACGACGTGGACGACGTCACTGCACCGCCCGAATCACCGCTCCCGTCCGTACGAACGGTCGAAGACAACACCACCCACGGTCACCGACACGTTCCCTTTGCCGTCGGCGTTGGCTTGTTGCTCCGTCCCGAGTTCTGCGTGCTGCCGTCCAGGATGTCTGCGGCATGCGCGGCTCCGGGCAGGGCGAAAGGCGACCGGCACCCCATCAGAACAATCGCGACCGGCAGCACCTTGGACCCATGCGTCAGGGCCAGCACTTGGCGCTCCCACTCTGCGAGGCGATGTTCTGGATCTCCCAGACGCCTGCGCCGTTCTTCTTCAGCGACGTGTGGTAGATGACGTAGCTCTTTGCAGTCACCTCAGTTTTCCTGACCTTGTTGGTCTTGAGGTACTTCACGTACGCCTTGCCTTGATCTTCGCAGTACGAGAAGGAAGCAGTACCGTCTTTGTCGACTACCACTTCAGGGGCGTAGAAGCGGTAACTTCCGGTGATTGCGGCCTTTTGATCCACGTAGTTCTCAATGAACTTCTGGGTGCCGACGGCAGCCTCACCCTCGTAGTAGTAGAGGTAATCCTTGTCGAGTGCGTCCTGGTTGACGATTGCCAAATCCACGGCCTTGATGGACTGCTCGCTATCGGCAAGAACTGCATCCTTGTCCTTGTCACCCGTCTTGGGCCAGTCGAAGGTGTACGACAGGTCATCGGGCAATTCGATCTTCGGCCGGCCGGGCTCGGACGGCTCGGACGCGGTCGGTGAGGCCGAGGGGGTGGGACTGCCGGTGTCCGCTCCGGCGATCTTGTCCTCTCCCTTGTCGGAACTGTCGTCGTTGCCGCACGCGGACAGCGTCAAGGCCGCTGTGGCGGTCAGCGTGAGCACTGCGAGGAGGTTGGGGCGGCGGCGACTCACTGTCGGCTCCTGGGCGGGACGAGGCTTCTCTTCAGCGACGCAACGCTATCCACCGGCGCCGAGGGACACCAGGGTGAGACCTCTCCCTCTGCGGCCCCAACAGGACTTGATGACAGTTCCTTTCGCCTGACGGTCGTGAGGTCAGAGTGAAGGACAGCGCGCTCTGCCTCTTACTGGCTCTAACAAAAGCTGTTGATCATGTGACTGTCGGCTGGCTGGATCGTTGGTGTGGTCGTGGGGAAGAGACAGTCGCGGCCGTGGATCGTCTCGGATGAACTGTGGTCGTTAATCGGCTCCGGGGTGACCTGCTGGCGGCCTGGAACGAGGCCGGCGTCTGGGACCAGTTGCACGGGCTCCTGCTGAAAGAACCAACTCGACTGGTCGAGGGCGGTGATCAACTCTTCCCACGTCCGGGCCGCACGCCGGGGCCCCAAAGCGGTCCCAGCCCGGTCGACCGCGCACGGCCGGGCAGCAAGCACCACCCAACTGCTGCCCTTGCTTGACAAGATCCCGGCCGTGGCCGGGACCGTCGGGCGACCCCGTCGACGGCCCGACACGCTCTTCGCGGACCGCGGCTACGACCACGACACGTACCGCCGACTTCTGCGCGAGCGAGGCATTCGCCCGGCGATCGCCGAACGCGGGCCTGCCACACGGCACCGGCCCGGGCACCATCCGCTGGGTCGTCGAACGCACCACTTCTTGGCTGCACGGCTTCCGACGCCTGCGCATCCGCCAACCGGAGGTACAGGCCCAACACCCGCTCCCGAGCCGGGATCATCTCCGTCCGGCGATGCCGGTGGCCGCCAAGTCGCGCCGTGAGCAGAGCCCCAGCTTGGCGAACACGTTGGACAGGTGATGCCCGACGGTGCGGTCGCTGATCCGCAGACGGGCCCCGATCTCCCGGTTGGTCAGATCGCCGGCGGCAAGCTGGGCCACCCGGCTTTCCTGTGCCGTCAGCGTTGCCATGCCCGTGCCGACGGCAGTGTCACGGCGTGCGGGTGCCATGATCAGACGCTGCTCACGCCGGGCCCGCTCGAGCATCGGGTGCGCTCCCAGGGCGTGGAACGTCTCGGCAGCGGCGTCGAGCTGCTGGCGGGCGTCTCGGCGCCGCCGCTGTCGCCGCAACCACTCGCCGTAGAGCAGCCGGGCCCGTGCGTGGTCGAACGGGCGCCGGGACGCACCGGGCACGTCCAGCGCCGCCCGGTAGGACCGTTCGGCGGCGGGTTCGTCCAGCAGTGCGCGTGCCAGGTGCGCTGTGAATCTCGCCCAGTGCGCGCCGGTGCGCCGTACCCAGGCGTCGAGCGCCTCGGCGCGGCGCTGGCCGATCTCCGGCCGCCGCGCTTGCACGGCGGCCTCGATCGTGTCCAGGCTTGCCAGCAAAGCGACGATCGGATGTGCTGCCTCGTGCCCGTGCTCGTCCAAGCGGGCGAGCAGGTCGAGTGCGGCATCGGCGCGACCGGCCGCCAGTGCGGCCATTCCACGGTTCCAGTGGGCCGAGGCGCTGACCGCACGGTCGCGGCGCGGCCCGGCCAGCCGCAGGGTCCGAACGGTCAGCTGGTCGACGCTGCGGCCGTCACCGCGGGCGGCGGCGAGCCACCCGAGGCAGTTCCGGCACTCCGCAGCGATGTGCTCGGCACCGATCCGCTCGGCCGACGCGAGCCCCTCGGCCGCGGCCTCCTCCGCAGCGCCCCACCGGCCCGCGGCGATGTCGAGTCGCGCGATCCGAGCCAGCGCCGCAGCAAGCGAGGTGCCATCGGCGTGACGGCGGTGCCTGCGGACAAGGGCGTGCACGGCATCGGCGAGTGGCTCGTCGAGGCCCCACACCAGTCCGAGCGGCGACGCCGGGAGCAGCTGCGACTCCACCCGGGAGATGTGCGCCATGACGTCACCGAGTTCTGCCGACGACGCTGCCCGTGCCGGGTCCGTCGCCGGCCCCCACCACGTCCGGACGATCGGGAGGACGTCGGGCAGCCCAGGGGTCGTCAGCCCCGCGAGACGAGTGAGGGTCTCGCCGACGAGGTCGTCGCGGGCCGCGGACCATCCCGCGTGCAGGGCAGCGGCGCCGAGCTCCACTCTCATGCGCGGATCATCGAACGCGGCGATGTCGCGACTGATCGATCGGTGGGCTCGTTCCAGAGACCCCTCGGCGAGTTCGAGTACCCCGCGCAGGCCGCGGCTGGCGCGGGTGGTCAGGACCTCGTCGGTCAGGCTGCGGGCATCGGCCAGCAACCGACGCGCCATCGTGGCATCGCCGCCGTGCCAGGCGGCCACGGCCGCGCCGGCGAGCCTGCGGGTCGCAGCGGCCGGGTCGGCGGACAGCTCGGCGGCCCGCCGCAGGATCGGTACCGCGCCGGCGCCCGAGGGCACCGTCTGCTCGAGCAGCCCGGCGATCTCCTCGTCGACGCCGTGAACGGTCGCGGCCCGGTGCCAGACATGCCCGCGACTGCCCGGGGGAAGCGCGGCGGCCAGGGTCCGGTGGGCGTTCTGGCGCTCAGACGGGGAGGCGCTCGCGTAGACAGCGGCCCGGACCACCGGGTGCCGTAGCGCAGGCCGGTCGGGCGTCCCGGCGAGCAGACCCGACCAGGTCGTCTCCTCCCAGACCGGCTCCTCGGCGTCGCGGGAACGTGCTGACCGTGCGAGCGTGAGCTGATCACCGTCGGCACGAGCCGCGGCCATGAGCACGACGAACTCGCGTGCCGGGGTCGGCATGGTCTGCAGGCGCTCGGCGAAGGCCTTACGCAGCCGGGGCCCCACGGGCACCGTGCCGGCGGCAAGATCGTCGATTGGTAGAGGCAGCTCGTGCAGTGCCAGCGGGTTGCCCCCACCTGCCTTCACCGCGCGGGTGACCTCGGGGCCGTCGAGGCCGGGGTGGGCGGCGGCGACCAGTTGGGCGGCGTGGTCGTCGGCGAGAGGATTCACGGCGAGCGGATCGACCCCCTCCCACGTTCCGCCGGCGGGCGCGTCGTGGCCGGCGACCAGGACCACCACCGGATCGGTCCCCACCCGCCGGGCGACGAATCCGAGCACGAACTCGGTCTCCGCGTCGAGCCGGTGTGCGTCGTCCACGACGATCAGGAGCGGGCGGTCGACTGCCAGCGCCGACAACAGGGACAGGACCGCCACGGCGGTGAGCGACCGGCCCGCTCCGGTGACCTCGCCCGCAAGCACGCCTCGCAACGCTGCCGCCTGGGACACCGGAAGCATCGCGATCAGGTGCTCGACCGGCCGGAGCAGCGTGTCCAGGCCGGCGAAGGGGGTCCCGGACTCGCACCGTGCGGGCTGTACCGCCAGCGGGGCGAAATCGGGAGACGCCGCGGTGACGTGGTCGAGAAGTGCGGTCTTGCCGATGCCCGGCTCACCCCAGATCACCAGGGCGCCACCGGTGCCACGGCGGGCTCGGTCGAGCACCTCGGTCACGGCAGCGATCTCCGCCTGTCGTCCGACGAGTGGAGCCGGAGCACCGGTTGCCCTCATCGCGTCCTCTCAGCCGTGACCATCTTCCGGCCCCAGAGGTCCGTGCCGTACCGTCCGAGGTCGGCGGGATCGTCCGACGCCCCGACGAGGACGCCGACCCCGTGCACGAGCGCGATGCCGGTGAGCCCCGCTCTGATCCTGATGAGCGCATCCTCGGGCCCCTGCCGTGGCAGTGCCACCCCACCGAGCCGGGTCCCGTTCGGTGGTGCCGACCTGTCCGTGAAGGGTGTGCGCATGCTCAGCGGCCCGCCGCAGGTGCTTCTGGGCCCGCAGACCACGGGCCCGAGTACCTTGACCGATGGCCCCGCCGCCGCGGTGAGGGTCGGGTCCCGTTCGTCGATCGCCGACGACGAGCCTGCGCATCGAGCACGCCGAACCGCTGCCACGGCACGGGCAGCGTAGGGGCGAGGCGCTCGCCGCGGGCGCACGCCGAGGTCGGCGCCGCGGGGCGAGGCGCCGGTGGCCGTGGTCATGGCGACTCCTGCGAACCGGGGCGGACGCCCTTGGGGAGTGGGTCTCCCAGGAAGGCGAGCAGGGCGGCGTTGACCTCGTCGGCGTGAGTCCACAGCAGCCCGTGCGGGGCGCCGTCGATCTCCACGTACTGCGCGTCGGGCAGGGCCCGGCGGAAGCGGTGGGCCGTGACTTCGATGGGGAGGATCCGATCGGCGGTGCCGTGCAGGATCAGGGCCGGCGTGCCGCCGGCCCGGACGGCCTCGACGTCGGCGCGGAAGTCCTCGATCCACGAGGAGACGACGGCATGGGCGGCCACGGGGGCGCTGGAGACGGCGACGTTCCAGCTGGCTGTGACCGCCTCCTGGCCGATGCGGTGGCCCAGGTTCTCGTCGAGGTTGTAGAAGTTGGAGAAGAACTGCTCGTACCAGGCGTAGCGGTCGCCCTTGGCCGCGGCCTCGATGCCGTCGAAGACGTCCTGGGGCACGCCGTCCGGGTTGTCGTCCCGAGCGACGAGGAAGGGCTCCAGGGAGGCCAGGAAAGCGAGCTTCGCGACCCGCTGGTGGCCGTATCGAGCGATGTAGCGGGCGAGTTCGCCGGTGCCCATCGAGAACCCGACGAGGACGACATCGCGCAGGTCCAGGGTCTCCAGCAGGGCATTCAGGTCGGCGGCGAAGGTGTCGTAGTCGTAGCCGGTGCCGACCTTCGACGAGCGGCCGAAGCCGCGGCGGTCGTAGGTGATGACGCGGTAGCCGGCGGAGAGCAGCTCGCGCGTCTGGCGCTCCCAGCTGTGGCCGTTGAGCGGGTAGCCGTGGATGAGGACGACGGGCTGACCCGCGCCCTGGTCCTCGTAGTAGAGCTCGACCGGCGTGCTGTTCTCGTTCCCGATGGTTACGTGTCCCATGATCTTTCCTTTCCGAGGGGGGTGTGCCTGCTATTGACCGACGAGCCGCCGTACCGCGATCGTTGTCGCCTCGGCGATGGTGGCGTCGCCGGTGGTGTTCGGGACGAGCGAGGTGGTGATCCGCTCGCGGCCGGCCGGCCGCAGGCCGCCACCGAGGGGCATCGCCCGCATGCTCTCGACGATGGCGGCCGGTGTGGTGGTGTCGCGCTCGTCGTCTGGGCCGGTGGAGACGTTGAGCTGTGGCTCGTTGCGGTCGAAACGGGTGGTCGCGTCATCCAGGCCGGGGGCGAACGCGGTCACGGCGGTAGGTCCGCCGAGGAGGTCGAGGGGCAGGTTCGTCGCCGTGTCGTGGCGTTGGCGCGCCGCGGCGGCTCCTCCAGCAGGCCGACGTCGTGGTAGTGCCGCACCGCACCCACAGTGGTGCCGGCGAGTTCGGCGAGTTGGCGGGGTCTCCAGGCCACGGCTGTTCCCTTCAGGTGTCGTCGACCGACGTGTCGTCGGCCCACATGTCTTCGGCCCACATGTCTTCGGCGTGGTCAGGGGTGCGTGAGCCGGCGCCGGCGATCGGCCTCCGACAGCCCGCCCCACCGCCGTGCAGCTCCCGGTGGGCCAGGGCGTGGACGGCGACCCGCTCGCGCTGCTGCCGTAACGGGAGGACTCCTCGTCGGCGGGGAAGAACACCTCGGTGCTGATCACGGTGGCCGCTCCCTTCCCGGTCGCTCTGCTGTCGGCTCTCAGAGTCGCGGGGAAGGCGCCTGGTCCGCGTCGGTGGAAATCCCTTAGCCCGTCACCGACCCTGGCGCGGGGGCGGCCGGCATCTTGACGGCCCGATGCTGCCCGCGCGCTTCGCGTCGGTGACAATTACCGAATAGACGCCGTGTCGACGCCAGGGGAGGACCAGGCGATGCTCGTGGGACGGCGCGCCGAGCAGGCGGCGCTCGAGCAGCTGCTGGCTCGGGCGCAGGGCGGCGACAGCGGGGTGCTGGTGGTGCGCGGGGAGGCCGGCATCGGCAAGTCCGCCCTCTTGCAGCACATGCGGGAGACCGCCGTGGCGATGGGATTCGGGGTTCACGACGCGGCCGGGGTGGAGGCCGAGGCAGAGTTCGCGTTCGCGGGCCTGCACCAGTTGTGCGCCCCGTTCCTGGCGCGGGCGGTCGAGCTGCCCGAGCCGCAGCAGGCCGCGCTCGGGGTGGCGTTCGGGCTGCGCGAGGGTGCTGCGCCGGACCGGTTCCTGGTGGGGTTGGCGGTGTTGAGCCTGTTGGCCGAGGACGGGCCGTTGCTGTGTGTGGTCGATGATGCGCAGTGGCTCGATCAGGCGTCTGCGCAGGTTCTGGCTTTCGTGGCCCGGCGGGTGGGGGCCGAGCGGGTGGTGATGGTGTTTGCGCTGCGCGATCCCGGTGCGACCGACGTCGCGGCGTTCAGCGGGTTGCCGGAGCTGCGCCTGGCGGGGCTGGGGGCGTCCGATGCCCAGACGCTGCTGGCCACCGCGGTCCGCGCACCGCTGGACGGTGTGGTGCGCGACCGGATCGTAGCCGAGGCGCGCGGCAATCCGCTGGCGTTGTTGGAGCTGCCCCGGGGTGCTCCGGCGGTGCAGTTCGCAGGCGGGTTCGAGCTGCCGGACGTGGTGAGCGTTCCGCGCCGGATCGAGGACGGCTTTCGGCGTCGCGCGAACAGCCTGCCTGCCGACGCGCGGATGCTGCTGGTGGTTGCCGCGGCCGAGCCGACCGGGGATGCGGCGTTGCTGTGGCGCGCGGCCGCGGAGCTGGGGATCGCCCGCGAGGCGGCTGCGCCCGCGGAGGCCGCCGGGCTGCTGGAGTTCGACTTCCGTGTGCGATTCCGGCACCCGCTGGTGCGCTCGGCGGTCTACCGGGCGGCCACACCGGCCGACCGGCGCCGGGCGCACGGCGCGCTGGCCGCCGCCACCGACCAGCAGGTCGATCCGGACCGGCGTGCCTGGCACCGCGCGCAGGCGGTGGTGGGGACTGATGAGGACGCCGCCGCGGAGCTGGAGCGTTCGGCCGGGCGGGCCCGCGCCCGCGGCGGGCTGGCCGCCGCGGCGGCGTTCCTGAAGCGTGCGGCCGAGCTGACCCCTGGGCCGGCCGTCCGGGCGGAACGGGCCCTGGAAGCTGCGCACGCCAAGCACGAGGCCGGTGCGCCCGGGGCCCTGGAGCTGCTGACGGTCGCCGCGGCCGGGCCGTTGGACGCCGTGGCGCGGGCCCGCCTGGAGCTGTTGAATGCTCGGATCGCGTTCCACGGGGCAAGGGGCGGCGAGGGGCCGCGGATGCTGCTGGACGCCGCCAAGAGCCTCGCCCCGCTGGACCCGGCGCTGTCCCGGGAGACCTACCTGGACGCGCTCGATGCGGCGATCGTTACTGGCGACCGCGGACCCGGCGGCGTGCGTGCGGTGGCCGACGCAGCCCGGGCCGCGCCCGCACCACCGGAGCCACCGAGGCCGGTGGATCTGTTGCTCGACGGGCTGGTGACGACGTTCACGCAGGGCTACGCGGCAGGAGTGCCCGGGCTGCGGCGGGCGTTGGACGCCTTCAATCGTCACGAGCGGGACGATCATGCCGTGAACGACGGCGATGACCGCCGCTGGCTGTGGCTGGCCGGCCGGACCGCGATGTCGGTCTTCGACGACCAGATGGTGCACGCGCTGGCCGCTCGTCATGTCCGGCTGGTCAGGGAAGCCGGCGCACTGGCCACGCTCCCGGCAGCACTGCTCGTCCAGTCCGTCATGCTGGTGCTCTCCGGTGACTTCTCCCGTGCCGCCGAGCAGACCGCGATCGCGGCCGCGACCAGAACTGTGCCCGTGCTCCACGGCCAGCTCATCCTGGCTGCTTGGCGCGGCCGCTCGGACGAGACCACCGAGGTCCACGCGACCATGGTCCGGGAAGCGGTTGGACGCGGGGGCCGAACTGAGGACTTCCTGGCGCAGTACGCCATGGCGGTGCTGCACAACGGTCTGGGCGACTACCCGGCGGCTCTGGTCGCTGCGACGCGGGCTTTCGAGTCCGACGAGCTGACCCACAGCAACCTGGCCCACTCCGAGCTCATTGAAGCGGCATGCCGTAGCGGCCGGCCGGAGCGTGCGACCGCTGCGCTGGACCAGCTCAGCTCACGGGCGCTGGCCAGCGGCACCCCGTGGGGGCTCGGGCTGGCAGCGCGCTCACGGGCATTGGTCAGCACCGGCCCGGCCGCCGAGGAGTACTACCGCGAGGCGATCGAGCAGCTACGAAACTGCCGAGTGGCCACCCAGCTGGCCCGGACTCATCTCGTCTATGGCGAGTGGCTGCGCCGCGAGGGCCGCCGCCAAGGCGCCCGCCAGCAGCTCCGCACCGCCCACCAGATGCTGTCTGACATGGGTGCGGAAGCGTTCGCCGCGCGCGCCGCCCGCGAGCTGCGCGCCACCGGCGAGCACCCACGCGGCCGGTCCGCCCAGCCCTCGGACGCGCTCACCGCACAGGAGCTGACGATCGCCCGGCTGGTAGCTACCGGGGCGACCTCCCGGGAGGTCGGCGCACAGCTGTTCTTGAGCCCGCGCACCATTGAGGCCCACCTCCGCAGCATCTTCCGCAAGCTGAGTATCACCTCCCGGCGACAGCTGCGGGACCTGCGGCTTCCCTGACGGGCCGGCAGCGTGCGTGCCCTGTCGCGGTACGGCGAATGCCGCCCGGAAGGCCGGCGAGCTGCGCTCTTTGGAGCTCGTAACAGGATCAAGAGCGCGCCGTCTTGAGGCGACGCCTGCGAATGAGCGTGCAGACGAGGAAGACGACGGCGGGCGGCTTACAAGCTGTCTCGATTGGCTGGCACGAGGGGTCCCACTCCGCGCTTGATCGCGGACGTGCTCGCGCTCAGCGAGATCATCGTGGCCAAGCGCGAGCACCGTGAGCCGCCGGCCGCGCCGGAGCCTGACCAGCCCGAGGGCGTGCTGGACTTGATGGCCGCGCTCAACGCGTCTGTCGCCAGGGCCCGGGAATCTTGCGAGGACGGCACGCACGCCGACGTCCACGAACTCACCCGTGCGACGGTCGTTCCGTTCTTTCCTCCCGACTTCCCGGGCGATCACCCTGAGTTCTCCGCGAACCCCTACGGTTAGTCGGCCAGGTCTCGACCCGCGGAATCAGCGGTTGACGGCTTGGATCTCCTGGACGATGACGTCCTGCTCACCTCCGAAGTCGCCGTCGGGCAGCTGTTGTTCGCCGGCCACGCCGGTACCGGTCCAGTGGATCTTCCAGGTGACCGTGGCCTTCAGCTGGTACGAGCCGTCGCCTGACGAACGCAGGTACTTGACCCCGCAGGGCGGCGTCTCATCGGCCTTGCCCTTCGCGTAGGGCTCACCAATGCTGCCGTTCGCGGCCTCGCACACCCCGGACGCCGGGTAGGTCTGGGCGTCTGCCGTACCCGGGTCGATCTTCACCGATACCGGCTCCGCCGTGGTGGTGGCCTGAACGCCCAGGAGAGGAACCGAAGCCGTCACCGACACGGGCTTGAAGTCCGTTGCGTCGAGCCACACCCAGGTCGGCAGATTCACCTTCGTCGTCCCGGCGGGCTTGAGCTCCACCTCTGTGGTGGGGACGCGGATCTCCGCGTAGGCGAGCTGGGCGAGGACTTCCGGCGTGATCGCCTGCGGGATGTCCGCCGGCGGATCGTCATCGGTGTCCACCCAGAAGGTGTCCTCCTTGCAGTCGAGCGCCCCCGGGTCACCCTCCCGGCCAGGCGTGACGTAGGAGTCCCACCAGTAGCCCTCGCCTGTCTTCTCCTTGTTGAAGTCCTTGTACGGCTTCCCGTTCACGTACCTGTCGCGCTGCTTGGCATCCCACTGGTAGCCCGTCGATTCGGCTTCCCAGACGGGCTCCTTGGCCTTCTGGAGCTGCTCCGGGGTGTACTTCGGGGCGTAGTAGCAAGCGGGCGGTGTCCAGTTCGTCGCGGCGGCCACCGGGCCCACGGATGCCCCCGAGCCGTTCTTCGAACGGTCGTAGACGACGGCACCGGCGGTCGCCGAGACGGTGCCCTTTCCGTCGGACTCACCGTGAGCTTCCGTACTGGGCGTCTGAGCGCCGCCACCGATTTTGTTGTCGGCGACGGCGGGTGTCGCGCACACGAAGAAGGCAGCCATCACGACTGGCACAGCCAAGGCACGCGTGGCTGGAGTCAGGGCTGGCACTTGTCGCTCCCCCTCTGGGACAACATCTTCTGGACAACCCAGACGCCCTTGTCGTTCTTACTCAATTGGGTGTTGTACAGCACGTAACTGTTCTTGGTGACGGGCGTTTTGTTGACCTTCTTCGGCTTCAGATACATGTCGTAGGCTTTGCCCTGGTCTTCGCAGTACACGAGCGAGGCACTGTCATTTCCGCGCATGTTGACCACCGCGTCATAGAAGCGGTACGCACCCGTCACTCGCGCGTTCTCCTTGACGTAAGCCTGGATGAACTCCTGCGTACCGGCCGCAGCTTCGCCCTCGTAGTAATAGAGGTAAGCCTTGTCGAGTGGGTCCTGATGGACGATCGCCAGGTCCACGGCCTTGATGGACTCCTCCCCGTCGGCGAGGACGGCGTCCTTGTCCTTGTCTCCGGTCTTCGGCCAGTCGAAGGTGTACGACAGGTCATCGGGCAGTTCGATCTTCGGTCGGCCGGGCTCGGACGGCTCGGACGCGGTCGGTGAGGCCGAGGGGGTGGGACTGCCGGTGTCCGCTCCGGCGATCTTGTCCTCTCCCTTGTCGGAACTGTCGTCGTTGCCGCACGCGGACAGCGTCAAGGCCGCTGTGGCGGTCAGCGTGAGCGCTGCGAGGAGGGTGGGGCGGCGGCGATTCACTGTCGGCTCCTGGGTGGGACGAGGCTTCTCTTCAGCGACGCAACGCTATCCACCGGGGTCGGACGGCACCAGGGTGACACCTGTCTCCCCGCTGCCACCCGGGAGTTCGCATGCACTGTACGTGTGACTTCTTGGGCCATAACGGTTCCGTAACACACCGGACGCGGCAAAGGGGTCCCGGTGCCAGTCGTTGCTAGGCCGCTACCTTCGACGGGGCTGGACGGAGGGGGTTTGTATGGGACGGCGGCGGCGGCGGTGGCGGGACGGGGGCGGGGTTTTGGTCGTGGTGGGGGGAGGTGGTGAGGGGGTTCGCGTTCCGTTGGAGATCGCGAGTTCGTATCGGGCGCGCACCAAGGGGCTGTTGGGGCGGGACTCCGTCGAAGGGGCGATGCTGCTGAGTCCCGCCAACAGCGTGCACACGTTCCGGATGCGGATGGCCATCGACGTGGCCTACCTCGATCGGCGGCTCGCCGTCATCGCCGTGCGCACGATGCGGCCGGGCAGGCTGGGGCTGCCCCGGTTGCGGGCGCGGCATGTGCTGGAGGCGGAGGCCGGGGTGATGAGCGGGTGGGGGGTGCGGACGGGGGCACGGGTGGAGATCGTGGAGGGTCCGGCGGGCTAGTCGTGCGTGTACCGGTTGCTGGTCGACACGACGGGAGCTTGCTCAGGGCGAGACGATGTGGAGGAGGGCTGTTCCGTTCGGGCCCGTTGTCGCCTGGATCACCACGGCGTCGGGCTGCGGGCTCGGGCGGGTGGGGTCGAGGGCGCCGCAGGAGTTGCCGCTGCCGTGTTCGCGGAGGTACGTGAGGCAGCCTTGGCCCGGGCCGCTCGCGCCGCCGGTGGAACGGTTGTTGCCGGACTTCACCTCGTACTCGATCTCGTTCGGGCCGACCGTCGTCACCGACAGCGTTGCCCGGCCGGCGTCGCCCGGTGCCTGGAAGTGGAGGGTCACGGGCTCGGTCACCGCGATCTCGCAGTTGCCGTCGGTGCAGGCACGGACGTCGGTGCCGTCCGCCGGTGAGGAGGCGGGGGGCTCCGGTGCGGGGCGGGAAGTCGTGGGGCGGTTCCGGGGTGTGGGGCCTGCCTCGTCGTCCGTTCGGTGCGTGGTGCTGCATGCCGCTGTCGTGGTCAGGGCCGTCAGTGCTGCCAGGGCCGACAGGACCGTGCGGGCGGGTTTGGAGTGAGGGTGCGGTCGCCTGGTCATGGTTCGTCAGGGCTCCGAGCGGGGGAAGGAGACTTCGACCCGGCGGTTCTTCTTGCGGCCGGCCTCCGTGGAGTTGTCGGCGATGGGGTACTGCTCGCCGTAGCCGCGGACCTCGTAGGTGATGCCCGCGTCGTTGAGGGACTGGGACAGGACGTCGTGCACGGCGTTGGCGCGCCGTTTGGAGAGTACGTCGCCGTGGGCGGAGGAGCCGAGGTCGTCGGTGAAGCCGAAGACGCGGACCCTTGTGGCGTTCTGGGTTCTGATCTCGTCGGCGATGCCGCTGATGCGGGACTTGGCCTCGGCGCCGAGCTTGGAGCTGTCCTTCCCGAACAGCACCTCGGCCTGGAGGGCGAGCGTCACGCTCGTGTTGGTGTCCTCCCGGCGTTCGTCGCCGCTCTGCTCTTCCACCACCGACTTGATGTCCAGGACCTTCGCCTGGGCGAGTGTGGCTCCGTCCGGGAGCTTGAGGTCGGGGTCGTTGGGGTCCACCTTCACGGGGGCGGAGGCGGAGGGTTCCGTGCCCGGGGGGTCGTTGGGGTCGTCGTCGGCGTGGGCGGTGGTGGTGCCGTACACGGTGGTGGCGAGCATGAGGGTTACTGCGGCCATCAGGCGAGGTGGTGAGGTCATGGCGTGCCTCACCCCGAGATCTCGATGGTGCCGGTCGTGAACATCGGCAGCTGAAGCGTCACCTCGGCCGTGTCGGCGGGGGGCGCGGGGAACTGCATGAACACCGGCAGGGACTCGCCCGCCTTCAGGGGTGGGAACTTCGTTGTCGTGAGCGGGCGTCCCTCTGTATCGCGCAGCACGTAGTAGCGCTTCTTGCCCCTGGAATCCACCAGAGTGGCGCCGCCGAGCGATTTGCCGTTCCGAATGATCTCTGTTTCGTTCCCGCTCAACTGAGCAGGAACGTTGACCGCCTTGTCCCCGTCGTTCTTGAGGTCTCCGCTGACCGTGACGAAGCCGCCCCCGTCCCGCTGCGCCTCGGTGACTTTGAGGAACAGACCACTGGGCCCCCTCAGCTCGGCCAAAGTCTCCCCCGCGTCACCTTCCTGGGTATCCGGCTTGGAGTCGCCGCCCTTGGAGGAACTCACCGGTGCTTCCGGCTTGTCGTCGCCACCTCCACCGCCACAGCCCGCCATGCCGAACGCCAGTACGGCGGCGATGGGCCACGCTGCCAATCCTCCGCGGGCCCTTGTTGTGAACCGAATGCTCATGACTCCGCTTCCTTGGTCCTCTTCGTTCGCTTGTCAGCTGTCGGCCAGATGGACATCGAACAGGTCCTCGGGCTTCGGTAGGTCCGAGAGGTCATCCGGATTCAGGTCCCAGACGTGGCCACCCTTGCAGGAAAGGCTTGGCAGCGTATCGTCGTCGGCATCCTCGGCGAGCGGCTCGAACCAGCAACGGGCTTCGATCACGGCGGTGGCGGTCTGTGTCGCTTTTCGGTTCTCTGTGCCCGGCACGATGGTGTCCCCGACAGAGTCGTTCGTCTCGGCGACGACTGTGTAACCCAGGAGGCCGTCCGGTTCGCAATCCACGCTCGCGTCGTTGCGCGCTGCCAAGTCGTGGGCGCGCCAGCATCCATTGGGCACCGGAGTATCGCCCTCGAAGATGTCCTGCCACGCATCCGGTTCCAGAACGTGGGTGATCCACTGGTCCGTGAGGCGGTCTCGCGTCTCCAGGGCCGCCGCGAGCGCTGCGGCGTCCGCCGCTGTCTGCGCCTCACTGCGAGTCGCCGCGGCCTGACCGACCGCGAAGTACGCGAGCGCGAGAAAGAGCAGGCCCCCCACCACCGTGATGTAGATGGGGAAAGCCTGCCCATCGTCTCCGTTCGCACGGAGGCGCATCAGATGCCGGTGACCTCGGTGATCTTGTCCGTGATCGCGTTGTAGATCGTCTGCCCAATGTCCGTCCCCGTGATCGCCAGCACGATCGCCACCACCACCGCGATGATGCCCAGGTACTCGACCGCCGTCTGGCCCTTGTCGTGGTGGGTGGTGGTGCGGGTGTGCAGGTGGGCGGCGGCGGTGTGAAGCCAGTTGGTCATGGTGTTCCCCTCCAGGGTGGGCGGCGTCGCGTTCCGAGGTCGGAACGTGCGGGTGGGCGGCGGGGATCTGCCGGCTGGTCGTGCCGGACGTGACGGCGTCCACGATCTCCACCCCCCTTGCGCTCGGTTGGGACCTCGACCTGTCGGGAGTACCAGGCAACGACTGTCCCACAGTTGATTGCAGATGCGAAAGGTATTGTGCGGAATGGGCCGCAATGGGCCCAGCGTCGTACGTTGTTGGCGTTGGTGGCGCGTGTGCAGTCGCACTGTTGTTGTGTACGCGTTGCTTCCCTCCCGGGCGGTTGACCGTCATGTCGCCGTTCCTCCTCCCCTACTCGCCCGTGATCGTGCCGAAGTCCGTCCCCGAGCCCAGGATCAGGCCGGCCCCGAGGAGGATCATCGTGGCCGGGACCATGAAGGTCGTGATCATCAGCGTGGCCTTGGGGACCGCGCGGGCGGCCTTGCGGCGGGCGTTCTGGGCGTCCGTGCGGCGCATGTCCTTGGCCAGGGAGACCAGGGTGTCGACGATCGGGGCGCCCAGTTCCTCGCCCTGCTGGAGTGCCGTCACGAACATCGCCACCTGTTCGGAGTCGTTGCGCCGGCGCAGCTCCGTGAAGGCTTCCCGGCGGCTCATGCCCAGGTCCATCTGGCGGAGCGTGATGCGCAGTTCGTCGGCCCAGGGGCCCTCGTACCGCGTCGACACCCGGTCCAGGGCCTGGCGGAAGCCCAGCCCCGCGCTGACCACGACGGCGAGGACGTCCAGGAAGTCGGGGAGCGTGCGTTCGATGACGTCCTTGCGGATGCGGATCGCCGACCAGATGCCCACCTCCGTCCAGAACGCGCCGAAGGCGAGGAGGAGGAGGGCCACCAGGTACTGGCCGCGGAGGAGGAAGACCAGGCAGCCGAGGGCGCCCAGGAAGCCGTAGACCGCGCGGCGGGCGGCGTAGCGGTCGATGGTGAGGCCGCCGGGGTTGCCGGCCAGGTCGATCCTGCGGCGGTACCTGGCGACCAGGGCCGGGCCCATCAGGCGCAGTACGGCGGGGGCGTAGCGCATGCCCATGCGATCGATCAGGGAGTGCGCCGCGCCGGTGCGGGTGGCGCCGACCTCCAGGGCGAGGGCGAGGTCGTCGGGGAGTTTGGCCTCCGCCCGGTACATGCGGAGGCCGGCGAAGACGCCCCAGACGGCCAGGGCCATGAGGAGGGCCAGGAGGATACCGGGGAGCGGGAGTCCCATGTGTGTGGCTCGCCTCCTCTCAGACGTCGATGCGGGACAGGCGGCGGATGAGGACGAAGCCGACGGCGTAGAGCGCGAAGGCGGTGATCACCGCGGCCTGGCCGGCCGGGGAGCCCGTCATGCGTTCCAGGGCGCCGTCCTTCACCCCGTTCATCAGGAGCAACGAGCCGATGCCCAGGACGGGGACGGCGTACGACGTCAGCGTGACCTGGGAGAGCTGGGTGCGGACCTCGCGCCGGGTCTCCTTGCGTTCCTCCAGGGTCTCCGTCAGGTTGCGCAGCGCGCCGACCACCTGGCCGCCGGCGCGGTTGGACAGCACGAGGGTGGTGACGAGGACGACCAGTTCGCGGGAGGGGAGGCGGCCGGCGAGTTCGCCGAGGGCGTCGTCCATGGAGGCGCCGATGGCGAGCTGGTCGGCGACCTTGCCCAGTTCCTCGCCGGCCGGGGCCTCCAGTTCCTCCGCCGCCATGCCGATGGCGGTGCGCAGGGCGAGGCCGGCCTGGGTGGCGTTGGCGAGGATGCGGGCGAGTTCGGGGAGCTGGTTGATGAACTTCTCGATGCGTTGCTGGCGCTGCCAGTTGAGGAACTGGACGGCGACGCCGATGCCGAGCAGGCCGGCCAGGGGGCCGAAGAAGGGGGCCAGGGCGGCCTGGCCGATCAGCCACAGGCCCGCGACGGTCGCCAGCATGTAGGCGAAGAACTCGCCGGGGGTCACGTCCAGGCCGGTGGCCGACAGGCGGCGTTCCAGGTCGCGGCCGAGTCTGGTGCGGCGCAGGCGGCGGTCCAGCCCCGGGAAGCGGCGCCGGCGTCCGGCCACCGGTGTCCGGCCGGTCGCGGTGAGGCGGTCGACCAGGGCCGCGCGCTGGGCCTTCCCGGCGGCGTACGAGTGCAGGCCGACGACCGCCAGGACGCAGGTCAGCAGGGAGATGCCGGTGGTGAGCGTGACGAGCGTGTCCAGTTCCATCGGGCGGTCCTACCTGGCTTCTCGGGTGGTGAGCTGGTCCGGGGTGTGGGCCACGCCGAAGGCCTGCGGGATGGGCTGGCCCGCCATGTAGAGGCGCTCGGCGGTGCGCTGCGGCAGGGGGTGGTACTCGTACGCGCCGACGACGCGGCCGTCGGCGGACATCGGGCGGGCGTTGAAGCGGGCGACCGTGGCCAGGCGGTACGGCTCGCCGCCGTGGCTGGCCAGCAGGGCGATCTCGGTGATGCGGCGGGCGCCGTCGGCGAACCGGGTGAGCTGGATCAGGACGTCGACGGAGCTGTTGATCTGGTCGTGCAGGGCGACGAAGGGGATTTCCACGTCCGACATCGAGGCCAGGGTCTGCAAGCGCATCAGGGCGTCCTCGGCACTGTTTGCGTGGACAGTGGCCAGCGAGCCGTCGTGGCCCGTGGACATGGCCTGGAGCATGTCCAGGGACTCGCCGCCGCGCACCTCGCCGACGACGATGCGGTCGGGGCGCATCCGCAGCGAGTTGCGGACCAGGTCGCGGATGGTGATGCGGCCCTGGCCCTCGACGTTCGGGGGGCGGGACTCCAGGCGGATGACGTGCGCCTGCTGGAGCTGGAGTTCGGCCGAGTCCTCGATGGTGATGATGCGGTCGGATTCGGGGATCAGGCCGGAGAGGGCGTTGAGCAGGGTGGTCTTCCCGGTGCCCGTCGCGCCCGAGACGATGATGTTGAAGCGGGCCTGCACCAGGCCGGCCAGCAGGTAGAGCATGTTCTCGTCGAGCGAGCCGAGGCCGATCAGCTCGTGGAGGGTGAAGGAGCGCGGGAAGCGGCGGATGGTGAGGATGGCGCCGGTGAGGGAGAGCGGCGGGATGATGACGTTGACGCGTTCGCCGGAGGGGAGGCGGGCGTCGACCATCGGGTTCGACTCGTCCACGCGGCGGTTGACCGTCGAGACGATGCGCTCGATGGTCTGCATCAGCTGGTCGTGGGAGGCGAAGCGGAGCGGGAGCTGCTCGACGCGGCCCGCGCGCTCCACGAAGATCGCGTCGGGGCCGTTGACCATGATCTCGGTGATCGACGCGTCCTCCAGGAGCGGTTCCAGGATGCCGAGGCCGAGCGCCTCGTCGACGACCCGGCGGATCAGCTGGGAGCGTTCGACCGTCGACAGGACCGGGCCCTCGCGGCTGATGATGTGCCCGAGCACGCGCTCCAGGCGGGCCCGGCGCTCGGCCATCGCCAGCGCGCTCATCTCGGCGAGGTCGATCTCCTCCAGGAGCTTGGCCCGGTAGGAGGCGACCAGGTGTCCGTCCTCGCCCCGGCTGCCGTGCTCCTCGGGGGAGTGGATGCGTGCGCGCAGGCTCATGCGTCCTCGGCTCCTCGGTCAGTGGTCCAGCGGCATGGTGGCGGTCTTGCGGGCCGGATCGAAGTCCCAGCCCGGCACGATCGACGGGATCTCGACGGCGGCGGTGACCGTCACCTCGTCCCCGCCGTACGACGGCGTGCAGTGGGTGCCGCCGGCCAGCCCGCCGCTGACGGCCGCCGCGCACGCCGTCTGCGCGCTCTCCTGGAGCGAGGCGCCGCGCGCTCCCGCGCGGGCCGCGGTGCCGGCCTGCTGGGCGGCGTACGCGATCAGGCCGAGCTGGACGACGGCCATGCCGACGAGGATCAGGATGGGGAGGAAGCCGAGGTACTCGATGGCCACCTGGCCCCGGTCCCCGGCTCGTCCCCTGCGGGAGTACGGCATCTCAGTCGTCCTCCTCTTCCACAGCCCCGGCGTGCCCGTGCACGGTGAAGGGGACGCTGAGGGTGCCCGGGAAGAGCAGGGGGACCTCGATGCGCACGTCGGCGGTGACGTAACCGCCCGCGGTAGCGCAGTCCACCTCGGCGCCTCCCTCCCACGCGCCCGGCAGCTTGTCCAGGCCCGCCTCCCGGCAGGCGCCCGCCCGCGCCCCGCGATCGGCCGCCGTCGCCGCCCGTACCGCCTCGTCCGCAGCATTCCCCGCGAGCGTGTACGTGTATCCCACGAGCACGAGCTGCCACAGCACCACCAGCGTCGCGATGATCACCGGGGTCATGCCGAGGAACTCGATGGTGACCTGGCCGCTCTCCCGGTCCGGGGCCCGGCCGGGTAACCCGCTCACCGCGCACCGTCCGCTCACCCCGCACCGTCCTTCCGGCGCCGCAGGCCGGCCGCGCCCCGGTCTCCCCGCAGGCGGCCGTGTCCCTTGCGGCCCGCGTCGGGCACGCCGGCCAGACCCAGTTCGCCCGCGAGGGTCCACAGGGCCTGCTTCACGGTGCTCCTGCCGTCCAGTTCGTGGACGCGGCCGGCGTCCACGGCGCCCTGGAGTTCCTTGAAGTTGGCCGGGACCGTGGTGGCGGCGATCGCCGTGCCGGTGATCTTCTGGATCAGCGGCGGCTGGATCTCCGTGGCCCGCGTGTGCCGGTTGACGACCACGGTCGTCTCCTGCGCCTTGCGGATCTGGAGCCGCTCCCACATCCGCACCGTCCGTTTGGCGCCCCGTACGGCGACCACGTCCGGGGTGGTGACCAGCAGCGCCGTGTCGGCGCTCTCCACGGCGGCGGCGCCGGCCCCGCCGAGCTGGGCGCCGCAGTCGATGACGACGACCTCGTACCGGGAGCGCAGGGCGGCGACGATCTGGCGGGCGGCGCGGTCGGTGACCTCCTCGCCGCGTTCGCCCTCGCCGGGGGCGAGCAGCAGGGCGAGGCCGCTGTCGTGGCGGAAGACGGCGTCGGCCAGGACGCGCGGGGAGAGGTCGGTGATGGCGGCCAGGTCGGCCACGGAGCGGCGGAACTGGACGTCCAGGTAGGAGGCGACGTCGCCGGTCTGGAGGTCCATGTCGAGCAGGGCCGTGGACCGGCCGGACGCCTGGGCCGCCAGGGCGAGTTGGACGGCGGTCAGGGTGGCGCCCACGCCGCCCTTGGCGCCGCTGACGGTGACGACGGTGCCGCCCGCACCGGTGAACACGTCGACGGCGCCGCCGAGGTGCCGGCGTACGCCCACCGACCACTGGGCCACCGCCTGGACGCGGCTGGCGAGTTCCTCGTAGCCGAGCGGGAGGGCGACCAGGCCGCGGGCGCCGTGGTCCATGGCGGCCTGGAAGAGGCCGGGGCCGGGGTCGGAGGTGACGAGGATGACGCCGACGGCCGGGAAGCGGAGGGCGACCTCGCGGATCAGCTCCAGGGCCGGGACCGGTCCGATCCGCTCGTGGACGATCACGACCTCGGGCAGTTCGTCGACCGATTCGGCGGCGAGCCGGGCGAGGGTGTCGACGAGCTGGGTGGAGTCGGCGACCGGGGCGACCGGTTCGGCCTCCGGGAGCTGGCTGAGCAGTGTCGTGAGGGACCGTACGGCGTCCGGGTCGCCGACTGCCGGGAGGATCCTCGTGGCCATGCGGCTCTCACTTGTCCTTCGCGAGTTCGTACGTCCGGTCCTGGTCGGGGACGTCGGTGTCGCCGCCGGGGGCCACCAGCGCGAGCCGGACGCGCCGGGCGAACGACTCGGCGTAGGTGATGCGCTGGGCGTCGATGGTGGACAGGGCGAAGGTGATGGGGACGGCGTCGGTGGGCTCGCGGTCGCGGCTGTCCTCGTCGGGTTCCAGTGAGGTGAGTTCGCCGACGTCGATGACCCTGGCGTTGGTCACGATGATCTTCGACTGGTCGGGGTCACCCTCACGGGGGCCCTCGAAGGTGGCGTAGACGTTGACGGTGGAGCCCGGGGTGATCTTGCCGGCGACGCCGGTCGCCGCGTCGATCATGATGGCGACCTCCTGCTGTCCGGGCCGCAGGGCGGGCGTGTCGACGATCATGTCGCTCTGGAGCAGCGAGCCGGCCTTCAGCTTGGTCACGGCTATCTTTCCGCGGACCTGGGACAGGTCGGTGACGGCGTTCTCGGAGAGCCAGCGCTCGGGCATCTCGACCTTCTCGAACTGCGCCGCGCCGAGCTGCGTGTAGGGCTCGATGTCGCTCCTCACCCGGTACGCGGCCACCTCGGGACCGACCTTGGACTTCACGTCGTTGATGACGGACAGCACGCCGGCGAAGGCGCCGAGGGCGCAGAGGACCGAGAGGAGGAGCAGGATGATGCCGCGGCGCTGACGGGAGTTCATGGGCCGTGCAACCTCATTGGGGGGTCGGATGTCCGGGCGGACGGACGGACTGGGGCGGGCGGACCGGGCGCTACGGGCCTACCCAGTCAGGGCCCGTCTCTCACGGCGGCGGCCGAGGGCGGGGGCGCGGCGGTGGTCCAGCGCCTGGTCCCGGCCGCTGCCGCGCCCGCTGCCACTCCCGCCGCCGCTGCCACTGCCGCTGCCGCCGCCGCTGCCGCCGTCGCCGTACGCCGGTGGTGTCGCGGAGCAGAACACGCAGCGGTCACCGATGACGTCGATGCCGCACCAGTGGCAGACGCTCCGCCGTACGGATGTGACCAGTTGGTAGAGGACCGAGAGGTCGGGGAGGTACGCGCAGAACTCGGTCAGCCGCCCCGTGCCCCACCATGCGGTGGACTCCGCGGGCAGCGCCGTCTCGCGCAGCCCCTGCACGCGCCAGGACGGGGCGAGGGTGGAGGTGACCCAGTCGGAGGCGAGCTGCCCCTTGGCGACCAGCAGCCAGGTGCCGAACTCGGGCCCGTCCAGGGCGGCTTCGGGTGCGACCTTGACCAGTTGCGGCACCGGGTGGGCGACGACGCCGAACTGGCTGCCGGGCACCCAGGACCTGGCGTGCGCCTTCAGGCCCACGGGGACGTGGTCGAGCCGGGCGACGGAGCCGAGCAGGGCGCCGGCGTGGATGTAGTGGGTGAGCAGCCGGCCGGCGGAGGCGAGGACGCCCGGGCTGAGGTCGCAGGAGGCCAGCTGGCGCAACTGGCGGGCCAGTACGGCGATGCCGAGCGGTGGCAGGGGCGGCCGGAAGAGGGCGATGCGGTCGGACTCCAGGAGGGCGCGGACGGTGTGCAGGCGCCGTTCCACGCCCGCCGGGACGGCCTGGGAGCACACCACGATCACGTGTCCGTGCTGGTCCACCAGCGCCTGGAGCTCGGCCAGCACCTGTTCCAGGGGGCGCCGGCCGACGTCCTGGAGCACGGCCGCGGGCAGCGTCCGTTCGTCCTGCGGCGGCAGTGCCATGTCGGCACTGGTCACGGCAATGGCAGTTGGCACGCGCGGCTCCCCGGTCTCCCAAGCCCGTCGGTCCGCCGGTGTTACTCCGGCACACCCGGATGACTTCACTGCGTGACTACCTGAGCACTGTATCCACGCGTCTGTGAGCGGAGAACAGCGTTTCTGTAGCTGTGGAACAACTTGTGTTGCACAAGATGCGCCAAACCGGGGCAGGTTGAGCATTTTCGAGAACGCGTCGGCCGCGCCGTCCGGGCGGCGAACTTGGTCCGTACCTACCTCTTGACACCTTCAATTGGTCTGGACCACCTTGTACGTCAACGGTGGCCACCGTCCCCCGATCCGCCCCACCTCACCCCCGGAGGCAGCAGTGGACCCCGTACGCAGACGGCGCGGAAGACGTCTCGGCTCCCTGACGGGCGCCGTCACCGCCGCCCTGGCACTCGCGTTCACGGCCGTCGGCCCGGCATCGGCCGCCGACGTCAACAACGCAAAGAACGCCGGTTTCGAGTCCGGGCTGAGCAACTGGACCTGCTCGGCCAACAGCGGCACCACCGTCGCCTCCCCGGTGCACGCGGGCTCGGCCGCGCTGAAGGCCACCCCGGCGGGGCAGGACAACGCCCGCTGTGCGCAGAGCGTCGCGGTGAAGCCCAACTCGACGTACACGCTGAGCGCGTGGGTGCAGGGCGGGTACTCCTACCTGGGCGTGACGGGCACGGGCACGACGGACGTGTCGACCTGGACCCCCGACTCGGCCTCCTGGAAGCAGCTGAAGACCACCTTCAGCACCGGCTCCTCGACGACCTCCGTGACGGTGTACACGCACGGCTGGTACGGGCAGTCGGCGTACTACGTCGACGACCTGTCCGTCTTCGGCCCCGACGGCGGTGGCGGCGACGGCCCCGGCCCCACGGTCCCCTCGGCCCCGGCCGGCCTGAGGGTCTCCGGTACGACCCCGAACTCCGCGTCCCTCGCCTGGAACACGGTCTCGGGCGCCACCGGCTACAGCGTCTACCGCGACGGCACGAAGGTGACCGCGGTGACCGGCACCTCGGCGACGGTCACCGGCCTGGCGGCCTCGACCTCGTACTCCTTCCAGGTCACGGCGACGAACGCGGCCGGTGAGTCGGTGAAGTCGGCGGCGGTCACGGCCCGCACCACGGCGCCCGACGACGGCGGGAACGGCGGCGACCTGCCCAAGCACGCGGTGACCGGCTACTGGCAGAACTTCAACAACGGGGCGGCGGTCCAGAAGATCTCCGACGTGCCGTCCGCGTACGACATCATCGCGGTGGCCTTCGCCGACGCGACCACGACGCCGGGTGCCGTGAGCTTCAGCCTGGACTCGGCCGGGCTCGGCGGCTACACGGTCGACCAGTTCAAGGCGGACGTGCGGGCCAAGCAGGCCGCGGGCAAGAAGGTCATCATCTCGGTCGGCGGCGAGAAGGGCACCGTCTCGGTGAACAGCTCCGCCTCCGCGACGAACTTCGCCAACTCCGTCCACTCCCTCATGCAGGAGTACGGCTTCGACGGCGTCGACATCGACCTGGAGAACGGCCTCAACCCGACCTACATGACCCAGGCCCTGCGCGCCCTGTCGGCGAAGGCCGGCCCGGACATGATCCTGACCATGGCCCCGCAGACGATCGACATGCAGTCGACGCAGGGCGGCTACTTCCAGACGGCACTGAACGTGAAGGACATCCTCACGGTCGTCAACATGCAGTACTACAACAGCGGCACGATGCTGGGCTGCGACGGCAAGGTCTACGCCCAGGGCACGGTCGACTTCCTCACCGCCCTGGCCTGCATCCAGCTGGAGGGCGGCCTCGCCCCGTCCCAGGTGGGCCTCGGCCTGCCGGCCTCCACCCGCGCGGCGGGCGGCGGCTACGTCGCCCCGTCGGTGGTCAACGCCGCCCTGGACTGCCTCACCAAGGCCACCAACTGCGGCTCCTTCAAGCCGCCGAGGACCTACCCCGACCTGCGGGGCGCGATGACCTGGTCCACCAACTGGGACGCGACGGCGGGCAACACCTGGTCGAGCACGGTGGGCGCCCACGTCCACGCGCTGCCGTAGCCCCGACCGACCCGGCTGACTCTCCCGACCCCGACCCCGACCCCGGCCCCTGCCCCTGCCCGCTGCCACGCGGGCGGGGGCCTGTCGCTGCGCGTCAGGTCTGCGCTGCGGCAACCCAGGCGTCGGACCTCTCCAGACTCGGCCCGTCGATCTCTACGGCACCGGCGACGTACGCGAGCCATCGCAGTTCATCGCAGGCGAAGAAGGACTCACCCCACGTGTCCACCCACAGCCGCACTTCACGTTCACCCGATTGCGTAAGACCCCACCACGCCCAACCACGAAACTCGGATTCGGGATCGAACTGGTAGAGCCACTCTTGAAGGTCCCACGCACCGCGTCCGACAGCGGCCGCGTATCGCTCAGCGCCGCGGACTGCGAACTCGGGGGCCGGTTCGGCACTTCCACGGGCGACGGCAACGAACCAATCGGGGATCGCATCGACTGGTAGATCTTCACCTTCGAAAGGGTGTGCAACCGCCAGCCGGAGTGCAGGATCGAGCACGGACCGTACCCTGTCGGCGAATTCCGCGACCGGGCAACTGATGCGTACGTCGAATACGCCGATGACAGGAGGCGTCTCCTGCAAGGCAGGTCGCCGCGACAATCGGAGCCGTTCCTGCTCGATGTCCTCGATCTCGTGCATCATACGGAACGTCTCCTAACCTTCCTGAACAACTCTGCCCGGGCACTTCGCCACTTCTTCCCTGAACTCATTGAGCATTCCACTGGGAATGCCGTACAAGTCGTCTCCCATGGTCGGGTCCGAAATCTCCGGACAAATTCTCTTCATCTGTTTCCACTCGGCCCTGCTGAACCCCAGACCGGGCTCCTCCTGAGGCACAGCGGTCCGTCTGATCTTTTCGCGGAACTCGGCCGATATCTGGAACTCGACGATCTGCCCGCCTTCGCCTCGGAAACGGACAGTATGCCCAACGTCGCCACTCAGGTTGACGTAGAGCGCGCCCTTGCCGGTGATAGTGACCTTGCCATCTTCTCCAATGTGTATCCGTTTGCTCAGCGGGTGATCGGTCTGTTTGCGGAGGCCAGGGATCGTGTCATCGCACCGAGGGGCCAGTCCGAGCGGGTCGGTCCCGGTGTGCGGATTGTGGACGTAGGCATAGGAAACGACGCGCCCGTCGAAGTCGGATTCACGCACTAGTCGGCCGACCGCGTCGTGGATGTAGTTCCAGCGCATCCCCTGGGCATTGGTGACCTCGACGAGACGCAACTCGGTGTCAGTACGCCTATCTCGTCGTGGACGACGGGCGGGGCCGCAGCCTCGTCCAGGTCAACGTCCGGCACGGGATGGCCGACAGCGCCGGGCAGTTGTACGTCGGCGGGGAGATCCGGCCCGACGGCACGCGCCTGGTCACACGGCAGGGGCCCGGCGAGAAGGCCGGTTCCGGCGTGGTGATGTGGAGCGTGGACGCGCTGCGCCCCGGACAGGAGGGCTTCCGCGTGGTGATCGGCGCCTTCAACACCGGCGACCAGAACAAGGACGCCACCCGGGACGCCCCCGCGCCGACCATGGAGCAGCTGCGGAAGATCACGCTCAGCGAGGAAGGGGACGCGGTGCGGTGACGGTGCCGGAGCATCGGTCAACTGCTCCTTGGGGCAGACCTGATGCCCCGATGTACCCTTCTCCGCCCTCCGACCGGGCAGCCTCGTGAAGGCGCGCGGCTAGAGTGCCAACAGGCCCTGCCCCACAGGAGGACGCACCATGCACGCCCACGACGAACACCACCATGCTCCTCGGCCCGGGAACACCCGTACGGTGCCCCGCCGTGCCGACAACGCCGCGGCGACCGCCACGCGGATGCCCGGTGCTCCGCACTCGGCCATGGTGCTGCAACGGGCCATCGGCAACCAGGCGTACAGCCAGGTGGTGCAGCGGGCACCGGCGGGCGGTGGGCCCGCCGCTCCGGAGGGGGCCAAGATCGGCCTCACGCTGTCGGCCGTGAAAGAGCGGTTCGAGGCGTTGAAGGTCGAGAATCCGGAGCTGGCCAAGCAACAGGAGGCCAGGTGGGACAAACTTCTCTACGTCCTCCAGGAGTTCGATGCCTGGATGCGCAGCATCGAGGTCGGGTACCGGTTCGGCGGCAGCCTCATCGCGTACATCTACGGGGGAGCCAGGGCGCCGCAGGACATCGACATCGATGTGTCGAACGATGACAACATGAACAGGCTCTTCCAGGAGATGGAGCGTTCGGGCGCCTGGTCCGGACAAGTCAGCGCCAAGGGCAACCATGTGCAGTCCATCTACTGCAAGAACGAAAAGGTGCCGGAGTTCCAGTTCGACGTGTCCGGCGAGATGGGGTTCAACAACCCGTTCGACCTGAAGGAATCGATGCAGGTCGAAGGGGATGCTGTCGTTACGGGTGACCATATCTCGCGCGACGAACTGATCCTCAACTATCTGGACCGCATGATCCAGAAGCCCGACGTCGCGAAGCACAAGGGCGACGACAATCAGGTCGCCGGCCTGTTGAAGGCGGCCGGGTGCCGTACTCCCGCCGATGTCGAGGGCTATTGGAGCCGGAACCTCCAACCGGCCATCAAGTCGGGCGACTCCCGTATCCCGGCGCTGCGCGACAACCTGGCGAACATCGCCAGGGAGAGGTTCGCGGCAGAGGCCCAGGCGCCGGGGGGCCAGGCGCCGAGGGCCGCCTCGCCCGAGCCGATGGACGTCGACGGGGACGAGATGGACCTCAGCTGATCGCCGGGACCTCGTCGTGTCGGGGGCGGGCACGTCCGCCGCGCGAAGAGGACTAGAAGAACTCCGACCACGGCTGGTCCCAGATCTGCTTCACGCACAGGACCAGGAACAGCAGCCCGGCGACGGTGAGCATGCCGTTGCTGAGGCTGCCGTTGCGCCACTCGCGCGGCGTGCGGGAGGAGTTGAGGAGCCACATCAGGGTGAGGGCGAGGAAGGGCATGAAGGCGGCGCCCAGGACGCCGTAGATGATGATCAGGCGGAAGGGCTCGTCCTGGAAGAGCAGGATGATGGGCGGGAAGGTGAGCCACAGCAGGTAGGCGCGGAAGGCCCAGGAGCGCTCCCGGCGTCCCGAGGCCAACTCGTCGCCCCGCGCCTCCCGTTCACCGCGGCGGCGGGCCAGGAAGTCGGCGAACATCAGGCTCACGCCGTGCCAGACGCCGATCAGCGAGGTGAAGCTGGTGGCGAAGAAGCCGATCAGGAAGAGCTTGCCGGTCGCCGTGCCGTACTCCTGCTCCAGGATGTCGCCGAGTTGGATCAGACCCTTGTCGCCGCTGGCGATCGCGATGTTGGCCGAGTGGAGCAGCTCGGCGCCGACGAAGAGCATCGCGACGACGAAGATGCCGGTGGTGGCGTAGGCGACCCGGTTGTCCAGGCGCATGACCTTCATCCAGCCGGTGTTGGTCCAGCCCTTGGCGTTGACCCAGTAGCCGTACGCGGCCAGCGTGATGGTGCCGCCCACGCCGCCGATCAGGCCCAGGGTGTTGAGGACCGAGTCCTTCTCGTCCGGGAGGACCGGGAGGAGTCCGGCGAAGGCGTCGCCCAGGTTGGGGGTCACGCGGATCGCCAGGTACACCGTCACCACGAACATGACGCCCACCAGGACCGTCATGACCTTCTCGAAGACGCTGTACTGGTTGAACCAGACGAAGACCAGGCCCACCAGGCCGCAGGCGATGCCCCACCATTCGAGGCCCATCACGTCCGGGAAGAGCGCCTGGAGCGGCAGGGCGCTCGACGACATCGCCGCGGCGCCGTAGACGAAGCCCCAGATCACGGCGTAGATCGCGAAGAACCACGTGGTCCAGGAGCCGATGCTCGCCCAGCCGTCGAAGAGGGTGCGGCCGGTGGCCAGGTGCCAGCGGCCGCACGCCTCGGCGAGGGAGATCTTCACCAGGCAGCCGATGACCGCCGCCCACAGCAGGGTGTAGCCGAAGTTGCTGCCCGCGATGAGGGTGGCCACGAGGTCGCCGGCGCCCACGCCGGTCGCCGCCACGACGATGCCGGGGCCGATGTAGCGCCAACTGGACTTACGGGGAGCCGCGTCGGCACCGCCCGATACGCCTACGTCTGAGGTGTTGCCCGTGGTGTCCGCCATGGAGGTCAAGAAAGCCCATGGCCGCCGGTGCGGCAAGAGGGCGTGCACGGATCTTCACCCGATGCGCCTACTCCGCGCGGGGCGCGGCCTCCCCGGCGTCCTTCTCGGCGGCCTTCTCTGCCGAGTCCGCCGAGTCCGCCGTGTCCGCCGTCTCCTTCGCCTCCGCCTCGCCGTCCTCGAAGTACGCGTCCAGGACCTCGTCCAGGGCCGACTCCCACTCCGGGAAGCGGCTCCGGGACGTGGCCTCGATCTCGATCGGGTACCAGCGGCGGTCCGGCGTGTGCACCGTGACCGTGAACCGCTTGCCGAAGCGGCCGGTCTCCGTCTCCACGGCCCCGACCTCGTCCCAGCGGAACTCGCACTCCTGGTCGTCGAGGGAGAGGCGTACGCCCCGGTGGTCGGCGACGATCCTGGCGCGGCGGTCGGCGGCCTCGAAGACGGGGCCGTCCACGGGGGCCTCGTCGTCCGGTTCGGCGGCGTCCTCGGCGGGCGGTTCGCCGACGGCCGAGGACGCCGAGGACTGCGCGGACCGGACGGACTCCTCGGTCTCCGCTTCGGCGTCCTCGACCGCTTCGGCCTCGTCGCGTCTCACGTCCTCCGGCCCACCGGACACGGGTGCGGTGAGCCCGGGGATGAATGCCGGGTCGAATCCGGCGCCTTCCAGGGGCTGGCTCGTCGATCCTCTGCGCTGCTCCACGCGGGCAGTATGGTCGACGATCCTGTGCCGGGCACAGCCAGCCCCAACTTCGTTATCAGACGCCTACACGAGACGCCTCCACGAGACGCCAACACGTGTCGCCTACACGAAAAGGCTCACCACCGCCGCCACCACGAACCCGGCGACCGACAGCACGCTCTCCAGCACGGTCCACGTCTTGAGCGTGTCCCGCTCGCTGATGCCGAAGTACTTGGCAACCATCCAGAAACCGCCGTCGTTGACGTGCGAGGCGAAGATGGAGCCGGCCGAGATGGCCATGATGACCAGGGCGACGAACGCCTGCGAGTGGTCGCCCTCGGCGAGCAGCGGCGCCACGATGCCCGCCGTCGTCACGATGGCGACCGTCGCCGAGCCCTGGGCGACCCGCAGCACCACGGAGATCAGGTACGCCAGGACGATCACCGGCAGGCCGACGTCGTTGAAGGTGTCGGAGAGGGCCTGGGCGACGCCGCTGGCCTTGAGGACGGCGCCGAAGACACCGCCCGCGCCGACCACCAGCAGGATGTTGCCGACCGGCTTCAGCGAGGCCGTCGAGACGGTCTCCAGGGACTTGCGGGACCAGCCGCGCCGGATGCCGAGCAGGTAGTAGGCGAGGAACAGGGCGATGGTCAGCGCGACGAACGGGTTGCCGAAGAACTCGATCACCGAGCGGAGGGTGGACGGGTCCAGGGCGATGGAGGAGAAGGTCGCGGCGAGGATCAGGACCAGCGGGGTGCCGATGATGCCGAGGACCGTGCCGAGCGCGACCGGGGTCTCGGTCGGCGCGACGCCCGCCTTGCGCTGCTCGTCGACGACGGCCTGCTTGGCCTCCTCGGCCGCCTCGACCATGTCCTGCGGCACCGGCACGAAGATGCGGCGGCCGATCCAGGCGGAGAACGCCCAGGCGGCGAGCACGGCGGGGATGCCGCAGACGATGCCCATGAGGATC
The DNA here is from genome assembly GCF_044765285.1 of Streptomyces sp. NPDC102490. Lineage (NCBI taxonomy): Bacteria > Bacillati > Actinomycetota > Actinomycetes > Kitasatosporales > Streptomycetaceae > Streptomyces > Streptomyces sp. NPDC102490. Next base: position 458,236 of record NZ_JBIWJU010000001.1, read on the forward strand.
ACCCAGCCGAGGTCCACCTTCAGCAGTCCGGCGGCGGCCACCGGGCCGGGGTGCGGCGGCAGGAAGGCGTGGGTCATGGACAGGCCGGCCAGCAGCGGCAGGCAGTAGAGCAGGATCGACTTGCCGGAGCGCTTGGCGGCGGCGTAGACGATGGGCGCGAGGACGAAGATGCCCACGTCGAAGAAGACCGGGATGCCGAAGATCAGGCCCGTCAGGCCCATGGCGAGCGGGGCGCGCTTCTCCCCGAAGAGGCCGAGGAGCCGGGAGGCCAGCACCTGTGCGCCGCCGCTGACTTCGAGGATCGCGCCGAGCATGGTGCCCAGGCCGATGATGATGGCGACGTGGCCGAGGATGCCGCCCATGCCGGACTCGATGGTGGAGACGGCGTCCGACTTCTGGACGGTGCCGAAGAGTTCGGTGACCGACAGGCCGGCGAGCAGGCCGACGGCTATGGAGACGGCGAGCAGCGCGACGAAGGGCTGGAGCCGCACCTTGATGATGAGGTAGAGCAGGAGCGCGATGCCGAGGGCGGCGACGGTCAGCAGCCCGGCGGTGCCGTCGATCAGGGTGAGCAGACCGCCGGTGTGGGGTGGGGTCTCGGCGGCGGCGAACTGGAGGGACGCGTGGGACATTCGGGGGTCCTCTGGATAAGTACATGGAGCTTTCGGGCAGGGTGGAGCGCGGCACGGCGCCCCCGGGGGCGGGGGACGCCGTGCCGTTCACAGACAGGCGGTCAGACGGGCGAGACGGCGGGGGCGGTCAGCCGAGGACGGCGAGCGCGTCGATCTCGATGAGGAGGCCGGCGGGCAGACCGACGTACACGGTCGTGCGCGCGGCGGGCGGCTGGGTGAGGCCCTGCTCCTCGAAGTAGGCGTTGTAGATCTCGTTCATCTCGGCGAAGTGGTCCACGTCCGTGAGGTAGACGCGGAGCATCATCACGTCGTCCCAGGAGGCGTCGCCCTCCTCCAGGATCGCCTTGACGTTGGCGAGGGTCTGGAGGGTCTGCTCGCGCAGGGTCGGACCGGCCGGGGTGGGGGCCTTGCCCTCCTGGTGGGGCAGGAAGCCGACCTGGCCGGCGACCTGGAGGATGTTGCCCTTCCTCACGCCGTGGGAGAACTTCGCCGGGGGGACGGTGTGGGTCGCGGGGACGAGAGCGATCTTGTCGGTCATGCGGTGACTTCCTTGACTGGGGTCCTGCCGGAGTACTCGCCGCTGATGGCGTCCGCCGTGCGGCGGACCAGCGGGAGCAGGGTGAGGAGTTCCTCGGCGGTGACGACGACGTTCGGCGCGGAGACCGACATGGCGGCGACCACCCGGCCGTCGGCGCCCCGGATGGGCGCGGCGACGCAGTTGATGGACTCCTCGTGGCCACCGAGGTCGGTGGCCCAGCCCTGTTCGCGCACCTTGGCGAGTTCCTTGAGGAACCCGTCGGCGTTCGGTGTCGAACGGGCCGTGTACATGGGGTAGTCGAGCTGCTCGGCCACGGCCCGCCGCTCGTTCTCGGGGAGGTCGGCGAGGAGCAGCTTGGCGACGGCCGCGACGGTGATGGCGACGGGCTTGCCGATCCGGGAGTACATGCGGACCGGGTAGCGGCTCTCGACCTTGTCGATGTAGAGGACCTCGTCCTCCTCGTGGACGGCGAGGTGGACGGTGTGCCCGACCTGTTCGTTGAGGCGTACGAGGTGGGGGTGGGCGATCTCGCGGACGTCGAGGTTCTCCATCGCCTCCTGGGCGAGGGAGATCAGCCGGGCGCCGAGGCGGTAGCGCTGGTCGGACTGGCGGTAGACGAAGCCGTGTTCGTGCAGGGTGCGCAGCAGGCGCAGGGCCGTGGACTTGTGCACGCCCAGGCGCTCGGCGACCCGGCCCAGGTCGGCGGGGCCCTCGGCGAGCAGCGGCAGGATGCTGAGCGCGCGGTCGACGGTCTGACTCATGGCGTACGTACCTCCTCGTCGGCCCCTCGGACGTCCTGTGTCCAGCCGGGGCCGAGTCGCAGTCTCCCCCACGCGGTGTCGTCGAGGGCGGCCAGGCGGTCGGCGTGGTCGCGGGCCGGGGGCGTGGCGAGGTCGCCGGGGACGGTGAGGGCGGCGGCGGCCATGAGGTGACCGTGGCGCAGGCGCTCGCGCACGGGCAGTCCGCGCAGGGTGGCGGAGAGGAACCCGGCGGCGAAGGCGTCGCCCGCGCCGACGGCGGCGACGACGTCGACGTGCAGGGCGGGCACGGAGGTGACGTCGGTGCCGTGGAAGGCGGTGGCGCCGCTCGCGCCCTGCTTGACGACGAGCAGCTCCGGCTCGGGCAGCGCGGCGCGCACGGCCTCGGGACCGCCGAGCCCCCAGGCGTCCCGTGCCTCGTCGTCGCCGACGAAGACCAGGTCGGCGCCGCGGGCCAGGTCGAGGAGCACCTCGGGACCGTGCCCGTGACCGGCGTCGCGCCACAGGCCGGGGCGGTGGTTGACGTCGAAGGAGACGAGGGGCCGGCCGGGGCGGCGGGCGGTCAGCTCGCGCATCAGGCCGAGGCAGTCGGCGGAGAGCGCGGGCGTGATGCCGGACAGGTGCAGGACGCGGCCGGAGCGGATCGCGTCGAGGTCCATGGTGTCCACGGACATCGCGGAGGCGGCCGAGCCCGCCCGGTAGTACGCCACCTCGTGGGCGTCGGTGGCGCGGTCCCCGGCGGTGCGGAAGTAGACGCCGGTCGGGCGGGCGGGGTCGCGGCGCACGGCGGAGACGTCGACGCCGTAGGCGCCGATCGCCTCGACGAGGTGGTCGCCGAAGCCGTCGGCGCCGACCCGGCCGACCCAGCGCGCGGAGTGTCCGGCGGCGGCGAGCACGCAGGCCAGGTTGGACTCGGCGCCGCCGATGGCCCGGTCGAAGGAGGGGACGTCGGCGAGGCGCCCGGGGCGGGAGGGGAGGAAGGTGACCATGGACTCGCCGAGCGCGACGACGTCCACGACGTCGGGGGCGGTGCTGGTTCGTCCGGTGGCGGTCACGATGGTGGGGGCTCCTCGTCTGCGGGGTCCGCGCTGTCCTGGGCTGTCCTGGGCTGTCCGCGGAGCGTTCTTCGCGTCTCGCGGGCGGCTGCTCCGTTGACCCCGCGTTCGCCGAGATGTTAGACAGCAGTAAGCGATATACGCAATGGTCGTTGCAGAATTTGCAACGCATCAGATCAGGGAGGCTCCATGGCCCTCGACTCCGGCCCCACCGACGGCCGCGACGCTCTCGCCAGGCTGGCCGAGGAGCACGTCGACCACCGCTTCAAGGGCCTTCCGCCGGACGCGTACGGCCTGACCGTCGCCGAGCTGGCCGGACAGCGCCGCAATCTCTTCACCGGCGGTTTCACCACCCCCGTGCTCGCGCTGTCCGCCGAGCGCCTGGAGCACAACCTGAAGCTCATGGAGACCTACTCCGCCCGGCACGGCCTCGCCTTCGCGCCGCACGGCAAGACCTCCATGGCCCCGCAGCTCTTCCACCGCCAGATCGAGCACGGCGCCTGGGGCATCACCCTCGCCGTGCCGCACCAGGTCCGGGTGGCGCGGGCCTTCGGCATCGGGCGGGTCTTCCTGGCCAACGAACTGGTCGACGCCGCCGCCCTGCGCTGGATCTCCGCCGAGCTGGACGCCGACCCGGACTTCCACTTCGTCTGCTACGTCGACTCCGTGCGCGGCGTCGAGCTGATGGACGCGGCCCTGACGGACGCGGGCGCCGCCCGCCCGCTGGACGTCGTGGTCGAACTGGCCGCCGGTGAGGGCGCGCGGACCGGCGTGCGCACCGAGGCCGGGTGCGCGGCGGTCGCCGACGCGGTGGCCGGGGCGCGGACGCTGCGGCTGGCCGGGGTCGCCGGGTACGAGGGCGAGGTCCCGGACGCCGATCCCGAGCGCGTGCACGCGTGGCTGCGGCGGCTGGTCGCGCTCGCCGCCGACTTCGACGAGGCGGGGCGGTTCGAGGGCCTGGAGGAGATCGTGCTCAGCGCGGGCGGCAGCGCCTGGTTCGACGCGGTGGCCGACGTGTTCGCCGAGGTCCCCGGCCTCTCCCGGCCCGTCCTGAAGCTGCTGCGCTCGGGTGCGTACGTCTCCCACGACGACGGCCACTACCGCGAGCTGACCCCCTTCAACCGGGTCCCCGAGGAGGGCGCCCTGGAGCCCGCCTTCCGGCTGTGGAGCCAGGTCGTCTCCCGCCCCTCCCCCGAGCAGGCGTTCACCAACGCGGGCAAGCGGGACGCGGCGTACGACCTCCACCTGCCCTTCGCCCAGGTGGTGCGCCGCGACGGCGTCCAGCGCCCCGCCACCGGCGTCGAGGTGACCGGCCTGTCCGACCAGCACGCCTGGGTGCGCACGACCGGGGAGGCGGACCTGGAGGTCGGCGACTGGCTCGGGGCGGGCCTGTCCCACCCGTGCACCTCCTTCGACAAGTGGCAGCTCATCCCGGTCGCCGAGGCGGACGGGACGGTCGTCGACTACATCCGTACGTTCTTCTGAGGGAGCGGGTCATGGAAGAGCTGGTCATCAGGGACGCCGACGTGGTGGACGGCTCCGGCGCCGACTCCTACCGCGCCGACGTCGTGGTCGACGGCGGCCGGATCGTCTCGATCGTCAAGGAGGCGGCGGCCGCCGGCTGCCAGCGCCCCGAGGCACGCCGCGAGCTGGACGCCGAGGGCCTGGTCCTCTCCCCCGGCTTCATCGACATGCACGCCCACAGCGACCTGGCGCTGCTGCGGGACCCGGACCACAGCGCCAAGGCCGCCCAGGGCGTCACCCTGGAGGTCATCGGCCAGGACGGGCTGTCGTACGCGCCGGTCGACGACCGCACCCTCGGCGAGGTGCGCCGCGCGATCGCGGGGTGGAACGGCCCCGGCGACGACGTCGACTTCGACTGGCGGTCGGTCGGCGAGTACCTGGACCGGCTCGACCGCGGCATCGCCGTCAACGCCGCCTATCTGATCCCGCAGGGCACGGTGCGCGCCCTCGCCGTCGGCTGGGACGACCGGGAGGCGACCGAGGCGGAGCTGGAGCACATGCGGCGCCTGGTCGCCGAGGGCCTGGAGCAGGGCGCGGTCGGCATGTCGTCGGGGCTGACGTACACGCCCGGCATGTACGCCAAGGACGCCGAGCTGACCGAGCTGTGCCGGGTGGTGGCGTCGTACGGCGGCTACTACTGCCCGCACCACCGCTCGTACGGGGCCGGGGCGCTGCGGGCGTACGAGGAGATGGTGGAGCTGACCCGCGAGGCGGGCTGCCCGCTGCACCTGGCGCACGCCACCATGAACTTCGGCGTGAACAAGGGCAGGGCGCCCGAGCTGCTGACCCTGCTCGACGAGGCGCTGGCCGGCGGCGCCGACATCACCCTCGACACCTACCCGTACACCCCCGGCTGCACCACCCTCGTGGCGCTGCTGCCGAGCTGGGCGAGCGAGGGCGGCCCGGAGCAGATCATGAAGCGGCTGGCGGACGACGACACCGCCGAGCGCATCCGGCACCACATGGAGGAGATCGGCTCCGACGGCTCGCACGGCGTGCCCATGGAGTGGGAGACGATCGAGATCTCCGGCACGGGCGACCCGGCCCTCGGGGAGTACGTCGGCCGTACGGTCCTGGAGTCGGCGCGGCTGCGCGGCGAGAGCCCGTGGCAGGTCGCCCGGCACCTGCTGCTGGCCGACCGGCTGGCGCCGACCATCCTCCAGCACGTCGGCCACGAGGAGAACGTGCGCGCGATCATGCGGCACCGGGTCCACACCGGCGGCTCGGACGGCATCCTCCAGGGCGCCAAGCCGCACCCGCGCGCCTACGGCACCTTCCCGCACTACCTGGGCCACTACGTGCGCGAGCTGGGCGTGCTCCCGCTGGAGGAGTGCGTCGCCCACCTCACCTCGCGCCCGGCGGCCCGGCTGCGGCTGCCGGACCGGGGCCTGGTCCGCGAGGGGTACCGGGCCGACCTGGTGCTCTTCGACCCGGCGACGGTCGCGGCGGGCAGCACCTACGCGGACCCGCGGGTGCTGCCGACGGGCATCCCGTACGTGCTGGTGGACGGGCGGTTCGTGATGGAGGACGGGCGGCGCACCGACGTGCTGGCCGGGCGGTCGGTGCGCCGGGTTCCGCGCTGAGCCGGGGTCCGTCCGGCGCGGCCCACCGGGCCGGCGCTACGGCTTGGGCAGGACGCAGCCGCTGCGGGAGAGGTCGAGCTTGCTGTCGAGGCCGAAGCAGGCCGGGATCTGGTAGGTCTGCTGGCCGTAGTTGATGCCCTCGCGGACCGTCACGGTGCCGTCCGCGGCGACCTCGCACGGGTTGTTGTCCGTGCAGCGTCCGCCGTCCTCGTTGCCCGTGTTGTTGACGGCGACGACCTTGCCGGTGGCGTTGTCGACGACGGGCGATCCGGAGGTGCCGCCGATGGTCCGGCAGGCGGAGGTGTAGCGGACCGAGTCCTTCCAGGTCCACTCCCCCTCCTTGAGGCGGTAGGCGAACCCGTCGACGTTGCAGGCGTAGGTGCGCTTCCAGTAGCCGGAGACGACGGTGATCGCGGTGCCGGCCGCGGGGTGGGTGTCGTTGAGGGTGAGCGGGCTGATCCCGTAGGTGCCGCGGATCTGGGCGTACGTGCTGGTGAGCTGGTAGAGCGAGACGTCCGTGTCGGTCATCGTCGCGTAGGCGATCTTGCTGGCTCGCAGGGTGCCGACGCGGGTGCCGGAGGCGTTGAGCAGCCCGAAGGTGCGGCTGGAGGGCTGGTCCACGACGACCTCGCCGGCCGCCGGGAAGCCGGTCTCCAGGCAGTGGCCGTTGGACATGACCAGCGCCGGGTCGTCGTCCTCGGAGGCGGGCAGGCGGACGACCGAGCCGGAGCAGTTGCTGAGCGAGACGGTGCCGGCGAAGGTCACGGCGCGGACGGTGGGAGCCGCGGGTGACGCGGCCGCCGGTGCCACGCCGAACCCGGTGACGGCCAGGGTGGCGAGCGCGGCAAGGAGAGGCTTGTTCATGTGGGGTCCCCTCTATGGAGGGCACCGGCCGGAGGTCGTCCGGACGGCACCTTATTGTCATGAGCATTCTCATGACGGCGAGGGGTGCGGGCAAGGGACGGTATCCGGACGCCAGTTGGCGCGATCCGGCCCACCGGGCGGGGACGGAGGCGGCGGCGACCACCCGGACGGACGCGTCTCACGTGGTGGAAAACACGGCCCATGGGTCGTAACCGGGTCGTAAGCTCGCGGACATGCAGGTGATCCAGTCGACCAAGCTCGCCAACGTCTGTTACGAGATCCGGGGCCCGGTGCTCGAGGAGGCGATGCGGCTGGAGGCGGCCGGTCACCGCATCCTGAAGCTGAACACCGGCAACCCGGCCGCCTTCGGCTTCGAGTGCCCGCCGGAGATCCTGGAGGACATCCTCCGCAACGTCTCCACGGCGCACGGTTACGGCGACGCGAAGGGCCTGCTGGCGGCACGCCGGGCGGTCGTCATGCACAACCAGACCCTCGGCATCGAGACGGACGTCGAGCACGTCTTCATCGGCAACGGCGTCTCCGAGCTGATCGTGATGGCGATGCAGGGCCTGCTGGACGACGGCGACGAGGTGCTCGTCCCGGCGCCCGACTATCCGCTGTGGACGGCCGCCGTCTCCCTGTCCGGCGGCACGGCGGTGCACTACCGCTGCGACGAGCAGTCCGACTGGATGCCCGACCTCGCGGACGTGGAGCGGAAGATCACCGACCGCACCAAGGCGCTCGTGGTCATCAACCCGAACAACCCGACCGGCGCGGTCTACGACGACGCGATGCTGCGCGGGCTGACGGACATCGCGCGCCGGCACAACCTGCTGGTCTGCTCCGACGAGATCTACGACAAGATCCTCTACGACGACGCCACGCACACCCCGACCGCCGCGATCGCCCCCGACCTGCTCACCCTCACCTTCAACGGCATGTCGAAGGCGTACCGGGTGGCCGGCTACCGGGTCGGCTGGATGTCGATCTCCGGGCCGCGCGCGCACGCCGAGTCCTACATCGAGGGCCTGACGGTCCTGGCGAACATGCGCCTGTGCGCCAACATGCCGGGCCAGCACGGCGTGGTCGCGGCGCTCAGCGGACGGCAGACCATCAACGACCTGGTGCTGCCGGGCGGCCGGCTGCGCGAGCAGCGGGACGCCGCCCACGAGGCGCTCACCAGCATCCCCGGCGTGACCTGCGTGAAGCCGAAGGGCGCGCTGTACCTCTTCCCGCGGCTCGACCCCAAGGTCTTCAAGATCAAGGACGACCGGCGGATGGTCCTGGACCTGCTGCGCCAGGAGAAGATCATGGTCGTCCAGGGCACCGGATTCAACTGGCCCGAACCCGATCACTTCCGGGTGGTGACCCTGCCGACGGCCCTGGACCTGCGCGAGGCGGTGGGCCGGATCGGGAACTTCCTGGACGGATACGGCCAGCACTGAGCCGCAGCCCTCCCGGGCCGTCTCCCGAATCCCGTCAACTTTAGATTGAATCCAATGTAGGATGGTTTCCTGAACGACTCAGGAGGCCATCCCATGTACGAGCCGATCCGCAGCAAGTCGGTCCACAGCACGATGGCCGACGGCCCCACGGACTTCCCCCACCGGTCCCGGGACGAGGAGCTGGACATCCAGCTCGCGGGCCATCTCGCGGCTCTGCTCGCCGTCACGGACGAGCTGCGCGCGCTGGCCCCCGACGCGGGTCTGGACGCCGCCGCCGACCGGCTCACCGAGCAGGTGGCCCGGCTGCGGGGAGGTCAGGCGCCGGTCCGCCTGAAGGTGGCCGCCACCCGCCCGGAGCCCCGTCCGGCGGCCCTGCACCGGCGGGCGCACACCCTGGCGGCCCGTGCCCTGGTGGTCGCCGCCTCCCGCGCCGACACCGGCGTCGCGATCCTGGCCGCCGAGCGCATGGACGCGCACTCCGCGGCCCTGGAGCCGCGCGAACTCGCCGCCGGCTGAGCCCTCCCGGGCCCCTCGTACGGCCCCGGTCCGCGTGCACCCGCAGCGACGCGCGGACCGGGCGCCACACACCCCGCCGCCCGGCGGGTCAGCCGAAGATCACCGTCAGGACGAGGACGCGGAACGGCCGGCGGACCGGCCGCGATGCCGGGCGGGTCCGGACGCACCGAAGGGCCGGGTCCGTCGCACGCCGTTGTGCGGGGACCCGGCCCGAGCGGGGTTTCCCCGCGCTCCGGGGGTTGCGATGAGCTACTGGAGCGCGGGGAGACCCCCTCGTGACCGGCCTTCGTGACGACTTCGCGGGTCAGGGCTAGTCGGACCGGCCACGGAGCTTTGCGGTGCGGGTACTGCTCAGCCCAGGCGCTCCACCAGCGCCCGGTACTGGTCCCACAGCTCGGCGGGCGTGTGGTCGCCGAAGGTGTTCAGGTGCTCGGGGACGAGCGCCGCCTCCTCGCGCCACACCTCCTTGTCGACGCTGAGCAGGAACTCCAGGTCGGCGTCGGCGAGGTCGAGCCCGTCGGTGTCCAGGGACTCCTTGGTCGGCAGCACGCCGATCGGGGTCTCGACGCCGTCCGCCGTGCCCTCCAGGCGCTCCACGATCCACTTCAGGACGCGGCCGTTCTCGCCGAAGCCGGGCCAGACGAACCGGCCCTCGTCGTCCTTGCGGAACCAGTTGACGTAGTAGATCTTCGGCAGCTTGGACTGGTCCTTGTCCTTGGCCACGTCCACCCAGTGCCCCATGTAGTCGCCCATGTTGTAGCCGCAGAACGGCAGCATGGCGAAGGGGTCGCGGCGCAGCTCGCCGACCTTGCCCTCGGCGGCGGCGGTCTTCTCGGAGGCCACGTTGGCGCCGAGGAAGACGCCGTGGTTCCAGTCGAAGGACTCGGTGACCAGCGGTACGGCGGTGGCGCGGCGCCCACCGAAGAGGATCGCCGAGATCGGCACGCCCTTGGGGTCCTCCCACTCCGGCGCGATGATCGGGCACTGCGCGGCGGGCGTGGTGAAACGGGCGTTGGGGTGCGCGGCCGGGGTGCCCGACTCGGGCGTCCAGTCGTTGCCCTTCCAGTCCGTCAGATGGGCCGGGGTCTCCTCGGTCATGCCCTCCCACCACACGTCGCCGTCGTCGGTGAGGGCGACGTTGGTGAAGACCGAGTTGCCCCACAGGGTCTTCATCGCGTTGGCGTTGGTGTGCTCACCGGTGCCGGGCGCGACGCCGAAGAAGCCGGCCTCGGGGTTGATGGCGTACAGGCGGCCGTCCTCGCCGAAGCGCATCCAGGCGATGTCGTCGCCGATGGTCTCCACGGTCCAGCCGGAGATGGTGGGCTCCAGCATGGCGAGGTTGGTCTTGCCGCAGGCCGACGGGAAGGCGGCGGCGACGTACTTGGGCTCCCCGGTGGGCGGGGTCAGCTTCAGCACCAGCATGTGCTCGGCGAGCCAGCCCTCGTCGCGGGCCATGACGGAGGCGATGCGCAGGGCGTAGCACTTCTTGCCGAGCAGGGCGTTGCCGCCGTAACCGGAGCCGTAGGACCAGATCTCGCGGTCCTCGGGGAAGTGCGAGATGTACTTGGTGCTGTTGCACGGCCACGGGACGTCCGCCTCGCCCTCGGCGAGCGGGGCGCCGAGGGTGTGCACGGCCTTCACGAAGAAGCCGTCGTCGCCCAGTTCGTCCAGGACCGGCTGTCCCATGCGGGTCATGGTGCGCATGGACACGGCGACGTACGCGGAGTCGGTGATCTCGACGCCCAGCGCGGAGAGCGGGGAGCCGAGGGGGCCCATGCAGAAGGGCACGACGTACATGGTCCGGCCGCGCATGGAGCCGCGGAACAGACCGCCCTCCCCCTGCTCACCCGTGAAGATCTCCCGCATCTCGGCGGGGTCCTTCCAGTGGTTGGTCGGGCCGGCGTCCTCCTCCTTGGCGGAGCAGATGAAGGTCCGGTCCTCGACGCGGGCGACGTCGGAGGGGTCGGAGGCCGCGTAGTAGGAGTTGGGGCGCTTGATCGGGTCCAGCTTGCGGAAGGTGCCCTTCTCGACGAGCTCCCCGCACAGTCGCTCGTACTCGGCCTCGGATCCGTCACACCAGACCACTGCGTCCGGCTGGGTCAGTTCGGCGATCTCGTTCACCCACGAGATCAGTTCCTGGTGGTTGGTGGGGACGGAGGGAGCCGCGATGTCGCGCGCCACGATTGCTCCTAAATGAGGGGTTTTTTGTTGGAGGCCCCGTGGGGGCTGCGACCCGGACGCGTGTCGTTGACCTCGTGGGCGCTCATCCGGTGTCGACCGCACTCATTTGATCATCCGACGCGAGCGCCCATCTGTCCAGAGGGCGTCACACTTGAGCGGCGTGAGGATCGCCACGTGCCCCCACCGGGAGTGCGCCGCCGGATTCCCCGTGAGACGATGACCACTCGCCATGGGGCACCCGTCCGTACTGATGCGTAACTTACGGAACCGTAGGTACGATGGCGTCCATGACTGCGTCCGTCCCCGACGCGCCCAGGGACCTGTCGGCCGACGGCCACGGGCCCGTGGCGCTCTCCCTTCCGCATCCGGTCAAGCCGAAGCTGCGCGGTTGGCTGCACCTCGGCATGTTCCCCGCCGTCCTGGTCGCCGGTCTGGTGCTCACCGCCCTCGCCGAGACGCACGAGGGCCGCATAGCCTGCGGTGTCTACGTCCTCACGGCCTGTCTGCTGTTCGGCGTCAGCGCGCTCTACCACCGGGGCAACTGGAGCCCGCGCATGGACGGTGTCCTGCGCCGCCTCGACCACGCCAACATCTTCCTGATCATCGCGGGCACCTACACCCCGCTGACGATGCTGCTGCTGCCCGGCGACAAGGGCGAGTGGCTGCTGTGGGGCATCTGGGCGGCCGCCGCGGCCGGGATCGTCTTCCGCGTCTTCTGGGTCGGCGCCCCGCGCTGGCTCTACACCCCGTGCTACCTCGCCATGGGCTGGGCGGCGGTCTTCTACCTGCCCGAGTTCATGCGGGCCGGCGGCGTCGCCGTCCTCGTGCTGGTGATCGTCGGCGGTCTGCTCTACAGCGCGGGCGGCGTGATCTACGGCCTCAAGCGCCCCAACCCCTCGCCCCGCTGGTTCGGCTTCCACGAGGTCTTCCACTCCTTCACGCTGGCCGCATTCATCGCGCACTACGTGGGGATCTCGCTGATCGCGTACTAGGGGGTGCCGTGTGCCTCCTGCCGGGGTCGCGGGAGCGGAGGAAGCTGCTCGGGAGGGCCGCCGAAAAGGCCGCGGCCCGGTCCCGGCCCCCGTGGCATTCTGACCGGGTGAACGGTCCCGAGATCCACGTCGAGTTCGCCCCCGAACTGCACCTGTTCGTCCCGCGCGCCCGCCCCACCGGCGCCGCCCGCGCGGCCACCGACGGCGTCTCCACCCTCGGCCACCTCGTCGAATCCCTCGGCGTGCCGCTGACCGAGGTCGGCACCCTGCTCGTCGACGGCCGCGAGGTGCCCCCCGGGCACATCCCGGCGGGCGGCGAGTCGGTGCGCGTACGGCCCGTCCGGCACCCCCAGCGGGTCCCGGGCGCTCCCCTGCGGTTCCTGCTCGACGTGCACCTCGGCACCCTCGCCCGCCGGCTGCGGCTGCTCGGCGTGGACACCGCGTACGAGTCGACCGACCTCGGCGACCCGGCGCTCGCCGCGCTGTCCGCGGCCGAGAAGCGGGTCCTGCTCAGCCGCGACCGCGGGCTGCTGCGCCGCCGCGAGCTGTGGGCCGGCGCCTACGTCTACAGCACCCGCCCCGACGAGCAGCTCCAGGAGGTCCTGGACCGGTTCCGGCCCGCGCTGCGCCCCTGGACGCGGTGCACCGCCTGCAACGGGCCGCTCAGGCCGGCCACCAAGGACGAGGTGGCGGAGCAGCTCAAGGGCGGCACCCAGCGCTCGTACGACGTGTTCGCCCAGTGCACCGCGTGCGGCCGCGCCTACTGGCGGGGCGCGCACCACGAGCAGCTGGAGGCGATCGTGGAGCGCGCCGTGAGCCGGAGCGGCCGGGACGGCTGAGGGGTCAGAGCCCCGGGGCGGCGCCCAGCGCGGCGCGCAGCCGCTCCGGGTCGGTGGTCGGCGCGTCGCAGGTGAAGTTCCGGCAGACGTACGCGGCCGGGGCGCCGCCCACCAGCGGCCGGTCGGCGAGCAGTGGGAACTCGTCGCCGCCCTCGGTGCCGAAGGCGACGACCGCCCCGGGCGCCGTGCCGAGCAGCGCCGTACGGTGCAGCCCGCGCGCCGCGGGGCCGGCCGGGTCCGGCGCGACCACGGCGACTTCGCGCGGGCCGTCGAGCAGCGCCTCGGCGGCCGCCAACCCCCAGCCGATGAAGCGCGGGACGCGCGGGCCGAGTGCCTTCACCACGCCGAGGGCGCGCTCGGCGGCGGTGCGGTGGGGTGCGGAGCCGGTGTGGGCGGCGTACGACAGCAGGGCGCCCGCGGCGGCGCTCCAGCCGGACGGGGTGGCGTTGTCGGTGGGGTCCTGCGGGCGGCGGATCAGCTGCTCGGCGTCGGCCGCGGTGTCGTACAGCGAGCCGGAGGCGTCCGTGAAGCGGGTGAGGACGTGGTCGAGCAGGAAACCGGCGAAGTCCAGCCAGACGCCCTCCCCGGTGACCGACGCCAGCGCGAGGAAGCCCTCGGCCACGTCGGCGTAGTCCTCCAGCACCCCGGCGTTGGCCCCGGCCCTGCCGTCCTTGCTGGTGCGGGTGAGGCGGACCTGCTCGTCCAGGTGCAGCCGCACCAGCAGGTCGGCGGCGGCGACGGCGGCCTCGACCAGGTCGGGGCGCTCGAAGTAGGCGCCGGTCTCGGCGAGCGCGGCGATCGCCAGACCGTTCCAGGCGGCGACCACCTTGTCGTCCCGGCCCGGGGCGGGACGCCCGGCCCGCGCGGCGAGCAGCCGCTGCCGGACCGACGCGATCCGCGCGGCGTCGAAGACGCCCTCCTGCTGCGGCAGTTGGAGCACAGAGGCGCCGTGCTCGAAGGTGCCCTCCTGGGTCACGCCGAAGTACTGCGCGGCCAGTTCCGCGTCCTCGGCGCCGAGCACCTCGGTGAGCTGGGCGGGCGTCCACGCGTAGTAGGCGCCCTCGACGTGCTTCCCCGTGCCGTCGTCGCTGTCCGCGTCCAGCGCGGAGGCGAACCCGCCCTCGGCGGTGCGCAGTTCACGCACCATGAAGTCGGCGGTCTCCAGGGCGACCCGGCGGGCGAGGTCCGAGCCGGTGGCCCGCCACAGGTGGGCGTACACGCGGCACAGCAGGGCGTTGTCGTACAGCATCTTCTCGAAGTGCGGCACGACCCACTCGCGGTCCACGGAGTAGCGGGCGAAGCCGCCGCCCAGCTGGTCGTAGATGCCGCCGCGTGCCATCCGCTCACAGGTGTCCCGCGCCATCTGGAGCGCGCCCTCGGCGCCGGTGCGGGCGTGGTGGCGCAGCAAGAACTCGATCACCATGGACGGCGGGAACTTGGGCGCCCCGCCGAACCCGCCGCGCTGCGCGTCGTACTCCCGGGTCAGTCCGAGCAGCGCCTGCCCGAGCTGCTCCTCGCCGGGTGCCTCGGCGTCGCCGTAGGAGATCTCCCGCCCGGCGAGGTCCCGGACGATCTTCCCGGCGACCTCGTCGACCTCGTCGCGCCGCTCGGCCCACGCCTGCTGGACGCCCTGGAGCACCTGGCGGAAGGAGGGCATGCCGTGCCGGGGCTCGGGCGGGAAGTAGGTGCCGAAGTAGAAGGGCTCCGCGTCCGGCGTGAGGAACACGGTCATAGGCCAGCCGCCCTGCCCGGTCGCCGCCTGCACGGCCTCCATGTAGACGGCGTCGATGTCGGGGCGCTCCTCGCGGTCGACCTTGACACTCACGAAGTGCGCGTTGAGGTACTCGGCGGTGGCCGCGTCCTCGAACGACTCGTGCGCCATGACGTGGCACCAGTGGCACGCGCTGTAGCCGACGCTCAACAGGACGGGGACGCCGCGCCGTCGGGCCTCCTCGAACGCCTCGGCCTCCCACGGCCACCAGTCGACCGGGTTGTCCGCGTGCTGGAGGAGGTAGGGGGACGTCGCCTGCGCAAGTCGGTTCGGCATGCCCCCATCCTGGCGCACGCGCCGCCGCCCCGCCCGGACGCCACGGTGGAAGGGGCGCACGGACGGGGCGGCGGAGCCTCGGGGAGGCTGCTGCTCCGCGGCCGGCTCAGTAGTCGACGCGGTCCGACTTGGCGAGCCAGGCGTCGAACGGCTGGGTGCGGTGGGGCAGGTCGAGGTGCTCCACCGTCATGGGCCAGCTCGCCTGCGGCCGCTTCTCGAACAGGTCGTAGAACTTGCGGTCGTCGAAACCGGCCACGGCGGCGTCGTGGCGGTCGGCGGAGAAGACGAGGCGGTCGACGCGGGCCCACAGCGCCGAGGACAGGCACATCGGACAGGGCTCGCAGGACGTGACGAGGGTGCAGCCCTCCAGGCTGAACGTGTCGAGCGCCTTGCAGGCCGCGCGGATGGCGCTGACCTCGGCGTGCGCGGTGGGGTCGAGGCCGGCGGTGACCTGGTTGTTGCCGAGGGCGACGATCTCACCGCCCTTGGCGATCAGGGCGCCGAAGGGACCGCCGCCGTTGCGGACGCTGGCGGTGGCCAGCTCGATGGCCTTGTCCATCCAGGCGCGCTCCAGCTCGCGGATGCCGGTCTCGAGGGTGTCGGTGGTCGTCATGCGTGCTCCTTCTTGGGCGGGCGGCGGGCGGCAGTACGGCGTGCGGGCCGGTGCGCTGCACGGGGAGGATGCGTAGGAGCAGTACACAGCTCGCCGACGAGACCCGGCCAGGGGCCGAAAACATGAACTACGGACCGGCCGCGACCGCCGCTTCATAGCTTCCTACAAGGGCGGGCAGGAGGGCCGGCGACCGCCCCGCAGGGGTCAGCCGCCCTCGGCCTCGAAGGTGCGCAGCAGGTCGGCCGCGACGCTCACGGCGATGGTCGCGGGCTCCTTGCCGGTGATGTCGGCCAGCCCGATCGGGGTCTTGATCCGGTCGATGACGGCGTCGTCGTGCCCGCCCTCGGTGGCCAGGCGCTTGCGGAACCGCGCCCACTTGGCCGCCGAACCGATCAGCCCGATGGAACCGAGGTGGCCGGTGCGCAGGGCCGCGTCGCACAGGGCGGCGTCCTCGGCGTGGTCATGGGTCATGATCAGCACGTGGGTGCCGGGCGGCAGCTCGGCCAGCACCTCCTCCGGCAGCAGCGGCGTGTGGTGCGTGTGCACCTGCGCCACCGCGTCCGCCAGCACGTCCAGGCGCTCCTCGGTCAGCAGGTCGGCGCGGCTGTCGATCAGGTGGAGGTCGAGGTCCTGGCGGGCCAGGATGCGCGCCAGTTCCAGACCGACGTGCCCGACGCCGAAGACCGCCACCGCCCGGACCACCGGCAGCGGTTCGAGCAGCACCGCGACGGTGCCGCCGCAGCACTGCACGCCGTGCCGGTTGGTCACCTTGTCGTTGAGGGCGAAGTCGAGCATCTCCGGGGCCGGTTCGGCCGCGGCGATCATCTCCCGGGCCCGGTCGACGGCGACGGCCTCGACGTTGCCGCCGCCGATCGAGCCCCAGGTCCCGGTCCGCCCCACGACGAGCTTCGCACCGGCGTCGCGCGGGGCGTGACCGCGCACGGTCGCGACGGTCACCAGCACGCCGGGCTCCCGGCGTGCCCGCAACCGCGCGACCGCGGCGACCCAGGTCATGTCAGGCACCGCTCAGCGCTTCCACGCCGGTGCGGACCGCGCCGCCGACGGCCGCTTCGTCACGGGCGCCGCCGTTCCCGGTGGTGCCGGCCCGCCGGGCCGACTCGACCGCCCAGTACACCGCCTCCGGCGTGGCGGGCGAGGCCAGTTCGACGGCGGTCCCCTTCGGCCCGAACGCGGCGGCGGCCTGCCGCAGCGCCTCGCGCACCGAGAACGCCAGCATCAGCGGGGGTTCGCCCACCGCCTTGGACCCGAACACCGCCCCTTCCTCGGTGGCGTTCTCCAGCAGCGTGACGTTGAACTCCTCGGGCATCTCCGAGAAGCTCGGCAGCTTGTACGTGCTCGCCGCCTGGGTCAGCAGGCGCCCGCGGTTCGGTCCGTCACCGGTGTCCCAGCGCAGGTCCTCCAGCGTCAGCCAGCCCGCGCCCTGCACGAAACCGCCCTCGACCTGGCCGATGTCGATCAGCGGGGACAGGCTGTCGCCGACGTCGTGCACGATGTCCACCCGCCGGATGCGGTAGGCGCCGGTGAAGCCGTCCACCTCCACCTCGGTCGCGGCGGCGCCGATGGCGAAGTACTTGAACGGCGACCCCTGGAACTTCGCGGCGTCCCAGTGCAGGCCCTCGGTCCGGTAGTAGCCGGCCGCGGAGAGCTGGACCCGCTGGAAGTACGCGGTGCGCACCAGGTCGTCCCAGGCCAGCTCCCGGTCGCCGCCCAGGGCCCGCGCGACGCCCTCGACGATGCGCACGTCCGAGGCGTTGGAACCCAACTGGCTCGCGGCCACCCGCAGCAGCCGCTCGCGCAGCTGCTCACAGGCGTTCTTCACCGCCCCGCCGTTCAGGTCGGCGCCGGAACTGGCCGCGGTGGCGGAGGTGTTGGGCACCTTGTCGGTCCGGGTCGGGGCGAGGCGCACCTTGTGCAGCGGGATGCCCAGCGTGGTCGCGGCCACCTGGAGCATCTTGGTGTGCAGGCCCTGGCCCATCTCGGTGCCGCCGTGGTTGATCAGGACGGAGCCGTCCTTGTAGATCAGCACCAGCGCGCCGCCCTGGTTGAAGGCGGTGAGGTTGAACGAGATGCCGAACTTCACCCCGGTGACCGCGAGGGCCCGCTTGGTGTGCGGGTGCGCGGCGTTGAAGGCGGCGATCTCGCGCTCGCGGTCGGCGATGTGGCCGTTGTCCTGGACCTGTTGCCAGACGGCGGCGATCCGCTCGGGCTGGGTGACCGGCTGCCCGTAGGGGGTCGTCTGGCCCTGGCCCGGCCGGTAGAAGTTGCGTTCCCGCAGCTCCTTGGCGTCCAGGCCGAGTTGCGGCGCGCAGCGGCCCAGGATGTCCTCGATCACCAGCATGCCCTGCGGTCCGCCGAAGCCGCGGAAGGCGGTGTTGGAGACCGTGTTGGTCTTGGCGATGCGGCCGGCGACGCGTGCGTTGGGGATCCAGTACGTGTTGTCGATGTGGCACAGCGCCCGGGCCAGGACCGGCTCGGACAGGTCCAGGCTCCAGCCGCCGTCCGCGGTCAGCGTGGCGTCGAGGGCCTGGATGCGGCCCTCGGCGTCGAAGCCGATCTTCCAGGTGGCGTGGAACCCGTGCCGCTTGCCGGACATGGTCAGGTCCTGGGTCCGGTTGAGCCGGAACCGCACCGGCCGGCCGGTCAGCTTGGCGCCGAGCGCGGCGACGGCCGCGAACCCGTGCGGCTGCATCTCCTTGCCGCCGAAGCCGCCGCCCATCCGCAGGCACTGCACGGTCACCTCGTGGGAGGGCACCCCGAGCACGTGCGAGACGATCTCCTGGGTCTCGGACGGGTGCTGGGTGCTGCTCTGGATGAACACCTGCCCGTTCTCGTCGACCTGGGCCAGCGCCGCGTGCGTCTCCAGGTAGAAGTGCTCCTGGCCGGAGAACTGGAACTCGCCGGTGAACACGTGCGCCGAGTCGGCGAGGCCCGCGTCGACGTCGCCGTGCGTCATGACGGGCCGGGCGCCGTGGTAGCTGGCGGCCGCGATGGCCTCCGGCAGGGTGATCAGGGAGGGCAGCTCCTCCAGGTCCACCTCCACGGCCGCCGCGCCGAGCCGGGCGGCCTCCAGGGTCTCGCCGAGCACCCAGGCGACCGCGTGGCCGTGGAACATGACCTCGTCGGGGAAGAGCGGCTCGTCGTGCTTCATGCCGGCGTCGTTGACACCGGGCACGTCGGCGCCGGTCAGCACCCGCACCACGCCGGGCACCGCGAGGGCGGCTTCGGTGCGCAGCGCGGTGACCTTCCCGCGGGCCTTCATGACCTGGACCGGGTAGGCGTGCAGCACGTCCTTGGTGCGCTGGACCAGGTCGTCGGTGTACAGCGCGGCGCCGGTGACGTGCTGGACGGCACTCTCGTGCGGCATGGAGAGGCCCACGGCGGGCTTCTCGGGACGCTCGGACAGGTGGCTCATGACGGCACCGCCTCGGTGGTCTGTGCGTACAGCTTCAGCAGGCTCTGGCCGAGCATCGCGGAGCGGTAGCCGGCGCTGGCTCGGTGGTCGCTCATCGGTGTGCCCTCGCCCCGCAGCACCTCGGCCGCGGCCTCGGCGGTCTCGGTGGTCCACGGCCTGCCCTCCAGGGCGGCCTCGGTGGCGAGCGCGCGGACCGGGGTGGCGGCCACGCCGCCCAGGCCGATGCGCGCCTTGCGGACGGTCCCGCCCTCGACGTCGAGCGCGAAGGCGACCGCCACGCTGGAGATGTCGTCGAAGCGCCGCTTGGCGATCTTGTGGAAGGCCGTGACCGGCGACAGCGGCAGCGGGACGCGCACCGCGCGGATCAGCTCGCCGGGTCGGCGCACGCTCTGCCGGTAGCCGGTGAAGTACTCGGCCAGCGGCACCTCGCGCTCACCGTCGGCGTCGGCGAGCACCAGGGACGCCTCCAGCGCGAGCAGCACCGGCGGACTGTCGCCGATGGGCGAGCCGGTACCCAGGTTGCCGCCGAGGGTCGCGCCGTTGCGGATGAGCCGGGACGCGAACTGCGGGAACAGCTGCGCCAGCAGCGGAACGGTGCCGTCCAGGCGGCGTTCGATCTCGGTGAGCGTCAGCGCGGCCCCGATCTCGACGTGGTCGGACTCGACCCGCAGCTCCCGCAGTTCGGGCAGCCGGTCGACGGCGACCACGCAATCGGCCCGGCGGGAACGGATGTTGACCTCGACGCCCCAGTCGGTGCTGCCGGCCACCACCACCGCGTCGGGCCGCTCGCGCAGCAGCCGCAGCGTCTCGGCCAGGGTGCTGCGGCGCAGGAAGACGCTGTCGTCCCGGCGGTACTCGGTGGCGACCGGCGCGGGCGGGTCCTGCTCGCGGCGCCGGGCCAGCGGGTCCTCGTCGGTGGGCGCGCCGACGGCGAACGCGGCGTCGCGGATGGGCCGGTAGCCGGTGCAGCGGCACAGGTTGCCGCTGAGCGCGTGCAGGTCGAAGCCGTTCGGACCGTGCTCGGCGTCCGGACCGGCGCCGCCGCCGGCACCCTCGGCCGGGTCCGAGCCCCGGTCCGCGTGCGCGCAGCGGTCGGGCCGGTAGTACTCGGCCGCCATGCTGCACACGAATCCCGGCGTGCAGTAACCGCACTGGGAGCCGCCGCGGACCGCCATCTCCTCCTGCACCGGGTGCAGGACGGGCGGCGTGCCGGGTGCCTCGACCGTGGCGAGGCCCTCGGAGGTGACGACCTCCTGGCCGTCGAGCGCCGCGACCGGGACGAGACAGGCGTTGACCGGCACCCAGTCGGTGGGCTTGTTCACGCCGGGGCGGGCCACCAGGACCGAGCAGGCGCCGCACTCACCCTCGGCGCAGCCCTCCTTGGTGCCGGTGAGGCCGCGCTCGCGCAGGAAGTCGAGCACCGTGGTGTGCGGCGCGGCCGGTGCGATCGGTGCTTCTTTTCCGTTGACCGTGATCCGTGCCGTCACCATGACAGACCTTCATTTCGACTAGGGGCAGGTCGATTCGGGACAGGTCGATGCATCATGTTCGCCAATTTCAGGCAGCTTTCTGAGTCCGGACGCGCCGCAGCAGAGGAGCAGGCGCACATCGGCACGCGACAACGGCATGCCGGGAAGTGGTGAAAGAGAGGGTGAAGCAGAAGGAGAAACCCGGAATGTGCCCACGCGGGCACAGCGGAACGGCGCGTCAGCAGCCGTGCGCGACCCGGCCCGAAACCCACACCGTGCGGCGGGCGAGGCGGCTCAGGTCAGAATTGGTGCACATCTGCCGGTCGCCTCCTGTCGGTAGTCATGGGTCTGCTTCCTTCGAAAATTAGTGGCTGCGGTCACGGGGGTCAAGAGGGGAATGCGTCGACTTTCCCGGCCGGTGCGGACCGGCCCTCCCCAGGGTCTCCTCGCGGCAGGACACTTGACTCACGCATAACCGGGGAAGGACCCGGGGATGGGCGGGGAGGGCTCTGGACTCCTGGGGCCACCGGGGCGCCTGGGGCGCCCCGGCAGGACACCGATGCCGCCGGAGGGGGCGCGACATGCGGGACAGTCATCGGGCGGAGGCCGAAGGGCTGCTCAGGCGGGCCGTGGAGGAGGAGGTACGGCGCTCGGGCGGACGCACGGACGGGACCGTGCTGCTCTCCCGGGCCCGCGCGGCACTCGACGCGATGGCGGGGACGGCCGGCGAGGAGTACGAGGCCTACACCCGCGCCCTGGACGAGGCAGCGGCCGGGCAGCTCACCTTCCGCCAGCGCTACGCCCGTGAGGGCGCCGGCACTCCCCTGCTGGTGGCCGCCGTGGCGGCGGTCGCCGCGGTGGTGGCCGACGTGGCGCTCGGCACCGGCACCGGCACCGCGGTGGGCGCGGGCGTGACGGTCGGGGTGGTCGGCGCGGCGGCGACCGTGGTCAAGGTGGTCGGCGCCCATGTGCCGGCCGCCCACCACCGCGCCGGGGCGGTCAGCCAGCCCGGCGGGCCCGAGCAGCTGCGGCTGCAATGGCTCACCGCGCTGGAGGTGCGCGGCATCCGGCCCTTCCTCGACCAGCAGCGGATGCTCGCCGCGTCCACCGGGCCGGCCAAGACCGGGCCGAAGCTGCGGGGCGCCGACAAGAGCGCGGCCGCCCGGGGACGCAACGCCCTGGAGCAGTCGTTCGGGCAACTGCCCCAGCCGGAGGGCGTGTTCGCGGGCCGGCGGCAGGAGATGGCGCGGCTGCGGCAGTGGGTGCAGGCGGCCCGCGCGAGCACGGAGACCAAGCCGACGGTGGTGGTGCTGCACGGGGCGCCCGGCAGCGGCCGTACGACGCTGGCGGTCCGGGCCGTCCACGAGCTGCGGGACTACTTCCGCGGGGCCTGCCTGGTCGACCTGCGCGGGGCCGGGACGGGGTCGGGCGGCTCCGGGACGGGCGGCTCCGGGGCGGGCGGATCCGGAGCGGACGGCTCCGTGGAGGGCGGCGAGTCGCCGCTGAGCACCCGGGACGCCCTGCTGCACCTGCTGAACCGGCTCGGGGCGCCGCGCGAGCAGCTGCTGTTCCGGGAGCGCTCCTCCGCCGACCAGCAGGTCAAGCGGCTCAGCGAGCTGTACCACCAGCATCTGACGGGCGTCCCGGTCACCGTCGTCCTCGACGACGCCTCGGACCCCGAGCAGGTGCGCACGCTGGTGCCGGAGCGCTCGGACAGCCTGGTGCTGGTCACCGCGCGCCATCCGCTGCGGCTCCCGCCCGACCTGCCCGCGCGGGTGTACGACCTGCCCGTCGAGGAGCTGGACGCGGCGGGCGCCGAGGAGCTGCTGGGCGCCGCGGCCGAGGACGCCACGGGGCCCTACGACGCCGAGTCGAGCGAGCTGATCCGGCAGCTGTGCGGCGGGCTGCCGCTGGCGCTGCGGGTCGCCGGGTCGTCGCTGGGCCCGCGCTCGCCGCGCGCGCTGGCGACCGACCTGGGCGCCTACGGTCCGGTGGAGCCGGTCGAGCGGGCGCTGTGGCTGCGCTACACCGACCAGCCGGAGCCCGCCCGGCGGCTGCTGCGCCGCCTGGCGCTCGCGGGACGCACCTCGCTGGGTGCCGCGGCCGCCGCCGCGCTGCTGGCCACGGACGAGACGGAGGCGACCCGGCAGCTGGCGGCGCTGTCGCGGGCGGGCCTGATCGACCACGTCCGGGGCAGCCGCTACCGCCTGCACGACGTGGTGCGCGCCTTCGCCCGCGCCCGGCTCGCCGACGAGGAGGAGCCCGCCGACCGGACGGCCGCCCAGGAACGGCTCATCGCGAACTACGCCGAGCTGGCCGACTCCGTGCTGCGCCTGGTCGACGGGAACATGTCGACCCGCTCCCACCAGTTCGGGCAGTACGGCTTCACGTCCCTGGACGAGGCGCTGCGCTGGCTGGACGACGAGTCGAGCTTCATCACGGCGACGCTCAGGCACGCGGAGGGCGTCGACCAGGGCGCGGTGCTGAACCTGCTGGGCGCGCTGTGCGACTACTGCCTGCTGCGGGGCGACCTGTACCGGCTGGGGGAGATCAGCGAGCTGGCGCAGTCCGTGGACCAGGGGCTGCTGGTGCGCTCGGTGCAGTGGCGCACCGGTATCGCGGCCCGCCAGCTGGGCGAGCTGGACAAGGCGCGTACGACGCTGGCCTCCGTGGTCGACCTGTACCGGGACGCCCACCACGACGCCGGTGCGGCGCGGGCGCTGTGCTCGCTGGGGATCACGCTGCACCACCAGGGCAACCTGACCGACGCGGCGGCCAAGCTCCAGGAGGCGCTGGACCTCCAGGCCGCGCCGGAGCTGGCCACGGACCGGGCGTGGACGCTGCACGCGCTGGCGGCGGTGCAGCGCGACCGGGCCCGGCTGGCGGAGGCCCTGGAGCTGCTCACCGAGTCGCTGGTGCTGCACCGGGCGGGCGAGTCGGTGCACGGCCAGGCGTGGGCCCACTTCCAGCTCGGCCAGCTGCACCTGCGCATGGGTGACGTGCCGGGGGCGGAGTCGGACCTGCGGGCGGCCCTCGACCTGTACGGCCGCACCCAGGACGCCCGCGGCGAGGCCTGGGCGCTGACCCAGCTGGCGCGGGTCCGCCTGGTGGACGGCGACGCCTCGGACGCGGTGGAGGATCTGCGGCGGGCGGCGGCCCGGCACCGCGAGAACGAGGACGCCCGCGGCGAGGCCTGGACGGTCTACTACCTGGGCCAGGCACTGGAGGAGACCGGCGACCTGGACCAGTCCGTGCGCGAGCTGGAACGCTCCCGCACGATGTTCTCCCGGATGCGGGACGTGTACGGCCTGGCCTGCGCCCGGCACCACTCGGCGCGGGTCACCCGGGACCAGCGGGCCGCCCAGACCGGTTCGCTGCGCAACTCGGGCTTCGCCCGGCAGCTCCTGGTCGACGCGCGCGCCGACTTCCAGCGCATCGGCGTCGGGCACGGGGAGGCGTGGACGTGCCTGGAGCTGGCGGTGGTGGACGCGGGCAACGCGCGCACGCCGCAGGCACTGGCCCTGTGCGACGAGGCGGCCGCCCTCTTCGCCGGGTACGGCGACCGGCGGGGCGAGGACTGGGCCCGCTTCCTGCGCTGCACGCTGCTGCCGTACGCCGCCCCCGGCGGTGTGGAGGTCGGTACGGCGGTGGCGCAGGAGGAGCTGGCCCAGCTGTCCCGCGCCCGCCATCCCGCCCGCGACCCCAAGCTGGACGACTACGTGGACGCCTACCAGCTGCTCCTGGAGCGCGGTGTCCAGCTGGAGGCGGGCTGGCAGGCCTGGCGGCTGGGCATGGTCCCGGGCCGCCAGGCGAGGGAGGTGATGGGCGTGGCGGTCACGGCGTAGCACCCGCCGGGCCGCACCGCCGCGCGGGGCTGCGTCCCCGGCGGGGTCTAACCCCGCTGGGGCTTCGCCTCACCGGTGCCGGGGGCGTCCTGCTCCGCCGCCTCCTTGAAGTCCACCTTGCCCATGTGCCGGTTCATGGACTTCATCAGTCCCCACACCGCCAGAGCCATCACCGCGAACACGATGAACCCGAGGACGCCGGGGGTGACCTTGTCCTCGTCCAGCTCGGCGAGAGTGACGAGGTGCGTCATTGCCTGGCTTGCGCTTGCACTCATGTCAGGCATTGTCGCGGATGCCCGCGAAGAGGTCGTCCTCGGGGAGGGAGGTTTCCACGAGGGACTTCGCCAGCTCGTACTCCTCGGTGGGCCAGACCTCCTTCTGGATCTCCATCGGCACCCGGAACCAGCCCCCGTCGGGGTCGATCTGGGTGGCGTGCGCGATCAGCGCCTTGTCCCGGATCTCGAAGAAGTCGGCGCAGGGCACGTGGGTGGTGAGGGTGCGCTCCTTGCGCTCGAACTCGTCCCAGCGCTTGAGCCAGTCCCCGTAGGGCGACTCCAGGCCGCGCTCCAGCAGCGCGTGGTGCAGCGCCTCGGTGCGGGGCCGGTTGAAGCCCTGGTTGTAGTAGACCTTCAGCGGCTGGTACGCCGGTCCGTACTCGCCCTCCGGGTACTTCTCGGTGTCGGCCGCGCCCTCGAAGGCCACCATCGTGATCTTGTGGGTCATGATGTGGTCGGGGTGCGGGTAGCCGCCGTTCTCGTCGTAGGTGGTGATCACCTGGGGCCGGAAGGAGCGGATCTTCCGCACCAGCTCACCGGCCGCCTTGTCGACGTCCTCCAGGGCGAAGCAGCCCTCCGGGAGCGGCGGCAGCGGGTCGCCCTCGGGCAGGCCGGAGTCGACGAAGCCGAGCCACTCCTGCCCGACGCCCAGGATCTCCCGGGCCTCGTCCATCTCCTTCCTGCGCACCTCGTGGATGTTCTCCTCGATGTACGCGTCTCCCTGGAGCTTCGGGTTGAGGATGGAGCCGCGTTCCCCGCCCGTGCAGGTCACCACCAGCACGTCCACCCCCTCGGACACGTACTTCGCCATGGTGGCCGCGCCCTTGCTCGACTCGTCGTCGGGGTGGGCGTGAACGGCCATCAGTCGCAGCTGGTCAGTCAAGACTCAATCCTTGGGTCAGTCGGCGCCCGTGTGCGTCGGCGCAATCGGCGGCTTCTATAGTGACCGAATGGGGGGCGGAATAATTCCGGGGCCCGGAACTCGGACCCGCTCCCACGGAGAGGACGATCATGAGTACGGCGAGCACACGGACGCCCCAGGGTCGGTACGGCCGCTCCTCGGACGAACGGGCCGACCGCACGCTCAAGGTCGTCGGCGCCGTGCTCGGCGCCCTCCTGCTCGCCCTGATCGGCTGGTTCGGCTACCACTACGTCGGCCAGAACAAGATCAGCGGGGAGCTGATCGGCTTCGAGCTGGCCGAGGACTCGGTGCAGGTGCACCTGGAGGTCCGCAAGGACGCCGGCGTCACCGGCTACTGCACCGTGCGTTCCCAGGCCGAGGACGGCGACGAGGTGGGCCGGGCCGACTTCCGCTTCGACGGGGACGACACCCGCATCGACAAGGTCGTCACCCTGCGCACCAAGGCCGCGGGGACGACGGCGGAGCTGCTCGGCTGCCACCCGGAGTGATCCGGCGGGGCCCAATGCCCCCCAATACCAGCCGTCTGACCTGCGGTGACAGGAATCTGGCGGCTTATGTCCTCCCCCTTTGGCCACTGAATTGTTAGGCTCGTGGTTTCGCCCTTCCGTGAAGGAACATCCTTCTGGGTAGGGCGTTGATTTGTATTCCCAGTACCAACGAGGAGCACCCGTGACCCAGACCAGCGAGAACGTCACCTGGCTGACCCAGGAGGCGTACAACAAGCTCAAGGAGGAGCTTGAATACCTTACTGGTCCTGCGCGCACCGAGATCTCTGCCAAGATCGCCGCGGCTCGCGAGGAGGGGGACCTGCGCGAGAACGGCGGGTACCACGCGGCGAAGGAGGAGCAGGGCAAGCAGGAGCTCCGCGTGCGCCAGCTGACCCAGCTGCTGGAGAGCGCCAAGGTGGGTGAGGCCCCGGCCGCCGACGGCGTGGTGGCGCCCGGCATGGTCGTCACGATCGCCTTCGACGGTGACGAGGACGACACGCTGACCTTCCTGCTCGCCTCGCGCGAGTACGCGAGCTCGGACATCGAGACGTACTCCCCGCAGTCCCCGCTGGGCTCGGGCGTCATCGGCCACAAGGTCGGCGACGACGCGCAGTACGAGCTGCCCAACGGCAAGCCCGCCTCGGTGAAGATCCTCAAGGCCGAGCCGTACAACGGCTGACGCGCCGCTCACCAGTCCTACGAGCCCCCGGTGTCCCCGTGACACCGGGGGCTCGTCACGTCGCCTCCCGGTCAGATGGCCGCCGAGCGGTACTTGCGCACCGCCAGCGTCCGGAAGACCGCGATGATCAGGACGGACCAGATCAGCGAGGCCCAGACGGGATGCTGCATGGGCCAGGCGTCGGACTGCACCACGCCGGGGTTGCCGAACAGCTCGCGGCAGGCCTGCACCGTGGCGCTGAACGGGTTCCATTCCGCGATGTGCCGCAGCCAGGGCGTCATCTGACTGGAGTCCACGAAGGCGTTCGAGACGAAGGTCACCGGGAACAGCCAGATGATCCCTCCCGAGGTCGCCGCCTCCGGGGTGCGCACGGACAGACCGATCAGCGCCCCGATCCAGGTGAAGGCGTACCCCAGGAGCAGCAGCAGCGCGAATCCGGCCAGGATCTCGCCGGCGCTGGTCGGGTCGGCGGAGCCGGTGCGCCAGCCCACGATCAGCGCGACGATCGCGAGGACGAGCAGGGTGATGGCCGTCTGCACGAGGTCGGCGACGGTGCGGCCGGTGAGGACCGCGCCGCGGGCCATCGGCAGCGAGCGGAAGCGGTCGACCAGCCCCTTCTGCATGTCGTCGGCGATGCCGGCCGCCGATCCCGCGGTGGCGAAGGTGACGGTCTGGGCGAAGATGCCCGCCATCAGGAAGTCCTTGTAGACGCCCGCGTCGGTGGTGTTGCCGATCTTCAACGAGCCGCCGAAGACGTACGTGAAGAGGACCACGAACATCACCGGCTGGATGACGCCGAACAGGACCATCTCCGGGATCCGGGTCATCCGGATGAGGTTTCTGCGGGCGATGACCAGCGAGTCGCGGACGGACTGGGCGAGGGGGTGGGCGGGCGCCGTGACCGGCGCGGCGTCGGTGGCGGCGCTCACTTGGCGGCCTCCTTCTCCTGCTCGTGGCCGGCGTCGTCCGCCGAGCCGTTCGTCTCGTCCTTCGCCTCGGCCACGTGGCCGGTGAGGGAGAGGAAGACGTCGTCGAGGGTCGGGCGGCGCAGGCCGATGTCGTCGATCTCGATGCCGCGGACGTCGAGCTCGCGGATGACCTCGGCGAGCAGCTTCGCGCCGCCGGTGACGGGGACGGTCAGCTTGCGGGTGTGCTTCTCCACGGTGGTCGCGCCCTTGCCGAACCCGGCGAGCACCTCGGAGGCCGTCCCCATGTGGTCGCGCTCGTGGACGACGACCTCGACGCGCTCTCCCCCGGTGCGGGCCTTGAGCTGGTCGGAGGTGCCGCGGGCGATGACGCGGCCGTGGTCGACGACCGCGATGTCGTGGGCGAGGTGGTCGGCCTCCTCCAGGTACTGCGTGGTCAGCAGCAGGGTCGTACCGCCGGCGACCAGCTGTTTGATGACCTCCCACAGCTCCTGGCGGTTGCGGGGGTCGAGGCCGGTCGTGGGTTCGTCCATGAACATGACGGGCGGGGAGATGACCAGGGCCGCCGCCAGGTCGAGCCGCCGGCGCATGCCTCCGGAGTAGGTCTTGGTGGGACGGTCGGCGGCGTCCGAGAGGTGGAACTGCTCGAGCAGCTCGATGGCGCGGGCCTTCGCGGCCTTGCCCTTCATCTGGTAGAGCTGCCCGACCATCTGCAGGTTCTCCCGGCCGGTCAGGTATTCGTCGACCGCGGCGAACTGGCCGGAGAGGCCGATGGAACGGCGTACCTCGTTGGGCTGCCTGAGGACGTCGATGCCCGCGACGACCGCCTTGCCGCTGTCGGGGCGGAGCAGGGTCGTCAGGCAGCGGACGGCGGTGGTCTTGCCCGCGCCGTTCGGCCCGAGCAGGCCCAGGACCGTGCCCTCGGGAACGTCGAGGTCGACGCCGTCCAGAGCCCTTACGGCACCGAAGGTCTTCACCAGGCCTTCGGCATAGATGGCGCCTGGCATATGAGTCTCCACGTCGTCGGGGATTCTTCGGAAAGCCTAGGTTTGTACGTTTCGCCGCGCTCAGCGAGCGATTTATGACACACCATAACGCGATGTATCGCGTCTCACAATGCAGTTCCCCGAACGAGTGACCAGGTGGCTGCCGACTCCGGCACAGGGGCCCCGGGGGGCTCAGGCGATGACGGTGTATCCCGCTTCCCGCAGCGCGCGGCCGACCTCGGCGCAGTGCTCCGGGCCCTTCGTCTCCAGGTGCAGTTCGACCTCCGCCTCCGTGAGCCCGAGCCGCGGATGGGTTCGGACGTGGCTCACATCGAGGACGTTGGCATCGACCACGGACAACACCCCGAGCAGCGTGGCCAGGGCTCCCGGCCGGTCCGTCAGCCGCAGCCGGACCGCCAGATAGCGGCCCTGCGCGGCCATGCCGTGCCGCAGCACGCCCTGCATCAGCACCGGGTCCACGTTGCCGCCGGACAGGACCGCCACGACCGGCCCCTCGAAGGCGTCCGGCGCGCTCAGCAGCGCCGCCACCGGGCTCGCCCCGGCCGGTTCCACGACCAGCTTGGCCCGCTCCAGACACAGCAGCAGCGCGGTCGACAGCTCGTCCTCGGAGACCGTGCGGACCTCGTCCACCAGCTCGCCGACGATCCCGAACGGCACGTCGCCGGGCCGCCCCACCTTGATCCCGTCGGCCATCGTCGCCGGGTTCTCGACGGCGACCGGGCGCCCCGCGGCCAGCGAGGGCGGGTAGGCGGCCGCGCCCTCGGCCTGCACGCCGACGATCCGCACGTCCGGCCGCAGCGCTTTGACCGCGACCGCGATCCCGGCCGCCAGTCCGCCCCCGCCGATGCCGACCACGACGGTCCGCACCTCGGGGCACTGCTCCAGGATCTCCAGCCCGACCGTGCCCTGGCCCGCGATGACGTCGGGATGGTCGAAGGGGTGGATGAAGACCGCGCCGGTGCGCTCCGCGTACTCCTGCGCGGCGGCCAGCGTCTCGTCCACCACCTGGCCGTGCAGCCGCACCTCGGCCCCGTAGTCCCGGGTCGCGCTGATCTTCGGCAGCGGCGCCCCCTGCGGCATGAACACCGTCGAACGCACCCCGAGCAGCGACGACGCCAGCGCGACGCCCTGCGCGTGGTTGCCCGCGCTCGCCGCGACCACGCCCGCGGCCCGCTGCTCGGGCAGCAGCCCGGCGATCCGGACATAGGCGCCGCGCAGCTTGAACGAGCCCGTCCGCTGGAGGTTCTCGCACTTGAAGTGCACCGGCGAGCCGACCAGCTGGGACAGGTGCCTGCTGCCCTCCATGGCCGTCACCCGCGCCACGCCCGAGAGCATCTTCTGGGCGCCGCGCACGTCGTCGAGGGTGACGGGAGCGACCAGTCGCGTCGTGCTGTAGCTCATGCCCTCCAGCATCGCAGTTCCCGGCCGCCCCGCGCCGTTGTGACCAACCTCCGAGACCCGCTTTGCCCAGCGCCGGTACGCCCTGTCGCCCGGCCGCGTACCCTGTCCCCCAATCAGCAGCCCTCCACGAAGTGAGCCCCCGGCCATGCCCACAACACCTGAAATGTCGATGGACATGACGACCGCCGGTGACACCGGTCTTCTCGAGACGCTCCAGCACGAGGTCGCGCTCTTCGCCCGACGCGCCGAACAGACCCGGCTCGGCGGGGTCGGCCAGGTGCGCAACTCCATGGACCGCGCCGCCTACCTGCTGCTCAACCGCCTCGACAAAGAGGGCCCGATGGGCGTGAAGGCGCTCGCCGCGAGCATGGGGATCGACTCCTCCACGGTCACCCGGCAGGTGGCCCCGCTCGTCGACACCGGACTCGTCAAGCGGACCTCCCACCCCGAGGACGGCCGCGCGGTGGTCCTGCAACTGTCGCCGCGCGGCGTGGCGCGGCTGGAGGAGGTGCGCTCCTCCCGGCGTCAGCTCATGGCCGAACTGACCCACGACTGGGCGCCGCAGGAGCGCGAGACGTTCTGCGCGCTCCTCGCGCGGTTCAACGGCGCCCTGTCCGCCCGTATGGCCCCCTCCGGCGCGGCGTCCACCGACGCGCAGGCGGGCTCCTGAGCGACGCCTCGCACGCCGTTCCGCGGCTTTCCGGAGCTTTCGGAGCGGGTTCGCGCCGAACCCTTGACCGGCGGGCCGCCCCTGGCCTGATATGAGACCTCAGGGGTCGTCGCCGCAGGGGCGGGAGGCGCGGTGCGAGAACGGCATGCGTCCCGGAACGCCCGCCGGGCCCGCGAGTTCGAGGCGTTCGTCGCGGGCGCGGCAGGGCGGCTGCTGCACGCCGCGACCCTGCTCACCGCCGAGGCCCCGGACGCCAACCCTCGCGCGCGGCGGCTGCTGGCGCTGAGTCTGGCCCACATGTACGCGTACTGGGACCGGCTGCACGGGGAGGACCCGTACGACCGCGCCCGCCAGTACCTGGCCACGCGTTTCGCCCGGGAGGCCTGGCACCGGTACGGCGTCCTCGGCCGGGCCCGCCGGCGGCCCGTGGGCCCTCTGGGCGCGCTCGCCCCGCAGGAACGCCTGGTCCTGGTGCTCCGGCTGTACGAAGGCGTCGCCGAGGAGCAGACGGCCGCGCTGCTGGGCCTGCCCGTGGAACGGGTACGGACGCTCTGCGACCGCGCGACGGCCACCCTGCTGCACCCGTCGCCCGCACCGGCCCGGCCGGTGGCGTCGGAAGCGAAGGCGGCCACGCCGTGACCGGCCCGGCGAGCGCCCGGAGCAGCCGTACGGCGACGTGCCCGGCGAGGCGCGCGACGGCCGGCACGCGCGCGTGGCGGACCGGGAGGTGCCGGTGAACCGTCCCCGGCGCGAGGCCGCCGCGCGGCAGATCATGGAGCAGTCGCCGCCGCGGGTGCCGCCCGGCCTCTGTGCGGAGGCCGTCCGCCGGGGCGGCCGCATGCTGCGCCGCAGGACCGCCGCCCGCCGCCTGATGTGGCTGCTGCTGGGCGCCGCGGCCGTGGCGTTCACGGTGTGGGCGCTGACCGTCCAGCCGTGGGTGGAGCCGCCCTCGGAGACGACCCCACCCGTGACCGGCTGGGAGGGCTGGTGAGCCCGTTCCGCCGGCCGAGCGCCTGCTCTAGCCCAGCGCCTGCTGGAGGTCCGCCAGCAGGTCGTCGGCGTTCTCGATGCCGACCGACAGCCGCACCAGGTCGGCGGGCACCTCCAGGGCGGAGCCCGCCGCGGAGGCGTGCGTCATCCGGCCCGGGTGCTCGATCAGCGACTCGACACCGCCCAGGGACTCGCCGAGGGTGAAGACCTTCGCGCGGTTGCACACCTCGACGGCGGCCTGCTCGCCGCCCTCGACGCGGAAGGACACCATGCCGCCGAACGCCTTCATCTGCTTGGCGGCGACCTCGTGCCCCGGGTGCTCGGGCAGCCCCGGGTACAGCACGCTCGTCACGCGCGCGTGCCGGGAGAGCATGTCGGCGACCTTGGTCGCGTTCTCGCTGTGCCGGTCCATGCGCACCGCGAGGGTCTTGGTGCCGCGCAGCACCAGCCAGGAGTCGAAGGGCCCGGCGACCGCGCCCATCGCGTTCTGGTGGAAGGCCAGCTCCTCGCCCAGCTCCTGGTCGTCCACGATCAGCGCGCCGCCGACCACGTCCGAGTGGCCGCCCATGTACTTGGTCAGCGAGTGCACGACGACGTCCGCGCCGAGCGCCAGCGGCTGCTGGAGGTACGGGGTGGCGAAGGTGTTGTCGACGACGAGCCGGGCGCCGGCGTCCCGGGCGACCTGCGCGACCCGCGCGATGTCGGTGATGCCGAGCAGCGGGTTGGAGGGCGTCTCCACCCACACCGCCTTGGTCTTCGGGGTGAGTGCGGCCCGCACGGCGGCGGCGTCGCCGGTGTCGGCCACGGACCACTCGACGCCCCACCGGGTGGCGACCTTGGCGAAGAGGCGGAAGGTGCCGCCGTACGCGTCGTTCGGGATCACCACGTGGTCGCCGGGGCTCAGCAGCGTACGCAACAGGCAGTCCTCGGCCGCCAGTCCGGACGCGAACGCGAGACCTCGCCTGCCGCCCTCCAGGGCGGCGAGGTTCTCCTCCAGGGCCGTACGGGTCGGGTTGGCGCTGCGGCTGTACTCGTAGCCGCCGCGCAACCCGCCGACGCCGTCCTGCTTGTAGGTCGACACCTGATAGATCGGCGGGACCACCGCGCCGGTCAGGGGATCGGCGGTGTTGCCCGCGTGGATCGCGAGCGTCTCGAAGTGCTGACTGATGTGCCTGTCGCTCATGGGCACCGAGGGTAGCCGTGCGGAACGCCTCGCGGGTTTTCCACAGGGCGGGGGACAGGTTGGCCAATTGTCGGCGGCGTCTGGTTCGCTTGAGACATGGAGATTCTCTGGGTCCTGATGGCACTGGTCATGCTCGGCTTCGTGCTGCTCCCGCTCTTGCGGCGCCGGCGCGGCGCGGTCGGCCTGGTCGAGCCCGGCCACCCGGACGCCGCCGACCCCGCGAACTACGGCTTCGCCCGCGAGGAGGAGCTGGACATCCGCATGCCGGGTCCGGACGAGGACCTGCTGGACGTCCTGGACCTGGTGCAGCGCACCCAGGACTACCGGGGGGCGCAGCAGCTCCTCGCCGGTACGGAGGCGAAGGGCGAGCGGCGCTGGCAGCGTGTGCAGGCCTTCGCGGGCGCCGCGTCGCTGGAGCTGCGGCAGCGGCCCGGCGGTGTCGGGGAGACACCGGGCGGGCAGTGGCTGCGGGTGTGGCGGGCGGAGGCGCCCAAGGACGCGGGGGGCGCGGCGGTGCACGCCGAGTTCCTGGTGCAGCAGGCGTGGCGCACGGCGACGCCGGGCTCGGACGACTTCCGGATCATCATGGAGGAGGCGAAGGCGGCCTGCGGCGAGGCGGCCCTCCTCGCGCCCGGGGACCCGGTTCCCTGCATCATCGAGCTGTCGGTGGCCCGCGGCCTCGGTTACTCGCGCGAGGAGTTCGAGCAGCTCTGGCTGAAGATCCTGGACCGCGCTCCGAACCACATGGGCGCGCACCTGGCCGCCCTCCAGTACTGGTGCGAGAAGTGGCACGGCTCGCGCGAGCTGGCGTACTCCTTCGCGGAGGCCGCGGCCGCGCGCGCCCCGCGGGGTTCCCTGCTGGCGGCGATGCCGCTCTTCGCGGTCTTCGAGCACCTGCCCGAGGTCAACCTGGTCAGCGGCTTCTACCAGAGCGAGGTCGTCACCAAGGCCGTCCACGGCGCGCTGCACGCGGTCCACTCGGCCCACCCGGACGACCCGATGCAGGCGCACGTCCGCCACCTGCTGGTCTTCTTCCTGGTCCGCGGCGAGCGCTGGGCCGAGGCGATGAACCAGCTGATGGTCATAGACGGCCACGTCGGCGCCCTGCCCTGGACCCTGTCGGCCGACCCGGCGGCGGAGTTCGCGGTCTACCGCGCGCTGGCGGTGGCGGGGTACGAGGCGAACGGGGGCAGCCCGGCGACGCTGCCGCACTGAGCGCCCCGCACACGAGAAACGGTCCGGCCGCAAACCCGGCCGGACCGCTTCTCGGCAATCCCCTCAGCCCTCGCTGCGGGCGGGCAGCCGCCAGCCCGGGCGCGGGAAGTGGCAGGTGTACCCGTCGGGGTAGCGCTGCAGGTAGTCCTGGTGCTCGGGCTCGGCCTCCCAGAAGGGGCCGACCGGCTCCACCTCGGTGACGACCTTGCCGGGCCACAGTCCGGAGGCGTCCACGTCCGCGATGGTGTCCTCGGCGATCCGCTTCTGCTCGTCGTCCACGTAGTAGATCGCCGAGCGGTAGCTGAGGCCGATGTCGTTGCCCTGGCGGTTCTTGGTGCTCGGGTCGTGGATCTGGAAGAAGAACTCCAGGATCGCGCGGTAGTCGGTCACCTCGGGGTCGAAGAGGATCTCGATGGCCTCCGCGTGCGTACCGTGATTGCGGTACGTCGCGTTCGGCACGTCACCCCCGGTGTATCCGACCCGGGTCGCGGTCACGCCCGGGAGCCGACGGATCAGCTCCTCCATCCCCCAGAAGCATCCGCCCGCCAGCACGGCCCTCTGCGTCTGCGCAGCCATCGCGGCCCTCCAAAATCTCTCGGCTCGGTCGTCCGGGCCACTCGGCCCGCACGTCGCCGGCCCCATGTCCACCCTGTGTGCAACACACGAGGCCGTCCAACGATTCCATGGCCGGGCACCACGCCGGAAGGCGCATCCGGTCTTCCCGGGCGAAAAGCAGTGGCCGGGCCGTGGCACCCGGCCCCACGCTGTACGCCATGCACCAGCCCCAGCACGAGGTCCGGGCAGTCCACACGGCGTCCACCGTCACCGTCTACCAGGCATACGCCCCGGAGATCGGCCTCCCCGCCGCCAGCGAGGGACGTTTTCCCGCTGCCTGGAAGCGGGACAGGATGACGTGGATCAAGCCGTCGTTCCTGTGGATGATGTACCGCTGCGGATGGGCCGCCAAGGAGGGGCAGGAGACCGTGCTGGCCGTCGAGATCAGCCGCGAGGGCTTCGAGTGGGCCCTGCGCAACGCGTGCCTGTCGGGCTACCAGCCCGGCGTGCACCCCGACCGGGCCACCTGGCAGCGCGAGTTGAAGCGCTCACCCACCCGCGTCCAGTGGGACCCCGAACGCGACCTGCGTCTGCGGCCCCTGCCGTACCGCTCCCTCCAACTCGGCCTCTCCGGCGAGGCCGCACGCCGGTACGCCGACGAGTGGACGGTCGGGATCCGCGACGTCACCCCTCTCGCCCACGAGATCCACGGCTTCGTACGCGCGGGCGACCTCGACTCGGCACGGAACCTGCTGCCCGAGGAGCAGCCGTACCCCGCCGCGGAAGGACTGCTGAGTAACCTGCGCCCGTGAAGGACCGCTTCCCCGACACGCTCGCCGCCCTGTGGCGGGCCCGGCGCCCCTCGGGTCCGCCCGTCGCGCACACGTTCCGCAGCGCGTACGCCGACCGTTGGGTCCGTTTCCACAGCCTTCCCGGATCGAAGCGGTATCCGGAGGGCGAGGACGAGTACGCGATCGCGCTGCACCGGTACAACACGGTGCTCGACGAGTTGTTCTCCGGCGAAGAGGTGTACGTCGTGACCACGGACTGGTCCGGTACGCCCGACGGGCCCGCCGCTTTCCCGACACCACGGCGGGAACTCCACCCCAACGGCGTCCACTGGTGGACCGAGTCGGACGAGGACGACCCCGACCCGGCCTTTCACACCCACACACGCCTCTACGCGGACCGGCGGCCCTGGCAGCGCGGCGGTCTCGACGCCCTGCTGCGCGCCGTGGCCGACGAGGCGCTGGTCGAGGTGTTCGTCACGGACACGGAGCTGCGCCGTATCCACCACCCGTACGACGGCGGTGCGGACGTGGTGCTCGCCAAGCCCGGCGAGCGCGACCGACTGCGCGGCTGTCATGTGGACTGGCTGTCCAGCCACCCATCCGGGCTGTGAAGGAGTGACCTCGTCGCGGTCGGCGTGCTGGTCGGCGTCGGCCTGTCGCTGGGGGCGCGCTGAGCGGACGGACGTCACCCGGTGTGCCCGCCGGGGTCAGCCCCCGGCGCGCAACCCCGCGACCAGCACCCCCGCCAGTTGCCGGGCGTCGTAGCGCGGGTCGGGGGTCTCGGCGCCGATGCAGAGGTTGCCGACGCCGCGCATGAGGGCGATGGCCGGTACGTCGGTGTGGATCTCGCCGGAGGCGGTCGCGGCGGCGAGGAGGTCGGTGCACACGGGGACGAGGCGGTCGAGGAAGTAGGCGTGGAGGGCCTCGAAGCCCGCCTGGTCGGACTGGAGGACCGCGGCGAGGCCGTGCTTGGTGACCAGGAAGTCGACGAACCGGTCGATCCAGGTCGCGAGGGCG
Source organism: Streptomyces sp. NPDC102490 (assembly GCF_044765285.1). Lineage (NCBI taxonomy): Bacteria > Bacillati > Actinomycetota > Actinomycetes > Kitasatosporales > Streptomycetaceae > Streptomyces > Streptomyces sp. NPDC102490. The sequence continues at coordinate 494,689 of NZ_JBIWJU010000001.1, forward strand.
GCGTACGGGGTGGAACTGCTCGCCAGCAGCGCGGGGCCCGCCTCGGCGCAGGCCTCCACCTGGTGCCGGTAGACGCCGATGATGAGGTCCGCCCGGGTCGGGAAGTGGCGGTAGATCGTGGCCGTCCCGACGCCGGCCTCGGCCGCGATGTCGCGTACGGGGGCCTCCACGCCCGACCTGACGAACACCGCGGCCGCGGCGTCGAGCAGGGACTTCTCGTTGCGCCGGGCGTCCGCACGCTTGGGCCGGGAGGCTGTCCGCCCCGTCGCCGCTTCGCCGTCCTTCACCGATTCCGTCCCTTCGCCGTTCCCGGTGCCATGCCCGATCCCGTTGCCGTTCTCGCCCTCGTCGCCGTGTCGGCACCGCCGCAGTTGATAAACGGGACAGCGTTCCGTATCGTTGGACGAGTAAACGGGACGGTGTTCCGCTTGGCCTCTCCATGATGCCAGAGCGTCGAGCCCGCCACCAAGTCATGCCTCGACCCCTACGCGAACCACCCCAGTGGAGGAACCGTCATGCAGTACCGCACCTTGGGCCGCACCGGTGTGCAGGTCAGCTCGCTCGCGCTCGGCGCCATGAACTTCGGCAGCATCGGGGGCACCACCCAGGACGAGGCCACCGCCCTCGTCGACGCCGCCCTGGAGGCGGGGATCAACCTGATCGACACCGCCGACTGGTACAGCGGCGGCGAGTCGGAGGAGATGGTCGGCAAGGCGATCGCCGGGCGCCGGGACGACATCGTGCTGGCCACGAAGGCGTACATGCCGATGAGCGACGAGCCCAACCACCAGGGCGCCTCCCGTCGCTGGCTGGTCACCGAGCTGGACAACAGCCTGCGCCGGCTCGGCGTCGACCACGTGGACCTCTACCAGATCCACCGGTGGGACCCGAACACGAGTGACGAGGAGACCCTGTCCGCGCTCACCGATCTGCAGCGCGCCGGGAAGATCCGGTACTTCGGCTCCTCGACCTACCCCGCCTACCGCATCGTCGAGGCCCAGTGGGCGGCCCGCGAGCACCGGCTCGGCCGGTACGTCACCGAGCAGCCCAGCTACTCCGTCCTCCAGCGCGGCGTCGAGAGCCACGTCCTGCCCGTGACCGAGCGGTACGGGCTCGGCGTGCTGGTGTGGAGCCCGCTGGCCTCGGGGTGGCTGTCGGGCGCGGTGCGCGCCGGGCGGGAGGTCGCCACGCACCGGTCGGCGGTCCTGCCGGAGCGTTTCGACACCGCGCTGCCCGCCAACCGGGCCAGGCTGGACGCCGTCGAGAAGCTGGCCGCGGTCGCCGACGAGGCCGGGCTCACCCTGATCCAGCTCGCGCTCGGCTTCGTCACCGCGCACCCGGCCGTCACCGCCGCGCTCGTCGGCCCGCGCACGCTGGACCACCTGCGTTCCCAGCTCGCCGCCGCCGACACCGTGCTCTCCGACGACGTCCTCGACGCGATCGACGCCATCGTCCCGCCCGGCACGGACCTGGCGGCGCACGAGAAGTTCGACGCCACGCCCGCGCTGCTCGACCCGGCGCTGCGCCGTCGGCGCCGCCCGGCGGCCCGCTGAGCGTCAGCGGACCGGCCGGCCCGCCCGCACCTCGCCGCGGCCCCGGGAGCGGTACACGACGTACGGCCGCACCAGGTAGCCCAGCGGCGCCGTGAAGGCGTGCACCAGGCGGGTGAAGGGCCACAGGGCGAACAGGGCCATGGCGAGCAGCGCGTGCAGGCGGTACACCAGCGGCGCCTCGGCCATCGCGGTCACGTCCGGGTCCAGGGCGAACAGGCTGCGGAACCAGACGGAGACGCCGAGCCGGTAGTCGTACGCGGACTCGGCCGTCGCGCCGGACGCGGTGGCCGTCAGTCCGGCGAGGACGACGGTGAGCAGCACCGGGTAGACCACGCGGTCGCTGCGACTGGTCGCCGCTCTGATCGCGGGGGTGCGCACCCGGCGGTACAGCAGGAGGGCAAGGCCCGCGAGCGTGGCCAGGCCCGCCGTGCCGCCCGCGATCAGGGCGTTGGCGTGGTAGAGGTGCTCGCTGACGTGGAGGCGGTCGGTCAGCGACTCGGGGACCAGGAGGCCCGCGACGTGCCCGGCGATCACGAACAGCAGGCCGTAGTGGAAGAGCGGGCCCGCCACCCGCAGCAGGCGGCTCTCGTGCAGTTGGCTGGAGCGCGTGGTGAAGCCGAAGCGGTCGTAGTGGTAGCGCCAGGCGGTGCCCGCCACCAGCACCACCAGCGTCAGGTACGGCAGGACGCCCCACAGGGCGATGTGCAGGTGCCTCATCGGCGGGCTCCCTCGTCGTGCGGCCGGGGCTGGGCGGGGAAGGGTCCCAGGACGTCCAGGCCCACCGCCTCGGCCGGCGGGCCGGTACGGGTCAGGCGCAGGGCCTCCTCACGGCTGGCCGGTGCCTGGCCCGGCAGGCACCGGCAGACGGCCTGGAGGAGGGCGGCGTAGGGGCTGCGGTGGGCTTCGAGGGCGTAGCGCAGGACCTCGATCGCGGCGCGGTGGTCCGTCAGCAGGGCGGTGCCCGCCTCGGGGGCGCGGGCGGCGAACTCCAGCATCAGCGGCAGGAAGTCGGGCAGTTCGTCGTCCGGGGGCAGCCAGCCGTGGCCGCGGTACACGGACTTGATGCGGGCCAGTGCGGCGCCCCGGCGGCGGGTGTCGCCGTCGGTGTAGTAGGTGAGGTAGAGGCAGCGGCGGCGGCTGCGGTCGAAGGTGGCGACGTAGCGGGCGGCGACGGCGAGCGGGTCCTCCCGCTCCGCCCGGTCGCAGAAGGAGAGCAGGAGCTGGATCTCGGGGCCGGGGAGTGCGGCGACCGTCTCGCGGACGGTGCGCGGGCGGCGGGGCCAGTCCCGGTCCGGGTAGCCGAGGAGCAGGGCGGCGGCCTGGAAGACGACGGTGGCGTGGGCGGTGTGGGCGGTACGGCTGCGGCTCACAGCTCGGGCTCCGTCCGCACGGTGCCGCGGGCGCGCGGGAAGAGGCCGTCCGGGCGTCCCTTCCCGTTCCAGTTCAGGAGGTTGACCCGGTTGCGCAGGGAGGTGGCGGTGCCGGAAGCGGTGGGCGGCGCGTGGAAGGAGTCCGGGTCGAAGCCGGCGCCCTCGGGCATCATCCCGGGCCCGCCCACGCCGTCCAGGCTGCACCCCGCTCCGGTGCCGCCGGGGTCGGGGACGGAGCCGGTGTAGGCGGTCGGGATGACGTACCGCTCGTCGTACTTGGCGAGGGCGAGCAGCCGGTACAGCTCCAGGATGCCCGTCTCGTCGAGGCCGACCGCCTCGGCGATCCGCGGGTCCTGTTCCTCGCCGAGGTTGACGCGCCGCATGTGGGAGCGCATCGCGGCCAGCCGGCACAGGGCGGCCTCGACGGGCCCGGGGTCGCCCGCGGTGAAGAGTTCGGCGAGGTAGCCGAGGGGGATGCGCAGCGTGTCGATCGCGCCGAACAGCGCGGCCGGGTCCTCCCCGTCGTGGCCGCTGCCGGTGAGGGCGTCGACGACCGGGGAGAGCGGCGGGACGTACCAGACCATCGGCATGGTGCGGTACTCCGGGTGCAGCGGGAGCGCGACGCGGTAGCGGGTGATGAGGGCGTTCACCGGGGAGCGGCGCGCGGCCTCGACCCAGTCGTGCGGGATGCCGGACGCCTGGGCCGCGCGGGCCACCTCGGGGTCGTCGGGGTCGAGGAAGCAGCCGAGCTGGGCCTCGTACAGGTCCTTCTCGTCGGTGACGGAGGCGGCGGCGCCGACCTTGTCGGGGTCGTAGAGCATCACGCCGAGGTAGCGGAGGCGGCCGACGCAGGTCTCGGAGCAGACGGTGGGGTCGCCGGCCTCGATGCGCGGGTAGCAGAAGGTGCACTTCTCGGCCTTGCCGGTGGCGTGGTTGAAGTAGACCTTCTTGTACGGGCAGCCGCTGACGCACATCCGCCAGCCCCGGCAGCGGTCCTGGTCGACCAGGACGATGCCGTCCTCGACGCGCTTGTACAGGGCGCCGGAGGGGCAGACGGCGACGCAGGACGGGTTGAGGCAGTGCTCGCAGATGCGGGGCAGGTAGAACATGAACGCCCGCTCGTAGTCGAGGCGGACCCGCTCGCTCATCCGGGCCAGCAGCGGGTCGGCGGCGAGCTGGTCGGGGCCGCCGCCGAGGTCGTCGTCCCAGTTGGGGCCCCAGGTGATCGCGGTGGGGCGGCCGTCGATCGCCGAGCGGGGCGGCGCGGTGGGGATGTCGTCGCCGAGGGGGGCGGTGGTCAGGTTCTCGTAGTCGTAGGTCCAGGGCTGGTAGTAGTCGTCCAGGGTGGGCAGGTCCGGGTTGGCGAAGAGGCGGGCGAGGCGGCGGGCCCGGCCGCCGCTGCGCGGGACGAGGCGCCCGCCCTTGAGCCGCCAGCCGCCCTTCCACTTCTCCTGGTCCTCGTGGCCCCGGGGGTAGCCCTGGCCGGGGCGGGTCTCGACGTTGTTGAACCAGGCGTACTCGGTGCCGGTGCGGTTGGTCCAGGTCTGTTTGCAGGTGACCGAGCAGGTGTGGCAGCCGATGCACTTGTCGAGGTTCATGACCATCGCCACCTGTGCCATGACGCGCATCAGTACGTGACCTCCTGGGAGCGGCGCCGGATGGTGGTGACGGCGTCGCGCTGGTTGCCGGTGGGGCCGTAGTAGTTGGGGGCGAAGGAGAGCTGGCCGTAGCCGCCGATGAGGTGGGTGGGCTTGACCAGCAGCTTGGTGAGGGAGTTGTGGACGCCGCCCCGGCGGCCGTTCGCCTCCGACTTGGGCACGTTCACCAGGCGTTCCTGGACGTGGTACATCAGCACCGTGCCGTCCGGGACGCGGTGCGAGACGATCGCGCGGGCGACGACGACGCCGTGCGCGTTGACGGCCTCGACCCAGTCGTTGTCGGCGGCGCCGATCGCGGCGGCGTCGGCGGGGCTCATCCAGACGACGGGGCCGCCGCGGGCCAGGGTCTGCATCAGCAGGTTCTCCTGGTACTCGGAGTGGATGGACCACTTGGCGTGCGGGGTGAGGTAGCGGACGGTCACCGCGCGGCCGTCGCCGGCCGAGGCCGGGGCGTCGCCCAGCTCGGCGAGGTTCAGCGGGGGCCGGTAGACCGGGAGCTGCTCGCCCAGTTCCGCCATCCAGTCGTGGTCGACGTAGAAGTGCTGGCGGCCGGTGAGGGTATGCCAGGGCTTCTTGTGCTCGGTGTTGACGGTGAAGGGCGAGTAGCGCCGGTCGGGCGCCTCCTTGCCGGACCACTCGAAGCTCGCGCCGACCTGCACCGGCCGCTCCTGGGTGTCGGAGAAGACCACCCGCCGCTCCCCCACCGACGCGGCCAGCTCCGCGAGTCCGGCGCCGGGGCCGACGCGGTCGGCGAGGCGGTCGAAGCCCTCGGCGGCGAGGCGGCCGTTGGTGGTGCCGGACAGGGCGAGGATCGCCTCGCAGAACTTGACGTCGGTGTCGAGCAGCGGGCGGCCGTGAGCCGGTCCTGCGGGGGCCGTGCCGCAGCGGGCGGCGAGCCAGCGGACCTCCTCGTGCGGGTTGACGGTGACGCCCTTGACGGTCATGCCGTGTTCCTCGGCCAGCGGCCCGAAGGCGGCGAGCCGGTCGGCGACGGCCGTGTAGTCCCGTTCGACGAGGGTCACGGCCGGGGCGTTGCGGCCCGGCTCGACGGGGGTGCGGCCGTCCCGCCAGTCGGTGACCCGGCCGCCGGGCTGGGCCGTTTCGCCGGGGGTGTCGTGCTGGAGGGCGGTGGCGACCAGGTCGTGGGCCGTGTCGAGGCGGCCGGCGGCGAGTTCGCCGAAGCGGCGGGCGAGGGAGTGGAAGATCTCGAAGTCGGTGCGGGCCTGCCACGGCGGGTTGATCGCGGGGCTGAAGGCGTGCACGAAGGGGTGCATGTCCGTGGAGGACAGGTCGTGCTTCTCGTACCAGGTGGCGGCGGGCAGCACGAGGTCGGAGAAGAGCGTCGTGGAGGTCATCCGGAAGTCGAGGCTCAGCAGCAGGTCGAGCTTGCCCTCGGGGGCGTCGTCCCGCCAGGCCACGGAGCGCGGCCGGTGCCCGGGCGGCGCCTCGTCGGCGGTGGCGCCGTCGCGGGCGCCGAGCAGGTGGCGCAGGAAGTACTCGTTGCCTTTGGCGGAGGAGCCGATCAGGTTGGCCCGCCACACGGTCAGCACGCGCGGCCAGTTGCGGGGCGCGTCCGGGTCCTCGCAGGCGAAGTCGACGGCGCCCGAGCCGAGTTGATCGGCGAGCCAGTCGCCGGGTTCCCGACCGCTCTCGCGGGCGCGGCGGCCGAGGTCGAGCGGGTTGGCGTCGAAGGTCGGGTACGACGGCATCCAGCCGAGCCGGGCCGACTGGGCGACCAGGTCGGCGGTGTGGAGCCCGGCGAAGGTGCCGGGCGCGGTGGGCGCGGCGAGGGCGTCGGCGGCGTGGGACTCGTACCGCCACTGGCCGGTGTGCAGGTACCAGTACGGGGTGCCCGCCATCTGCCGCGAGGGCCGTACCCAGTCGGCGGCCGTGGCCAGCTGCTGCCAGCCGGTGTACGGGCGGACCTTCTCCTGGCCGACGTAGTGCGCCCAGCCGCCGCCGTTGACGCCCTGGCAGCCGGTGAGGATGAGCAGGGAGAGGAAGGAGCGGTAGATGGTGTCGGAGTGAAACCAGTGGTTGGTGCCCGCCCCCATCACGATCATGCAGCGGCCCCGGGTCTGCTCGGCGGTGCGCGCGAACTCCCGGGCGGCGCGGACCGCCGCGTCGGCCGGCACGGAGGTGATGCGCTCCTGCCAGGCGGGGGTGCAGGGTTCGTCGGCGTCGTCGTAGCCGCCGGGCCAGTGGCCGGCGAGTCCGGGGCGGGCCACGGCGTACTGGGCGAGCAGCAGGTCGTAGACGGTGGTGACGAGCCGGCCGCCGATCTCCCGGGCCGGTACGCCGCGCACGACGGTGGCGCCCGGTTCGTCGAAGCGGGGCAGCACCACCTCGACACCGTTGTCACCGCGGCCGTCGGTGTGCCCGTGCAGGGTGAGCAGCGGGTCGACCCCGCCGAGGTCGAGGTTCCAGCGCCCCTGGCCGTCCTTGCCCCACCGGTCGCCGAGGGTGCCGTTGGGCACGACCACGTCGTCGGTGTCGGCGTCGATCAGCACCGGCATCCAGGCCCGCGCCCCGGCGTCGGCGTGCCGGCCGAGCCCGAGGTCGGCGGCGGTGACGAACTTGCCGGGCGTGCGGCGGCCCGCCGTACGCCCCTCGGCCTGCCCCTGCGGGTGCTCGTCGAGGGCGACCAGGAAGGGCAGGTCGGTGAAGCGCTTGACGTAGTCGGTGAAGTACGGCACCTGGCGGCGCACGAAGAACTCGGTGAGCAGCACGTGCCCCATCGCCATGGCGAGCGCCCCGTCGGTGCCGGGGTGCGGGTGCAGCCACTCGTCGGCGAACTTGGTGGCGTCCGCGTAGTCCGGGGAGACGACGACGACCTTCTGGCCCCGGTAGCGGGCCTCCGCCATCCAGTGGGCGTCGGGGGTGCGGGTGACGGGGACGTTGGAGCCCCACAGCATCAGGTAGGCCGCGTCCCACCAGTCCCCCGACTCCGGTACGTCGGTCTGGTCGCCGAAGACCTGCGGGGAGGCGATCGGCAGGTCGGCGTACCAGTCGTAGAAGGAGATCATCGGGGCGCCGATGAGGGAGTGGTAGCGGGCGCCGACCGCGTGCGAGGCCATCGACATGGCGGGGATCGGGGAGAAACCGGCGACGCGGTCGGGGCCGTACGCGGCGATCGTGTGCACCTGGGCGGCGGCGGCGATCTCCAGCGCCTCGTCCCAGTCGACGCGGACGAAGCCGCCGTGCCCGCGGGCGCGCTGGTAGCGGCGCCGCCGGTCGGGGTCACCGGTCAGCTCGGCCCAGGCGGCCACGGGGTCGCCGCCGTGCCGGCGTTTGGCGTCCCGGTACATTTCCACCAGGACCCCGCGGGCCAACGGATGGCGAACGCGGGTGGGCGAATAGGTGTACCAGGAAAAGGAGGCGCCGCGCGGGCAGCCGCGGGGCTCGTACTCCGGCCGGTCGGGTCCGACGCTCGGATAATCCGTCTGCTGGGTCTCCCAGGTGATCAGACCGTCCTTGACGTACACCTTCCACGAGCAGGAGCCCGTGCAGTTGACGCCGTGCGTGGAGCGCACGACTTTGTCGTGCGCCCACCGCTCCCGATAAGGACGGTCATTGACTTTCTGGTCCGTGCGGTACACGGCCCTCAGATCGAGGGTGGTCGGGGACTTCCGCAGCAGCTGACCGGCCTTCAGCAGCCGGTCCGCGGCGTCGGCCGCGGCCTTCGCCCTGCTTCGCACCACGTTGCCATCTCCTTGCGAACGCGCCGGAGCGATGCCCGCGAGGCTCGGCGGGCATGCTGTGTGCCGCATTCAGCATCGCGCCGGAATTCGTTGAAGAAACGATATTCCAGCGCCCTTTGCGGAGGTGGGGGCGAAGGTTTTCATCCGCTTTGCCATTGTTGTCATGCGCATATTCTTCAGGTGCGCCGACTTTCGGCCACAAAGGCCCAAAGAACCTATGAGGCCAACCGTTCCGCCAGGAATTCCGCCCACGTCAGCTTGCCGACCAGCGCGTCTTCCAGCGTGAGATTCTCGCCAGAACGGTACGCGCGCCCCGCTTTCCCGGGAATGCGCACCGGCAGCTTCGGGCGCCGGCGTCCGCCGCGCAGGTCAAGATAGGAACGGGCCAGCGTGGCCAGATCGAGGACCTCCGGGCCGGTCAGGTCGGGGACCCGGCCGGACGGCCCGGCCAGGGTCAGCTCGGCCAGGCGCGCGGCGACCTCGCGGGCGGCGACCGGTTGCAGACGCAGCCCGCCCGGGGCCGGGAGGACCGGCAGCCGGGTCATCTTCTCGATCATCGTGAGGGTCAGCTCGTGGAACTGGGCCGCCCGCAGCACCGTCCAGCCGATGCCCGAGCCGGCGATCGCCCGCTCCGACTCCAGCTTGGTGCGCAGCCAGGCCAGCGGGACCCGGTCGGCGCCCACGACCGAGATGTACACGAGGTGCCGTACGTCCGCGCGCACGGCGGCGTCCACCAGGGTGCGGGTGGCCTCGTCGTCGCCCTTGGGCCCGCCTGCCAGGTGCAGCACGGTGTGCACGCCGTCGACGGCGGCCGCGACGCCCGCGCCGGTGCGCAGGTCGCCGGTGACGTACGTGACGCCGTCCGCGTCGGGGCGGGGGCGCCGGGTGAGGACGCGCACCTCCTGGCCGGCCGCCCGCAGCAGCGGGACGACGTGGCCGCCGAGGGTGCCGGTGCCGCCGGTGACGAGGAGGGGCGTCGTGGAGGTCGAGGGGTGGGTCATGGCCGCTGCTCCCGGTGTCCGTGGCGTCCGGGAGGCGGGGTGGGAACCGATGTGGGACCGCCCCGCCCGGACGTCCGCCGTATGTGGTGGCGGTATGACCCGGGGCGGGGCGGCGGTGTGACAGGAGGAGGGAAGAATCCGAGAGAAATCTTCCCCGGGGGATCAGATCGTCGCGGTGTCGATCACGAAGCGGTAGCGCACGTCGCTGGCCATGACCCGCTCGTAGGCCGTGTTGACCTCGGAGGCGGCGATCAGCTCGATCTCGGCGCCGATGCCGTGCTCCGCGCAGAAGTCCAGCATCTCCTGGGTCTCGGCGATGCCGCCGATCATGGAACCGGCGAGCGACTTGCCGCCGCCGAGCAGGGCGAACAGGTTGAGCGAGACCGGCTCCTCGGGGGCGCCGACGTTGGCCAGCGTGCCCTCCGTCTTCAGCAGCCCCAGGTAGGCGCCGAGGTCGAGGGGGGCCGAGACCGTGGAGACGATCAGGTCGAAGGTGCCGGCCAGCTCCTCGAAGGTGGCCGGGTCGCTGGTGGCGTAGTAGTGGTCGGCGCCCAGCTTCAGGCCGTCGTCCTTCTTGCGCAGGGACTGCGACAGCACGGTCACCTCGGCGCCCAGGGCGTGCGCGAGCTTGACGGCCATGTGGCCGAGGCCGCCCAGGCCGACGACGGCGACCTTCTTGCCGGGGCCCGCGTTCCAGCGCTTGAGCGGGGAGTACGTGGTGATGCCGGCGCACAGCAGGGGCGCGGCCTCGTCCAGGGAGATGCCCTCGGGGATGCCGAGGACGAAGTTCTCGTCGACGACGACCTTCTCGGAGTAGCCGCCGTAGGTGGGCTCGCCGTCCTTGCCGATGCCGTTGTACGTCATCACGTTGCCGCCCGTGCAGTACTGCTCCCGGCCGGCCTTGCAGTTCTCGCACACGCGGCAGGAGTCGACCATGCAGCCGACGCCCACCCGGTCGCCGACGGCGAACCTGGTGACGCCGGGGCCGACCTCGGAGACGACGCCCGCGATCTCGTGGCCGGGGACCATCGGGAAGATGGCGTCGCCCCAGCCCTCGCGGACCTGGTGGATGTCGGAGTGGCAGATGCCGGCGAACTTGATGTCGATCAGGACGTCGTGTTCCCGCACCTCGCGCCGCTCGATGGTGGTGCGCTCCAGCGGCGCCTTGGCGGCGGGTGCTGCGTACGCGGCGACAGTGGTCATTCCGGGTTCTCCGGTGTTCTCTCGACGTGACTGGGTGATGCTTCCACCCTGCCTGCGTCCGGCTGATCCACCCAGGCCACGGCTTTGCGTACGACCGGCGTGCGTACCACCGACGGGGTCAGGCTCGTGGACGTACGACCGGGAATACGTCCGGCGATACTGGAAGCATGGATGGACAGCTTGACCGGCGGGCCGAACTGAGCGAGTTCCTGCGCACCCGGCGGGCGCGGCTGAAGCCGCAGGACGTGGGGCTCGAGTCGTTCGGGCGGCAGCGCAGGGTGCCGGGGCTGCGGCGCGAGGAGCTGGCGCAGCTGGCCGGGGTGTCGGTGGCGTACTACACCCGTCTCGAGCAGGGCAACGGGCAGAACGTGTCGGCGGAGGTGCTGGACGCCATCGCCCGCGCGCTGCGGCTGACCGACGCGGAGCAGGCCCACCTGACGCACCTGGCGAAGCCGAGGCAGCAGCGCAGGCGGTCCGGTGCCCCGCGGGGCAAGCAGCCGGTGCGGGTGGCGCTGCTCCAGCTGCTGGAGTCGATCGACACGGTGCCGGCGTACGTGACGGGCCGCCGCTCGGAGATCCTCGCCTGGAACCGGATGGCCGCCGCCCTCTTCGGCGACTGGGGCAAGCTGCCGGCCGCCGAGCGGAACTGGGCGCGGCTGGTCTTCCTGAACCCGGACTACCGCGAGCTGTTCATCGACTGGGACCAGAAAGCGTACGACATGGTCAGCTTCCTGCGCATGGACGCGGGCCGGCATCCGGACGACCCGCGGCTGTCCGCGCTGGTGGGCGAGCTGTCGGTGAAGAGCGAGGAGTTCCGGCGGCTGTGGGCCACGCACGACGTCAAGGAGAAGAGCTACGGCGTCAAGCGGATGCGGCACCCGCTGGTCGGTGACCTGACCCTGTCCTTCGAGACGTTCCGCATGGTCGACGACGACGAGCAGGCGTTCATCACGTACCACGCCGAGCCGGGCTCCCCGTCGGCGGACGCGCTGCGGCTCCTGGCGAGCTGGGGGACGGAGGCGGCGGCTTCGCTGCCGACGTGACGGACAGGCGCGGGCGCCCGCCGCTCCCGTGCGGGGAGGGGCGGGCGCCCGTGCGAAGTGCCGTGGGTCCTCGGGGGGTTCGGCGTCAGACCGCCGAACCCGCCTTCCACTGGGCCCAGTCCATGTTCCAGCCGTTGAGGCCGTTGTCCGGGGCGATGGTCTTGTCGCCGGTGTTCTGGACGACGACCACGTCACCGACGATGGAGTTGTTGTAGAACCAGGCGCCCGGCGTGTTCGGGTCGTTGGCCCCCTTGGCGTCCTGGAGGCCGACGCAGCCGTGGCTGGTGTTGACGCTGCCGAAGATGCCCTTGCCCCAGTAGTTGCCGTGGATGAAGGTGCCGGAGGTGCTCAGGCGCATGGCGTGCGGCACGTCCTTGATGTCGTACTCGCCCTTGCCGTCGTCGTCGGTGAAGCCGACGGTCGAGCCGTCCATCCGGGTCTCCTTGTACTTCTCGGAGATCACCATCTGGCCTTCGTACGTCTTGTTGTCCGGGGAGCCCGCCGAGATCGGGATGGTCTTGACGGTCTTGCCGTCCTGCGTGACCTTCATCTGCTTGGTCTTCGCGTCGACGTAGGAGACCTGGTTGCGGCCGATCTTGAAGGTGACCGTCTTCTGCTGGACGCCGTAGACGCCGTCGGCGCCCTCGACCCCGTCGAGCGCCAGCTTGAGGGTGACGGTCGAGCCCTCCTGCCAGTACTTCTCGGGGCGGCAGTCCATGCGCTGGGTGGAGAACCAGTGGCAGGCGACCTCCTGGCCGCTGCTGCTGTTGACCGTGATGCCCTTCTGGACGGCGGCCTTGTCGGTGATCTGCTTGTCGAAGCTGATCGACACGGGCATGCCGACGCCGACGGTCTTGCCGTCGTCCGGGGTGAAGGTGCCGATGAAGCTGTTCTGCGGGGAGACCGTGGTGAACGACGCGTTCTCGTGGGCGGCGCGGCCCTCGGAGTCCTGCGCGGTCGCCGTGATCTGGTACTTGGTGGCGCGCTCCAGCTGGCCGCTGGGCTTCCAGCTGGTCTTGTCGGCGGATATCTCGCCCTTGACCTCGGTGCCGTCCGAGGCGGTCATCTTCACCTCGGTGAGCGTGCCCTTGCTCACGGTGACACCGGCGGCGTTGTTGATGGAGGCGTTGTCCGAGCCGCCCTTGGGCGTGATCTCGATCTGGGCCTCGGACGTCTTCTTGGCCGCCGCTTCGTCGACCTCGGCCTGCGAGGTCTTGTCCCCACCCCCGGAGGTGTCGGCGTCGCTACTGGAACATGCCGAGAGCACCAGCACACCGCCGAGCAGTGCGGACGCGGCCATCAGGCCCTTGCGCCGCTTACCGTCCGTCATCACACGCTTCTCCATCGTTGCCGATTCCCGAAACCCCGAGATACCCCGTCAAGAACTTTCAACGCTACGACCGGTTCGTCCCGTTCCACATCGCTCACGGATGTGGGGCATGCCACGTTTGCCACCGGATGCCGGGGCGATGCGGGCAGGTGTCGGTCCGTGCGCACCGTGAGACGACGAAACCCCGGACGGTGGTTGCCGCCCGGGGTCGGGAATTTCCCCACAGCGCGTCAGCCGACCGTCATTTCTTCGTCTTCCGGGTCGTTCTCGCCGCCATCATCCTCGTCGAGGTCCCACTCGGGCGAGTCGGGGTCGTAGTCGATCTGCTCACTGCTCCAGGAGGCCTGCCGGAGCTCGACCCCGGGCACCGCGCTGACCAGGTCGAACGGGTCCACCAGATGCGCCAGGGCCTCGGCGGTGTCCTCCGTCACAGCGCGCTCGGAGTCGGCCCGTTCCGCGTCGGACAGCTCGGCGTCGTCGGCAAGGGCCTGAAGGGCGGCCCCGGTGACGGCCTCCTCGTCGTCGACCTCGAGAACCAGCTCGACGCGAATACGTACAAACCGTGATGTCTCAGGAGTGCTCATGCCCGGAGCGTAAGGCCGACCGCTCCCGTGACTTTCCCGTGACCCGCGCCTTTCACTAACATCTGCCCACACGGCCAATTCGCCAGCGCCACAAGGGGATCGATATTCCGTGTCATCCGCTCGCCGTTCCTTGCTGACCGCCGCCTCCGCGGGCGGCCTGCTGTGTGCCCTGTGGTTCGTCCCGTCGGCGAACGCGACACCGGAGACACCGGTGCTCGAGTCCGCGGCCGCGACCCCGTCCCCGCAGGTCACGGCCCAGGCGAGAGCCGCCGCCGCGGACACGTCCACGGCCACGGCGGCGACCGGCGAGGGCACGACCCGGCTGGCCGACACCGGCAGCTTCGACAGCACGCCGTACGTCGTCGGCGGCGCCGTCTGCCTCGGCCTGGGCGCCGGCTTCGTGGGCTACTCGGTGCGTCGGGAACGCCTCGGCTTTTGAGAGAACTTGACGTTCTTTTGGCACTCTTGACCGGCTGAGCCGTCCCGGCCGTCCGCGGGCAGTACGAGGGGCCCCGGTGTCACCCGCCGGGGCCCCTCGGTCACGTCACGAACCGCTAGCGCAGCGGCCCCGTGACCGTCTCCGCCGCCGCGACCAGCTGCCCGGAGCGCACGAACGCGTCCGCCGCGGCGAGGTCGGGCGCCAGGTAGCGGTCCGGTCCCGGTCCCGCCACCCCGGCCGCCCGGGCGGCGTCGATGACGGCCTGCGACGCGGGCGCCGGGGTCAGTCCCTCGCGGAGCTGGATCGCGCGCGTGGCGGCGTACAGCTCGACGGCGATCACACGCGCCAGGTTGTCGACGGCCGTGCGCAGCTTGCGCGCCGCCGACCAGCCCATCGACACGTGGTCCTCCTGCATCGCGGAGGACGGGATGGAGTCCGCCGAGGCCGGTACGGCGAGCCGCTTCAACTCGCTGACCAGGGCGGCCTGCGTGTACTGGGCGATCATCAGACCGGAGTCGACGCCCGCGTCGTCGGCGAGGAACGGCGGCAGACCGTGGCTGCGGTTCTTGTCCAGCAGCCGGTCGGTGCGCCGCTCGGCGATGGAGCCGAGGTCGGCGACGGCGACGGCGAGGAAGTCCAGGACGTAGGCGACCGGGGCGCCGTGGAAGTTGCCGTTGGACTCCACCCGCCCGTCGGGCAGGACCACCGGGTTGTCCACGGCCGCGGCCAGCTCGCGCTCGGCGACGAGACCGGCGTGGGCCATCGTGTCGCGTCCGGCGCCCGCGACCTGCGGGGCGCAGCGGACCGAGTAGGCGTCCTGGACGCGGGGGGCGTCGTCCTGGTGGTGCCCGGTCAGGCCGGAGCCCGTGAGCACGGCGGCCATGTTGGCGGCGCTCGCGGCCTGCCCCGGGTGCGGGCGGATGGCGTGCAGCTCGGGGGCGAGCACCTTGTCGGTGCCGAGCAGGGCCTCCATGGTCAGGGCGGCGGTGATGTCGGCCGACTTGTAGAGGGTGTCGAGGTCGGCGAGGGCCATGACCAGCATGCCGAGCATGCCGTCGGTGCCGTTGAGGAGGGCGAGGCCCTCCTTCTCGCGCAGTTCGACCGGGGTGATCCCGTGCGCGGCGAGCAGCTCGCCGGCCGGCCGTACGGTGCCGTCGGGGCCCTCGGCGTCGCCCTCGCCCATGAGGGTCAGCGCGCAGTGCGACAGCGGGGCGAGGTCGCCGGAGCAGCCGAGCGAGCCGTACTCGTGCACGACCGGGGTGATCCCGGCGTTGAGCACGTCCGCCATGGTCTGCGCGACCTCCGGGCGGACGCCGGTGTGCCCGGAGCAGACGGTCTTCAGCCGCAGGAACATCAGCGCGCGGACCACCTCGCGCTCGACCCGCGGGCCCATCCCGGCGGCGTGCGAGCGGACGATGTTGCGCTGTAGCTGGGCCCGCAGTTCGGGGCTGATGTGCCGGGTCGCCAGGGCGCCGAAGCCGGTGCTCACGCCGTACACGGGGTCCGGCTTGGCGGCCAGCGCGTCCACGATGGAGCGGGCCGCGGTCAGGGCGGCGACCGCGTCGTCGGAGAGTTCGATCCGGGCGCCGCCGCGCGCCACGGCGAGGACGTCGGACGCGGTGACCCCGGCCGTCCCCACCACCACAGTGTGCATATCCATATTCAGGAGCCTACGCAGTGAATTCGATGATGTCACGAGGGGGTACGTCACGGATGCGGCCCGGCTGCGCCCCTTACCGGCTCGGCGTCACGGCGAGTGCCGCCCGCGGAACCGCCTGCGCTCCCCGTCCTCCTCCCGGGAGGGCTGGTCCGCGAGCCGCACGACGGGGTCGCCGGGCCCCTCGCGCCCCGCGACGACCGGCCCGGCCGCGCGCTCGGCCTTGGCCCGGTACTGGGCGGCGTCGGCGAGCCTGAACAGCCGGCGGGCGGAGCGGACGGGCCCGACCGGGTCGTCCGTGGACGCGACCCCGCAGGCCACGCCGTCCCCCAGCTCCAGCTCGGCCGCCCGGCGGCACAGCTCCTCGGCCGCCTTGACCACCGCGTCGGCGCTCGGTCCGACCGCGAGCAGACAGAACTCGTCCCCGCCGAGCCGGGCCGCGAGCGCCCCCGGCAGCATCGCCCCGCACAGCGACAGCACCGACCCGAACCGCTCCAGGAGCCGGTCCCCGACCGCGTGACCGTGCGTGTCGTTCACTCGCTTGAGGCCGTTCAGGTCGCACACGACGAGGCTGACGACGACGCCCTCCGTCCGGTGCCGCTCGACGGCCTCGTCCAGCGCGGAGTCCACGGCGCGGCGGTTGGCCAGCCCGGTGAGCGCGTCGGTGTACGCGAGCCGCCTGACCTCCTCCAGCCGCTCGGTCTGCGCTATCCCGGCGGCGACGACGGAGGCCAGCACGGTGGCGAAGTCGGCGTCGGCCCGCTCGAAGACCCGCTCCCCCACCGGCCGGGCCACGTACAGCTCGCCCCAGGCCCGCCCGTGCAGCACGATCGGCGCGACCACGCAGCAGCCGCGGCCGCGGCGGCGCAGGGCGGCGACGCGCTGGTGGACGTACCCGGGACGCCCGGCGGCGGGCCCCGCGGCCGTCTCGACCCAGGCGTCGGGCTCACCGCCGCCCGCCCAGCGCTCGTGCAGGAACTCGGTGATCTCCGCGAACTGGTGCACCGGGTAGGACTCGTCCTCCGGGAACTCCTCCTCGTCCTCGGCCCGCCGGCCGACGTTCACGAGCACCCGGAGCCGCCCCAGCTCCCGCTCCCACACCGACAGCGCGGCGAAGCTGCCGCCCAGCGCCAGGCACCCGCCGAGGGCCGCCGCCCGCCACGCCTCCCGCGCGCTGTGCGCGGCGGCCATCCCCTGCGCAAGCGCCACCACGGCCGCGAGCCGCCTGTCGTCACCCATCACTCCAGGCTAGGGAAGTTCACGAAGAAACGTTACGTAAACGGGGCGAACCGGGCGATTATCAGCGACCCGCCCGGAGCCTCCCTCACAAGCCCGGCCGACGACGGCTGCGCCGGGGCGACGGTTCCCGGCGGGGCACCGAACGACGACCGCCGACCGGCGACCTCGGGCGAGCGGCCCGGACGCCCGGCGGCCTCGCGCGGGCAGCCCAGATGCCTGCCCAAGGCCGGACGGACAGCCCGAATGCCCGCCGCCCCCAGGTGGTCAGCCCAGACGCCCGGCAACCCCGAGCGGGCCGCCCAGATGCCCGGCAATCCCAGGCGGACAGCCCGGACCCCGGCACCTCCGGACGGTCAGCCCGGACGCCCGCCGACCCCAGGCGGACAGCTCAGATGCCTGGCAACCCCGGGCGGGCAGCCCGAATGCCCGGCAATTCCAAGCGGGCCGCCCAGATGCCCGACGGCCCCAACGGCCAGCCCACACGCCCAGCACCCCCAGGCGGGCAGCCCAGACGCCCGGCACCCCCGGGCGGGCAGCCCGGACGAGACCACCGCCCGGATGGCCGGCCGGTGCTCGCGGCCCTCAGCGTGTCCGTGTCGTCGGCTTACTCACCCGGCCAGCGGGGGGCCCGCTTCTCGTTGAACGCCGCCACGCCCTCCGCGCGGTCGCCCGAGAAGGCCACCGACCGCCAGGCCGCGTCCTCGACCTCCAGCCCCGCGCGCAGGTCCAGGCCGTGCCCGAGGCGCAGCGCGCGCTTGGCCGCACGCAGTCCCACGGGCGAGTTCGCGGCCATCCGGGAGGCCAGCTCCAGCGCCTCCTCCCGGTCCCGCCCCTCCTCCACCAACTGGTCCACGAGCCCCAGCTCACGCGCCTCCCCGGCCGCCACCCGCCGCGCCGTGAACACCAGCTCGGCCGCCCGCGCGGCCCCCACCCGGCGCGGCAGCAGCTGGGTGCCGCCGCCGCCCGGGATCACCCCGACGGACACCTCCGGCAGCCCCACCACGGCCGTACGGTCGGCCACGATCACGTCGCACGACAGCGCCAGCTCGAACCCGCCGCCCAGCGCGAAGCCGTGCACGGCCGCGATCGTCGGCACCGGCAGTTCGAGGACCGCGGTATAGGCCCCCCGCGCCACCGGCCGCTGCCGCAGCAGGTCGGCGTCGGAAAACGAGTTGCGCTCCTTCAGGTCCGCCCCGACACAGAACGCCCGCTCGTGCGTCGAGGTCAGCACCACCACCCGCACGTCCCGGTCCTCGCCCAGCGCCGCGCAGGCCGCGCTCACGGACCGGGCCATCGCGGTCGAGACGGCGTTCATGGCCTTCGGCCGGTCGAGCGCGAGCTCCGCGACATGCCCGTCCGCGTGCCGCCGCACCAGGACGAACTCTCCGAACCGCTCCTCGCTCATGACACCCTCCGGTTAACGCGTGTTAACAGTCGACCACCCGATCATCGCAGGCGGACCCGCGCCGGGGGAAGGCCGGACCCGCCCGCTGCGCACCCCACCCCCGCCCACCCGTTCGAGTGACATGCGAGCGACTGCCGTACCCCGGCCCGCGGCAGACCGTAGCGTCGCTCCGCCACGGCGCAGCGGGGGCGCGTGCGCACCGGGGAGGGATCATGACGACGACCGGCACACCGACAGAGCCGCGGTACGCGTGGGGCCGCCGCGGCCGGCACCGCCGTCCCCGCCCCCGCAGGGTGCTGCTGGCCGCCGGTGGCCTCGCCCTGGCGGCGGGCGCGCTGAGCGTCGTACGCCTGCTGCCCGAGCCCGGCGGCGGACTCGGTGGCTTCGGCGCCGAGGCCGGGCCGCGCGTGGAGGACGGTGGCCGGCGCGCGGCCTCGGACCGGGCGACGGCGCCCGCCGCCGCGGCCACCGACGGCGGACCGCCCGGAGCGGGCCCTTCGGCGACGTCCGCCATGGGCGGCCTGAGCGGCTCCCCCGGACCCGGCCTCGTACCCGGTCTCCTGCCCACCCCGGCCGCGAGCGGACCCACGGCCCCACTCCCCACCACCACGACCGGGCCGGACACACCCGACGGCCGCGGTCCGGGAGACCGGGAACGGGAGAGGCGGAGAGAAGGCGGGGAACAGACGGCGGACACCGGCGACCGGGCCCCCGCCCCGGGGACACCGCAGCCGTCCCGGTCCGGCCGCCCCGCACCGTCCCCCGCGCCGACCCCGCCACCGGACCGCGGCACGCCACCGACGTCCGATCCGGAGCCGGAACCCGACGATCCGGGCCTGTGCGTGCCGGTCATCGGCCTCTGCGTGGACCTGCTCGGCGGTGACGGCTGACGGACGAGGACCGAAGGCCCCGCCCCACGGCGCCCGACGGACGGGGCCTGGCGACGCCCCGCCTACGACTCCCCTACGACTCCCCGCCGCCGCCGTCCCTGCGGGTGAGCAGCCACGGCTCGACCACGCCGAGGCCGCGCACCGGACGCTGCCACATCGGCTGGAGCGCGAAGCGGTACACCGGCGGTTCCTCGCCCTCCTTCTCCGCGGTGGCGGCCTCCTCGGCCGCCACGGCCTCCGAGGCGGGGGCGTCCTGGGTGCGGATCAGCTCCTCCGCGAAGGCGGTGTCGACGAGGACCGCGTCCTTGGGGGCTATCGAAGTGAGCCGGGAGGCCAGGTTGACGGTCGTGCCGAAGACATCGCCCATCCGGGTGGTGACGGTGCCGAAGGCGATGCCGACGCGCAGTTCCGGCATGGTCTCGTCGTTGGCCATCGTCTCGATGAGCCGCAGGGCGATCTCGGCGGCCGTACCGGCGTCGTCGGCGGCGTAGAGCACCTCGTCGCCGAGGGTCTTGACCAGCCGTCCGCCGCGCGCGGCCACCAGGTCGGCGGAGGTGGTCTCGAACGCCTCGACCAGCTCGCCGAGCTCCTCCTCCTCCATCCGCCGGGTCAGCCGCGTGAAGCCGACCAGGTCGGCGAAGCCCACCGCGAGCCGCCGGTCCACCATCTCCTCGTCGTCCCCGGCCTGGATGACCCGGCCGGCCGAGGCGGCGAGCTGGCGCCGCCAGACGTAGACGAGGAACTCCTGCAACTCGGGAAGGAGCAGCTCGACGATCGGGTACGTCACCTCGGTGCGCGTCATCCCGGGCTCGGGAGGCTCGGTCAGGCCCTCCAGGAAGGAGTCGATCTGCCACTCGGCCAACCGGGCGGTGGTCTGCCCCGTGGACCGGGCGACCTGCACGGCCATCGCCTCGCTGAGCAGCCCCGCCTCCACCAGGCCGGCCAGTCGCCGCAGGGCCAGGACGTCGGCCTCGGTGAGCGCCTTGGCCTGGCCGATGTCGGCGAAGCCCATGGCCCGCCAGAAACGGGAGGCCAGTTCCATGGAGACGCCGGCGCTGCGGGCGGCCTGGAAAGGGGTGTAGCGGCGCTCGGCGCCCAGGATGAGCCCTTCGAGGCGCAGCGCGAGCGGGTCATCGCCGGGGTCGGCGGAGTCCGGGGCGGGCTCGGGGTCCACCCGGCCGTCCCCGTCCGCGCCGGAGCCGGTGTCGTCGACGGTCACGCCTGTTGCCTTTCCGATCTGCCGCGGTCAGGTTCGACCGGCCCCAACTTTACGTCAGGTGTGCCCCAGCTCACTCCCGTGCGTCCCGTACTCCGAGCGTGCCCCGGGGCCGCGCTCACGCCAACCGCAGATGCACGATGTCGCCCGCTCCCACCGGCTCCTGCACCCCCGCCTCCGTGGCGAGGACCAGCCGCCCGTCGCCGTCCACGGCCACCGCCTCCCCCACCAGCGACCGGTCCCCCGGAAGCTCCGCCCGCACCCTGCGCCCGAGCGTCGCGCAGCCCGCCGCGTACGTCTCCTGGAGCCCGCTGGCCGCCGGGTCGCCCCCGGCCTCGCGCCAGCGCCCGTACCAGTCCTCCAGCGACCGCAGCACCCCGCGCAGCAGCGGGTCCCGGTCGGTGTTCACGGCCCCGGCCAGCGCCAGCGACCCGGCCCGCGCGACCGGCAGTTCGTCGGCGCGCAGCGAGACGTTGATGCCGACGCCGATGACGACGCCGTCGTCCCCGGCCCGCTCCAGGAGGATGCCGCCGGCCTTGCGTTCCTCGTCGCCGACGGTCACCAGCAGGTCGTTGGGCCACTTCAGGGCGGTGTCGACGCCCGCGACGCGGGACAGCCCGGTCGCCACGGCGACGCCGGTGAGCAGCGGCAGCCAGCCCCAGCGGGTCACGGGGATCTCGGCGGGCCGCAGCAGTACGGAGAAGAACAGCCCGGAGCGGGCGGGTGCCGTCCACTGCCGGTCCAGGCGTCCGCGCGCGGCACTCTGCTCCTCGGCGACGAGGACGACGCCCTCCGCCAGGCCGCCCTCGGCGGCCCGGGCCACGAGGTCGGAGTTGGTGGACCCGGTGCGCTGCACGACGTCGACCTGCCGCCACAGCCCGCCGTCCCGCACCAGTCCCCGGCGCAGGGACGTGCTGCTGAGGGGCGGCCGGTCCAGGTCGGACCACCTGCCGCGCGGGGAACCTGGGGAGTCGGAGGAATCTCGGGGCGTCATGCAACCCACCCTAGGTGTGGGAAACACCGCACTGCCGAACGGAAGGCCCCCCACTACTCTACGAACGAGTAACCGTCCCCCCTTTTGAGCAGGCAGGGAGCCGCATCCCGATGTCCGAGCCGGAAGAGCAGCAGCCCGACATCCACACGACCGCGGGCAAGCTCGCGGATCTCAGGCGCCGTATCGAGGAAGCGACGCACGCCGGTTCCGCACGCGCCGTCGAGAAACAGCACGCCAAGGGCAAGCTGACGGCTCGTGAACGCATCGACCTCCTCCTCGACGAGGGTTCCTTCGTCGAGCTGGACGAGTTCGCCCGGCACCGCTCCACCAACTTCGGCCTCGACGCCAACCGCCCCTACGGCGACGGCGTCGTCACCGGTTACGGCACCGTCGACGGCCGCCCGGTCGCCGTCTTCTCCCAGGACTTCACCGTCTTCGGCGGCGCGCTGGGCGAGGTCTACGGCCAGAAGATCGTCAAGGTCATGGACTTCGCGCTGAAGACCGGCTGCCCGGTCGTCGGCATCAACGACTCCGGCGGCGCCCGCATCCAGGAAGGCGTGGCCTCCCTCGGCGCCTACGGCGAGATCTTCCGCCGCAACACCCACGCCTCCGGCGTCATCCCGCAGATCAGCCTGGTCGTCGGCCCGTGCGCGGGCGGCGCGGTGTACTCCCCCGCGATCACCGACTTCACGGTGATGGTCGACCAGACCAGCCACATGTTCATCACAGGCCCCGACGTCATCAAGACCGTCACCGGCGAGGACGTCGGCTTCGAGGAGCTGGGCGGCGCCCGCACCCACAACTCCACCTCGGGCGTGGCCCACCACATGGCCGGCGACGAGAAGGACGCCGTCGAGTACGTCAAGCAGCTCCTGTCGTACCTGCCGTCCAACAACCTCTCCGAGCCCCCCGCCTTCCCGGAGGAGACGGACCTCGCGGTCACGGACGAGGACGCCGAGCTGGACACGATCGTCCCGGACTCGGCGAACCAGCCCTACGACATGCACACCGTCATCGAGCACGTCCTGGACGACGCCGAGTTCTTCGAGACCCAGCCGCTGTTCGCGCCGAACATCCTCACCGGCTTCGGCCGCGTGGAGGGCCGCCCGGTCGGCATCGTCGCCAACCAGCCGATGCAGTTCGCCGGGTGCCTGGACATCACCGCCTCCGAGAAGGCGGCCCGCTTCGTGCGCACCTGCGACGCCTTCAACGTCCCCGTCCTCACCTTCGTGGACGTCCCCGGCTTCCTGCCGGGCGTGGACCAGGAGCACGACGGCATCATCCGCCGCGGCGCCAAGCTGATCTTCGCCTACGCCGAGGCCACCGTCCCGCTGATCACGGTCATCACCCGCAAGGCCTTCGGCGGCGCCTACGACGTCATGGGCTCCAAGCACCTGGGCGCCGACCTCAACCTGGCCTGGCCCACCGCCCAGATCGCCGTCATGGGTGCCCAGGGCGCGGTCAACATCCTGCACCGCCGCACCATCGCCGACGCCGGCGACGACGCCGAGGCCACCCGCGCCCGCCTGATCCAGGAGTACGAGGACGCCCTCCTCAACCCCTACACGGCGGCCGAACGCGGCTACGTCGACGCGGTGATCATGCCGTCCGACACCCGCCGCCACATCGTCCGCGGCCTGCGCCAGCTGCGCACCAAGCGCGAGTCCCTGCCCCCGAAGAAGCACGGCAACATCCCCCTGTAAGGAGCCGCTGTGACCATCAAGGTCGTACGGGGCAACCCCACCCCGGAAGAACTGGCCGCCGCCCTGGCGGTGGTCAGGGCCCGCGCCGCGGCGGCGGAGGCGGAGCCGCCCACCACCGCGCACCCGCGCGACGCCTGGTCCGACCCGTCCCGCATCGCGACCCACCGCATGCCCCACCCGGGCCCGACGTCGTGGGGCCGCACGTACTGGCCGAGCTGAGGACGGATACCCAGGGGCGCGGGGCTGTGTCGATTTGCGGCTCCGCCGCGTGGGCGCACGTCACCGGAACCCCGGCGCCCCAAATAAGTACCCGTACTCAAGCGCCGCCCCCGGCCAAGCCCCACGCTAGTGACATGCTGTGGTCCGACCCCGACAACGAGCCGCCCGAGGAACTGCGCGTCACACAGGACATGCTGCGGCGGCTGAGCGTCTTCCTGGCCCTGGCCATGGTCCTGGCGATGCTCGTGCTCGGTCTGGGGTGAACCGCCCCGCCCCAGGTGGTTAATGTGACCCCATGACTGCTGCTCAGCCCCGCCGCCGACTCGTTCTCGCCTCCCAGTCCCCGGCCCGGCTCGGCCTGCTGCGCCAGGCCGGGCTGGCCCCGGAGGTGCTGGTGAGCGGGGTCGACGAGGAGGCCGTCACCGCCCCCACCCCCGCCGAGCTGGCGCTCGCCCTGGCCGAGGCCAAGGCGTCCGTGGTGGCCGCGAAGCCGGAGGTGCACGGCGCCCTGGTGATCGGCTGCGACTCGGTGCTCGACCTGGACGGCCGGGCGCTCGGCAAGCCGGCGGACGCGGAGGAGGCCACCGCCCGCTGGAAGGCGATGCGCGGCCGGGCGGGCACGCTCCAGACCGGCCACTGCCTCTGGGACACCGCCTCCGGCCGCCACGTCTCGGCGACCGCGTCCACGGTCGTCCGCTTCGGCAAGCCCACCGACGACGAGATCGCCGCCTACGTGGCCTCCGGGGAGCCCCTGTACGTCGCCGGGGCGTTCACCCTGGACGGCCGCTCGGCCCCGTTCATCGACGGCATCGAGGGCGACCACGGGAACGTCATCGGCCTCAGCCTGCCCCTGCTGCGGCGGCTGCTCGCCGAGCTCGGCACCGGTATCACGGAGTTGTGGGCGCCGGCGGAGGGCTGACCGGCGAGCCGTCGCCGCCCTGGCCGTCCTCGGGCCGCTGTGCGGCGGCCACGGGCGCTTCCCGGGCGTCGTACGTCATCAGCAGCAGCACGATCAGGCCCAGTACGGCGATCATGACGACGAAGGCGCCGGGTCCCACCAGGCCCCAGCTGAAGGCGCCGAGCAGCCCGTGCACCACCGCGGCGCTGATCAGGAGGACCCGGCCGAGCCCCGCGGGCGCGCGGTCGCGCACCGCCACGAGCAGGGCGACCAGGGCGCACAGTCCGAAGTACAGCCCGAAGACGACCCCGCCGATCTTCGAGGACAGGGACATCATGTCCGGGTCGAGACCGGCCAGGGACATGTCCTGCCGGTCGACGACGACCGCCAGGAACCAGTTCAGCGCCGCGACGCCGACCGCCTCCACGAAGAGCACGACCGCCACGGCCCACGCCACCGGCCTGCGCACTGACACCGGTCCCCACCCACCTTCGACCGCTGTCGCACGGGACAGCTGTTACCCCAAGTACGTTCGAGACTCCCCGAACGCTACTAACGGGTAAACCTCGCCACAAGGGTTCCGGCACGAGCAAAGAATCATTGGGCCATTAGTAGGGACTCCACAAAGAAACCGAGTGGCCCGCAGCACGCCCTTACAGAGACCTTGACCACACCGGAGGGCTAGGGTTTCCCCCAGGAGTCCTGCGTAGCGCGGTACTACAAGGGCTTTCGCGGGTCGAGCGGGCCTCGAATCACGCTCCGTGTGGGCAAGCTCACCATTGGGGACGGGTCGAAGTGCCGTGTCGGCAGTCCCTAAACTCGGCTTGTTTCAAGGAGGGAGCCTCAATCGTGCGCAAGGTGCTCATCGCCAATCGTGGCGAAATCGCTGTCCGCGTGGCCCGGGCCTGCCGGGACGCCGGGATCGCGAGCGTGGCCGTCTACGCGGACCCGGATCGGGACGCATTGCATGTCCGCGCCGCTGATGAGGCGTTCGCCCTGGGTGGTGACACCCCCGCGACCAGCTATCTGGACATCGAGAAGGTCCTCAAAGCCGCGCGCGAGTCGGGCGCGGACGCCATCCACCCCGGCTACGGATTCCTCTCCGAGAACGCGGAGTTCGCGCAGGCGGTCCTGGACGCCGGTCTGACCTGGATCGGCCCGCCCCCGCACGCCATCCGCGACCTGGGCGACAAGGTAGCCGCGCGGCACATCGCCCAGCGGGCCGGCGCGCCCCTGGTGGCCGGCACCCCCGACCCGGTCTCCGGCGCGGACGAGGTCGTCGCCTTCGCCAAGGAGCACGGCCTGCCGATCGCGATCAAGGCCGCCTTCGGCGGCGGCGGCCGCGGTCTCAAGGTCGCCCGCACCCTCGAAGAGGTGCCGGAGCTGTACGACTCCGCCGTCCGCGAGGCGGTGGCCGCCTTCGGCCGCGGCGAGTGCTTCGTCGAGCGCTACCTCGACAAGCCCCGCCACGTGGAGACCCAGTGCCTGGCCGACCAGCACGGCAACGTGGTCGTCGTCTCCACCCGTGACTGCTCGCTCCAGCGCCGCCACCAGAAGCTGGTCGAGGAGGCCCCGGCGCCCTTCCTCTCGGACGCCCAGCTGGAGGAGCTGTACGCGTCCTCCAAGGCGATCCTGAAGGAAGCCGGTTACGTCGGCGCGGGCACCGTGGAGTTCCTCGTCGGCATGGACGGCACGATCTCCTTCCTGGAGGTCAACACCCGCCTCCAGGTCGAGCACCCGGTCACCGAGGAAGTCGCCGGCATCGACCTGGTCCGCGAGATGTTCCGCATCGCCGACGGCGAGGAACTGGGCTACGACGACCCCGCCCTGCGCGGCCACTCCTTCGAGTTCCGCATCAACGGCGAGGACCCCGGCCGCGGTTTCCTGCCCGCCCCCGGCACCGTCACCCGCTTCGAGGGCCCGGCCGGTCCGGGCGTGCGCCTGGACGCGGGTGTCGAGTCCGGATCGGTGATCGGCCCGGCCTGGGACTCCCTGCTGGCGAAGCTGATCGTCACCGGCCGCACCCGCAAGGAAGCGCTGGAGCGCGCCGCCCGCGCCCTGGACGAGTTCCAGGTCGAGGGCATGGCCACCGCCATCCCCTTCCACCGCACCGTGGTCCGGGACCCAGCCTTCGCCCCCGAACTCACCGGCTCCACCGACCCCTTCACGGTCCACACCCGCTGGATCGAGACGGAGTTCGTCAACGAGATCAAGCCCTTCACCGCCCCCGCGGACGCCGAGGCGGACGAGGAGAGCGGCCGTGAGACGGTCGTCGTCGAGGTCGGCGGCAAGCGCCTGGAGGTCTCTCTCCCCTCCAGCCTGGGCATGTCACTGGCCCGCACCGGCCTGGCGGCGGGCGCCCGTCCCAAGCGCCGGGCGGCGAAGAAGTCCGGCCCCGCGGCCTCCGGCGACACCCTCGCCTCCCCGATGCAGGGCACGATCGTGAAGATCGCCGTCGAGGAGGGCCAGGAGGTCCAGGAGGGCGACCTCATCGTCGTCCTGGAGGCGATGAAGATGGAGCAGCCCCTCAACGCCCACAAGTCCGGCACCATCAAGGGCCTGGGCGCCGAGATCGGCGCGTCCATCACGTCGGGCGCCGCGATCTGCGAGATCAAGGACTGACGGGTCCCGCACCACACGACAGGGGCGCCCGGCGGACCACCTCACACGGTCCGCCGGGCGCCCCTGTCACTGCCCGACGGGACCGCGGGACGCCTACCGGCGGCGCAGGTCGGCGACGCGCGCCCGCTCCGCCCCGCCGCCCTGCTCCCCCAGGGCGGCGGCCGAACGCAGCCCCGCACCCGGAACCTGACGGCGCGGCCCCGGAAGCGGCACGTCACGCTGCTGACGCGCCACGGAATCACCCCCCGGCGTCCCCGATGTCCCGGTGCCGTCAGCCGTACCACCCCCTGACGCCCCGGCCACGGCGATCTGCACGCCCTGGTCGGCCAGGGCCTGGAGCTCGGTGGCGGCGCGGTCGTCGTGGCCCGGCGACTCGTCGGTGACCAGACGGGTGATGACGTCGGTGGGCACGGTCTGGAACATGGTGTCCGTCCCCAGCTTGGAGTGGTCGGCGAGGACGACGACCTCGGCGGCGGCCTGGACCAGCGCCCGGTCGACGGACGCCGACAGCATGTTGGAGGTGGACAGCCCCCGCTCGGCGGTCAGCCCGCTCCCGGACAGGAAGGCCTTGGAGACCCGCAGCCCCTGGAGGGACTGCTCGGCCCCGGACCCCACCAGGGCGTAGTTGGACCCCCTGAGCGTGCCCCCGGTCATCACCACCTCGACCCGGTTGGCGTGGGCGAGGGCCTGGGCCACCAACAAGGAGTTGGTGACGACGGTCAGTCCGGGCACCCGCGCGAGCCGGCGGGCCAGCTCCTGCGTCGTGGTACCCGCCCCCACCACGATGGCTTCGCCCTCTTCGACGAGGCCCGCGGCGAGATCGGCGATGGCCGTCTTCTCGGCGGTCGCGAGATGGGATTTCTGCGGAAAGCCGGACTCTCGCGTGAACCCGCCCGGCAGTACCGCACCGCCGTGCCGGCGGTCGAGGAGTCCTTCTGCCTCCAGTGCGCGCACGTCCCGCCGTACGGTCACTTCGGAGGTCTGGACGACGCGGGCGAGCTCACGGAGCGATACGGCCCCGTTCGCTCGCACCATTTCGAGGATCAATTGGCGACGTTCTGCAGCGAACACGAAACTGACAGTAACCCCAACGACCGTCTGCTTTCAGCAGTATGCGCCGAATAACAGAAGTTGTTCGCATGCCACCACCGGAAGTGGTATACGGGCCTACCCCGGCCGCCTATGCCGCGCGCAAGCGCCGCAACTCCCCGTGACCAGCGGGGAGTCATTTCCGGCCGCGCCCGCCGGACTACTGCTCGCCGCCGGCCTTCCGGGTGTGCAACTGCCGCGCCACCTCCGCGATCGACCCCGACAACGAGGGATACACGGTGAACGCGTTGGCGATCTGTTCGACCGTCAGGTTGTTGTCGACGGCGATCGAGATGGGATGAATCAGCTCCGAGGCGCGCGGCGCCACCACGACGCCACCCACCACGATCTCGGTACCCGGCCGGCAGAAGATCTTGACGAAGCCGTCCCGGATGCCCTGCATCTTGGCGCGCGGGTTGCGCAGCAGCGGCAGCTTCACCACCCGGGCGTCGATCTTGCCGGCGTCCACGTCGGCCTGCGAGTACCCGACGGTGGCGATCTCGGGGTCGGTGAAGACGTTGGCGGACACGGTCTTCAGGTCGAGCGGCGTGACCGCGTCCCCGAGGAAGTGGTACATGGCGATCCGCCCCTGCATCGCCGCCACCGAGGCGAGCGCGAAGACACCGGTGACGTCACCGGCGGCGTACACACCGGGGGCCGAGGTCCGCGAGACCCGGTCGGTCTTGATGTGCCCGGAGTCCTTGAGCCGCACCCCGGCCTCCTCCAGCCCCATCCCCTCCGTGTTGGGAATGGCGCCGACGGCCATCAGGCAGTGCGACCCGCCGATGACCCGCCCGTCCGACAGCGTCACCTCGACCCGGTCCCCCACCCGCTTGACGGACTGGGCCCGCGACCGCGACATGACGTTCATCCCGCGCCGCCGGAACACGTCCTCCAGCACGGCCGCCGCGTCCGGGTCCTCACCCGGCAGCACCCGATCACGCGACGACACGAGCGTGACCCGCGACCCGAGCGCCTGATACGCCCCGGCGAACTCGGCACCGGTGACACCGGACCCGACCACGATCAGCTCTTCGGGCAGCTCCTCCAGGTCGTACACCTGGGTCCAGTTCAGGATGCGCTCGCCGTCGGGCCGCGCGTCCGGCAGCTCCCGCGGATGCCCACCCGTAGCAATGAGCACCGCATCGGCGGTCAGCGTCTCCTCGCTCCCGTCGGCGGCCCGCACCACGACCTTCCGCGAGCCGTCGAGCCCCTGCATGCCCTCCAGCCGCCCGCGCCCGCGCATGACCCGCGCACCGGCCCGGGTCACGGAGGCGGTGATGTCGTGCGACTGCGCCAGCGCGAGCCGCTTCACCCGCCGGTTGACCTTGCCCAGATCGACGCCGACCACCCGGGCGGCCTGCTCCATGGGCGGAGTGTCGTCGGCGACGATGATCCCCAGCTCCTCATAAGAGGAATCAAAGGTGGTCATCACCTCAGCCGTGGCGATGAGGGTCTTGGACGGCACGCAGTCGGTCAGCACCGACGCCCCGCCCAGACCGTCGCAGTCGACGACGGTCACCTCCGCGCCGAGCTGAGCGGCCACCAGCGCCGCTTCGTATCCGCCGGGTCCGCCACCAATGATCACGATCCGAGTCACGTACCCCATTGTCCCGCACCCTTCAACGAGTGGCTGCCCGGGGCCACCACCGTTACGACAGCGATGCCCGACGGCCCTGCCGTACCCTTCCCCTCATGTCGCTCTACGCCGCTTACGCCGGCAACCTCGACGCGCGGCTGATGACCCGCCGCGCCCCCCACTCGCCGCTGCGCGCCACCGGCTGGCTGAACGGGTGGCGGCTGACCTTCGGGGGCGAGCACATGGGCTGGGAGGGCGCCCTGGCGACCCTGGTGGAGGACCCGCTCTCCCAGGTCTTCGTGTCCCTCTACGACATCGCCCCCATGGACGAGGACTCCCTCGACCGCTGGGAGGGCGTGGGCCTGGACATCTACCGCCGCGCCCGGGTCCGCGTCCACACCCTGGAGGGCGAGGAGAACGTCTGGACCTACGTCCTGAACGCCTACGAGGGCGGCCTGCCCTCCGCCCGCTACCTGGGCGAGGTGGCGGACGCCGCCGAATCGGCCGGCGCCCCCCACGACTACGTGATGGAACTCCGCAAGCGCCCCTGCTGAGGACCCCTCGTCAAAACCTCCAACCCAAAAACCACCATCCCGTGACCTCCGCCATCTACGCGCGTAGCCGCAAACCGGCTACCCTCTTCGGCGTGAACGCATCTCTTCTTCCGGACGACATCCAGGGCGACCCCTACGCCGCCGCCGACGCCGCCGCGGCCCGCCTGCGCGAACTCACCGGCGCCGAGACCCACGACGTCGCCCTCGTGATGGGCTCCGGCTGGGCACCGGCCGTGGACGCCCTGGGCGCCCCCGAGGCCGATCTCCAGGTCACCGACCTGCCGGGCTTCCCCCAGCCCGCAGTGGAGGGGCACGGCGGCAAGGTCCGCTCGTACTCCATCGGCGACAAGCGCGCGCTGGTCTTCCTGGGCCGCACCCACTACTACGAGGGCCACGGCGTGGCCGCCGTCTCCCACGGCGTCCGCACCGCCGTGGCGGCCGGCGCCAAGACGATCATCCTGACCAACGGCTGCGGCGGCCTGCGCGAGGGCATGCGCCCCGGCCAGCCGGTCCTGATCAGCGACCACATCAACCTCACCGCCACCTCCCCCATCGTCGGCGCCCACTTCGTCGACCTCACCGACCTCTACTCCCCCCGCCTGCGCGCCCTGTGCAAGGAGGTCGACGCCACGCTGGAGGAGGGCGTCTACGCCCAGTTCCCCGGCCCGCACTACGAGACCCCGGCCGAGATCCGCATGGCCCGCGTCATCGGTGCCGACCTGGTGGGCATGTCGACGGTCCTGGAGGCGATCGCCGCCCGCGAGGCCGGTGCGGAGGTGCTGGGCATCTCCCTGGTCACCAACCTCGCCGCCGGCATGACGGGCGAGCCCCTCAACCACGAGGAGGTCCTCCAGGCAGGCCGCGACTCCGCCGCCCGCATGGGCAAGCTGCTCACGCAGGTGCTGGGCCGGCTGTAGCAGCACGGGTCACTGACCCGGCGTCGTACAGCCGCCCGGCGTGGGTGTGGGCGCGGGGGTGGGGAGCGCGGCCCGGCGTAGCGGGGTGCCGCTGCGCCCACCCGTGCCGCCCCAGCGGCACGACTGCCCGCAGCTAGGGCGGCGTGGCGACTGCCCGCAGCGGGGCGGGAGGCGACGGGCCGCAGCTAGGTAGGTACGGCGAGAAGGGGTCGTGTCGGGGGGTGTCCGCCCGCAGCGGTTGGCGCGTCAAGCCGGTGAGATCTGTGGCCGACCGATTCCGCGCCGTTCCGAGGACGGACACCCCCCGGCGCGGCCCCGACCCACCCACCGGTCGCACCGCGCTACGCGCACCCCCACCGAAGCCGCACAGGCGCCGCAGGCACCCCACACCACACCCCACACCACACCCCACCCCCCACCACCCGACCCGAGAGGCTGACCGACGTGCAAGACGTGCAAGACGACCTCCTCGCACGAGCCCAGGCATGGCTGGCCGAGGACCCCGACGCGGACACCCGCGCCGAACTCGCCCGCCTCATCGAAGCCGAGGACCACGCCGAGCTCACCGCACGCTTCTCCGGCACCCTCCAGTTCGGCACCGCCGGCCTGCGCGGCGAACTCGGCGCCGGCCCGATGCGCATGAACCGCTCGGTCGTCATCCGCGCCGCCGCCGGCCTCGCCGCGTACCTGAAGAAGCAGGGCCACACCGACGGCCTCGTCGTCATCGGCTACGACGCCCGCCACAAGTCCGCGGACTTCGCCCGCGACACCGCCGCCGTGATGACGGGCGCCGGCCTCAGGGCGGCCGTACTCCCCCGCCCCCTCCCCACCCCCGTCCTCGCCTTCGCGATCCGGCACCTGGGCGCCGTCGCCGGAGTGGAGGTCACCGCCAGCCACAACCCGCCCCGCGACAACGGCTACAAGGTCTACCTCGGCGACGGCTCCCAGATCGTGCCCCCCGCCGACGCCGAGATCGCCGCCGAGATCGACGCCGTGCGCACCCTCCACGACGTCCCCCGCCCCGAATCCGGCTGGCAGACCCTCGCCGACGACGTCCTGGACGCCTACCTCACCCGCACGGACGCCGTCCTCGCCCCCGACTCCCCCCGCACCGCCCGCACCGTCTACACCGCGATGCACGGCGTCGGCAAGGACACCCTCCTCGCCGCCTTCGCCCGAGCCGGCTTCCCGTCGCCCACCCTCGTCACCGAGCAGGCCGACCCCGACCCGGACTTCCCCACCGTCGCCTTCCCCAACCCGGAAGAGCCCGGCGCGATGGACCTCGCCTTCGCGAAGGCGAGGGAGACGACCCCCGACCTGGTCATCGCCAACGACCCGGACGCGGACCGCCTCGCGGTGGCCGTACCCGACCCCACGGACGCCACCGGCTGGCGCATGCTCCGCGGCGACGAGGTCGGCGCCCTCCTCGCCACCCACCTGGTCACCCGCGGAGCGCACGGCACGTTCGCGGAGTCGATCGTCTCGTCGTCCCTCCTCGGCCGCATCGCCGCGAAGGCGAACCTCCCGCACGTGGAAACCCTCACCGGCTTCAAGTGGATCGCCCGGGCCGAGAACATCCGCTACGGCTACGAGGAGGCCCTCGGCTACTGCGTCGACCCGGAGGGCGTCCGCGACAAGGACGGCATCACCGCGGCCCTCCTGATCACGGAGCTGGCGTCCACCCTGAAGGAAGCCGACCGCACCCTCCTCGACCTCCTGGACGACCTCGCCGTGGAGCACGGCCTGCACGCCACCGACCAGCTCTCGGTCCGCGTCGAGGACCTCTCCCTCATCGCCGCCGCGATGCACCGCCTGCGCG
Organism: Streptomyces sp. NPDC102490; assembly: GCF_044765285.1. Classification (NCBI taxonomy): domain Bacteria; kingdom Bacillati; phylum Actinomycetota; class Actinomycetes; order Kitasatosporales; family Streptomycetaceae; genus Streptomyces; species Streptomyces sp. NPDC102490. Next base: position 527,372 of record NZ_JBIWJU010000001.1, read on the forward strand.
AGCAGCCCCCGACAACCCTGGCGGACCTCCCCGTCACCAAGGCGGAGGACCTCACGCGGGGCACGGACACCCTCCCGCCCACCGACGGCCTGCGCTACACGCTCGACGGCGCCCGGGTGATCGTCCGCCCGAGCGGCACGGAGCCCAAGCTGAAGTGCTACCTGGAGGTGGTCGTCCCGGTGGCCACGCACGCCGGCCTCCCGGCCGCCCGCGCAAAGGCGACGGCCCTCCTGACGGCACTCAAGCGCGACTTCTCGACGGCGGCCGGCATCTAGACAAAACCGGGGGTGCCTCAAAGGCACCCCCGCTTCACCCACCCGCACCGAACACGCCACCCGCACCGGTCCGGTGGACACCTCACCCCACCCCGAACAGCACCCCCAACGCCACCGCCCCGGCGACCACCGGCACGACGATCTCGTACGCCCACCGCACCGTCACATCGCCCCGAGAGCCCTCGGCATCCTTCCGCGCCTCCCACAGCTCGCGCAGCTCATCCATGATCTTGTCGGCCTCGGCCCGCACCGGCCCCTCCGCCGCGGCCCCGGCACCCGCGCCCCGCGAACCGAACTGCCCCACGCCCCCGAGCACACTCCCCCGCCTGCCCCCACCACCGGCAGCACCGGCAACCCGCCGATCCTCCCGCCGAGCGGCCCTCTTGCGCCCCCGCAGCGAAACCGGGATGGACCACAGCTGGTACTTGGCGCCACCCTCGGCGAAGACCTCGTTCGTGTACCCGGACCGGAACGACTCGACCCGCGCCCAGGGAAGCACGATCACCCGGAACGGATTGCGCACCCGCAGCCGATCGTCGTTGGCGAAGACGGCGGGCCGCACGGTGTACGCGGCGACGAGCGGCACGAGGAAGACCAGCGCCGCGAGCGCCTTCCAGCGGGTGTCCCCCTCACCCGAGACCAGCGCGTCGATGCCGAGCCACAGCGCGAGGGCGAGTACCAGCACGCCGCCCGAGATACCCGCGGGCGAGCGGTAGACCCGGTCCTTGGACACGGGTCCCGACGGCTGCGGCGAGGATGACTGAGGCTCCGGCGTGCTCATGCTGCCGATTGTGCCCGACGCCCGGCCCGACGCTCACATGCGGTGCCGGTACGGCACCGGCACACGCACCGCTACACGCACCGGCACCTGGACGCCCCACAGGGGCTGTACAGACCGCTACGCGCGTAGATATGCTCATCTGGTGACCATGCCCACCACTGCACCCGCCGCGAACGGCCCCGCCCAGGGCCCCGCAAACGGACCCGCTCAAGGATTCGCCGACGTCACCGCGTCCGACAGCACCCTGCGCCGCTTCCTCCACGGGCTGCCCGGCGTCGACACGGTCGGCCTGGAGGCGCGCGCCGCCTCCCTCGGCACCCGTTCCATCAAGACCACCGCGAAGGCGTACGCCCTCGACCTCGCCATCTCGATGGTCGACCTGACGACGCTGGAAGGCGCGGACACCCCGGGCAAGGTCCGGGCGCTCGGCGCGAAGGCGGTCCGCCCCGACCCGACCGACCGCACGGCCCCCGCCACCGCCGCCGTCTGCGTGTACCCCGACATGGTGCCCACGGCCAAGGAAGCCGTCGCCGGCTCCGGCGTGAAGGTCGCCTCGGTCGCCACCGCCTTCCCGGCGGGCCGCGCCTCGCTCGCGGTCAAGCTGGCCGACGTGCGCGAGGCCGTGACGGCGGGCGCGGACGAGGTCGACATGGTCATCGACCGCGGCGCGTTCCTCGCCGGGAACTACATGAAGGTGTACGACGAGATCACCGCCGTACGCGAGGCCTGCGGCACGGCCGCCCGCCTGAAGGTCATCTTCGAGACCGGCGAGCTGTCGACGTACGACAACATCCGCCGCGCGAGCTGGCTCGGCATGCTGGCCGGGGCGGACTTCATCAAGACGTCCACCGGCAAGGTCGCGGTGAACGCCACCCCCGCCAACACGCTCCTCATGCTGGAGGCGGTCCGCGACTTCCGCGCGCAGACCGGCGTCCAGGTGGGCGTGAAGCCGGCCGGCGGCATCCGCACCGCCAAGGACGCGATCAAGTTCCTGGTCCTGGTCAACGAGACCGCGGGCGGGGACTGGCTGGACAACCACTGGTTCCGCTTCGGCGCGTCCTCGCTGCTGAACGACCTGCTGATGCAGCGCCAGAAGCTGGCCACAGGCCGTTACTCCGGCCCCGACTACGTGACGGTGGACTGATCGACATGGCACCCGCACCCGCACCCGCACCCTCATCCGCGTTCGAGTACGCCCCGGCCCCCGAGTCCCGCGCGGTCGTCGACATCGCCCCGGCCTACGGCCTGTTCATCGACGGCGAGTTCACCGAGGCGGCCGACGGCAAGGTCTTCAAGACCGTCTCCCCCGCCACCGAGGAGGTCCTCTCCGAGGTGGCCGAGGCCGGTGAGGCGGACGTCGACCGCGCCGTGAAGGCCGCCCGCAGGGCCTTCGAGAAGTGGTCGGCGCTGCCCGGCGCGGAGCGCGCGAAGTACCTCTTCCGCATCGCCCGCCTCATCCAGGAACGCAGCCGCGAACTGGCCGTCCTCGAGACCCTCGACAACGGCAAGCCGATCCGGGAGACCCGCGACGCGGACCTCCCACTGGTCGCCGCGCACTTCTTCTACTACGCCGGCTGGGCCGACAAGCTCGACCACGCCGGTTACGGCGCGAACCCCCGCCCCCTGGGCGTGGCGGGCCAGGTCATCCCCTGGAACTTCCCCCTCCTGATGCTGGCGTGGAAGATCGCCCCGGCCCTGGCCACGGGCAACACGGTGGTCCTGAAGCCCGCCGAGACGACTCCCCTCTCCGCCCTCTTCTTCGCGGACATCTGCCGCCAGGCCGGGCTCCCCCGGGGTGTCGTCAACATCGTCACCGGCGACGGCCGCGCCGGAGCGGCGCTGATCGCCCACCCCGACGTGAACAAGGTCGCCTTCACCGGCTCCACGGCCGTCGGCAAGCAGATCGCGCGCACGGTGGCGGGCAGCCGCAAGAAGCTCACCCTGGAGCTGGGCGGCAAGGGCGCCAACATCGTCTTCGACGACGCCCCGATCGACCAGGCCGTCGAGGGCATCGTCACCGGCATCTTCTTCAACCAGGGCCAGGTCTGCTGCGCGGGCTCCCGCCTCCTGGTGCAGGAGTCGATCCACGACGAGCTGCTCGACTCCCTCAAGCGGCGGCTCACCACGCTCCGCCTGGGCGACCCGCTGGACAAGAACACGGACATCGGCGCGATCAACTCCGCCGAGCAGCTGGCCCGGATCACCGCCCTCGCGGACCAGGGCGAGGCGGAGGGCGCCGCACGCTGGTCCCCGGCCTGCGAACTCCCCTCCTCCGGCTACTGGTTCGCCCCGACGCTGTTCACCAACGTCACCCAGGCGCACACGGTCGCCCGCGACGAGATCTTCGGCCCGGTCCTGTCCGTGCTCACCTTCCGCACCCCGGACGAGGCGGTCGCCAAGGCCAACAACACCCCGTACGGCCTGTCGGCGGGCATCTGGACGGAGAAGGGCTCGCGCATCCTGGCGGTCGCGAACAAGCTCCGCGCGGGTGTGATCTGGTCCAACACGTTCAACAAGTTCGACCCGACGTCGCCGTTCGGCGGCTACAAGGAGTCGGGCTTCGGCCGCGAGGGCGGCCGCCACGGCCTGGAGGCATACCTCGATGTCTGAGAAGACCGAAAAGACCGAACCGCGACTCTCGGTCTTCAAGACCTACAAGCTGTACGTCGGCGGGAAGTTCCCGCGTTCCGAGAGCGGCCGGGTGCACGAGGTGACCGACGCAAAGGGCAAGTGGCTGGCGAACGCCCCCCTCTCCTCCCGCAAGGACGCCCGTGACGCGGTGGTCGCCGCGCGCAAGGCGTTCGGCGGCTGGTCCGGCGCGACGGCGTACAACCGCGGCCAGATCCTCTACCGCGTCGCCGAGATGCTGGAGGGCCGCCGCGACCAGTACGTCGGGGAGGTCGCCGACGCGGAGGGCCTGTCGAAGTCGAAGGCGGCGGCGCAGGTGGACGCCGCGATCGACCGCTGGGTCTGGTACGCGGGCTGGACCGACAAGATCGCCCAGGTGGTCGGCGGCGGCAACCCGGTCGCGGGCCCGTTCTTCAACCTGTCCTCCCCGGAGCCGACCGGCGTCGTCGCCGTCCTGGCCCCGCAGGGGTCGTCCTTCCTCGGCCTGGTCTCGGTGCTCGCCCCGGTCATCGCCACCGGCAACACGGCGGTCGTGATCGCGAGCGAGAAGTCCCCGCTGCCGGCCCTCTCCCTCGGCGAGGTGCTGGCCACCTCCGACCTCCCCGGCGGCGTGGTCAACATCCTCTCCGGCCGTACGGCCGAGATCGCCGCCCCGCTCGCCGCCCACCAGGACGTCAACGCCATCGACCTCGCGGGCGCCGACGAGGCGCTGGCGAAGGAGCTGGAGATCGCGGCGGCGGACAACCTCAAGCGCGTGCTGCGTCCACAGCCTGTGGACGACGCCGACTGGTCGGCGACCCCGGGCACGGACCGCATGACGGCGTTCCTGGAGACCAAGACGGTCTGGCACCCGACGGGCGCGCTGGGCGCGTCCGGTTCCTCGTACTGAGGCACCACCGCGCCGCGACCACCGACGAGCCGCGCCCTCCCACCGTCCGGGGAGGGCGCGGCTCTTCGTCCGCCGCGGGCGGGCGGGGATCAGCGCAGCAGCTCCGTCGCCTGCCCCAGCACCGGCACGGCGCCCAGCGACTGCGCCTGGGCGACCGGCCCGGTGAGGGCCGTCGAGGTCAGCGGCTGGAAGTCGGCGACCTTCGTGCCGACGCCGTTGTCCAGCGGGTCGACTCCGGTGCCGGCCAGCGGGTTCGGCTTGAGGTCGGCGACCGGGCCGGTGACGTAGCCGACGATGCCGGTCACCGCCTGGGCGCCCGCCTGCGGGTCGATGTTGCCCAGCGAGGTGGGGCGGGTGTGGGCCAGGCCGGCGATCGTCTCGCCGCTGTCCGCGGAAGCCGTCGCCGCTCCGGCCGCCAGGGCGGCCCCGGCGGTCGCGAGGGCGACCAGGGCGCGCTGGGCGTGCGGGGTGCGGGGGGACGCGTGTCGGGCCATCGGTGCTGCCACCTCTTGGTGTGGGTTGCTACGGACTGCCCTGACAACAGTGCGGACCGTGATCAGGTCACCGCACAGCGCGAGCGAGATGTGACGCGCGCTGCAAAGTCCACCCGCAGGGTCGTACGGCGGCCGTCCGATGCCGCAGACTGGTGCCCCGTGAGCTCCCATCCACCCATACCGACGCGAGTCGTGCTGCTCTGCGGCCCCTCCGGCTCCGGCAAGTCCCTCCTCGCCGCGCGCTCCGGTCTCCCGGTGCTGCGCCTCGACGACTTCTACAAGGAAGGCACCGACCCGACGCTGCCGACGGTCCCGCTCAGTTCCGACATCGACTGGGACCACCCGGCGTCGTGGGACGCGGACGCGGCGGTCGCCGCCATCGGGGAGCTGTGCCGCACGGGACGTACCGGCGTGCCCGTCTACGACATCGCGCTGAGTGCGCGCACCGGCGAGACGACGGTCGACATCGGGCGGACCCCGCTGTTCCTCGCGGAGGGCATCTTCGCCGCGGAACTGGTGGACCGCTGCCGGGAGCTGGGCGTGCTGGCCGACGCGCTGTGCCTGAGCCGGGGACCGCTGACGACGTTCCGCCGCCGGTTCCTGCGGGACCTGCGCGAGGGCCGCAAGTCCGTGCCGTTCCTGCTGCGCAGGGGCTGGCGGCTGATGCGGCTGGAGCGGTCCGTCATCGCCCGGCAGACGGCCCTGGGCGCCCACGCCTGCGACCGGGACGAGGCGATGGGCCGGCTGGCGGCCGCGGCGGCCGGCCGGTGCGCCACGGCCCGTACGACGGCGTGACGGGGTACACGCGCCGCCGGCCGCACCCGCGCCACTAGCCGCACCCGCAGGAGCCGCACACGCGGAAGCGGGACTGGATGGACCCCCCGGCCCTCCAGTCCCGCTCCCTTTCCACTCCCCCGTGGATCCCCCGTGATCCCCGTCCCCCGTGGTCCCCCGTTGTTCCCCCGTTGTTCCCCCGTGGTGCTTCCCCGTGAGTAAGAGCCCGGTCCCCTCCCCCTGATACACCCCGGCTCGAACTTTTTTTCACGGGGCCCCCGCCCCCCTCGGGCCGGTCGACCCGGCCCGTACCTTCAGGCGACCAGTTCGCCGAAGGCGTCCTCCTGGTCACGGCCGAAGCTGAGGACCTCGTCCTCGCGCAGCCGGCGCAGCGAGCGCCAGATGCTGGACTTCACCGTGCCGACACTGATGTCGAGGATGTCCGCGATCTCCGGGTCCGTGCGGCCCTCGTAGTAGCGCAGGACCAGCATGGTGCGCTGGAGTTCGGGGAGCCGGGCCAGCGCCTGCCACAGGACCGTGCGCAGTTCGGTGCCGCGCATCGCGTCCATGTCGCCGGGCGTCTCCGGCAGTTCCTCGGTCGGGTACTCGTTGAGCTTGCGGCGCCGCCAGGCGCTGATGTGCAGGTTGGTCATGGTGCGGCGGAGGTATCCGCCGACCGCCGCCTTGTCACTGATCCGGTCCCACGCCCGGTAGGTCGAGAACAGCGCGCTCTGCAACAGGTCCTCGGCCTCGAAACGGTCGCCGGTGAGGTGGTAGGCCGTCGCGTACAGGGAGGAGCGGCGTTCCTGGACGTAGGCGGTGAACTCCGCCTCCGACAGGGAACGGCGCTCCCCCCGGTCCCCCGTGTTCCCCGTTTCCCCCGTGTTCGCGTCAACCACCGTCATGTACGCGGTGTGCTGACGCCCGGTGCCGCGAGCGCACCCCCGCCCGCTCACGGCACCGGACTTCTCGGAACCCCGGTGTGCGTGCACGTCGTGCAGACGCGTGACCACTGCGCTGGTGTTGGTGCCCTTCAGCGTGTTCATCTCGCGCCCCCCGTCGTGGACTGCCGGTTGCTGGTGACGAAAAGCTTGCCGCGGCGACTTCATGGCCGTGTCCGTCGACTGTCACAGAGCTGTCACAGGGGTCCGTCACGTCTGCGGCACCCTTCCTTCACAGGGTCCGGCGGTGTCCTGGGACCCCAACCGCACCCACAGGTCGAACACCCACCCCCTCATGGGCCAGAATGAGCGCGTGCCTTCCCTGTTGCTGATCGAGGACGACGACGCCATCCGTACGGCCCTGGAGCTCTCCCTGACCCGCCAGGGCCACCGGGTGGCCACCGCTGCCAGTGGTGAGGACGGTCTGAAGCTGTTGCGCGAGCAGCGGCCGGACCTGATCGTGCTGGACGTGATGCTGCCCGGCATCGACGGTTTCGAGGTGTGCCGCCGCATCCGGCGCACCGACCAGCTGCCGATCATCCTGCTGACCGCGCGCAACGACGACATCGACGTGGTCGTCGGTCTCGAGTCGGGCGCCGACGACTACGTCGTCAAACCCGTCCAGGGCCGGGTGCTCGACGCCCGGATCCGGGCCGTGCTGCGGCGCGGGGAACGGGAGTCCACCGACTCGGCGAGCTTCGGCAGCCTGGTCATCGACCGTTCCGCGATGACCGTGACGAAGAACGGCGAGGACCTCCAGCTGACGCCGACCGAGCTGCGCCTGCTCCTCGAACTGAGCCGGCGGCCGGGACAGGCGCTGTCCCGGCAGCAGTTGCTGCGGCTGGTGTGGGAGCACGACTACCTCGGTGACTCCCGGCTGGTGGACGCGTGCGTGCAGCGGCTGCGCGCCAAGGTCGAGGACGTGCCGTCGTCCCCGACCCTGATCCGTACCGTGCGCGGTGTCGGTTACCGGCTGGATCCGCCTCAGTGACACGGGAACACCAGGGGGGTGCCCGCGGCCTGGCCGCGGCTCGCAAGGGATTCTGGTCCGGGCTGCGCTTCACCAGCCTGCGCCTGAGGCTGGTCCTCGTCTTCGGCCTGGTGGCGCTCACCGCCGCCGTGTCCGCGTCCGGCATCGCGTACTGGCTGAACCGGGAGGCGGTGCTGACCCGCACCCAGGACGCCGTGCTGCGCGACTTCGAGCAGGAGATGCAGAACCGGGCCGGCGCGCTGCCCGCCCACCCCACGCAGGACGAGTTGCAGCACACCGCCGGTCAGATGGCCAACAGCAGCCAGCGGTTCGGCGTGCTGCTGGTCGCCGAGGACGCCGACGGCACCGCCGTCTACGGCAGTTCGGGCGGTCTGGGCGGCTTCGCGCTGTCCGACGTGCCCGAGTCGCTGCGCACCGCGGTGAACAAGGAGCAGAAGGTCACCTCGGCCAACAAGCACCCGTACCACCTGTACTGGCAGCGGATCACCGACGACGACACCCCGTACCTGGTGGCCGGCACCAGGGTGATCGGCGGCGGGCCGACCGGCTACATGCTCAAGTCGCTGGAGCCGGAGGCCAAGGACCTGAACTCGCTCGCCTGGTCGCTGGGGATCGCCACCGCGCTCGCCCTGCTCGGTTCCGCGCTGCTCGCGCAGGCCCTGGCCACGACCGTGCTGAAGCCCGTGCACCGGCTCGGGGTCGCGGCGCGGCGGCTGGGCGAGGGGAAGCTGGACACCCGGCTGCGGGTGTCCGGCACCGACGAACTGGCCGATCTGTCCCGGACGTTCAACAGCGCCGCCGAGAACCTGGAGAAGCGGGTCGCGGACATGGCCGGCCGCGAGCAGGCCTCCCGGCGGTTCGTCGCGGACATGAGCCATGAGCTGCGTACGCCGCTGACGGCGCTCACCGCGGTGACGGAGGTGCTGGAGGAAGAGCTGGAGTTCGCCGGCGAGGGCGAGGGCGGGAGTTTCGACCCGATGGTCGAGCCCGCCGTACGGCTGGTGGTGAGCGAGACGCGGCGGCTGAACGACCTGGTGGAGAACCTGATGGAGGTCACCCGCTTCGACGCGGGCACCGCCCGCCTGGTCCTGGACGACGTGGACGTCGCCGACCAGATCACCGCCTGCATCGACGCCCGGGCCTGGCTGGACGCCGTCGAGCTGGAGGCCGAGCGCGGCATCCACGCCCGGCTCGACCCGCGCCGCCTGGACGTCATCCTGGCCAACCTGATCGGCAACGCGCTCAAGCACGGCGGGTCGCCGGTGCGGGTGTCCGTGTCGCGGGCGGACGACGAGGTCGTCATCCGGGTGCGGGACAACGGCCCCGGCATCCCCGAGGACGTCCTGCCGCACGTCTTCGACCGCTTCTACAAGGCGAGCGCCTCCCGGCCGCGCTCCGAGGGCAGCGGCCTCGGCCTGTCCATCGCCCTGGAGAACGCGCACATCCACGGCGGCGGGATCACCGCCGAGAACGCCCCTGAGGGCGGTGCGGTGTTCACGCTGCGGCTGCCGCAGGACCCGTCCCCGCCCGCCGACGAGGAGGCCGGGGACCCGGCGGGGGCCGCGGGCGACGGGAGCAAGGGCAAGGACGCGAAGGGACAGGTCTGATGACCGTACGCCGGCTGCCGGCCCTCTCCGGGCTCCTGGTACTGGCCGTGCTGCTGACCGGGTGCGGCATCCGCGCCACCGAGGTGCCCACGGACTACGGTCCCGCGCCCTCGCGGGTGCGCTGCTCGCTCGCCGAGCCGGACGCGTCGACGCGGGCCGCGCCCGGACTGCCCGCGCAGGTGTTCCTGCTGTGCGGTTCGTCGCTGGTGGCCGTGGACCGCACGGTGCGGGTGCCGGACGGCGCCGCGGACTCGGGGCGGCGCGTTCGGGTGGCCCAGGGGCTGCTGGACGAGCTGGCGGCGCAGCCGTCGGCGGCGGAGAAGGAGGCCGGGTACACCTCGGACGTGCGCCGCGACATCACGGTGACGGGGCCGCGTTCGGGCGACCCCGAGGACACGCTGCGGCTGAGCACCGCTCCCGACGACCTCACCTCGTACGCCCTCGCGCAGGTCGTGTGCACCTTCTCCGACTCGGCCGCGGCCGAGGGCGCCGGCTCGGTGATCCTGGCCGGGCCCGCCGACCGCACCGTCCGCCGCTACTCCTGCACGGAGGAGGTCCGGGCCCGCCCCGGCAGCAACGAACCGCCGGCCGACGAGGTCAAGGGCGACTGACGGACGGCCCCGGCGCGGCGTGCCGGGGCACGAGGGGGCGCCGCGCGGAGGCCCCGCAGGGCCATGTGGCGCAAGCCTCACCCTTGCGGGCGGGAGCCCGGAACCGCGCACGGCGGGGGGCGCGTCTAGGGGGACGTGCAGCGTCTTGGGTTCCCCGGCGGCAGCGCCGCGCTCCGCATCCGTGCGACAGGAAGTGTTCTCCTGGTCGCGCATCTCGCGTTCGTCGCCTGGTTCGCGCTGCGGCCGCTGGACGTCCCCTGGGTGCTGCCGCCGAACGTGCGGCCCTTCGCCGGGATCCGCGCCGACCTGGCGCTGGGCGGGCCCGCGGCGGCCCGTTCGCTGGGCGGGGCGCTGATCCTGCTGGCGCCACTCGGCGTCCTGCTGCCGATGGCCGGCGGGCGGCTGCACGTCTCGCCGCTGGCGTCCCTGCTGCGCACCACGGCCGCGGCCGCCCTGCTGTCGGTGGGCATCGAGCTGTTGCAGACCGGGGTGCCCGGTCAGGCCGTCGACATCGACTCGGTGCTGCTGAACACGGTGGGCGTGGCCCTGGCGCACCTCGCCGTGGTCCCGGCGGGCCGGTCCCGGCTCCGCCGCTGGTACCGGCAGGCCGGACGCGGGGGTGTTCCCCGGGAGGAGCCCGCTCAGGGTCGGACCCCGACGATTCCCAGGGTCGGTATCGCCCCGTAGAGCGACGCTTTGTGCCGTTCGTCTCCGTAGCGTGGAGGGCAGATGAAGGGGAAGCCGAAAGGCGGCCCCACCCACACGCTCACGAAGGAGCCGCGATGTCCCGCCTCGCCCGCCCCACCCACGGCCGCATGATCGGCGGAGTGTGCGCCGCGCTGGCCCGGCGCTTCGGCACCTCCAACGGCACGATGCGGGTGATCTTCCTGGTCTCCTGCCTGCTGCCCGGCCCGCAGTTCCTGCTCTACCTGGCCCTGTGGATCCTGCTCCCGTCCGAGGAGAAGGCCGCCCGCACGGCCTGGTGAGGCACGTCCCCCCTCTGGTACGCCGACGGGGCGCACCCGGCGAGACCGGGTGCGCCCCGTCGGCGCGTGGGCGGGAGGCGGGTCAGCCGCCCAGCGGGAGGCCGTTGACCGGCAGGCCCTGGGTGGGCAGCCCCTTCAGCGGCACCCCGCCGAGCAGCTTGGCGACCGGCTCGGTCGGCCCCTCGGCGAGCTGCTCGGCGACCACCTGCTCGACGACCGGCTGCGCGGCGGTCAGACCGGTGTGGGAGACCTTGCGGCCCTGCTCCAGCACGTTGCCCGCGCCGGGCGCCACCTGGGAGACGGTCTCCGCGGGGAGGGTGCGGGCGACGGAGTCCACCGTCTGCGCGGTGTCGGGCAGCTGGGGGGCCGCGGTGGCCGCACCCGCGCCGGCGGCGGCGAAGGCGGCACCGAGGGCGGCGACACCGAGGGTCTTGGCAGCAGACTGCTTCATGGAAATGCGTCCTCGTGATGGGGTGACGGGGATGTGAGCGGTGCTCGACCGTAAACACGCTTCGCCCCCTGCGGCAAACATCGAAATGCGGACGGTTGGTGAAAGCCCGCCCGCGTTTCCGTATTACCGTCACCCCGCACTCAGCCCTCGGATGCCGAAGAACCGCTGGTCGAAGCCGTCTGCTGGAACAGCCATTCGGACTTCAGTTCCGCATATCCGGGCTTGATGACGTCATTGATCATGGCCAGTCGTTCATCGAAAGGAATGAACGCTGATTTCATCGCATTGACGGAGAACCACTGCATGTCGTCGAGCGTGTAACCGAATGCCTCGACCAGGTGCTCGAATTCCCGGCTCATGCTGGTGTGGGACATCAGCCGGTTGTCGGTGTTGACGGTGGCCCGGAAGTGCAGGCGGCGCAGCAGCCCGATGGGGTGCTCGGCGTAGGAGTCGGCGGCGCCGGTCTGGAGGTTGGAGCTGGGGCACAGCTCCAGCGGGATCCGCTTGTCCCGGACGTAGGAGGCGAGCCGTCCGAGCTTGACCGAGCCGTCCTCGTGGACCTGGATGTCGTCGATGATGCGCACCCCGTGCCCGAGCCGGTCGGCGCCGCACCACTGAAGGGCCTGCCAGATGGACGGCAGCCCGAAGGCTTCCCCGGCGTGGATCGTGAAGTGGTTGTTCTCCCGCTTCAGGTACTCGAAGGCGTCCAGGTGCCGGGTGGGCGGGTAGCCGGCCTCGGCGCCGGCGATGTCGAAGCCGACGACGCCGAGATCGCGGTAGCGGTTGGCGAGTTCGGCGATCTCCAGGGAGCGGGCGGCGTGCCGCATGGCGGTGAGCAGGGCGCCGACCCGGATGCGGTGGCCGTTCTCCCGGGCGCGCCGCTCGCCCTCCCGGAAGCCCTCGTTGACGGCCTCGACGACCTCTTCGAGGGTCAGCCCCTTCTCCAGGTGCTGCTCGGGCGCGTACCGCACCTCGGCGTAGACGACGCCGTCCTCGGCGAGGTCCTCGGCGCACTCGGCGGCGACCCGGACCAGGGCGTCGCGGGTCTGCATGACGCCGACGGTGTGGGAGAAGGTCTCCAGGTACCGCTCCAGGGACCCGGAGTCGGCGGCCTGCCGGAACCAGGTGCCGAGCAGGTCGGCGTCGGTTTCGGGGAGATCTCGGTAGCCGGTCTCGCGGGCGAGTTCGACGACCGTGCCGGGGCGCAGCCCGCCGTCGAGGTGGTCGTGCAGCAGGACCTTCGGCGCCCGGCGGATCCGGTCCGGCGACGGTGTCTTCGAGACCGTCGCGGTGTTCGCCGCGGCGCTCTTCTCGGTGCTTTGGCTCGTCATTTCCGCACTCTAACTCCTACGCGCGTAGAACGCCGGGCGAATGCCGGGACCCGGCGCGGTGTACGGACTCCCCGATATGTAACGGTGACTGCGCGGACGGGTTCCGTACACCCGGACTTCTGAGAATCTTTTGCCATGGCACAGCAAGCGACGCCGGTCCGTCGGGCCCGGCTGGGGCGGACGCTCGGTCCGGAGGGGACGGCGGTGAGCGGTGTGGTGCTGCTGCTCCCCGGGGGCGACGAGGTGTCCGACCGCAGGCCCTCCGCGCTGCTCGCGGCCGCGTCCGTACGCGCGTTGGGGCGCAGGCTGGCGCGCGCGGGCCGGGAGGAGGGGCTGGCCGCGCATGTCGTGCACTACCGCTACCGCGGCTGGAACGGCGCCGAGGCGCACCTCGCGCGGGACGCCGAATGGGCCGCCGACGAGGCCGTACGGCGCTACGGCGACGTGCCCGTCTGCCTGGTCGGCCTCGGCATGGGCGGACGGGCGGCGCTGCGGGCGGCCGGGCACGAGGCCGTCAACTCGGCGCTGGCGATCGCCCCGTGGCTGCCGGAGGACGACGTGGCCGCGCCACCCGAACCGGTGAAGCAGCTCGCCAACCGCCAGGTGCTGATCGTGCACGGCACCAACGACGGGCACAGCGACCCGGAGTTGTCCTTCCGGCTCGCCTCCCGGGCGAAGAAGGCGAACCGCGCCGTGTGCCGGTTCGAGGTGCACTCCGACGGCCACGGGCTGCGCCAGTACCGGGACGAAGTGGCAGCGCTGGCCGAGGACTTCGTGATGGGCGTGCTGTTCGGGCAGTCCTTCTCGCGTCCGGTGGAGGACGCGCTGGCCGCTCCCCCGCCGCTGGGGCTGCGGATGCCGCTGGCGGCGGGGTTCGGGAAGTCGTTGCGGCGATATCGGGCGTCGCCGCTCACCGGTAGGCGTACTCCGGCCGCGCGGCGGGCGGCGGATCAGGAGGGCAGCAGGCTGCCGCGCCGTGACAGCAGGAACTTCTTGAACGCCGCCACCGGTGGGGTGTCCGTGCGGCCCGCCAGCCAGGCCACGCCGATCTCGCGGGCGGCGCGCGGGGCGGTGACCGTCAGTTCGACCACGCCGGGGCGGGGCACGGCGGGCGGCGGCAGCAGGGCGACGCCGAGTCCGGCCGCGACCAGGCCGCGCAGTGTCTCCGCCTCCTCCCCCTCGAAGGCCACCTTGGGCCGGAAACCGGCCTCCTTGCACAGCGCGTCGGTGATGCGCCGCAGGCCGTAACCGGGCTCCAGGGTCACGAAGTTCTCCTCGGCCGCCTCGGCGAGGCGGATCCTCCTGCGGGCGGCCAGGGCGTGGTCGGCCGGGACGACCAGGCGCAGCTTCTGCTCGTCCAGGCGGCGGGCGACCAGGTCGGGCGCGTCGGGCACCGGGGAGGTCAGGCACAGGTCCAGCTCCCCGGCGCGCAGCCGCTCCAGCATGGCCTCGCCGTAGTTCTGCACGAGGCTGAAGCGGACCCGGGGGTGGTCGGCGCGGAAGGCGTGCAGCAGGCCGGGGACGGTCTCGGCGCCCATGGTGTGCAGGAAACCGAAGGCGACCTTGCCGGTGGCCGGGTCGGCGTCGGCGCGGACCTCGTCGGCGGCGCGCTCGACCTCGGCCAGGGCGCGCTCGACGGAGCCGAGGAAGGTGCGCCCGGCGACGGTCAGCGCGAGGGTACGGCCGCGGCGCACGAACAGGTCGACGCCCAGATCCTCCTCCAGGCGGACGAGGGCGCGGGAGAGGGTCGACTGGGGGACGTTCATCTCCTGGGCGGCCCGGGTGACGTGCTCGGTGCGGGCCACGCCGGCGAAGTGCGCGAGGCGGGGCGCGAGCAGCGCGACGATGTCTTCTGTGTCACCGGACGGTGACAGGCGGGGCCGTGAGCTTTGCTGATGCACCATGGGAACGATTATGGCCATTCCATGCATTGGACGGATGAGTCAGGGGCTTCGTACGTTCGTGGCATGACTCCCGCCGATACCGGGGCGTCCACGGTCGTGGACGCCGCATCCGCCGCCTCCGCGGTCCCCGACGCCTCCGACTCACGCATGACGCCGGGCGGCCCCGGTTACCGCCGGATGAGTCTCGCCCTCTTCCTCGCGGGCGTCGCGACCTTCGCGCTCCTGTACTCCACCCAGGCCCTGCTGCCGCTGATCTCGGGCGACTTCGGCGTCACGGCGAGCGACGCGAGCTGGACGGTGGCCGCCGCGACCGGTGGCCTCGCGGTGTTCGTGCTGCCGATGAGCGCCCTGTCGGAGCGGTTCGGACGGCGTACGGTCATGACGGCGTCGCTGGCGGTCGCGGTGACCGTCGGGCTGCTGGTGCCCTTCGCCCCGTCACTGCCGGCGCTGGTCGCGCTGCGGGCGGTGCAGGGCGCGGCGCTCGCCGGGCTGCCGGCCTCGGCGACGGCGTACCTCGCGGAGGAGGTGCGGCCGCGGGCGCTGGTCACCGCGATCGGCCTGTTCGTGGCGGGCAACAGCGTCGGCGGCATGAGCGGCCGGGTCATCACCGGCTGGGTCGCCCAGGAATGGGGCTGGCGGGTGGCCGTCGGGGTCATCGGCCTCGTCGCGGTGGCGTGCGCGGTGGCCTTCCGGCTGCTGCTCCCGGCGCCCCGGCACTTCACGCCGGGCTCGCTGCGCCCCCGGGTCCTGGTCCGCACGGTCCGCGACCACCTCGCCGACCCGCTGCTGCGCCGCCTGTATGCGATCGGCGCGCTGTTCATGACGGTGTTCGGCGGCGTCTACACGGTGATCGGCTACCGCCTGGCCGAGGCGCCCTTCTCCCTCCCGCAGGGCCTGATCGGCTCGATCTTCCTGGTCTACCTGGTCGGTACGGTCTCGGCCTCGACGGCCGGCCGTCTGGTGGGCCGCCTCGGCCGCCGCGGGGCGCTCTACCTGGGCGCGGGGACGACGGCGGCGGGCCTGCTGCTGTCCCTGGCGCCGTCGCTGCCGCTGGTCCTGCTGGGCCTCGTCCTGATCACGGCGGGCTTCTTCGCCGGGCACGCGGTGGCCTCCTCGGCGGTCGGCAAGACCGCCCAGCACGGCCGCGCCCAGGCCTCGGCGCTCTACCAGTCCGCCTACTACGTGGGCTCCAGCGCGGGCAGCACGGTCGGCGCCGTGGCCTTCCACTCCGGCGGCTGGGCCGGGACGGTCGCGGTGGGGGTCCTCGCGGTGCTGGGCGTCGTGGCGATCACGGTCTCCGGATCGCTGGCCGCCCGCCGCCGGTCCGGCAGCACCCCGCTGAAGACGCCGAGCCTGTCCCGCTGAGGATTCCTCCCCCTCCCCGGCCTGCGCTTTCATTGACTGCACAGGCCATTGTCAGTCCCCTGCGGTAGCTTCCGAAGTGCGAGGCGCGAAGACGCGCACGACGGGACGCCACAGGGGTGGGTGGACGATGACCAACGGCACCGTGACGACGGAGCTGGACTCCGCGCTGGAGAAGCACCGGCCCGAGCTGACGGGGTACTGCTACCGGATGCTCGGTTCCTCCTTCGAGGCCGAGGACGCCGTGCAGGACACGCTGGTCCGCGCCTGGCGGAGCTACGACAAGTTCGAGGGCCGCTCCAGCCTGCGCTCGTGGCTGTACCGGATCGCGACCAACGTCTGCCTGGACATGCTGACCGCGGGCAACAAGCGGGCGCGTCCGATGGACCTGACGGAGGCGACGCCGCTCGCCCAGGCCGCCCTGTCCCCCCGCCCCGACCACACCTGGCTGGAGCCGATGCCGGACGCCCGTGTGCTGCCGCAGACCGCGGACCCGGCCGAGGCCGCGGTCGCCAAGGAGTCCGTGCGGCTCGCCTTCATGGCCGCCCTCCAGCAGCTGCCGCCCAAGCAGCGGGCGGTGCTGATCCTGCGCGAGGTGCTGGCGTGGCGGGCGAGCGAGGTCGCCGAGCTGCTCGGCACGTCGGTCGCCTCGGTCAACAGCGCCCTCCAGCGCGCCCGCGCGACGCTCGCCGAGCGGGAGGACCGGGGGGCCGACGCGGCGGTGTCGGACCCGCTGGACGAGGAGCAGCAGAAGCTCCTGGAGCGCTATGTCGCGGCCTTCGAGGGCTACGACATGACGGCGCTGACGGCGCTGCTGCACGAGGACGCGGTGATGACGATGCCGCCGTTCGACCTGTGGCTGGCCGGTCCGTCGGACATCACCGGCTTCATGGCGACGCTCGGCGCCGCGTGCGCCGGTTCCCGGCTGCTGCCGGTCCAGGCCAACGGGCTGCCGGCCTTCGCGCACTACAAGCCGGACCCGGAGGCGGGTGGCTTCGCGCCGTGGGCGGTCCAGGTACTGGAGATCTCAGACGGCCGCATCACCGGGTTCCACTGCTTCCTCGACACCAAGCGGTGGTTCCCGCTGTTCGACCTGCCGCTCCGTCTCGAAGCGGAGGCCGACGAGGTCCAGTAGGGCGTGCAGGGCCGGATCGGGGTCGCGCAGCCGTATCCGGCCCCCGGCCCGCCGGGCGGTGAGTTCCAGCCGGGCCAGCAGGTCGACGACGGCGAGCCCCGGCGGTCCGAGACCGCCGACGTCGCAGACGACCACCCCGGCCCGGGTGGTTTCCAGCAGCGCGCGCACCTCGTCGCAGAACCGGGGCGTCTCCCCTCGAGAGACGGGCCCCGGCAGCACGAGTACGGCGGGTGTCACGGCGTCCACGTGCGGTAGACCCGGCCGGCCGGCGGAACTCATCGGTGCCGGCCCCGTCGTGGATCACATTGACCTGCGCGTGCCCTCCGACAGAGGGTTCGCTGTATGCCCCACATACCCCCTCCCGCCTCCGCGTCGCCCGGTGTCCGCGTCCGTGTCCGGGAGGGGGCGACGTGCAGGGGGTGCTGACCGGGTTCGCGGTCATCGCGGTGGTGATCGGGGTGGGCTATGTGCTCGGCCTGCGCGGCCACCTGGGCCCGCAGGGCCGCGAGGTGCTGACCAAGCTCGCCTTCCACGTGGCCTCCCCCGCCCTGCTGTTCACCACGCTGGCGACGGCCGACCTGTCGGTGGTCTTCTCCGCCCGGCTCCTGGTGACGGCCCTGTCCACGGTGGCGGTGGCCGGTGCGTTCGTCGCGGTGGGCGTCGTACGCGGCTGGGGTGTGGGCCGTACGACGATCGGCGCGCTCTGCTCCGGCTACGTCAACTCCGGCAACCTCGGCATCCCGATCGCCGTGTACGTACTGGGCGACGCCTCGCTGGTGGCGCCGGTGCTGCTGTTCCAGCTGGTGCTGGTGACGCCGGTCGCGGTGACGATCCTGGACCTGTCGCGCGGGGGCGCCGAGGGCACGCTGGGGCGACGGCTGCTGACGCCGCTGCGCAATCCGATCGCGCTGGGTTCGCTCGCCGGGGTCGCGGTCGCCGCGAGCGGCCTTCGGGTCCCGGACGCGGTGCTGGACCCGGTGACGCTGATCGGCAACATGTCGGTCCCGGCGGTGCTGCTGGCCTTCGGCATCGGCCTGTGCGGCTCCACGATGCCGCTGCGGGGCGTGGAACGGCGGCCGGTCCTGCTCGCCGTCGCGCTGAAGGCGGTGGGGCAGCCCGCGGTGGCCTGGGCGCTGGCGTCGGGGGTCTTCGGTCTGCGGGGCGCCCAACTGCTCGACGTGGTGGTGACGTCGGCGCTGCCCGCCGCGCAGAACCTGTACACGTACGCGTCGACCTACGGGGTGGGCGAGCGCTTGGCGCGCGACGCGATCCTGGTGTCGACGGTGGTTTCGGTGCCGGTGCTGGTGGGGGTGGCGGCGGTGTTGGGGTGAGTCACCGGGCCGGCGACCAGGCGATCTCCAGGGTGCAGCCGAAGGGCTCCGGCAACGTGACCGCGGTACCGACGCTCCCGCTGTGCAGCACGTGGTAGGTCCCGTCCTCGGGTTCACCGTAGAGGGTGACCGTCGGGCCGCCCGGGGCCAGGCCGTCGACGAGGAGGTACAGCGGGACGCCTGCTTCCGCGTAGCCCGCGCGTTTGTGGGTCCGGTCGTTGGCCGCCGTGGCCCTGGAGGTGACCTCCCCGACCAGTTCGGCCCTGGCGGCGGGGATGAGCTGTTCGTCCCCGGCACGCAGCGCCGCACTCGCCACCACGGCGAGGTCCGGTGCGTAGAGGCCGAGTCTGGCCGGTACGGCCAGAGGCAGCCACTGGTAGATGCCCCACTCGTCCGGGATCACGTCGTAGAGGCGTCGCTGTACGTGTCCGGCGGCGAGGTTGTGCGCGACGGAGGGAAGCGGCGCGACCGTGATCAGCCCTTCGACGATCTCCACCTTGCAGCCTTTGGGTGCCTCCGTCCGGCGCCAGACCCAGACGACTTCGTCCCAGGCGTTGTCGGCCAGGAGGTAGTCGCCCTCGAATTCCCGCATGCGGGCAGTCAACATGCCGAACGGGACCGGCACAGGTCCACCGGTCCCGTTCACCCGAATGGGCTGTGACATCAGCGGCCTCCGGCCGCGGGCGCAGGTCAGGCGATACGTTCCCGCACCACCGGGGAGGCGGTGAAGGCCGTGCCGGCCGGGGACACGTCGTAGGAGCCCTCCACCGCCGCGAGCGCGTACTCGAAGCGGTCCGGGGTGTCCGTGTGGAGGGTGAGGAGGGGCTGGCCCGCGGTGACCGTGTCGCCGGGCTTGGCGTGGAGTTCCACGCCGGCGGCGGCCTGCACCGGGTCCTCCTTGCGGGCGCGGCCCGCGCCCAGGCGCCAGGCGGCGACGCCGATGTCGTAGGCGTCGAGGCGGGTCAGGACGCCCGAGGAGGCGGCCTTCACCACGTGCTGTTCCTTCGACGTGGGCAGCTCCGCGTCCGGGTCGCCGCCCTGGGCCGCGATCATGCGGCGCCAGACGTCCATCGCGGAGCCGTCGGCCAGGGCCTTCGCCGGGTCGGCGTCCTTCAGGCCCGCCGCGTCGAGCATCTCGCGGGCCAGGGCGAGGGTCAGCTCGACCACGTCGGCGGGGCCGCCGCCGGCCAGCACCTCGACCGACTCGCGGACCTCCAGGGCGTTGCCCGCGGTGCGGCCGAGGGGGGTGGCCATGTCGGTGAGCAGCGCGACCGTCTTCACGCCGTGGTCGGTGCCGAGGCCGACCATCGTGGACGCCAGCTCCCGCGCGTCCTCGATGGTCTTCATGAAGGCGCCGGAGCCCACCTTCACGTCCAGGACCAGCGAGCCGGTGCCCTCCGCGATCTTCTTCGACATGATGGAGGAGGCGATCAGCGGGATCGCCTCGACCGTGCCGGTGACGTCGCGCAGCGCGTACAGCTTCTTGTCGGCGGGCGCCAGGCCGTCGCCCGCCGCGCAGATCACCGCGCCGGTGGTGTCCAGGACGTCCAGCATCTCCTCGTTGGAGAGCAGGGCGCGCCAGCCGGGGATCGACTCCAGCTTGTCCAGCGTGCCGCCGGTGTGGCCGAGGCCGCGGCCGGAGAGCTGCGGGACGGCCGCGCCGCACGCCGCCACCAGGGGCGCGAGCGGCAGGGTGATCTTGTCGCCGACGCCGCCGGTGGAGTGCTTGTCGGCGGTCGGGCGGGACAGGGACGAGAAGTCCATGCGCTCGCCCGAGGCGATCATCGCGGCCGTCCAGCGGGCGATCTCGCCGCGGTTCATGCCGTTGAGCAGGATCGCCATCGCGAGCGAGGACATCTGCTCGTCGGCCACCTCGCCGCGCGTGTAGGCGTCGATGACCCAGTCGATCTGCTCGTCGCTGAGTTCGCCGCGGTCCCGCTTGGTGCGGATGACGGAGATGACGTCCATGGCCATGTCTGGCTGTCCTAACGCGAGTTACTACTTGGTGAGGTGGTCGGGGCCGAAGGCCTGCGGGAGCATCCGGGACAGCGGGAGAACGCCCTCCGGGGTCTCCAGGAGCAGCTCCGGGCCGCCGAACTCGTACAGCAGCTGCCGGCAGCGGCCGCAGGGGACGAGGACCTCGCCCGCGCCGTCGACGCAGACGAAGTGCGTCAGCCGCCCCCCGCCGGTCACCTGGAGCTGGGAGACCAGACCGCACTCGGCGCACAGGCCGATGCCGTAGCTGGCGTTCTCCACGTTGCAGCCGGTGACGGTGCGGCCGTCGTCGACCAGGGCGGCGGCGCCCACGGCGTACCCGGAGTAGGGGGCGTACGCCCGGGACATGGCGTCCCGGGCCGCCGTGCGCAGGTCCTCCCAGTCGGCCCCGGTCACTTGCCCTGGCCCTTGCGGTACTGCATGCCGTCGGCCTTGGGCATCCGCAGCCGTTGCGCGGACAGGGCGAGGACGACGAGGGTGACGACGTACGGCGTGGCGGAGACGACCTGGTTGGGGACCTCGTTGGTGCCGGCGTACCAGGCGAAGACCAGGGCACCGACGACGAAGGTGATCGCGGCCTTGACGTACTTCTTGCGGATCGCCAGCCAGATCGCGCCGGCGACCAGCAGCAGCGCGCCGAGCAGCAGCAGGGCGTGCACGTTGGCGGAGCCGCCGCGCAGGTTGAGGCTGTCGGTGTAGCCGAAGAGACCGGCGCCGATGGCGAGGCCGCCCGGCATCCAGTTGCCGAAGATCATCGCGGCGAGGCCGATGTAGCCGCGGCCGCTGGTCTGGCCCTCCAGGTAGAAGGGGTTGGCCACGATGGAGAGGAACACGCCGCCGAGACCGGCCAGTCCGCCGGAGATGATCACGGCGAGGTACTTGTACTTGTAGACGTTGACGCCGAGGGACTCGGCGGCGATCGGGTTCTCGCCGCAGGAGCGCAGCCGCAGGCCGAACGGGGTGCGCCACAGGATCCACCAGGTGGCGGGGACCAGGGCGACCGCGAGCAGGGTGAGCCAGGAGACGTTCGTGACCAGGCCGCCCAGCAGGCCCGCGATGTCCGAGACGAAGAACCAGTGCCGGTCGTTGAGGCTTTCCAGCCAGCCGGACAGGCCCGGGATCGAGAAGTGGCCGAGGGAGTCGACCGGCGGGGACTGCTTGGCCGAGCCGCCCTGGTGGCCCTCGAAGGCGAGCGGGGCCAGATAGCGGGTGGCGCCGAGGGCGAGGATGTTGATGGCCACACCGGAGACGATGTGGTTGACGTTGAAGGTGATGGTCACGATGGCGTGCAGCAGGCCGCCGAGGCAGCCACCGACGATGCCGACGAGGACGCCGGTCCACGGGCCCCACTGGAAGCCGGCCCAGGCACCGAACCAGGTGCCGAGGATCATCATGCCCTCGAGGCCGATGTTGACGACGCCCGCGCGCTCGGCCCACAGGCCGCCGAGACCGGCGAGGCCGATCGGCACGGCGAGCTGGAGCGCGGTGGACATCTGGCTGACGTTGGTGATGCCGTTGGCGCCGGTGATCAGGCGGACGATCGAGGTCAGCGCCAGGGCACCGGCGATGACCAGGAGCAGCACGGGCCACGACATGCGGCGGCCGGTCGGTGGTGCGTGCTCCAGCGACGGCTGGTTGACATCGGTCGCTGTGGTCGGAGCGGTCATCGGCCGGCCACCTCCTTCTTCGAGTTGTCGGTGGCGCCGAGGACGTGACCGGCGGCCAGCTCCGCGCCGACCCGGCGCTGCTGGCGGCGCAGGCCCCACTCGCGGACGGCCTCGTAGGAGACGACGACCGAGAGGACGATCAGGCCCTGCATGATGACCGCGATCTCCTTGTCGTACCCGTGGAAGTCCAGCTCGGGGCTGGCCTTGTCGAGCCAGGCCCACAGCAGGGCGGCGAAGGCGATGCCGACCGGGCTGTTGCGGCCGAGCAGGGCGATGCCGATGCCGAGGAAGCCGATGCCGGTGGGGAAGTTGAGGCTGTAGGTGTGGGTGTCGCCGAGCAGGATCGGCAGGCCCGCGAGACCGGCGAGGCCGCCGGAGATGAGCATCGCGGTGAGCACCATGCGCTTGGGGTCGACACCGCTGGCCGCGGCGGCGGACTCGGAGGCGCCGGAGGCGCGCAGGTCGAAGCCGAAGCGGGTGCGGTTGAGGACCAGCCAGTAGCCGATGCCGAGCAGGACGGCGAGGATGACCAGGCCGTAGATCTCACCGGCCGCGCCCATGTCGATGCCGGGGATCCAGCCCGACTCGTGCATCTCGCCGGTGGTGTTGTTGTTGCCGATCTTGACGCCGAAGACATCGGGCAGCCACAGGTAGCCGATGACGGCGGTGGCGATGGAGTTGAGCATGATCGTCGCGACGACCTCGCTGACCCCCCGGGTGATCTTCAGGACACCGGCGATGCCGGACCAGAAGGCGCCGGTGAGGACGGCGGTCAGGAGCAGCAGCGGCACCTGGAGGCCGGCCGGCAGGCTGGCGTGGGCGCCGACGATCGCGGCCATCATGGCGGCGAGCTGGTACTGGCCGTCGACGCCGATGTTGAACAGGTTCATCCGGAAGCCGATGGCCACCGCCAGGGCCGCGATGTAGTACATCGACGCCTGGTTGATGATCAGGACCTGGATGTCGGAGAATCCGGCCTGCTCGAACATGAGGGCGAACGGTTCGACCGGGTTCTTGCCCGAGGCGATCAGGACGATCGCGCTGAGCACGAAGGCCACGGCGAGCGCGATGACCGGTCCGGCCACCGCGAGGAGCACGCGCTCCTTGTCGAACTTCTTCATCAGCGGGCCTCGTCTTCCGGAGACTCGGGGGACGCGGCGGACTGCGGGGAGCCGGCCGCGTCGGCCCGGGTCTCGGGGCTCTCTTCGTCTTCCAGGTGTCCGGAGGCGGCGCCGGTCATCGCCGAGCCGAGCGCCTCGGGGGTGATGCCGGCCGGGTCGGCGTCCGCGACCAGCCTGCCGTCGTAGATCACGCGCAGGGTGTCGGACAGGCCGATCAGCTCGTCCAGGTCGGCGGAGATCAGCAGCACGGCCAGGCCCTCGCGGCGGGCCTCGCGGATGTGGTCCCAGATCGCGGCCTGCGCTCCGACGTCCACGCCACGGGTGGGGTGGGCGGCGATGAGGAAGCGCGGCTTGTGGCTCATCTCGCGGCCGACGATCAGCTTCTGCTGGTTGCCGCCGGAGAGCGAGGCGGCGGTGACGTCGATGCCGGGGGTGCGGACGTCGTACGTCTCGACGATGCGGCGGGTGTCCTGCTGGGCGCTCGTGAGGTCCAGCCAGACGCCCTTGCTGTTGGGCTTCTCGGTGACGTGGCCGAGGATGCGGTTCTCCCAGAGGGGGGCCTCCAGGAGCAGCCCGTGGCGGTGGCGGTCCTCGGGGATGTAGCCGACGCCCCGCTCGCGGCGCTTGCGGGTGGGCAGCGCGGTGATGTCCTCGTCGAGGAACCGGATGCTGCCGGAGTCGGCCTGGCGCAGGCCGATGAGCGCGTCGACCAGCTCGGTCTGGCCGTTGCCCTCGACACCGGCGATGCCCAGCACCTCACCGGCGTGGATGGTGAAGGAGATGTCGTCCAGCAGGGCCTTGCCGCCGGGGGCCGCCAGGCGCAGCGCGTCGACGGTGAGGACCGCGCGGTCGGTGACCGTGGACTCCGCGGTCTCCGGCGTGGGCAGTTCGCTGCCGACCATCAGCTCGGCGAGCTGGCGGGGCGTGGTCTCGGCGGGGACGGCCGTGCCGACCGTGGTGCCGCGGCGGATGACGGTGATCTCGTCGGCGACCGAGAGGACCTCGCCCAGCTTGTGGGAGATGAAGATGACGGACAGTCCCTCGGCCTTCAGCTCGCGCAGGTTGTCGAAGAGGGCGTCCACCTCCTGCGGCACCAGGACGGCCGTGGGCTCGTCGAGGATCAGCGTGCGGGCGCCGCGGTAGAGGACCTTGAGGATCTCCACCCGCTGGCGGGCGGCGACGCCCAGCTCCTCGACGAGGACGTCGGGGCGCACGCCGAGGCCGTACCGCTCGGAGATCTCCTTGATCTTGCGGCGGGCCCTGGCTCCGATGCCGTACAGCTTCTCGCTGCCGAGGACCACGTTCTCCAGGACCGTGAGGTTGTCGGCGAGCATGAAGTGCTGGTGGACCATGCCGATGCCGCGCACGATGGCGTCGGCGGGCGAGGAGAAGGTCACCTTCTCGCCGTCGACCGCGATGGTGCCCTCGTCCGGCTTCTGCATGCCGTAGAGGATCTTCATCAGCGTCGACTTGCCGGCGCCGTTCTCGCCGACGAGGGCGTGGACGGTGCCCTTGCGGACGGTGAGGTGGATGTCGTGGTTGGCCACGACTCCGGGGAAACGCTTGGTGATCCCGGCGAGTTCGACGGCGGTCACCGGTTCGTTGACCGCCGCTCCGGCCGGAGGGCTGCTGGACGCGTTGATGGCGCACTCTCCTGGGGACGGGGGCCGTCTACGCGCGTAGCGCCCCTACGGCATCTCAAAGCGGCGGCGGCACATCGACGCGACGGGGTACGGGGAGGGCGACGCGAGGACGCTCTCCCCGTACCCCGCCGTGCGGCCGGGCCGGCGCGGTTGCACGCTGTTCGAGGTGGTGCTGGTGCTGCTCAGCCGTTCAGCTGCTCTTGACCTTGATCTCGCCGCTGATGATCTTCTCCTTGGCCGACGTGATGGCTGCCTGGAGCTCGGCGTCGTCCGCGAACTTCGGGTTGGAGTCCGAGAGACCGACCTCGCCGGACTTCAGGTCGCCCCGAACGATACCGGTCTCCGGCTTGCCGTCCTCGACCGACTTCGCAAGGTGGTAGACCGCCTTGGCGACGTCCTTGGTGGCCGACGTGAGGATGGAGTCCTTGTACTTCGCGAGGGCTTCCTGCTTGTACTGGTCGGAGTCGACGCCGATCGCCCAGACCTTGTTGGCGGCGGCGGCCTCGATCACGCCCTGACCGGAGAGACCGGCCGCCGCGTACACGACGTCCGCCTTCTTCTCGATCTGGCCCTCGGCGGCGGTCTTGCCCTTGTCGGGGCTGGAGAAGCCGCCCTCCTCCGCGGTCTGCGTGAGGTACTGCGAGACGACCTTGACCTTCGGGTCGGTGTCCTTGACGCCCTGCTCGTAGCCGGCCTGGAACTTGTGGATCAGCGGGACGTCCACACCGCCCACGAAGCCGACCGTGTGGGTCTTGGTGCTCTTGGCGGCGGCGACACCGGCGAGGTAGGACGCCTCCTGCTCGTTGAAGACCAGGTCCGCGACGTTCTTCGCCTCGATCGTGGCGTCGTCGACGATGCCGAAGGTGGTGTCCGGGTACTTCTCCGCGACGTTCTTCATGGCGGAGGCGTAGGCGTAGCCGATGCCGACGACCGGGTTGTACCCCTGCTTCGCCAGCGAGGACAGCCGCTGCTCCTTGTCGGCGTCGGTCTCGCCGTCGGTGGGCTCGACGTCGGCCGTCTCGTAGCCGAACTCCTTCTTGGCCTGCGCCAGACCGGCGTACGCGGCGTCGTTGAAGGACTGGTCGCCCTTGCCGCCGACGTCGTACGCGATGGCGAGGCCCTTGTCCCCCTTGGACTCCGAACCGGAGTCGGTCGAGGTACCACCGCAGGCGGCGAGGGCGAGGGCCAGGGAGGCGGTCGCTGCGCCTGCGACCGTGATCCGGGAAATCCGGCGCATGTCTGGTGCTCCTGTCGTACAAGCGCCGGGGACGGTTCGGCTGCGGCGCTGGCTTCGCCGCAGATTAACGCGCGTAGACCTGCCTGAAAACCCCTTCTGTCCACCTTGTTATGCGCCCGTGAGCAAGGTGACGCGTATGGGGGTACGGGGCTCGCCGGACGCAGACGGAGGGTGGCGGAGGGTGACGCCCGGCGCGGGGGCCGCGGCGCGCGGAAGCGGACGGGCCCCGGGGGCGCCCGTCCGCTTCGTCGGGTGGCGTGCCGTGCGGGTCACGGCGGCCGCGGCTACTCCGTCGCGACCTTGATGGAGCCGTCCACGATGCCCGCCTTGGCCTTCTCCACGGCCTCCTTGGCGCCGGGGACCTCGGCGAACTTCGGGTTGCTGTCGGACAGGCCCACGCCGTCGGACTTCAGGTCGAAGGTGTGGGTGCCGGTCAGCGGCTTGTCGTCCTCGACGGACTTGGCCAGGGCGAAGACCGCGCCGTTGATGTCCTTGAGGGCGGAGGTCAGGATGGAGTCCTTGTAGGCCGCGAGGGCTTCCTGCTTGTACTGGTCGGAGTCGACGCCGATCGCCCAGATCTTCGCCTTCGCGGCGGCCTCGATCACGCCCTGACCGGAGAGACCGGCCGCCGCGTACACCACGTCGGCCTTCTTCTCGATCTGGCCCTCGGCGGCGGCCTTGCCCTTGTCGGGGCTGGAGAAGCCGCCCTCCTCCGCGGTCTGCGTCAGGTACTGCGAGAGCACCTTGACCTTCGGGTCGGTGTCCTTGACGCCCTGCGCGAACCCGGCCTCGAACTTGTGGATCAGCGGGACGTCCACACCGCCGACGAAGCCGACGGTCTTGGCCTTGGTGGCCTTGGCCGCGGCGACGCCGGCCAGGTAGGAGGCCTCGTTCTCGGCGAAGACGAGGGAGGCGACGTTCTTGCCCTCGACCACGGAGTCGACGATGCCGAAGGTGGTGTCCGGGTACTTGGCGGCGACGGCCTTCATCGCCGGGCCGTAGGCGAAGCCGACGCCGATCACCGGGTTGTAGCCCTGCTTGGCCAGGGAGGTCAGGCGCTGTTCCTTGTCGGCGTCCGTCTCGCCGTCGGTGGGCTCGATGTCGGCGGTCTTGTAGCCGTACTCCTTCTGGGCCCGCTGCAAGCCGGCGTACGCGGCGTCGTTGAAGGACTGGTCGCCCTTGCCGCCGACGTCGTAGGCGATGGCGAGGCCCTTGTCGTCACCGCCGTCGTCACCGCTCTCGCCGCTGGTGCCGCCGCAGGCCGTGGCGGCGAGTGCGAGCGACGCGACCCCCACCGCGACACCGGTAAGTCTCGATATCCGACGCATCTGAAGTTCCCCATTCTCCAAAGCCCCGCAGCGGGTGCTCGGTTCGGCGCACAGTAACGCGCGTAGAACCTCCTGGGAACGGGATTGCGCGGCGCCGTTATCCATTCGTGCCGCTGGCCGGTTACCGCCCTGTTAACGACCGGATCGAAGCGGGACTTTCTCCGCCACGCCTACTGCACGGCGTCGATCAGCGCCGCCGCGGTGAACATCTCCACGCCGACCGTGATGGCGTGCTCGTCCACGTCGAAGTCGCCCTGGTGGAGGTCGCGGACGGTGCGCTCGCCGGGCGGGCGGACGCCGAGGCGGGCCATGGCGCCGGGCACGTGCTCCAGGTACCAGGAGAAGTCCTCGCCGCCCAGGCTCTGCTCGGTGCCCTCCACGGCGTCGGTGCCGCGCCGGGCGACCATGGCGGCCTGGAGCAGCTCGGTGCTGGTGACCTCGTTGACGACCGGGGGCACGCCGCGGACGTAGGTGATCTCGGACTTGGCCCGGTACAGGCCGGCGATCTCGTCGATGGCGCCCATCACCAGGTCGGGCGCCTGCCGCCAGGCGTCGAGGTCGAGGCAGCGCACGGTCCCGGCGAGTTCGGCGTGCTGCGGGATGACGTTCGGGGCGTGGCCGGATTCGATCCGCCCCCAGGTCAGCGCGAGTCCGCTGCGGCTGTCCACGCGCCGGGCGACGAGCGAGGGCACGTCGGTGACCACGCGGGCGGCGGCGGTGACCAGGTCGGTGGTGAGGTGCGGGCGGGCGGTGTGGCCGCCGGGGCCGTTCAGGGCGATCTCCAGCCGGTCGCAGGCGGAGGTGATGGGCCCGACCCGGAGGCCGATCTTCCCGGCGTCCACCCGGGGGTCGCAGTGCACGGCCAGGATGCGGCGCACCCCGTCGAGCGCGCCGCCCTCGATGGCGTCGGCGGCGCCGCCGGGCAGCACCTCCTCGGCCGGCTGGAAGACCAGCCGCACCGGCCGGGGCAGCAGGCCCCGCTCGTGCAGGGCGGCCAGCACCAGCCCGGTGCCGAGGACGACGGTGGTGTGCACGTCGTGCCCGCAGGCGTGGGCGCGGTCCGGCACCTGGGAGCG
Source organism: Streptomyces sp. NPDC102490 (assembly GCF_044765285.1). NCBI lineage: Bacteria > Bacillati > Actinomycetota > Actinomycetes > Kitasatosporales > Streptomycetaceae > Streptomyces > Streptomyces sp. NPDC102490. The sequence goes on from NZ_JBIWJU010000001.1 coordinate 555,930, forward strand.
GTAGGCGCACTCGGTCTTGGTGTCGGGGATGGGCAGGGCGTCGATGTCGGCCCGCAGGGCGAGCATGCGGGGCCCGCCGGACCACTGTCCCGAGTCGGTGCCGGTGCCGATGTCGCAGACGAGCCCGGTGCCGATGGGCAGCACGCGGGGCTTGAGACCGGCCCGCTCCAGCCGTTCCTTGATCGCGGCGGTGGTGCGGAACTCCTGGTTGCCCAGTTCGGGGTGCATGTGCAGGTCTCGGCGGAAGGCCACGAGCTCCGCGCGCAGCGCGTCCGGCAAGGTGCCGGGCAGCGCGGCTTCACCAGGAGTGTCGGCCTCGGACTCTGGGGACATCAACACGTTCACCCTTTGCAGCGTAGGGCTCCCGGGCGTTCGATGGACCCACGATCAACAAAATTCAGCCCGTTAGGGGAAGAAAACTCGGCCGCCCTACGCATAGCCTTCGTCTCGCTTGGGTAAACTCGGCCGCCTTTCCGACCGAGCCGATCATGAGATCACCGGGAGCGTTCCGCCCGCTCCACGGCACCCGTCCTCTTCCCCACGGTTACCACGCGTGGCCCGCTCCACGCGCCCTACCCCGCGCTCGCCACCGCCGACAGCCGGTGCACGTCCCGGGCCGAGCCGGTGACGCCGCTCAGGAACCCGCGGGCCCGCGGTGAGGCCGACTCGGTGAGCCAGGCGGGGTCGATGTCGCAGACGGCGACCCGGACCTCGGTGCCGGCCAGGGCCAGCGGGAGGGTGTGGACGACGGTGGAGGGGAAGCTGAGGACGGTGCGGCCGATCGGGCCGCGGCGGGCGATCAGCTCCAGGGGCAGGTCGGGGCGGACGATCTGCAGGCCCGTCTCCACGGCCAGCCGGTGCAGCTTCTCGGCGCTCTCGCGGCGGTGGGCGAAGTAGCGGGCGGCCCCGTGGGTCCGCGCCAGGGCGCGGACGGCGGCCACGTAGCGGTCGGCGTCGACGACGCCGGTCTCCACCAGGGAGGTGCCGACCATGTCGGCGCCCTTGGTGATGCGGGGCGGGCCGAAGCGGGAGCGGGTCCAGGAGAAGTCGTTCGCGGCGACGGTGACGCCTTCGGGGACGTCGTCGATGGGCATGGAGGAGAAGACCGAGACCTGCCGGTCGGGGGTCGGGGTGAGGCGGTGGCGGGCCGATCGGGAGACCGGGGCGAAGAGCAGGTCGCGCGGGCCGGGGCGGCTGCCCTTGCGGTGCCAGCGCACCAGGCGTTCGCCGTGGGCCAGCTGGGTGACGAACTCCATCGTGGCGGTGCCGTCGTCGACGACGACGAGGTCGTGGGCGCGGGTGATGGTGAGCAGGAGCTGCACGTAGCGGGAGAACGGGTCGCCCATGACGACCCGGTCCGCCTGGCGCAGCGCGGTGGTCAGGCCGCCGACCGTGCGGAAGGGGGCGGTGGCACCGCCGCGCGCCTCCTCCCAGCGGATCTCGTGGCCCTCCTTGCGGGCCAGTTCCGCCATGCGGCGCAGCTGGCCGCGGGTCATCGGGTCGACGGGCGAGAGGACCACGAGGGTGAGCTCCGCGCCGGGGGCGCGGCTGTGCGCCCACTCCAGCACGTTCAGCAGTTGTACCGGGCTCTCGACGAAGGCGAGAGTGCGGGGGCCGGCGTTCCCGGCGCGGGGGCTCATCGGTGGGGGACCGTCCCGTGGTGAGTGGCTCGGTGGCCGGTGGTCAGACGGTGACGGGCTCGCCCGCGGCGGCGGCGATCTCCGCCTCGGCGACGACGCCGCTGACGCGGCGCAGCTTCTTCATCGGGCCCAGCTCGGAGTCGTAGACCTTCTTGACGCCGTCGCCGAGGGACGCCTCGATGGTGCGGATGTCGCGCACCAGGCGGGTCAGGCCCTGCGGCTCGACGGAGGCGGCCTGGTCGGAGCCCCACATGGCGCGGTCGAGGGTGATGTGGCGCTCGACGAAGGTGGCGCCGAGGGCGACGGCGGCCAGCGTGGTCTGGAGGCCGGTCTCGTGTCCCGAGTAGCCGATCGGGACGTTCGGGAACTCCTGCTGGAGGGTGTTGATGACGCGGAGGTTCAGCTCCTCGGCCTGCGCCGGGTAGGTGGAGGTGGCGTGGCACATGAGGATGTTGTCGCTGCCCAGGACCTCGACCGCGTGGCGGATCTGCTTCGGGGTGGACATGCCGGTGGACAGGATGATCGTGCGGCCGGTGGCGCGCAGGGCGCGCAGCAGCTCGTCGTCGGTGAGGGAGGCGGAGGCGACCTTGTGGGCGGGGACGTCGAACTTCTCCAGGAAGGCGACGGCCTCGGTGTCCCACGGGGAGGCGAACCAGTCGATGTTCTTGGTCTTGCAGTACTCGTCGATCCGGCGGTACTCGTCCTCGCCGAACTCCACGCGGTGGCGGTAGTCGATGTACGTCATGCGGCCCCAGGGGGTGTCCCGCTCGATGTCCCACTGGTCGCGCGGGGTGCAGATCTCCGGGGTGCGCTTCTGGAACTTGACGGCGTCGCAGCCGGCCTCGGCGGCGGCGTCGATCAGCTTGAAGGCGTTCTCCAGCTCACCGTTGTGGTTGATGCCGATCTCGCCGGTGATGTAGACGGGGCGGCCGGGGCCGGCCTCGCGGGTGCCGAAGGTGCGGATGCGGGAGTTGGTGCTCATGGCAGGGGGTTCCTTACGTGGACTGGGTGAGCGTGGGGGTGGTTTCGACAGCGGGGTCGAGGGCGTCCAGGGACGGACCCAGGAGCCAGGTCGCGATCTCCCGTACGGCGCCTTCACCGCCGGGGACGGTGGTGACCGCGCGGGCCGCGCCGCGTACGGCGTCGTGGGCGCTCGCGACCGCCACGGGCCAGCCGACGAGGGCGAAGCACGGGAGGTCGTTGACGTCGTTGCCGACGTAGAGCACGCGGTCGGGCGCGATGCCCTGTTCCTCGCACCATTGCTTGAGGGCGAGGTCCTTGCGGTCGATGCCGTGCAGCACGGGCAGCTTGAGCTTGCGCGCGCGGGCGGCGACGACCGGGTTCACCTCCGTGGACAGGATCAGCATCGTCAGGCCGCTGCGGCGCAGCGCGGCGATGCCGAGTCCGTCGCCGCGGTGCACGGAGACGAACTCCCGTCCGTCGGAGTCGATCAGCACCCGGTCGTCGGTCTGGGTGCCGTCGAAGTCGAGGACCACGGCGTCGATGTCGGCCGCTGCGGGGAGGCGGGTGGGAGAGGCACCAGCCAGGGCGCCGGGCCGGGCGGCGTCGAAGTGCGGCGCGAGGGCGCGGGCGCGGGCCAGGTCGTGCGGGTCGTCGATCTCCAGGACGCGGGCCGGGTCGGTGCGGACCAGTTCGGTGCGGCCGAAGAAGCGGTGCTGGTGCTTGCGGAAGCCGGGGGCGGCCATGGCGTAGGCGGCGCCGGTCTCCAGCAGGTCCTGCGGGCGGTCCTGGCGGCGGGGGCGGTACGCCTTGTCGTGGTTGACGCCGTGGCCGCCGTCGGCCCCGCCCGTCCGGTCGGTGCCGTCCCGCCAGACGAAGCCGTGGAAGGGGGCGACGGTGACGGCGGTGTCCGCGCCGTCCTCGGCGACCGCGCCGGCCACCCCGTCGACGTCCTCGCGGACCAGGAAGGGGCTGGTGCACTGCACGAGCAGGACCACGTCGACGGCGGCGCCGTGCAGGGCCTCGTGGGCGTCCATGGCGTGCAGCACGGCGGCCTCGGAGGTGGCCGTGTCCCCGGCGATGGCGGCGGGCCGCAGCACGACTTCGGCGCCGGCCTCGCGGGCCGCGGCGGCGATGGCCCGGTCGTCGGTGGAGACCACGACGTCCGTCACGAGGCGGGCGGCCAGGCACTCGCGCACCGCGCGGACCACCAGCGGGACGCCGCCGACGGGGGCGAGGTTCTTCGCGGGCACTCCCCTGGAGCCGCCGCGGGCGGGGATCACGGCGAGCACCCGGCGCACGTCGGCGCCCCGGCCCGCTTCCGGTTGGGACATGGGCTGTACTCCTTGGAGACGGTTCGGGCCGGTCACAGCTCCCCCATCCGGCGGATCACCGGGGCGACCCGCTGGACGCCGTGCCGGTAGGCGCCGCGGGCCGCGCGCCGCACGACCTGCCGCACCGGGCCGGGCGCCCGGTCGGCGGCCGGCGCGCCGGGCAGCGGGGTGCCGTCGGGGGCGAGGTGGTGGCGGGCGAGGATGCCGGGGAGGTAGCCGGGCGCGGTGAGGAGGGTGTAGTAGGGGGCGAGCGGCGGCAGTCCGCCGGGCCGGGCCAGCAGGGCGGCGATGCGCTCCCGGGCCTCGTCGAAGGCGGTCTCGTAGCCGCCGTCCGCCGCGACGCCCTGCCGGGCGACCCACTCGGGGTCGGGTTCCGGGCGGTGGCCCGCGTCGAGCTGGTCCCAGGAGGCGAGGCAGCCGGAGCCCGCGAAGTGGTGGTTGCCGAGCGCCTCGCGCACCCCGAGGTCGGTCAGGACGACCGTGGGGATGCGGCGGTGCAGGGATTCCAGGGCGGCCGTGGAGCTGACGGTGACCAGCAGGTCGGTGCGGTCCAGGACCTCGCCCATGTGCCCGTAGACCAGGCGGAAGTTGGGCGGCGGGTCGGCCCGCTGCGCCAGCTTCTGGTAGGGCAGTTCCTCGATGTGCGTGGTGTGTTCGCCGGGCTTGGAGCGCAGCTTGAGCAGCACCTCGCGCTCGGGGTGGCGGCGGGCGTGCCGGATCAGCCGTTCGAGGAGGTACGTACGGTCCCTGCGGCTGTCCGGCACCGAGGGCTGCGCGGCGAAGACCACCGTGTAGGGGCGCTCGTCCCGGTCCGGCTCACCGGCGTAGGCGGCTCCGCCCAGGAAGGGCAGGGCGACCTCGGTCACCGCGGCGGCGTCGGCGCCGACGCCCTCGTACACGGCGCGGAAACGGTCCGCGTCCTGACGGGAGTTGGCGAGCACGAGGTCGGCGCCGTGGCGCAGCAGCAGGCCGTCGGCGAGCTTCTCGTAGACGACGCCGACGTAGCCGGTGACGACCACGGGCCGCTCGGCGCCGTGCTGCCAGACGCGGCCGAGCCCGTGCAGCATCGCCTGGACACCGCCGCCGACCAGGGCGAGGACGAGGACGTCGTAGGAGTCCGCGCCCCGCGCCCCTTCCATGGCGCGCAGGAACTCGACGGCGGTCACCTCGCGGAGCGAGTCCGCGCCGACGCCGACCTCCTGGAGCTGGCGGGCGGTGGGGGTGGCTCGGCCGCGCAGGAGGTAGCCGTCGAGGTGGATCTCCGTGTCCCCGGGGCAGACGCGGGTCGCGGTGAGCGCGCCCCATTTCCACCGGGTGTCGGAGTCCGCCAGGACGGCGACTCTGAGGGCCTTCGTTGCACTTGCTGGCACGTCCTAGACGCTAGGAAGCCATTTCTAGGAACCGCCCAACCGGAATCCAACAAAGGGTGAACAGCACATCGCCGAATGGGGAATCGGCCCGCCCGGAACCGGGAAAAGCGTCCGATTCACCGCTTCGCCACGGCGCGTTCACCGGGAATCAAGAAACCGGTAAAGCCGTATCCCGGGCCGTCGCATAACGTCGCTCACGTGCCCAAGCTCTCCGTCATCGTGCCGTTCTACAACGTGCGGCCGTACGCCCCAGACACCCTGCGGAGTCTGCGCGCCAACGCGCGCGACGACTTCGAGTTCATTCTCGTCGACGACTGCTCCACCGACGGGACCGCGGACCTCCTCGCGCGCGCGGAGCGCGAGCTGCCGGGGGCGGTGCTGGTGATACACGAGCGCAACGGCGGCCTGGCGACGGCCCGCAACACCGGCATCGACCGGGCGCGCGGCGAGTACCTCGCCTTCCTGGACGGCGACGACTGGCTGGCGCCGGGCCACTGCGCCGACCTGGTGGCCGCGATCGAGCGGCTGGACGTCGACTTCGTGCGCACCGACCACGTCCAGTGCACCGGACGCAACCGCACCCTGCACCGGGTCCCGCACGGCCGCCGCAATACGGCCCTGCGCCCGCGGGATGCGATCCTGCCCGCGCACCGCACCACCTCCGTGGACTACGCCTACGCGTGGGCGGGCGTCTACCACCGCCGGCTGGCCGAGCGCGGCCTGCTGCACTTCACCGACGGGCTGCGCACGGCCGAGGACCGGCCGTGGATCTGGAAGCTGCACCGGGAGGCGGAGTCCTTCGCGGTGACCGGGCTGCTCGGCGTGTTCTACCGGCGCGGGGTGGCGTCCTCGCTCACCCAGATCGGTGATGTGCGCCAGCTCGACTTCATCCGCGCGTTCGACGAGGTGCTCGCGGGGGCGGCCGGGGACGTGGACGCCGCGCGGCTGGTGCCGAAGGCGGTCCGCACGTACTGCGCGATCATCTCCCACCACCTCGGCTCCATCGAGCGGTTCGAGCCCGCGGTGGCCCGGATACTGAAGGAGCGGAGCGCGGCGGCGCTGCGGCGGATGCCGCAGGAGGCGCTCGACGAGGTGCTCGACACGATGGACGCCGAGCGCGCCACGCGGTTGCGGCGGCTGCGCCGTCGCGCGGTCTCGGACCGGTCGGCCGAGGGGGCGGCGGCATGACCACACAGATCTTCCTGGCGTCGACCCTGTACGGCACGGCCACGCTCGCCGCGGCCCTGGACTCCGGCTGCTTCGACGCGGCCGACCGGCGGATTCTGCTGGTCACCAACAACGCGGCGACGCCCGAGACGACACCGTCCCTGGACGCCTCGCCGGGGTTCGAGCGGCTGCGGGACCGGTTCGACGACGTGGTGTCGTGGAACGAGGCGATCTACCCCTTCCACCCCGGCGACTGGTCGCCGCGGGCCGGGGACGTGCCGCTGTGGGAGCGGCACCTGCGGCTGGCCTGGGGGCTGGGCGACGACGACGTGGCGCTGGCCGTGGAGTCGGTCCACGTGCCGCCGGCCCTCGGCGTGGCGCAGATCTTCACCGACGCGCCCCTGACCGTCTACGCGGACGGTCTGATGAGCTACGGGCCCACCCGCACCAAGCTGGCCCCGCTGGTCGGCACGCGCGTGGAGCGGCTGCTCCACCTGGACCTGGTGCCGGGGCTCGCGCCGCTGCTGCTGACGGAGTTCGGCGTCGAGCCCGAGGTCGTGCCGTCCCCGGCGGTCACCAAGGTGCTGGCCGAGACCGCGGACGGCGCCGCCGGGCTGCCGGACGTGGAGCGGCCCGCGGTGCTGCTCGGCCAGTACCTGTCGGCGCTGGGCATCCTCTCCGCCGAGGAGGAGGAGGACCTGCACGTACGGATGCTGACCGGCGTCGCCGCGCTCGGGCATACACGCGTGGTGTTCAAGACGCACCCGACGGCCCCGGCCCGCTTCACCCGGGTCCTGGAGGAGGAGGCCGGGAAGCTGGGGGTCGGCCTCACCGTGGTGGAGGCGCCGGTGCTGGCCGAGGCGCTGTTCCAGCGGATGCGTCCGGCGCTGGTCGTCGGCTGCTTCTCCACGGCGCTGCTCACCGCGTCCGCGCTGTACGGCCTGCCGGTCGCCCGGGTCGGCACCGAGACGCTGCTCGACCGGCTGACGCCGTACGAGAACAGCAACCGGGTGCCCGCCACCCTCGTGGACGCGCTGCTGCCGGACCTGTCGGACCCGGCCGCCGTCGCCGGGGGGCGGCGCGAGGTGGACGCCGGGGAACTGGCCGGGCTGGTGCGGGCCGTCGGGTTCGCGATGCAGCCGAGGGTCCTGCCGGAGCTGCGTCCGGCGGCCGAGGCGTATCTGCGCGCGCACCTGGACGCCGGCACCCGGCGGTACTTCAAGAAGCGCAGGCTCACCGCCCTGGGCCTGCCGGGCGGCATCCCGGCCCGGCTGGGGTTCCTGCCGCACAACTCCACGGCCCGCAGGGTGGTACGCCGGGCCCGGTCGATCCGGCGCTCGATCGGGCGGTGACGGCCGGCCGGGACCGCGCCCCGGCGCCGACCGACCCGAGGGTGGGCGAGGACTTCGTCGTGACTGGAACACCAAGAATTCATTTCCGCCGCGAACGGAGTTCGCCTTCTCGCGCCTTTGCCGACACCGCCGAATCCGGGCGCGTGGATAGCCTGTTCCCCTTCCCGACCCACGAGCGTGAGAGGCCCGCGTGCCGAAACTGTCCGTCGTCGTCCCCCTGCACAATGTGGAAGCCTTCGCCGAGAGCACGCTGAGAAGTCTGGCCAACAACGCGGACCCCGACTTCGAGTTCCTGCTCGTCGACGACTGCTCCACGGATGCCACGCCCTGGGCGATCGACCGCTGGGCAGAGGGGCGCAGCGACACCCGGGTGATCCGGCACGAGACGAACCGGGGCATAGCGCAGGCGCGCAACAGCGGGATCGACGCGGCCCGGGGCGACTTCATCACGTTCCTCGACGGCGACGACTGGTACGGGCCCGGCTATCTCACCGAACTGGTGTCCGTCACCGAGGAGTTGGGCTGCGACTTCGTCCGCACCGACCACGTGCAGGCCACCGGCACCGAACGGGTGATCCGGCGGCCCCCGGCCCGGCTGCGCGACACCGTGATGGACCCGCGCGACGGGATCGCGCCGCCCCACATGGAGACGATGGTCGACTACCCCTTCGTCTGGGCGGGCCTCTACCGCCGCCATCTCTTCGACGACGGCGCGATGCGCTTCGCGACCGAACTGCGCACGGCCGAGGACCGGCTGTGGATCTGGCGCCTGCACCTCAAGGCGGCCTCGTACGCGTCCGTGGGCCTGCACGGGGTGTTCTACCGGCGGGGCGTCGCCACCTCGCTCACCCAGATCAAGGACTCCCGCCAGCTGGACTTCATCCCGGCCTACGACATGCTGCTGCGGGACCTGTCGCAGGACCGGGAGGCCGAGCGCTTCCTGCCCAAGGCCGTACGGACGTACTGCGCGATGATCGCCTTCCACCTCGGCAAGGTCGACGAGTACGAGTCCTCGGCCGCCCAGCGGCTGCGGCGGGAGGCGCGGGACGCGCTGCGCCGCATGCCCCAGCACGTGCTGGAGGAGACCCTCCGCACCATCGACAGCACTCGCAGCAGGCTGCTCAGCCGCCTGCGTGACGGGCGGAAGGCTGCCTGACCCATGCCGCACAAGACCCAGATCTTCCAGGTCTCCACCCTGTACGGAGCCGCCACCCTCGCCGCGGCGCTCGACGCCGGGCTGTTCGGCCCGCGCGACGGCGCCCGGCGCGTCCTGCTGGTCTCCAACAACGCGGCGATACCCGAGACCGCGCTGCGCCTGGACGAGATGCACGGGTACGGGCGAATATCCGGGCGGTTCGACACCGTCGTCAGCTGGAACGAGGCGATCCGCCCGCACCACCCCAGCGCCTGGGGCCCGCGGGGCAACGACGTGTCCCTGTGGCAGAAGGCGTTCCGCCTCGCCTGGGGCATCGGCGAACGGGACCTGGTCGAGCTGGCGGTCGAGTCGATCCAGGTCAACCCGGCCCGCGCGCTGGCGGCGATCTTCTCCGAGGCCGCCCTCCACGTGTACGCCGACGGTCTGATGAGCTACGGCCCCACGCGCGAGAAGCTGCCGCTGACCCTCGCGCGGCGCGTCCAGCGGCTGCTCCACCTCGACCTGATACCGGGCCTGCGGCCGATGCTGCTGTCGGAGTACGACGTCGAGCCCGTGACCGTCCCCGACGAGGCGTTCCGCGCGGTGCTCGACGAGGTCGCCCGGGACGCGGCGGACGATCCCGGACTGGCGCCCGTGCTGCGGGAGAAGCCGACGGCCGTCCTGCTCGGCCAGTACCTGGCGGCGATCAACATCCTGACCGCGCAGGAGGAGGAGGACCTCCACGTCCGCATGCTGACCGGCGCCGCGCGGGCGGGGCACCGCTCCGTGGTCTTCAAGCCCCATCCGACGGCCCCGGCCGGCTACACGGCCGCGCTGAGCAAGGCCGCGGCGGACGCCGGCGTGCGGCTGACCGTGCTGGACGCGCCGCTGCTGGCCGAGACGCTGTACCACCACTGCGCGCCGGAACTCGTCGTCGGCTGCTTCTCCACGGCGATGGTGACCGCGTCGGCCTACTACGACGTGCCGGTCGCCCGGGTGGGGACGGCGCTGGTGACGGAGCGGCTCAAGCCCTACCCGAACAGCAACCGCGTGCCGCTCGTCGTCGTCGACCACCTGGTGCCGGACCTGGAGGGCGGCGCGGCCCCGGCGCCGGTCGGGGCCGCCCCCGAGTCGCTGGCGCCGCTGGTGCGGGCGATCGGCTTCTGCATGCAGCCCAAGACCTACGCCGGGCTGCGCGAGCCGACGGAGAGCTGGCTGCGGGCCAACCTGGCGACCGTTCCCGGCCATTACTTCCCCGAGCTGCGGCTGACCGAGCTGGGCCTGCCCGGCAGCCGCCCGCAGCTGCGCGCCAAGCTCCAGGTGCGGCGGGCGCGGCGGGTGGTGCGCAGGGCCGTGCGGCGGGGCGCCGGCAGGAAGTGACCGTGCGGGAAGGCCGGAGCCCCCCGCCGGTCGGCGGGGGGCTCCGGCCTTCGTGGTGCCCGGCTCAGCCGAGCCAGCGGGCCAGCCGCAGCCGCGTCCACAGCAGGGCGGCGGCGAAGGACAGCAGGACCGTGGCCGCGGTGAGCCCCACGAGCCCGCCCACGGCGGCCGGCCAGCCCGCGCCCGCCGAGACCACCCGCGGGGCGAGGGCCTCCAGGAACAGCAGGTGGACCAGGTAGGCGCCGAAGGAGGCGCCGGCGAGCCGGCCGAGCAGGGGCCGGAACCGCTCGGGCACCCTGATCCGGTTGAGGGCCATCAGCAGCGTCCCCGCCAGCAGCGCCACCACGACCGAGGCGTACGGGCTCGGGAAGTGCACCCGGTGTTCGTAGCCGGCGACCGCCGCCCAGGCACCGAGCCCGCCGGCCAGCCACAGCAGGCGCCGCCGCCGGCCGGTGACCGAGGACCCCGGCAGCGACAGCAGCACGGCCCCGGCGACGGCGTACGCGATCTGGTAGACGCCGAACTGCCAGGCGAAGGGCGGAACGCGGACGTCGAAGAGGCGCCCCAGGTCGCCGAGGAGGGTCGGGGCGAGCGCCAGGCCGAGCAGCGCGGCGCCCGCGCCCCAGGGCCGCTTGCCGTTCTTGACCAGGACGGCCACCGACAGCAGCAGGATCACGGGGACGTAGGCGTACAGGTACCAGAGGTGGAAGGCGGGCCGCACGGAGCCGAACACCGCGTCCCACGCGAGGTCGCGGGTGGGGTCGGTGTTCGCGCCCCGGACCCGGTCCCACAGCAGGTAGGCGGCGGTCCACACGGCCAGCGGCACGACGATGCGGGTGAGCCGGGTGCGGACCTGCGCACCGTCGCGGGGCGGCGCGCCGCTGAGGACGACCCAGCCGGCGATCGCGAAGAACAGCGGTACGGCGCACCGGCTCAGCGCGTCCCCCGCGAGCGCGGTCCAGTAGACGGGCCCGCCCCCCGAGGGCGTGCGGTCCACGGCCTTCATGAGTTCGCCCGCGGCGTGGCAGACGATGACGCCTACCGAGGCCAGGACCCGGACGAGGTCGATGTCGTACCGGTGCTCCCCGCGGGGACGCGCCGCCTTCGCCCCGGCGACGACGGAGGCGGGGGCGGGGGCGGGGGCGGAGGGGCGTGCGGACTCGGCGGCGGTCAGGGGCTCGGCGGCGATGGGTGGTCACTCCCGGGGTGGACGCGCGGGCCGGGCACGGAGGCCGGGCCAAAGGATCGGGATGCCCGCGTCGTGCGCCCCCGCGACCGCGGGTGCGCGCCGGGCACGTCGACGCAGGCTATGAGAGCGCCGTGAGCGCCGAAAGCGGCGCGGGATGAACATCGGCCACCTGTGGGTGACCTTCCGGTGAACGCCGGGGTCCTTCCCCGTCCGGCCGTCCGGTGTTCCGCAGAAGTTCCCCTCCTGGCCCGTTCGACAGCTCCTCCTGCGGTGCGGCACCTCCCTAATCTGGCCCCACCCACCCCACTGGCGTTCCACGTACCCGCGTTCACCTCTGTGACGGATCGAGGTCGTTGACCCATGAACAGCCGCACCCTGCTCCGCAGTCCGGCTTCCCGGCGCCTGCTGCGTCCGGTGGCCGATCTCATCGATCAGCGCATCGAGCGACGGATCCGCGCGGCCGACGCCCGGCGGCCGGTTCCGGACACCGACGCGATCGAGAAGCAGCGGCTCACCCTCGACCTGCTCGTCGGCGCGTCCGGGCGGGGCCTGTCCCGGATGGTGGCCAAGGGCTCCCTGGAGCGTCTCCACCGCGAGGTCGCGGCCCTGGCCGGGGACCGCGGCGCGGCGGAGCGCAACGTGGCCACCGCCTACCGCCTCCTGATCGCCCTGGAGTCGCTGGGCGTGGGCCGGGTGGCGGGCGGCACCATGAACATCTGCGGCAAGCTCGGCACCATCCCGCTGCTCGATCCGCCGAACGACGAGATCCTGGAGATAGGCACGCTGTACGGCATGTTCTCCACCGGTCTGATCCGGATGATGGAGCGCGCCGGCCGCAGCCCGAGCCTGACCATCGTGGACCCGTTCGCCGGCGTCCAGCTCCAGCCCGGCACCACGGTGCGCCCCGACCCGACGGGCACCCCGGTGGCGGAGGACGCGGTACGCACCAACCTCGCCCTGGCCGGTCCTGCGGGTGTCGCGGCCCGCGTCCGGCAGGGCTTCTCCGAGGACGCCGACACCCGCGCGGCCGTCTCGGACCGCGCCTACGGCGTCATCGTCGTCGACGGCGACCACTCGGCGAAGGGCGTCCGCCGGGACCTCCAGTGGGCCGAGGAGATCGCCGCGCCCGGAGCGGTCGTCGTCCTGGACGACTTCGGCGACCCCGCGTGGCCCGGCATCAAGGAGGCCCTCGACGAGCACCTGACGGGCGCCACGCGCTTCACCTACCTGGGCAGGGCGGCCCACTCCGCGTTCCTGCGGGCGGCCTGAGCCCCCGGGGGACGAGCGGCACGGCCGAAGGAGCGCCGTGGCTGCGTGCGGTGCCGACCCGGGCACGTTGAGCAATTCGTGCGATTTTCTGACCGTCGGATTGCGCGTGCCGACTCTCTTTCCGGTGTCGAGGATGCATCCTCGCCTCATGGCCACTGCGCAAGTCACGCACGAGTACCCCGGTGAGCTGAACGACGTCCCCGGCTGGTTCTGGCCGCTCGACCAGGTGCTGTTCTCCTGGTTCCTGGAGCGGCAGGAACGGCTGGACACCCGCGGCGACCTGCTGGAACTGGGCGCCTACCTGGGCAAGAGCGCGATCCTGCTCGGGCACCGGCTGCGGGACGGCGAGACGCTCACCGTCTGCGACCTGTTCGGGGCCGAGCCCCCGGACGCGGCCAACCGGGCGGAGGCGGCGAAGTCGTACTCCTCGCTCACCCGCCAGGCCTTCGAGCGCAACTACCTCTCCTTCCACGACACCCTGCCGACGATCATCCAGGCGCCCAGTTCCGCGGTCGTGGACCAGGTCGCGCCGGGCAGCTGCCGCTTCGTCCACATCGACGCCTCGCACCTGTACGAGCACGTCGAGGGCGACATCCGCACGGCCAGGGAGCTGCTGGTGCCCGACGGCATCGTCGTCCTGGACGACTTCCGCAGCGAGCACACCCCGGGCGTCGCCGTCGCGGCCTGGGAGGCGGTGCTCAACCGCGGGCTGCGCCCGGTCTGCCTGAGCAGCCAGAAGCTGTACGGCACCTGGGGCGACCCGGAGCCCGTGCGGGAGGAACTGCTGGCGGCGCTGCGCGGGCGTGACGACATCGCCGTGACCGTGGAGCGGGCCGCCGGGCACCGGCTGGTGCGGACCCGCGCCCGGGGCAAGCGGCTGCGGCCGCCGTCGCTGCCGTCCTCGCGGCACCCGGCGCCCGCTCCGGCGGCCGCACCGGCGCCGGGCACGGGCCGGCCGGGGGCCGCACCGGTGCCGGGGCAGAGCGCGCCGGCCCGTCCGGCGGCCCGTGCGGCGCGTGCCTCGTCCCCGCGGGAGCGCACCCGGCGGCTCGCCCTGGACCTGCTGCCGCCTCTGGTCACGCGTGCGGTGCGCCGGTACCGGGCGGCGCGGCGGGCGCAGGCGGGCAGGGCGGCCGGGGCGGCTCAGTCGAAGCCGTAGGCCGCCGCGACACCCTCGATCACCAGCGCCAGCGACTCCTCGAAGTGCCGGTCGTAGTCCGTGAACATCTCCGCGCCCGCCGCGGCCGTCAAAGGGTAGTCGGCCAGCAGGCGGGCGCGTTCCGCCACGTCGAAGCCCTCCCGGCGCTCGCCGGGCAGGGGCTCGACGCCCTGTTCCTCGGTGACGAAGCCGAGCGTGAACAGGTACGTCGTGGTAGTCGCCCGCACCGCCTGCGCGAGGGTGAACCCGGTGGCGGTGAACAGCCGCAGGGTGCCCTCCATGTACTCGGCGTGCACCGCGCCGGTGAAGCGTGAACCGCTGAACACCTTGGCGCCGTCGCGATAGGCGAGCAGGCAGGCGCGCAGGCCCCGGTTGGCCTTGAGCAGCCGCTCCCGCCAGGTGTCGGCCGGGTCGAGGGGGGTCCCGGCGAGCATCCGCCGGTACATCTCGGTGGCCATCTCGTCCAGCAGGGCCTGCTTGTCCTTGAAGTGCCAGTAGAGGGCGGGCGCCTTGACGTCCAGCGCCCGGGCGATGGTGCGCAGGGACAGGCCGTCGAGGCCGACCTCGTTCAGCAGTGTCAGCGCCGTGTCCGCGACCCGTCGGCGGTCGAGGGGGGCGCGTCGTTCCGTACTCACGCTTGACAGCTTAACGGCGTTAAGTCCATCCTCGAACCCACACCGGACTTAACGTCGTTAAGGAGAGTTGCCGTGAATGTCATGGATACGCACGTCTCGGAGCCGGATGTGCTGGACACGGACGTACTGATCGTCGGCGCGGGGCCCACCGGTCTGACCCTCGGTGTGGACCTGGCCCGGCGCGGGGTGGACGCGCTGGTCCTGGAGGCCGCCGGGGAGCTGTTCCCGGGCTCACGGGGCAAGGGCTTCCAGCCCCGCACCATGGAGGTCTTCGACGACCTCGGCGTCGTGGACGCGCTCCACGCGGTGGGCGGCCCCTACCCGGTCGGCATGATCTGGAAGAACGGCGAGCGGGTCGGCGAGCACCACATGTTCGACCCGGCCGAGCCGAGCGAGGACTCGCCGTACAACAGGGCGTGGATGGTGCCGCAGTGGCGCACGCAGGAGATCCTGGCCGCGCGGCTCGCGGAACTGGGCGGCAAGGTCGCCTTCCGCCACGAAGTCGCCGGTGTCACGCAGGACGAGGACGGCGTCACCGCGCACCTCTCCTCGGGCGGGACGGTGCGCGCCCGCTACCTGGTCGCGGCGGACGGCGGCCGGTCGGCGGTGCGCCGCGCGCTGGGCATCGGCATGACCGGCGAGACCGTGGACCCGAGCCCGACGCTGGTGGCGGACGTCCGGATCAGCGGCCTGGACCGCGACAACTGGCACGTCTTCCCGCCGGGCGACGGCGTCGACCTGCTCGCCGTCTGCCCGCTGGCCGGCACCGAGGACTTCCAGGTGATGGCGCGGTTCCCCCAGGGCGCGGTCGTGGACACCTCCGCGGACGGCGTCCGCAAGGTCGTCGCGGAGCGCTCGCACCTCGCCGCCGAGGACGTGACCGAGGTCCGCTGGGTCTCCGACTTCCGGCCCCGGGCGGCGCTGGCCGACCGGTTCCGCGCGGGCCGGGTCTTCATCGCCGGCGACGCGGCGCACGTGCACTCCCCCGCGGGCGGCCAGGGGCTGAACACCAGCGTCCAGGACGCCTACAACCTGGGCTGGAAGCTGGACGCGGTACTGAAGGGCGACGCCCCGGCCGCGCTCCTGGACAGCTACGAGGAGGAGCGGCGCCCGATCGCCGCGCGGATGCTCGACCTGTCGACCGCTGTCCACCGCGGCGAGGTGCGGCGCGGCGGCGCGACCCGGCAGCTGGGCATCGGGTACCGGGACTCGTCGCTGACGGTGGAGACGCGGGGCGCCGTCGGCGAGGACGCGGTACGGGCCGGGGACCGCGCGCCCGACGGCCGGGTGGACGGCGTCCGGCTCTTCGACGCCTTCCGTGGACCGCACTGGACGCTGCTGGCGCTCGGCGTCGACGCCCCCGGCGGTGGCGTGGGGCCCGCGGTGACGGTGGTGCGCGGGGGCCCGCACGGGGCGTACGGGACGGGGCTGTTCCTCGTACGGCCGGACGGGTACGTCGGGTGGGCCGGGGACACGCCGGAGGGCCTCGCCACCTACCTGGGTCGGTTCGGGCTGGGCGCCTGACCCCCCGGCCCGGCCCCCGTCAGAACGCGTCCGAGGGGACGTACGTGCCCCAGACCTCCCGCAGCGCGTTGCAGACCTCGCCGACCGTCGCGCGGGCGCGCAGGGCGTCCTTCATGGGGTAGAGGACGTTGTCCTCGCCCTCGGCGGCCTTCTTCAGGGCGGCCAGGGCCGAGTCCACCGCCGTCTGGTCGCGTTCCGCGCGGAGCCTGGCCAGGCGCTCGGCCTGCTGGGCCTCGATGGCCGGGTCGACCCGCAGCGGCTCGTAGGGCTCCTCCTCGTCGAGCTGGAAGCGGTTGACGCCGACCACCACCCGCTCGCCGGAGTCGGTCTCCTGGGCGATGCGGTAGGCGGAGCGCTCGATCTCGCTCTTCTGGAAGCCGTGCTCGATCGCGTTGACCGCGCCGCCGAGGTCCTCGACCTTGCCCATCAGCTCCAGGGCGGCCGCCTCGACGTCGTCGGTCATCTTCTCGACGACGTAGGAGCCGGCGAAGGGGTCGACGGTCGCGGTCACGTCCGTCTCGTAGGCGAGGACCTGCTGGGTGCGCAGGGCCAGGCGGGCCGACTTGTCGGTGGGCAGCGCGATGGCCTCGTCGAAGGAGTTGGTGTGCAGGGACTGCGTGCCGCCGAGGACCGCGCCCAGGCCCTGCACGGCGACGCGCACCAGGTTCACCTCGGGCTGCTGGGCGGTCAGCTGCACGCCCGCGGTCTGGGTGTGGAAGCGCAGCATCAGCGACTTGGGGTTCTTCGCGCCGAACTCCTCCTTCATCACCCGCGCCCAGATCCGGCGGGCCGCGCGGAACTTGGCGACCTCCTCCAGGATCGTCGTGCGGGACACGAAGAAGAAGGAGAGGCGGGGCGCGAAGTCGTCCACGTCCATGCCGGCCGCGACCGCGGTGCGCACGTACTCGATGCCGTCGGCGAGGGTGAAGGCGATCTCCTGCGCGGGAGAGGCACCCGCCTCGGCCATGTGGTAGCCCGAGATCGAGATGGTGTTCCACTTCGGGATCTCGGCCCGGCAGTACTTGAAGATGTCCGCGATCAGCCGCAGCGACGGCTTGGGCGGGAAGATGTACGTCCCGCGCGCGATGTACTCCTTCAGCACGTCGTTCTGGATCGTGCCGGTGAGCTGGTCGGCGCTCACGCCCTGTTCCTCGGCGACGAGTTGGTAGAGCAGGAGCAGCAGGGAGGCCGGGGCGTTGATCGTCATCGACGTGGAGACCTTGTCCAGCGGGATGCCGCCGAACAGCACGCGCATGTCGTCGATGGAGTCGATCGCCACGCCGACCTTGCCGACCTCGCCGCTCGCGATCGGCGCGTCGGAGTCGTGGCCCATCTGGGTCGGCAGGTCGAAGGCGACCGACAGGCCCATCGTGCCGTTGGCGATCAGCTGCTTGTAGCGGGCGTTGGACTCCGTCGCCGTGCCGAAACCGGCGTACTGGCGCATCGTCCACGGCCGGCCCGTGTACATCGACGGGTACACGCCCCGGGTGAAGGGGTACTTCCCGGGCTCGCCCAGCTTCTCGGCCGCGTCCCAGTCCGCCAGGGCGTCGGGCCCGTAGACCGGTTCGATGGGCAGCCCGGACTCGGACTCGCGCGTCATGGTGTGATGCCTCCCGCTGAGCACATGTTCGACTTGCTCGAACTACCCGTCATTTACTCGCCGATACCACCGACACTTCGACCACTTCGACGGACTGTATCCGCGCGCGTGCACCCCGTGGAGAGGCGCACGCTGGGACCTTCCTCACAACCGCGATGCGGTCCCGGTCACAACGATGCCGTGCCGTTCGCGGCGCGTCATCCGCGGGAACAACTCAGGGGACGTCGGTGCGGGACCGTGAGACGGGGGGGCGTGATGCGTACGAGGGGCATGGGGAGCACGGGACGGGTGGTCGCCGTCGCGCTGGTGGCCGTACTGGCGGCGGGCGGCTGCACCGTGCAGGGCACGGGAGCGGACGGCAAGGGGCACGCGCCGGTGCACATAGACGTCACCACCCGGGCCCCGGCGAAGAGCACGCCGCCCAAGGACCGCCGGTCACCCGGTGCGCCGCCGGCCGGGCCGAAGGCCGCCAGGGTGCTGTGGCAGCGGGGCGACACCGGCCGGGACGTCCGTGAGCTGCAAGCCAGGCTGCGCCAGGTCGAGTGGCTCGTGGACGGGCCGACCGGGACGTACGACGACCTGACCGAGCGCGCCGTCAGCGGTTTCCAGGGCAAGCGCGGGCTGCCGCGGACCGGCCGGACGGACACCGTCACCTGGCAGCGGCTGCTCGGGATGTCGCACGAGCCGGGCACGTGGGAGCTGTACCTGATGGGCGGCCAGCCCGCCGCCGCGCCCGACCCGCGCTGCACGACCGGCCGGGTGCTGTGCATCAGCAAGTCGAGCCGGACGCTGCGCTGGATGATCGACGGGCGGACCGTGTCGACGATGTCCGTGCGCTTCGGCTCGCAGTACACGCCGACCCGGGAGGGCGTCTTCCAGGTCTACTGGAAGTCCCGCCACCACGTCTCGACCCTGTACGACTCGGCCATGCCGTACGCCATGTTCTTCAGCGGCGGCCAGGCCGTGCACTACTCCTACGACTTCGCGGCCCGCGGTTACGCGGGCGCCTCGCACGGCTGCGTCAACGTGCGGGACGAGGCGGCGATCGCGGAGCTGTACGCGCAGGTGAGGAACGGCGACAAGGTCGTCGTGTACCGGTGAGGCGGCGGGGCGACGACACCGCCGTAGGGCGAAGGGGCGCGGGCGGGACCGGGGGAACGTGTCCCGCCCGCGCCGAGATGCACGAGCCGCAGGTACGGGGGGAACCCCGGCTCGGTGCGGAGCCGATGACCAGTCGGCTCACTCTCTACTGCGCCACGGCGGCCGAAAGTGTCACACCCCCCGGCGAGAGAATCCCCGCCGTGCGCGAAAGCGCAGGTCAGGCGGTATTCGCGGGGGCCGGGGCGTGGGGCGCGTGGGCCGAGGGGGCGTGCGGGCCGTGGGACCGGTGGGGGCGGGCGGGGCGGTGGGGATCGCGGACGGGCGGGGCTATGTCGGCGTCGGCTTCGTCCCCGTCGCCGTTGCCGCCGTCGTCTCCGTCGTCGCCCTGGCCTCCGTGGTCGCTCTTCTTGCCGCCGTTGCCCTTGCCGCCGTTGCCGTTCTTGTCACCCTTGTCGCTCTTGGTGCTGTTGGCGCCCTTGCCGTTGTTGCCACCCTGGCCGTTCTTGTCGCCCTGGCCGTTGCCGCCGCCGGTGTCCTTGCGCGGCTCAGCCTCGCGGGTCGGCTCTGCCGGGTCGCCGCCCCGGCCGCCTCCGTCCCGGCCGCCGCCATCCGTTCCGGCGAGGAGGCTGCCGCAGTACGTCACGACCCGCGACGCTCCCCCGGCCGCCTCCTTCAGCGCGCGCCGGTGGGCGGCGTCGGGTTCCTTGCCGGCGCGCACCTTGCGGCAGGACGCGGTGAGGTCCGACCGCCGTCCGTCGCCGCCGTCCGTGTCCCGGCCGTCGGCGTCGCGGTCCCCGGCCTCGTCGTCGTCCCGCGCGCCGGCACCGTCGGACGCGCCCGGGGTGGCGCCGGTCGCCGCCCCGCCCTGCACCCCCTCCAGCGGCGAGGGCGGTGCGGTCGGACGGCTGGACGAAACCGCGGCCGAGACGGTGGCGGCGGGTTCCGGTTCGGTGCCGTCGAACGGCGTCGGCAGCACTCCGGTTCCGGCCGCCGCCGCCACGCCGCCGATCATGCCGACGGTCAGCGCGGCGGCCAGCCCGAGGCGCAGGGGGCGGCTCCGGCGCGGACGCCGGGCGCCCTCGCCACGCGCGCCGATGCGGACGAGACCGGCGTCGGAGGTCCGGGGAGCAGCACCGTGCCCGAGGGCGGCCGACGCCTGGGCCGACGCTTCGGCCCGTTCGGCGCGCACCTTGCGGAACGCGGCCAACGCGGCGGCCTCGCCGGGGAGTTCCTCGCCGGTCGGCGGTGGTGGGGCGGAGAGCGCGCCCAGGGCCACGACGAGCCGTTCGGCCCGGTCGCGGGACGCGCCGTCGACACCCTCCAGTGGCTCTCCGCGCAGCAGGCGCTCCGCCGTTTCGCGGTCCAGCCACTTGTCCTGCTCGTCGGCCATCACATGTCCTTCTGCGTCCGCGCGCGCGTATGCGTCACACTCGCGGACGTCACCGCACGACCGCGCGGTTCTCGCTGCGGCGGCAGGGCGTCGAGCCCGCCGCCCGATTCCGGATCGCCGCCGATCAGTTCGGCCAGGCGCTTCAGGCCGCGGTGCGCCGCCGTGCGGACGGCGCCGGGCCGCTTGCCCAGGGTCTCGGCGGCGCTCTTGGCGTCGAGGCCCATCACCACGCGCAGGACGACCGCTTCGGCCTGGTCCTGGGGCAGCCGGGCGATGAGGGAGAGGGCGCTGCCGGTGGCCAGCGCCTCCATGGCCTCGCCCGCGGTGTCGGACTCCGCGGGCTTGCCCGTCAGCTCCGTCTCGTCGCCGCCGATCGCCGGCCGGCGGCCGCGCATGCGGATGTGGTCCAGGGCGCGGTTGCGGGCGATGCGGGCGGCCCAGCCGCGGAAGCGGTCGGCGTCCCCGGCGAACCGTTCCAGATCGCGGGCTATCTGGAGCCAGGTCTCGGAGGCCACGTCCTCGGCGTCGTGATCGCCGACGAGGGTGCGGACGTACCCCAGCAGCCGCGGGTGCACGTCGCGGTACACGGTCCGGAACGCGGTCTCGTCCCCGTTCTGCGCCGCACGCACCGCGGCGGTCAGCTCCGCGTCGTCCCCCAGCACCGAGAAGCCTTTCTGCGCAGCCCTTCCGCGCCTCAACCGGCGCCGCTCTCGCGGACGTGGTCCTCGCCGTCGTGGACTCTCAACTGATGGCCGCGGTGGTCCCCCGCGACCCTGTCGCGGGAGCGAGCCTCCCGCTGCATCGGCGCGAATGGCACGTTACGTCGTGAAACCGCCACTCGTCCATGTCCCTCTCGCCTTGCCGTACAAGATGCAACTAACCCGTGACGCGGTGAGGTGTGACAGAAAACGCAGTCGCGGCGCTGAAGGGAGTACGGGCCGCCGCGCGGCCCGTGCCGCGCGACGGCCGGGGCCTCTCCTGTGGGGGGTGGCGGCCCCGGCCGTTGCCTTGGCCACCCCGGGGCGTCCCGTCCCGGCGCTACCGGTCCCGGCCGGGGACCTGCCCCTCGGCATTACCGCCGCCGCCGTCGCTGCCGGTGCCGCCGTTCTCCTGGTTGCCGTTTCCTCCGGCCCCGTTTCCCTCACCGTTGCCGGGAGCGGCGCTGTTTCCCTCGGTGCCGTTTCCGTCGGTGCCGTTCCCGTCGGCCCCGTTGGCTCCGTCGGTGTTCCCGTCGGCGCCGTTACCGCCCTCGGCGTTCCCGTCGGGGTTCGACGGTCCCCGTCCGGTCCCGGTGGCGGGTCCGTCGGCGCAGTAGTCCTCGACGTGCTCCGCGCCGCCCGCCGCCGCGACCAGTCGCCGCCAGGCCGGGGCGTCCAGGGCACCGCCGCGGCCCTTCAGCCGTGCGTAGGCGCGGCAGGAAGCCTCGGTGTCCCCGGCGGCGGCCGTGCGGTCCGGCGGCGCGGAGGCACCGGGGGGCGTGGTGGCGGGGCCGGAAGGAGTGGCGGCCGGGGTGGCGACCGGCTGGACCGAGGCGCTGTCGGCGGGGGTGGGCGGCCGGTCGCGGTGCGGGCCGCCGTCGTCCGCGGCGGAGCCGCCCCCGCCCATGGCCGCCGCGTAGGCGACTCCGCCCAGGGCGAGGCTCGCCAGCAGGACGGAGAGGGCGGTCTTCAGTGTGCGGCCCGGGTGCCGCCCGTCGCACGGCCGCCAGTCGTCCCGCCGCCGGGTGCGCGCCGCCCGGCCCGGTTCCGCCTCCCGTGCCGCCAGGAACGCGGCCACCGCCCGCCGTTCGCCCTCGGCGTCGGACCGCTCCCCGCGCAGCGCCGCGGCGAGCAGCGCCTCGGTGTCCGGGGCGCCGCCCGGGGCGGGCCGGGGACCGGCGTCGCGGCCGTCGCCCTCCCCGTGCCGTGCCCGCATGCCCGTCTCCGCTCCCGCTCGGTCCGCGGGGCCGCCGTCCCCGGCGCCCCTCATGTCGACTCCCCCAGCGTCCTGGGACCGTCATCCGTCACACCGTCGGTCCCCAGCTGCCGCGCCAGCCGCTTCAGTCCCCGGTACGTCGCGGTACGCACCGCGCCCGGCCGCTTGCCGAGCACGCGCGCGGCGGACGGCCCGTCGAGGCCGACGACGACCCGCAGCAGGACCGCCTCGGCCTGGTCGCGCGGCAGCGCCGAGACCAGGGCGAGCGCGGCCCGGGTGGAGAGGACCTCCAGTACCTGGTCGTGCGTGGTGTGCGGCCCGGGCAGCTCCAGGAGGTCCTGCTCCAGTGCCGTGGGCCGGGGCCGTACCTTCTGGCGGCGCAGGTGGTCCAGGGCCCGGTGCCGGGCGATCGTCGCCGTCCAGCCCCGGAAGCCGGCCCCGTCGCCCTTGAAACGCCGCAGGTCACGGGCTATCTCCAGCCAGGCGTCCGCCGCGACGTCCTCGGCGTCCTCCCCGACCAGTGCGCGCACGTAGCCCAGCAGTCCCGGCTGCACGAGCCGGTAGGCGACCGCGAAGGCGGCCTCGTCACCTTCCTGGGCCCGCGCGACGGCCGCGCCCAGTTCCCCGTCGTACGCCTGTACGCGGCGGGGTTCCCCTCGCTGGCCCAAGAACCGTCCTCGTCCGTACCGAGTCCTGCGCGCGCTCGGGTGAGCCCGCCCCCAAGGTCATCAGCGTCCGGGCGCACGGAAGTGTCACAGGGAAGATCAGGGGGCGGCCGTCGCGTCCCGGCACAGCAGGCGGAGCGATCCGTCCCCGGCGAAGCAGCGGCGGGCCTCGTCGATCGGGTCCCACAGGCGGCCGTCCGGGGTGCGGACCCAGTGGTCGCCACCGGTCGTCCACCACTCGCCGCCGGACGCGCGCACGATCACCTCCCCGGCGTACGCGCCGAGTCCGCGCAGCGCCGTCTCCACGGCGGCGTACGGCGCCTCCTCGCGCCGGATGCCGTCGATCACCCGGTCCACGCGCCACAGACTCTGCGCCGAGTAGTCCAGGCGCAGCCGCGCGCCCTCGCGCATCGTGGCCACCGCGTCCGCCGCCCACCGCACCGGCCTGGCGGCGGCCGACGGCCGGGTCTGCTGCGGGCTCGTCGTCCCGCTCCATCCGCTCGTCCATCCGCTGGTCACAGTCGTCATATGGGCTACAGCGCCGTGGGGCGGGGCCGCGTCACACGTGGGAGCCGGTCGTTCCGCAACCGGCGCAGGACCGCCGCACCTCCCCCACGTCCACCGCACCGCCGCCGCGCGTTCCCCGCACGACGGTCACAGGAGGCCTGCGGACGGTCCCGGGTTCAGCCCCGCCCCCTGGCCCGGCGGGAGACCACCGCGCGCAGCACCCGGCGCCCCTCCGTGCAGACCTCCAGGGCCGGACGCAGCCCGGCCGCGCCGTGCCCGGCGAGCAGTTCCAGGACGCCGGTCTGGCGGCGCAGTTCGGCGGCGACGAGCGGGGGCAGTCCCGCCGCGCCGCCGTCGCGCGGGACGTCGGCCTCCGGGGCCGCGTCCGCCGCCGGGTCGAGCAGCCGGTGGATGCGGAGCGAGGCGACGGAGCAGGCGTCGGCCCAGGTCCGCAGCGCCGGTCCGGAGCACTCGGCCGGCGCGGCCGCGAGCATGCGGCGGGCCAGGACCACGGCCTCGTCCTCGCCGGGGGCGTCGGGACCCGCGAGCTCGTCCCGCACCCGGGTCAGCCCCCGCGCCCAGTCGCGTCCGGGCTCGTCGGCGAGGGTCGCCCACAGGGGTCTGAGGGCCTCGTCGTCGCCGTCCAGCAGCGGAAGGCAGCGATCCAAACAAGCCAGTCCGCTCGCGGCGAGTCCGCGCGTGTCGGCCCGCGTGATCAGTTCCACCAGGCTCATCGGGTCCCTCCCCGTTCCTGCCGTTTCGCCCCGTCCACCAGCACGGAGCCCGCACTGACCCTTACTGCGTGCGACGGCTCGGGAGTGTCACAGCGGTACGACGCCCAGCCGGTCGAGGAACCGGAAGAAGAGGGTTTCGGCCACCGGTCCGTCGGCGGGCCCCGCAGCGCGGTCCGCGCCGGGCCCCGCGTCCGCGTCCGCCGCCGGGTCGTCCGCCAGCACCTCCGCCAGGTCGTCCGCGCTCGCGGTGTGCCCCGCCTCGGCGGCCCAGGCGACGGCGCGCTCGGCGGCGTCCCGGGGGTCCAGGAAGTAGTCCTCCAGGGTGAGCCCGTCCCGCTCGGCGCCCAGGTATCCGGCCATGGCGGTCCGCGCCAGGCAGGTCGTCCACACCCCGCTCCCGGGCGCCGCCGCCTCCACGACCACGCAGTCGCTGTCCATCACGTACCCGAACAGCGCGGGTGCGCCGGTCTGCCCGGCCAGGTCGCTCATGGTGCCGACGTCCCCGTCGCCGCCCGCGAACTGCCACACCTGCCAGCCGTCCGGTGCGGACCGGCACAGGGTCATGTCCGCGGCGCCGGGCAGCGCCTCCAGCTCCGCGAGCGGCCGCTCGGCGCGGCCGACGACGAAGTACCCCCAGTAGCCCATGTCCCGGTTCCCCCCGGCGTGTCGGTTCGGCTCGGTCAAAAGACGACCACAGCTGTACGGGAGTGCGCAGCAGGACCCGGCAATCGGCGCGCCACGGCCGGGGCGGGTCCGGACGGCGGGTCCCGGGGGCGTCAGTCGAGCCGGTCCGCCAGCGACTTGAAGTCCGCCCAGGACAGCTCGGGCTTGCCGGGGTCCCACAGTTTCTGGACCGTCGCGGCCAGCGGCAGCCGGATGCCCTCGGCGACCTGGGCCTGGGTCTGGGCGTTCGGGAAGTCGCCCCAGACGGCGAAGCTGCCGCCGAGTATCTGCCGGTCGTACTTGGCGTCGACGGCCGCGGTGCCGCGCAGGACGCGCGGGGTCCACTGCTCGTAGATGCGCTCGCCGGTCGGGTAGACGAAGGTCTGCGGCTGCCCGAGCACGTAGTAGAGGAACTCGTCGTTGTAGTTGAGGACCTGGCGGCCCGCGCTCAGGTACTCCCCCGGCGGGCGGGCGCCGATCTCCTTGCCGGTCCAGTAGGCGACCTTGATGTCCTTGAGCGGCTCGACGGAGGTGTCCTTGAAGAAGCCGTCGTTCCAGGCGCGCGGGGTGCGGTCGTGGGCCATGACCGTCTTGGCGCGGCCGTTGAGCCAGCCGGTGGTGAGGTCGGCGACGGTGCCGCCGGAGCCGTAGGCCTTGCGGGCGGCGGCGGCCAGCGTCGGGTAGGACGCCTCGGGGTCGGGCACCACGAGCGCCTGGTACTCGTCGGCACCCAGGTGGAACTGGGAGCCGGGGAAGAGGTCGGCGTACTCGTCGAGCAGATCGTCGACGATCTTCGCGGCCTCGGGCTTGGAGATGTCGATGGCGCCGCGGGTGGCCGTGCCCTGCGCGTTGCGCAGCTGGAGATCGGGATGGGCGGCGATCACGGCGCCGAGGTGGCCCGGCGAGTCGATCTCGGGGACGACGGTGATGTGGCGCGAGGCGGCGAGAGCGATGATCTCCTTCATCTCCGCCTTGCTCAGGTGCTCGTCCGAGACGATCTCGGGGTGCGAGTCGGACTCGATGCGGAACGCCTGGTCGTCGGAGAAGTGCAGGCCCAGCTCGTTGAACTTCAGGTCGCCCAGCTCGCGGATGCGGTCCTTGATCCAGTCGGCGCTGTAGTGCTTGCGGGCGATGTCGAGGGAGAAGCCCCGCTTCGGTTTGGCCGGCTCGTCCTTCACCACGCCCTCCGGCGCGGTGCCGCCGCCGTCCACCGCCTGCTTCAGGGTCCGGGTGCCGTAGTAGACGCCGGCCTCGGCGGGCCCGGTGACGGTTACCCGGCCGTCGCGCACGGTCATGGTGTACGACTCCGGGTTCGCGCCCTTGTCGGCCTTGACGTCGAGCAGCAGGTCCCCGGCGCGCTCGTCGCCCTTCTGCCCGGCGTACGTCAGGCCCAGCTCGCCGGCGATCTGCTTCCCCTCGTCGGCGAGCCCGGCGTCGGCGACCACGACCCGGTGCCCCTTCGCCGGCTGCCAGCCGGGACCGCGGGCCGCGGTGTGCTCGCGTACGGCGGGAATGGTGCGCGGCGCCTTGGACAGGGGGTAGGAGCGGCTGGGACTCGGGGCGGCCGCCTCGCCCGACCGGGTCGCCGAAGCCTGGGGACCGACGCCGTCATTGCCGCCGTCACCGTCGCCGTCGGTGGCCCAGAGGCCGACTCCCACACCGAGCGCGGCGACCACCGCGCCGGCGATCACGGCCCGCTGCCTCACCTGGTGCGCCGGTATCCGGCCTCCGTGCTGGCTCACAGCGCCAACCTACGACCGCCGTTGCCGTCATGCGTCCACCACATGTTCTGAAACTCTCCCGTTCGGGTGAAATTCGGGCATCGGACGGACACGCGTTGCCGTCACTCGATAACGTGACGCCACATCTTTCGCACAATCCCCTGCCGACCCACACGTGAAGCCCACGAGGACCCACGCTGCCTGCGCACCGTCTCCCAGACCTCCCCAGCCGAGTGGCCATACCGGTACCGGTGCAAACACGCGCCACACCGGCAACGGCCGCCCCGCTGGCGTGCTTCAACACGGCTCCCGCCGAAGAGGCCGTCCAGACCCTCCTCGCCTGCCTGCACAGCCGCGCCTGGGCCCACCGCCTCGCCGCCCACCGCCCCTACCCGGACCTCCCCGCCCTCCTGGCGGCAGCGGACGAGGCGGCCTACGACCTCACCCCGGACGACCTGGCGGAGGCTCTGGCCGCGGAAATACTGCCCGCCCTCCCCGAGGACACGTACGCGGCAGCCCACACGGCCCTGAACGCGGCCCACGCGGCCTACGAGTCCCGCTTCGGACACGTGTTCGTCATCTGCCTGTCCGACCTGCCCCCCGACGAGGCCCTGGACCACGTCCTGACCGCCATCCGGTCACGTTTGAACAACGACCTCGACGAAGAACGCCTGGTAGCGGCAGAGGAACTCCGGCACCTGGCAAAGACACGGCTGAGCAACGCCCTAAGGGGCGCGGGGCTGTGACATCAGCGGCTCCGCCGCGGGGCGCGACCAGCCCCTGACTACGCACACCCGGCATTCAAGACAAACCCACCCCCGTAGCCGCCCCGCGCTCAAACCCACTGCTCCTTTGAGTGCAAGTTTGATCACAACGGCAGGCCCCCCGTAAGCGCCGCAGGCAACCGTCGCTACCATGCTGGGGGCCGGTGGACCGTACCCGGCCGGGCCCGACCGACAAGGAAAGCCGGCGCGGCCCCAATCCCCGCTCCCGGAGGAAATTTCCGTGCCGGCTGGAACGCTGTACCGCGGCCGGGAAGGAATGTGGTCCTGGGTGGCTCATCGAGTCACCGGCGTCCTCATCTTCTTCTTCCTGTTCGTTCACGTGCTGGACACCGCTCTCGTGCGGGTGTCCCCCGAGGCCTACGACACCGTCGTGGCCACGTACAAGACGCCGATCGTCGCGCTGCTGGAGTACGGCCTCGTCGCCGCCATCCTCTTCCACGCGCTCAACGGCCTGCGTGTCATCGCCGTCGACTTCTGGGTCAAGGGCGCCCGCTACCAGAAGCAGATGCTCTGGACCGTCGTCGCCCTGTGGGTCGTGCTGATGCTCGGGGCGATCTACCCCGTCCTCGGCCACGCCGCTCGTGAACTGTTCGGGAGCTGACGCCAATGTCCACGACTGAATCCCCCGCTTCCGGGATCGGCCCCGTCGAGGGCGCCTCCCTCTACACGGTCGACAACCCGGCGCCGCTCATCGAGGCGCCCCGCGCCCGCACGAAGAAGACCCCGAAGTCCACCCGGGGCAACTTCGAGATGGCCGCCTGGCTCTTCATGCGCCTGTCCGGCGTGGTGCTGGTCGTCCTGGTCCTCGGCCACCTGCTGATCCAGCTGGTGCTCGACGGCGGTGTCTCGAAGATCGGCTTCGCCTTCGTGGCGGGCCGCTGGGCCTCGCCGTTCTGGCAGGTCTGGGACCTCCTGATGCTCTGGCTCGCGATGCTGCACGGCGCCAACGGCCTGCGCACGGTCATCAACGACTACGCGGAGCGCCCCAACACCCGGCTGTGGCTCAAGGGCCTGCTCTACACCGCCACGGTGTTCACCATCCTGCTGGGCACGCTGGTGATCTTCACCTTCGACCCGAACATCCGCTAGGCACGGGGCTGCGAAAATCATGAAGGTACACAAGTACGACACCGTCATCGTCGGCGCCGGTGGCGCCGGCATGCGCGCGGCCATCGAGTCGACCAAGCGCAGCCGCACCGCCGTGCTGACGAAGCTCTACCCGACCCGCTCCCACACGGGCGCCGCGCAGGGCGGCATGGCCGCCGCGCTGGCCAACGTGGAGGAGGACAACTGGGAGTGGCACACCTTCGACACGGTCAAGGGCGGTGACTACCTGGTCGACCAGGACGCCGCCGAGATCCTGGCGAAGGAGGCCATCGACTCGGTCCTCGACCTGGAGAAGATGGGCCTGCCGTTCAACCGGACGCCCGACGGGACGATCGACCAGCGCCGCTTCGGCGGTCACAGCCGCAACCACGGCGAGGCCCCGGTCCGCCGCTCCTGCTACGCGGCCGACCGCACCGGTCACATGATCCTCCAGACGCTGTACCAGAACTGCGTGAAGGAGGGCGTGGAGTTCTTCAACGAGTTCTACGTCCTGGACCAGCTGATCACCGAGGTCGACGGCGTCAAGAAGTCGGCCGGCGTGGTGGCCTACGAGCTGGCGACCGGCGAGATCCACGTCTTCCAGGCGAAGTCCGTGATCTACGCCTCCGGCGGCACCGGCAAGTTCTTCAAGGTGACGTCCAACGCGCACACGCTCACCGGTGACGGCCAGGCGGCCGTGTACCGGCGCGGGCTGCCGCTGGAGGACATGGAGTTCTTCCAGTTCCACCCGACCGGCATCTGGCGCATGGGCATCCTGCTGACGGAGGGCGCCCGCGGTGAGGGCGGCATCCTGCGCAACAAGGACGGCGAGCGCTTCATGGAGAAGTACGCGCCGGTCATGAAGGACCTCGCGTCCCGTGACGTCGTCTCGCGCTCCATCTACACGGAGATCCGCGAGGGCCGCGGCTGCGGTCCCGAGGGCGACCACGTCTACCTGGACCTCACCCACCTCCCGCCGGAGCAGCTGGACGCCAAGCTGCCCGACATCACGGAGTTCGCGCGGACCTACCTCGGCATCGAGCCCTACACGGACCCGATCCCGATCCAGCCGACCGCGCACTACGCCATGGGCGGCATCCCGACCAACGTCGAGGGCGAGGTGCTGGCGGACAACACGACCGTCGTGCCGGGCCTCTACGCGGCCGGCGAGGTGGCCTGCGTGTCCGTGCACGGCGCCAACCGCCTGGGCACCAACTCGCTGCTGGACATCAACGTGTTCGGCAAGCGGGCCGGCATCGCGGCGGCGGAGTACGCGCAGAAGGCGGACTTCGTCGAGCTGCCCGAGAACCCGGAGTCCCTGGTCGTCGAGCAGATCGAGCGGCTGCGCTCGTCCACCGGCACCGAGCGGGTGGCGACGATCCGCCGCGAGTTGCAGGAGTGCATGGACGCCAACGTCATGGTGTTCCGCACCGAGCAGACGATCAAGACGGCCGTCGAGAAGATCGCCGAGCTGCGCGTCCGCTACAAGAACGTGGCGATCCAGGACAAGGGCCGGCGCTTCAACACCGACCTGCTGGAGGCCGTCGAGCTGGGCAACCTGCTCGACCTGGCCGAGGTGATGGCCGTGTCCGCGCTCGCCCGCAAGGAGTCGCGCGGCGGTCACTACCGCGAGGACTTCCCCAACCGCGACGACGTCAACTTCATGCGCCACACCATGGCGTACCGCGAGGTGGGCGACGACGGCGCCGAGTCCATCCGGCTCGACTACAAGCCGGTCGTCCAGACCCGCTACCAGCCGATGGAGCGTAAGTACTGATGGCTACCCCTGTCATGGAGAAGAGCGACAAGGCCCCCGAGCCCGGCTTCGCCGACTCCCCGTACATCACGGTCACCTTCCGCGTCCGGCGGTTCAACCCGGAGGTCGCCGCCGAGGCGGCCTGGGAAGACTTCCAGCTGGAGATCGACCCGAAGGAGCGCGTCCTCGACGCGCTGCACAAGATCAAGTGGGACCTGGACGGCAGCCTGACCTTCCGCCGTTCCTGCGCGCACGGCATCTGCGGCTCGGACGCCATGCGGATCAACGGCAAGAACCGCCTCGCCTGCAAGACGCTGATCAAGGACCTCAGCCCCGAGAAGCCGATCACGGTCGAGCCCATCAAGGGCCTGACGGTCCTCAAGGACCTGGTCGTCGACATGGAGCCGTTCTTCCAGGCGTACCGGGACGTGATGCCCTTCCTGATCACGAAGGACACCAACGAGCCGACGCGTGAGCGCCTCCAGTCCGCCGAGGACCGCGAGCGCTTCGACGACACGACCAAGTGCATCCTGTGCGCCGCCTGCACGTCCTCGTGCCCGGTGTTCTGGAACGACGGCCAGTACTTCGGCCCGGCCGCGATCGTCAACGCCCACCGCTTCATCTTCGACTCGCGCGACGAGGCCGGCGAGCAGCGGCTGGAGATCCTGAACGACCGCGACGGCGTGTGGCGCTGCCGTACGACCTTCAACTGCACGGACGCCTGCCCGCGCGGCATCGAGGTCACCAAGGCCATCGCGGAGGTGAAGCGAGCGCTGATCACGCGCCGCTTCTGACGCCGTCGGTGTACGCCGCTTGACGGCTGTGAGGGCCCCGTTTCCCCTGGAAGCGGGGCCCTCTGGCATCTGCCGCGCCATCGAGGCGAGGTCCTTGCCGCCGGACGGGCGAAGAGCGCGCCCGGCGAGGGCTGACAATCGGCTGTTCCGGGCGATGAGCGTCCTAGCCTGACGCCATGTCAGATGACGAGTCGTACGAACTGCTCGGGTTCGACAACGTGCTGCTGCCCGTCGGGGACCTCGCCGAGGCCGTCGGGTTCTACGAGCGGGCCGGTTTCCCGGTCGCCTACCGGCTCGACGAGGCCGGGATCGCGCTGCTGAAGGTGGGCGTGGAGACGCCGGGACTGCTGCTGCGGGCGGAGGAGGAGTTCGGGCGGCAGCCGCCGATGTGGCCCTCCGCGCGGGTGTGGCTGGAGGTGACCGACGCCCGGGTCGCCGCCCGCGCGCTGAGGGACGCCGGGGTGCCGCCGCTGGACGAGCCGTTCCCCGTGGCCACCGGCTGGACCGTCGAGTTCGCCGACCCGTGGGGCAACGTCATCGGCCTCACGGACTACTCCAAGCGCCCGGAGCTGGGCCGCCGCCCCTGAGCGGAACCCGCGCTTGAACGTGTTCAAAAACAGGTCTACAGTCAGCCCTGTCAGCGTTTTGAACGCGTTCAAGAAGGGGTGGGGCATGGACCGCACCGTCATCGCCTACGTCATCTACCTGGCCGTCAGCATCGGTCTGACCGTCTGGGTGGCCCGCACACTCAGCCGCAACGGACGGGTCTTCCTCGCCGACGTCCTGCACGGCAACGAGAAGCTCGCGGACGCCGTCAACCACCTCCTGGTGGTCGGCTTCTACCTCGTCAACCTCGGCTTCGTCGCCCTCTACCTGAGCGACGACGAGACCATCACCGACACCCGGGGCATCTTCGAGGCGCTGTCGACCAAGGTCGGCGTGGTGCTGCTGGTGCTCGGCGTGATGCACCTGGGCAACGTGTACGTGCTCAACAAGATCCGGCGGCGCGGGCTGATGGAGCGGGAGCAGGTACCGCCGGTCCCGCCGCAGGGCTGGGTGGCCCCGGCGGCCGGGGCCTGATCCGATGGCCCCCGCTCCCGGGACGACGGCCGGCGCCCCCGTGCGCCGGCTCACCGTCCTCTACGACGCCGAATGCGCCCTGTGCACCCACGTACGGGACTGGCTGCTGCGCCAGCCCCGGCTGGTGCCGCTGGAACTGGTCCCGGCCGCGTCGGAGGAGGCGCGCAGGCGCTTCCCCGGGCTCGACCACGGGGCCACCCTCGACGAGGTCACCGCCGTGGGCGACGCCGGACAGGTCTACCGCGGCGCCGCCGCCTGGGTGGTCGTCCTGTGGGCGCTGCGCCGGTACCGCGGGCTCGCCCACCGGCTCAGTACGCCCAAGGGCGCCCTGCTGGCCCGCGGGGCCATCCTGGCCGCCGCCAAGTGGCGCGCCGGGCAGCGGCAGTGGGGCGGCACCGGGTACCGCCGCGCGGACGGCTGGGTGTACGAGCCGCGCCTGGGGTGGATCTACACCGGGCCGGGCTGTGCCGACGGCACCTGTACGACTGGATAGGCTCTGGACCCGTGCCTGCCACCAACGACGGCCCCGGCGACGGCGCCCACCTCAGCAAGTCCGAGCAGACCCGCGCGCTGATCCTGGAGACGGCCATGCGGCTGTTCCAGGAACGCGGCTACGACCGGACCACCATGCGGGCCATCGCCCAGGAGGCCGGGGTCTCCGTCGGCAACGCGTACTACTACTTCGCCGGCAAGGAACACCTGATCCAGGGGTTCTACGACCGGATCGCCGCCGAGCACCAGGCGGCGGTCCGCGAGGTGCTGGCCAGGGAGACCGACCTGGAGGCCCGGCTGGCGGGCGTGCTGAAGGTCTGGCTGGACATCGCCACGCCGTACCACGAGTTCGCCGTGCAGTTCTTCAAGAACGCCGCCGACCCGGACAGCCCGCTCAGCCCCTTCTCCCCGGAGTCGGAACACGCGCGCGTGGAGGCCATCAGCATCCACCGCGCGGTGCTCGCCGGGGCGAAGACCAAGGTGCCCGAGGAGCTGCGGGACATCCTCCCGGAGCTGATGTGGCTCTCCCAGATGGGCCTCGTCCTGTACTGGATCTTCGACCGCACCGAGGGCCGCGAGCGCAGCTACCGCCTCGCCGAGCGCGGCGCCCGGCTCACCGCGCGGGGCGTCGTGCTGGCCCGCTTCCGGGTGCTGCGCCCGCTGGTGCGCGAGGTGCACGAGCTGTTCACGGACTTCCTGCCGGGGATGACCCGGGCGATCCCCGACCCGGCCGCCCGAAGGGCCGCCCGCGAGCCCGGCGAACGGGCCTGACGGTCAGGCCTGACGGGACGCCAGCTCGATCACCGTGATGTCCGAGGGCGCCCCCACGCGCGTGGGCGGGCCCCAGGCGCCCGCGCCGCGGCTGACGTACAGCTGGGTGTCGCCGTAGCGGTCCAGGCCCGCCAGCGTCGGGTTGGCGGCGCCGGCGATGAGGTTGCCGGGCCAGAGCTGACCGCCGTGGGTGTGGCCGGAGAGCTGGAGGTCGACGCCGTGGTCGACGGCGTCGTGGATCTGCACCGGCTGGTGGGCGAGGAGCACGCAGGCGCGGGTGCGGTCCCGGTCGCCGAGGGCCTTGGCGTAGTCGGGACCCTGGCCCTCGTCCTCGCCCGCCACGTCGTTGACGCCGGCGAGGTCGAAGTGGGGCAGCTCGGTGCGGGCGTTCTCCAGCGGGAGCAGCCCGAGCCGCCGCACCTCGGCGACCCACTGCTCGGCGCCGGAGAAGTACTCGTGGTTGCCGGTGACGAAGTACGCGCCGTGCCGGGCCCGGAGCTGCGCGAGCGGGGCGGCGGCCGGGCCGAGGTCCTTCACGCTGCCGTCGACCAGGTCGCCGACGACGGCGATCAGGTCGGGCTGCGTGGCGTTGATCGTGTCGACGACCCGCTGCGCGAAGCCCCGGCCGAGGACCGGGCCGAGGTGGATGTCGCTGACCACGGCGATGCGGAACCCGTGCGCCGCGCGCGGCAGCTTGGCCAGCGGTACGGTGACCCGCTTCACCTTCGGGCCGCTCAGCACGCCGTACGTGCCGTACCCGACCGTCCCGACGGCCGCCGCGGCGGCGGCACCGGCGACGACGCGGGAGACGAACAGGCGGCGGGAGGGCAGGGCGAGGGGGCTGGTGCTCGCGCTCCCGGGGGCGGGGACCGGCGTCTGGGGCGCGTCAGGCGTGCCGGGCGCCTGCGGCGGGGCCGTCCCGGCCGGTATGCGCGAGGTGTCCGCGGCCGGGGCGACCGACGGCTCGGCCTCCTCCGGGTGCCGGGCGGCCGCCCGGCGCTCCAGGAACCTCCGCAGCAGCGGCCGGACGACCTCGCCCGCGAGCACCGCGAGCAGCAGGTAGATCGACAGGGCCAGCCACAGGAAGCCCGGCCAGGCGAGGACCCGCTGGAGCCAGAACGGGGCGCCCGCGCGCTCGGCGACCAGCGCCCCGACCGCCAGCACCCAGCCCCCGGCGATCACCGCCGCGCCGATCCGGCGCACGGGGCCCGCAGCGCGCGTCGTGTCGCGGAACAGGCGCCGCCACAGGTACCAGTTGGCCGTCACCAGGACGCCCACCATCACCAGCGCGACCAGCACGAAGACGACCGCCATGCCGTCGTATCCCCTCGGTTGGGACGCCCAGGGCGTCCGTGACGTCCTCGTCGGCTATGACGTTCGGCGCAGTGCGCGCACCCCGCGCAACCCGATGACCCCGACGACCGTCCCCAATACGAAGGACACGATCGCGAGCAGCAGGTGCACCCAGAAGTACGCCGTGGGCTCGCCGTCGTCGAAGGCGAGCCCGCTGCCGTCCTTGACCAGGTTTTTGACGAAAGTGATCCAGATGATCCAGCTCCACACCCCGAAAGCGAGCAGGAACCAGGAGACGGGGCGGCTGAGCTTCACGAAAACGGACCTTTCCTCACAACACCGTCCACCCGAGACCGGCCGGGGGTCCGGGGGTTGTCCCCCGGAAGAGCACGGCATGGTTTCAGTATCGCCGCACGCTGTCCGGAACCGTGCGCGGGGTGGGGAGGGGAGTGGGACCGGCCCGGTCGCGGGGGGTACGTTTCCGCTCGTGTCCGCTCCCCAGAAGGCCCTCAGGCGATCCCTGACGGTCACCTCCGCCGCCCTGACCGCTCTCGCCCTCCTCTCCCCCGCCGCGCTCGCCGCCCCGAGCCCGTCGGGGAGTCCGTCGGCCACTCCCCCGGCGTCGATGTCGGCGGTGGGCGGCGCGCGGCTCGGGAAGCCCGGGACGCAGGTGGACCTGGCGGGCGGGGCGCCCGTGCTGCCGAAGGACCTCACCGCCCGTTCGTGGATCGTCGCGGACGCCGAGTCGGGCGACGTGCTGGCCGCGCACAACGCGCACTGGCGGCTGGCCCCGGCGAGCACCCTGAAGATGCTGTTCGCGGACACGCTGCTGCCGAAGTGGCCCAAGACGACGAAGCACAAGGTCGAGGTCTCCGATCTCGCGGGCATCGGCGCCGGGTCCAGCATGGTCGGCATCAAGGAGAAGGAGACCTACACCGTCCACGACCTGTGGCTCGGGGTCTTCCTGCGGTCCGGCAACGACGCGGTGCACGTGCTGTCGGCGATGAACGACGGCGTCGACAAGACCGTCGCGGACATGAACGCGCACGCCGACGAACTCCAGGCCCTCGACACCACCGTGGTCAGCCCCGACGGCTACGACATGCCGGGGCAGGTTTCCTCCGCGTACGACCTGACGCTGTTCGCCCGTTCGGGGCTCCAGAAGAAGGACTTCCGCGAGTACGCCTCGACGGTCAGCGCGAAGTTCCCCGGTGAGACCACGAAGAACAAGAAGGGCAAGACCTCCCGCGGGACCTTCGAGATCCAGAACACCAACCGGCTGCTGTCGGGCGACGCGGACATGGAGGTCTACCCGGGCATCGCGGGGGTGAAGAACGGCAACACCACCAACGCGGGCGCCACCTTCACGGGCGTCGCCGAGCGCGGCGGCCGGGTGCTGCTCGTCACCGTGATGAACCCGGCGAAGGACGAGCACAACGAGGTCTACAAGGAGACCGCCCGCCTGTTCGACTGGGGCTTCAAGGCGGCCGGGAAGGTGCGGCCGGTGGGCGAGCTGGTGGGCCCGCGCAGCGCCGCCGCGGCGAGCCCCTCGGCCGGGGCGTCCGGTGAGGCCGGCGGCACCGGGAAGGGCGGCGCGGGCACCGGGCCGGTGGCGGGCCTGGGGGCCGGGCACGGCGCCGGCGGGGTCGGGATCGCGGCCGGTGTCGCCGCGGGGGTGCTGGTGCTGCTCGCGGGCGGCGCCTACCTGGTCAACCGGAAGTGGCCGCTGCCCGACCTCGTCCGTCGCCGGACCCGTCCGTGACGCCCTCGTCGCCCAGCTCCTGCGCCTTGCTGCCCGTCGCCGTCCAGGCGGCGCAGAACAGCACCAGTTTCGCGGTGAAGTTGATCCACAGCAGCAGGGCGACGGGGACGCCGAAGGCGCCGTACATGCTCTTCGCCGCGACGCCCTGGATGTAGCCGCTGAGCAGCAGCTTCAGCAGTTCGAAGCCGACCGCGCCGATCAGCGCGGCCACCACCAGGCGGCGGCGCTCGGGCTGGACGCCGGGCAGCAGGGTCAGCACGTACAGCAGCAGCAGGAAGTCGGCGAGCACGGCGACGGCGAAGGCGGCGACGTACAGCAGGACGCCGCCGACCCCGCCCTCGGCGAGGCCGGCCGTGCGGATGATCCAGCCGACCAGCGCCGAGGCGACGGTGGAGATGCCGACGGTGATCAGCAGCGCCCCGCCGAGGCCGACCAGGACGCCCGCGTCCTTGGCCCGGTGCAGGACCGGGTTCTCCTCCTCGTCGGGCAGCTCCCACACGGCGCGCAGGCAGTCCCGGGTGGCCTCGATCCAGCCCATGCCGGTGAACAGCAGCAGGAGCGCGGAGATCACCCCGACGGTGCCGGCGTTGTCGACGAGGTCCTGGATGTTCAGCTGGTCGGAGATGCCGGGGATCTGCTCGGCGAGCTTGTCCTGGAGCTTGTCCTGCTGCTCCTTGCTGAGCGTGGCGGCGGCGACGGCGGCGGCCAGGCTCAGCAGCGGGAAGAGCGCCACGAAGCTGGTGAAGGTCATGGCGGCGGCCAGCCGGGACCACTTCACCCGGTCGAGCCGCTCGTAGGAGCGCCACGCGTGCGTGGTCATCAGGCGTGCGATCCACGGTCCCACGCCGGGGAGCTTCTTCAGCCAGTCCATGATCCGACCCTGCCCCCGCTCGTCCCGTTCCATGATCCCGTCCGGCCGCCGGGTGCGGCTCCGGACCGGAAGACCAGTGTTCTTGTGCCCCAGAAGCGCAGGATCGTGCCCAGGATCATGCCGACCCCGGCGCCGGAGACCGTGTCGGCGCGTTGCGAGGTGAGGCCGAGCCCGTAGTGGCTGACGGCCAGACAGAGCAGTTGTACGGCGGCGCCGGCGGCGTTCACTGCGAAGAACACGGCGCAGGCACGCAGGCCGCGGGTGCGGGTGTGCCGGTAGGTGCCCAGGGCGTTGCCCGCGTAGGCGACCGAGCAGGCGGCGACGAAGGAGAGGGTCTTGGCGGTGAGCGGACCGAGGCCGGCGGGGCCGCGCAGGCAGGTGAAGAGGCCGAGGTCGACGGCGTAGGCGAGCAGGCCGACACCGGCGAAGCCGAGCAGTTCGCGCCGGCCGGCTACCAATTGGCCACCGCCAGGCCGTACATCGCGAGCCAGACCACGCCGATCAGGGCGAGGGGGCGGTCGCGCAGGACGACGTCCTCGGGTTCGCCCGCGGTGCCGCGGTCGGCGAAGACGGCGTAGCGCAGCACGGCGAGGACGAAGGCGACCATGGAGAGCTGGCGCCAGGGCAGCACGCTGGTGTGCGGGACGCCGCCCTCCTCCATGGCCCACAGGCAGTAGCCGAGGACGGCGACACCGGCGGCGAGCTGCCAGACGAAGCGGAGGTAGCCGGTGGTGTACTCGGTGAGCAGCGCGCGTGTGGCGCCCTCCTTGTCCGCCATCTGCACGGCTTCGGAGTAGCGCTTGGCGGCGACCATGAACAGGGCGCCGAAGCCGGTCGTGATGAGGAACCAGCGCGACAGGGGGATGCCGAGCGCGAGTCCGCCGATCATCGCGCGCATCAGGAAGCCGGTGGTGACGACGGCGAGGTCGACGACCAGGACGTGCTTGAGGCTGACGCAGTACGCCAGTTGCATGGCGAGGTAGGCGGTCAGCAGGGCCGCGACGGCCGGGGGGCACAGCCGGGCGGCGAGGACGGGCGCGAGGACGCCCAGGACGCCTCCGACGGCGTAGGCGAGCGGTACCGGGACCTGTCCGGCGGCGACCGGGCGGTGCCGCTTGACGGGGTGGGCGCGGTCGGCCTCGGCGTCCCGGGCGTCGTTGACCAGGTAGACGGCGGCGGCGCAGGCGGTGAACAGGACGAAGACCAGGGCGAGCCGGCCCAGCGCGGGCGCGGAGAACAGCTCGCCGGCGGCGGCCGGGGCGGCGACGACCAGGACGTTCTTGACCCACTGGCGGGGGCGCGCGGTGCGCAGCAGCCCGGCGGGTACGTGTCTCGCCCGGCGCGGCGGGGCGGGCTCGGGCGGCTGTTCGGGGGCGCGTTGGCGCAGGACGGCCGTGTCAGTCACGGGTGCCTCCGCGCATCCAGCCGGTGCCGAGCCGGGCGGTGAGCGCGCCCAGGGCGGCGCCCGCCGCGACGTCGGAGGGGTAGTGGACGCCGACGACCAGCCGGGAGGCGCACACGGCGGCGGCGAGCGGCCAGGCGGCCCGCACCCCGAGCGCCCCGAAGACGACGGCGGCCGCGGCGGCCGAGGTGGCGTGCGAGCTGGGGAAGGAGTGCCGGCCGGCGGTGCGCACCAGGGGGACGACGTGCGCGGGGCGGGGGCGGCGCACGACCCGCTTCACCCCCATGCTGACGACGTGGGCACCCGCGGTGAGCGCGGTGCCGCGCAGCCAGGCCGTGCGCCGGGGCGTGTCCACGGCGGCCGCGGTGAGGCCCGCCGCGAGCCACAGCGCCCCGTGCTCCCCCGCCCAGGACAGGGCGCGCGCGGCGCCGGCCACGCGCGGGTCGGCTCCGCAGGCCCGGAGCGCGCTGACGATCCGGTGGTCCATGTCGTCGAGGTCGTCCATGTGCACTCACTGTCCACGCCCGCGGCACGCGAAGGCGGGCACGTCGGAGCGACATACCATTAATCACCCGTTTCAGGGACGGCTTGAATGTTTTGGAACTAATCATTCACATAGGGGCGATACGGTCACCGCCATGTCTGCCGACACCGTTCCCGACACCGACTGGGACACCGTCACCGGCTGGGGCCGCACGGCGCCCACCGGGGCGCTCGTCGTCCGCCCGCGGACGTACGAGGAGGCGGCCGCGGCCGTCCGGGACTGCGGGGTCCGCGGCGCCGTCGCGCGGGGCCTGGGGCGGGCGTACGGGGACGCGGCGCAGAACGCGGGGGGTGCCGTGCTCGACATGACGGCCCTGGACCGCGTGCACGCCGTCGACGTGGCCGGCGGCACCGTGCTGTGCGACGCGGGGGTCTCCCTGCACCGGCTGATGGACGTGCTGCTGCCGCTGGGCTGGTTCGTGCCGGTGACGCCCGGCACCCGCTACGTGACGGTCGGCGGGGCGATCGGCGCGGACATCCACGGCAAGAACCACCACGTGTCGGGGTCCTTCACCCGGCACGTGCTCTCCCTGGAGCTGCTCACCGCCGACGGCCGGGTGCGCACCGTCACCCCGGGCACGCCCCTGTTCGAGGCGACCGCGGGCGGCATGGGGCTGACCGGGGTGATCCTCACCGCGACGCTGCGTCTCCTGCCGGTCGAGACGGCGCTGATGTCGGTGGACACCGAGCGGGCCGGCGACCTGGACGACCTGATGGCCCGGCTGACCGCCACCGACCACCGCTACCGCTACTCGGTCGCCTGGATCGACCTGCTCGCGCGCGGCCGGGCGACCGGCCGCGCGGTGCTCACCCGCGGCGACCACGCCCCGCTGGACGCGCTGCCCGCCCGCTCCCGCGCGCGGCGCGCGCCGCTGGCCTTCCGCACCTCCCGGCTGCCGGCCGCCCCCGACCTGGTGCCGGACGGGCTGCTCGGCCGCACCACGGTGGGCCTGTTCAACGAGGTCTGGTACCGCAAGGCCCCCCGGTGCAGCCGGGGCCGCCTCCAGCGGATCTCCACCTTCTTCCACCCGCTGGACGGCGTCCCGCACTGGAACCGGGTGTACGGCCGCGGGGGCTTCGTGCAGTACCAGTTCGTCGTCGGGCACGGCCGGGAGGAGGCCCTGCGCCGGATCGTGCGGCGCATCTCCACCCGCCGCTGCCCGTCCTTCCTGGCCGTCCTCAAACGCTTCGGCGAGGCCGACCCGGGCTGGCTCTCCTTCCCCGTCCCGGGCTGGACCCTCGCCCTGGACATCCCGGCGGGCCTGCCGGGGCTCGGCGCGTTCCTGGACGAGCTGGACGAGGAGGTCGCGGACGCGGGCGGCCGGGTCTACCTCGCCAAGGACTCCCGGCTGCGCCCGGAACTGCTCGCCGCGATGTACCCCCGCCTGGACGACTTCCGCGCCCTGCGCGCGGAGCTGGACCCGCGCGGGGTGTTCGTGTCCGACCTGGCCCGCCGCCTCGCCCTGTGACGCCCCTGCCCCCCACCGACCTGTCTGGAGCCAGTCGTGAAGGACGCCTTCGGCCTTCCCCAGTCCCTCCTCGTCCTCGGCGGTACGTCCGAGATCGCGCTCGCCACCGTGCGCCGTCTGGTGGCCCGCCGCACCCGCACGGTGTGGCTGGCCGGACGCCCCTCGCCCGCCCTGGACACGGCCGCCGAGCAGTTGCGCGGCCTCGGCGCCGAGGTGCGCACGGTCGCCTTCGACGCGCTGGACCCCGAGTCCCACGAGGCGGCGCTCGGCAAGGTGTTCGCCGAGGGCGACATCGACCTGGTGCTGCTGGCCTTCGGCATCCTGGGCGACCAGGCGCACGACGAGCGCGAGCCGCTGAACGCCGTACGGGTCGCGCAGACCAACTACACCGGCGCGGTCTCGGCCGGGCTGGTCGCCGCCCGTTCGCTCCAGGCGCAGGGGCACGGCTCGCTGGTGGTGCTCTCCTCCGTCGCCGGTGAGCGGGCCCGCCGCGCCAACTTCATCTACGGCTCCAGCAAGGCGGGGCTCGACGCCTTCGCGCAGGGTCTGGGCGACGCGCTGCACGGCACGGGCGTGCACGTCATGGTCGTACGCCCCGGGTTCGTGCGGTCGCGGATGACCGAGGGCCTGGAGGAGGCGCCGCTGGCCACGACGCCCGAGGCGGTCGCCGCGGCGATCGAGCTGGGGCTGCGGCGGCGCTCGGAGACGGTGTGGGTGCCGGGCGCGCTGCGGGTGGTGATGTCGGCGCTGCGGCACCTGCCGCGGACCGTGTTCCGGCGGCTGCCGGTGTGAGGCGCGGCTACCGGGTGGGCAGGGAGCCGGTCTCCACGCGACCGGCCTGCGGGGGCACGGTGGCGCTGCCGAAGGGGAACTCGCGCAGCTTGCGCCAGACCGCGTCGGCGCCCTGCTCGTACAGCGCGAAGCCGGTGCAGGGCCACTGGGCCTCGTAGTCGGACAGCTCCTCGTAGGCGCGGTCCATCGCCGCCTCCTCGATGCCGTGCGCCACGGTGACGTGCGGGTGGTACGGGAACTGCAGTTCGCGGGGGACCG
This sequence comes from Streptomyces sp. NPDC102490, assembly GCF_044765285.1. NCBI lineage: Bacteria > Bacillati > Actinomycetota > Actinomycetes > Kitasatosporales > Streptomycetaceae > Streptomyces > Streptomyces sp. NPDC102490. The sequence continues at coordinate 597,493 of NZ_JBIWJU010000001.1, forward strand.
GGCCGGACGCGTCGCGCACCCGCTTCTGGAGCCAGGAGCAGGCCGCCGCGCCCTCGACCACCTGGACGTAGACGACCGGCGAGAGCGGGCGGAAGGTCCCGGTGCCGGACAGCCGCATCGGGAAGGGCCGGCCGCGCGAGGCCACCTCCGCCAGGTGCGCCTCGATCGCGGGCAGCGCGGCGCCGTCGACCTCGGTCGGCGGCAGCAGGGTGACGTGCGTGGGGATGCCGTGAGCGGCGGCGTCGCCGAAGCCCGCGCGCAGCTGCTGGAGCTTGCTGCCGTGAGGCTCCGGGACCGCGATCGACACGCCGATCGTTACGGTCCCCACTTCGTCTCCTGTCGTTACGTGTCGCTCGTTGTGTGTCGCGGTGTCGGACACCCGGATATCGACTGTACGGCCACCGCCGTGCCGTGGGCAGGCGCAACCGGAGTGATGTGCAGCGCTACGGCGGCGGGCCGGGGCGCGCGGACGGTGCCGGGGTACCGCGGGCGGCGGTACCCCGGGCGGCGGCACGGGTCAGTGCTTGGCGGGGAGGAAGCCCACCCGGTCGTACGCCCGGGCGAGGGTCTCGGCGGCGACGCTCCTGGCCTTCTCCGCGCCCTTGGCGAGGATCGCGTCGAGCGTCTCCGGGTCGTCCAGGTACTGCTGGGTCCGCTCGCGGAAGGGGGTGACGAACTCCACGACGACGTCGGCGAGGTCCGTCTTCAGCGCGCCGTAGCCCTTGCCCTCGTACTTCCGCTCCAGCTCGGCGATCTCGGCGCCGGTGAGGGTGGAGTAGATCGTCAGCAGGTTGCTGACGCCGGGCTTGTGCTCGCGGTCGAAGCGGATCACGGTGTCGGTGTCCGTGACCGCGCTCTTCACCTTCTTCGCGGTGGCCTTCGGCTCGTCCAGGAGGTTGATCAGGCCCTTCGGGGTGGCCGCCGACTTGCTCATCTTGGCGGTCGGGTCCTGGAGGTCGTAGATCTTCGCCGTCTCCTTGAGGATGTACGCGGAGGGAACGGTGAAGGCGTCGCCGAAGCGGCCGTTGAAGCGCTCGGCCAGGTCGCGGGTGAGTTCGATGTGCTGGCGCTGGTCCTCGCCGACGGGGACCTCGTCGGCCTGGTAGAGCAGGATGTCGGCGACCTGGAGGACCGGGTAGGTGAACAGGCCGACGGAGGCGCGGTCGGCACCCTGCTTGGCGGACTTGTCCTTGAACTGGGTCATGCGGCTCGCCTCGCCGAAGCCGGTGAGGCAGTTCATGACCCAGGCGAGCTGGGCGTGCTCGGGGACGTGGCTCTGGACGAAGAGCGTGCAGCGGTCCGGGTCGAGTCCGGCGGCCAGCAGCTGGGCGACGGCGAGCCGGGTGTTGGCGCGCAGCTCCCTCGGGTCCTGCGGGACCGTGATCGCGTGCAGGTCGACGACCATGTAGAACGCGTCGTGGGACTCCTGGAGGGCCACCCACTGGCGGACGGCGCCCAGGTAGTTGCCGAGGTGGAACGAGCCTGCGGTGGGCTGGATCCCGGAGAGCACACGAGGTCGGTCATTCGCCATGCTCACCATTCTCTCAGGTCCCACCGGCGGCTCGTTCCCCCGGGCGGCGACCGTCAGCCCAGGTCGATCTCCGGGTACAGCGGGAAGCCGGCCACCAGGTCGGTCGCGCGGTGGGAGATCTCGTCGGCGACCTTCGCGTCGAGGACGTGGGCGGCCTTGGAGGGGGCGCCGGACTTGGTGGTGCCGGGCTCCGTCGTGGTCAGGACGCGGTCGATCAGGCCCGCGACCTCGTCCATCTCGGCGGTGCCGAGACCGCGCGTGGTCAGCGCCGGGGTGCCGATGCGGATGCCGGAGGTGTACCAGGCGCCGTTCGGGTCGGCGGGGATGGCGTTGCGGTTGGTGACGATGCCGGAGTCGAGGAGCGCGGCCTCGGCCTGACGGCCGGTGAGGCCGTAGGAGGACGCCACGTCGATCAGGTTGAGGTGGTTGTCCGTGCCACCGGTGACCAGGGTGGCGCCGCGCCTGGTCAGGCCCTCGGCGAGCGCGCGGGCGTTGTCGACGATGCGCCGGGCGTAGTCCTGGAACGCGGGCTGCCGGGCCTCGGCGAGGGCGACGGCCTTGGCGGCCATGACGTGCGGGAGCGGGCCGCCGAGGACCATCGGGCAGCCGCGGTCGACCTGGTCCTTGAGCGAGTCGTCGCACAGGACCATGCCGCCGCGCGGGCCGCGCAGCGACTTGTGCGTGGTCGTCGTCACGATCTGGGCGTGCGGGACCGGGTCGAAGTCGCCGGTGAGCACCTTGCCCGCGACGAGGCCCGCGAAGTGCGCCATGTCGACCATGAGGGTCGCGCCGACCTCGTCGGCGATCTCGCGCATGATCCGGAAGTTCACCAGCCGGGGGTACGCGGAGTAGCCCGCGACGATGATCAGCGGCTTGAACTCGCGGGCGGAGGCGCGCAGGGCCTCGTAGTCGATCAGGCCGGTGGCCGGGTCGGTGCCGTAGGAGCGCTGGTCGAACATCTTGCCGCTGATGTTGGGGCGGAAGCCGTGGGTGAGGTGGCCGCCGGCGTCCAGGGACATGCCGAGCATCCGCTGGTTGCCGAAGGCCTGGCGCAGCTCGGCCCAGTCGGCGTCGGTCAGGTCGTTGACCTGGCGGGCGCCGGCCTTCTCCAGGAAGGGCACCTCGACCCGGGCGCCGAGGACGGCCCAGAAGGCGACCAGGTTGGCGTCGATGCCGGAGTGCGGCTGGACGTAGGCGTGGCGGGCGCCGAACAGCTCGCGGGCGTGCTCGGCGGCCAGGGCCTCGACGGTGTCGACGTTGCGGCAGCCGGCGTAGAAGCGGCGGCCGACGGTGCCCTCGGCGTACTTGTCGCTGAACCAGTTGCCCATCGCCAGGAGCGTGGCCGGGGAGGCGTAGTTCTCCGAGGCGATCAGCTTGAGCATCTCGCGCTGGTCGGCGACCTCCTGGCCGATGGCGTCCGCCACGCGGGGCTCGACGGCTCGGATGACGTCGAGCGCGGCTCGGTAGGCGGTGGACTCGGGAGAGATCTCTGCGGGCACGGGGTCCTCCGGACGTCGGTTTCAGCGTTCACGGTACGGATGGCCCAGGCGCACGGCTCTCGGTGTTCCGGGCCGCTTCCCGATGGTTCGTCCCATCCCAGCGCGCCAGTCACGGCCCGGGGCCAGGTTACCGGGTGTGCTCTGCCGGTGCCGTGGGTGTCCGTGATGCGGAAAGGGCCGTCCTCACAGGATCACGTGGGGCAGGAAGCGGGCGTATTCGTCCGTCACCAGGCCGCTCGACTCCCTGATGCCCAGGCCCGCCGACTCGTTCTCCACCACCCAGGCGCCCAGGACGACGCGGTTGCCGTCGAAGTCGGGGAGGGGGGCCAGTTCCTGGTAGCAGCAGGGTTCGGGGCGGGGGGCGGGGTCGGTGTCCGGGGCGTGGACCGTGACGCCCGCGCCCTCGCGGCCCAGGAGGGGCTTGGCCACCCAGCCGGTGGTGGTGGCCAGGTCGCGCGGGCCGTCCAGGTAGGCGGGAAGGAGGTTCGGGTGGCCGGGGTACAGCTCCCAGAGGATCGCCAGCAGGGCCTTGTTGCTGAGCAGCATCTTCCAGGCGGGCTCGATCCACAGGGTGGTGCCGGTGCCGCCGCCGTTGTCGAGGGTGTCCAGGACGTGGCCGGCGAAGCGGTCCGTGGTGAGCCACTCCCAGGGGTAGAGCTTGAAGAGGCTGCGGATGAAGCGCAGCTTGTTGTCGACGAAGCGGCCCGAGAGGCGGTCCCAGCCGATCTCCTCCATGGAGATCCAGTCGGTCTCCAGGCCCGCCTGCTCGGCGGTCTCCTTGAGGTAGGCGACCGTCATGAGGTCCTCGCCGAGTTCGTCGTCCGAGGAGTGCGCGAAGTACAGCGGGTTGCCGGGCGGCAGGAGCGCGGCCTGCTTCCTCCAGGCGTCGACGAGGCGCTCGTGGAGGCTGTTCCACTGGTCGGCGCCGGGGAAGCGCTCCTCCATCCAGAACCACTGCGGGGAGGCGGCCTCGACGAGGGAGGTCGGGGTGTCCGCGTTGTACTCCAGGAGCTTGGCGGGCCCCGTGCCGTCGTAGCGCAGGTCGAAGCGGGCGTAGACGGAGGGGAGTTCGGCGCGGCGGTGCCAGGCCTCGGTGACCGCGTGGACGACGCGCGGGTCGGTGATGCCGAGGTCGGCGAAGCGGTCCTCGGCGACGATGTGCCCGGCGGCCGCGAGGCACATCCGGTGCAGTTCCTCGACGACCTCCTCCAGGGCCTCGACCTCGGGCAGGGAGAAGACGTAGTAGGCGCTCTCGTCCCAGTAGGGGCGCAGGGAGTCGTCGGGGTAGCGGGTCAGGGGGTAGATCAGCCCCTGTTCCTCGACGGTCTGCTGCCAGCCGGGGCGGGGGTCGGCGGTACGGCGTTCCACGGTCCCGTCCTCAGCCGCCGCCGCTGCCGCCCGAGCAGCCGAAGCCGCCCCGGTCGACGGCCTCGGACCGGCTGAAGGTGCCGGAGTCGGCCCAGCCGTTGCTGACGTCGGCGTCGTAGTACCAGTCGGCGTCGCCCACGGACTTCGCGCCGGTCTTCTTCTTGCCGCCCTTGCCGCCCCTGCCGGACGAGCTGCCGGACGAGCCGGACTTGCAGTTCTTGTCGGCGACGACCTTGTAGCCGTTGAGGTAGTCGTAGCTGTCGCGGTCCACGCAGCGGCGGTCGGGGTCCGAACCGCATGCGCTCAGGGCCGCCGCGAGCATTCCCATGCCGCCGAGCACCACGGTGCTCGACCGCAGCCGTCGCCGGGTCTTGGCCATGTCCCTGTCCCCCGTTGTCCGTGCCGTGTCCGTGCGGTTGTACGACAGTTGGGCCGGTCGAGTGTACGGCCCCGCCGCCGGTGGGACTTTACGGCAGCGCCCGGCACAGCGCGTCCAGCGCCCCCGCCCAGGCGTGGTCGGGCGGGGTGCCGTATCCGACAACGAGGGCGTCCAGCGGGGGCAGGGACGCGTCCGGGTGCCGGAACATGGCCAGGCCGTGGACCGCGAGCCCGTGCCAGGCGGCGGCCCGCGCGACCTGCCGCTCGGTGCCGGGCGGCAGCGGCAGGACGGCGTGCAGTCCGGCGGCGATGCCGCTGACGCGGACCCCGGGGGCGCGCTCGGCGAGGGCGGCGACCAGGGCGTCGCGGCGGCGCCGGTAGCGCAGGCGGGCGGACCGCACGTGCCGGTCGTAGTCGCCGGAGTCGAGGAACTGCGCCAGGGTCAGCTGGTCGAGCACGCCCGGGGTGCGGCTCGCCGGGTCGTCCAGGACGTCCCCGACCAGGGACGGCGGCAGCGCCATCCAGCCCAGGCGCAGTCCGGGGGCCAGGGACTTGCTGGCGGTGCCCAGGTACACGACGCGGTCGGGGTCCAGCCCCTGGAGGGCGCCGACGGACTGGCGGTCGTAGCGGAACTCGCCGTCGTAGTCGTCCTCCAGGATCAGCCCGCCGGTGCGGTGCGCCCAGGCCACCGCCGCCGCTCTGCGGTCGGGGTGCAGGGGGACGCCGGTCGGGAACTGGTGGGCGGGGGTGAGGAGCACGGCACCCGCGTCCGTGAGCGCCCCGGTGTCCGCCCCGCGGTCGTCGACGGGCAGCGGAACGGTCCGCAGGCCGGCCCTGGTGAGCAGGTCGCGGTGGACGTGGAGGCCGTACGACTCGACGGCCACGGTGTGCACGCCGCGCGCCCGCAGCGCGCCGGCCAGCAGCACGAGGCCGTGCGCGACGCCACCGCAGACCAGCAGCGTCTCGGGGTCGGCGCGCACGCCCCGGGCCCGGGCGAGGTAACCGGCCAGCGCGGTGCGCAGCTCGGGCCGGCCGCGGCCGTCGCCGTAGCCGAGGGCGTCGTGGGGAGCGGCGGAGACGGCGCGGCGGGCGGCCCTGAGCCACGCGGTGCGCGGGAAGGAGGCGAGGTCGGGGGTGCCGGGGCGCAGGTCGTAGGCGGGGCGGGCGTTCCCCCCGGCGCGCCGGGCCGAGGCGCGGGACGGCGGGGCGGCGACGCGCTCGGCGACGCGGGTGCCCGAGCCCTGGCGCGCGGTGAGCCAGCCCTCGGCGACGAGGTCGGCGTAGGCGTCGGCGACCGTGTTGCGGGCGATGCCGAGGTCGGCGGCGAGGACGCGGGACGAGGGCAGCCGGGTGCCGGGGCCCAGGCGGCCGGTGCGGACGGCCTCGCGCAGGGCGTCGGTGAGGCCGCGGCGCAGGCCGGGACCGGTGGGTTCCAGGTGCAGGTCGACGCCGAGAGTGGCCCATGATCTTGCCATGGAAATGGACCATACCGCTGGGCTGCTTCCTTCCTAGGGTCGAGGCATGACGACACACACCGATGACACGAAGACCCGGGACCACGCCGCCGAGGTGCCCGTCCGGCTGAACTGGTCCCAGCACGCGCCCGAGGTCTACAAGGCGATGATCCGGCTGGAGACCGCCGCGAAGCGGGGGCTGGACCCGACGCTGTACGAACTGGTGAAGATCCGCGCCTCGCAGCTCAACCACTGCGCCTTCTGCCTCGACATGCACACCAAGGACGCCCTCGCCGCCGGTGAGAGCGTGGCGCGGATCGTGCAGCTGGCCGCCTGGGAGGAGTCGCGGCACTTCTACACGGAGAAGGAGCTGGCGGCGATCGAGCTGACCGAGGCGGTCACCGTGCTGACCGACGGCTTCGTGCCCGACGCGGTGTACGAGAAGGCCGCCGAGCACTTCGACGAACCGGAGCTGGCGCAGCTGATCGCCGCGATCACGACGATCAACGCCTGGAACCGGTTCGGCGTGACCTGCCGGATGACGCCGGGGCACTACTCGCCCGGGCAGCACGCGTGAGCGCGGCACGCACCCGGCTCCTGGACCGGCGGGTCGGGCAGGCGCTGTCCGCGCTGAGCGCGGCGGCCAAGAAGGGCCTGGGCGACCCCGTCCTCGGCGAGCTGGTGATGATCCGGGCCTCGCAGCTCAACCACTGCGCGTTCTGCCTGGACATGCACCTCGCCCTGGCCCGCGAGAACGGCGTGGCCGAGGAGCGCCTCGGTCTGCTCGCCGCCTGGGAGGAGACGGAGGACCTGTACGACGAGCGGGAGCGGGCCGCGCTCGCGCTGACCGAGGCGGTGACCGTGCTGACCGAGGGCTTCGTGCCCGACGCGGTGTACGAGGAGGCCGCCGTACACTTCGGCGACGGTGAACTGGCCCATCTGGTCGGGCTGATCACCGCCATCAACAGCTGGAACCGGCTGATGGTCGGCCGCAGGGTTCCACCGGGGGGTTACACACCGTGAGTCACGACGTCACCGCGTTCCGCGCCCTGCACCACGGCCGGGTCCCGGACGACCCGCTCGTCCTGCCGGGTCCCTGGGACGCGGCGAGCGCCCGGGTGTTCGCGGAGGCCGGGTTCCCGGCGCTGGCGACACCGAGCGCCGGGGTGGCGGCCTCGCTCGGGTACGAGGACGGGCGGACCCCGGCCGACGAGATGTTCGCGGCCGTCGCGCGGATCGTGCGCGCCGTGGACGTGCCCGTGTCGGCCGACGTCGAGGGCGGCTACGGACTGGCGCCGAAGGAGCTGGTGGAGCGGCTGCTGGAGGCGGGCGCCGTCGGCTGCAACCTGGAGGACTCCACCCGCGAGGGGCTCAAGGACCCGGCGGAGCACGCCGAGTGGCTGGCCGAGGTGCGGGAGGAGGCCGGTGACCGGCTGTTCCTGAACGCCCGGATCGACACGTTCCTCCGGGGTGTCGACGATCCGGGGGCGGCGATCGCCCGGGCGGCGGCGTACGTCGCCGCGGGCGCCGACTGCGTGTATCCCATCGCCGCCCCCGTCGCCGTACTGCCGCTGCTGCGGGCCGGCATCCAGGGGCCGGTGAACGTGGTCGCGCGTCCCGGTGAGGGCCCCTCGCCCGCCGAACTCGGCGGACTCGGGGCCACTCGGATCACCTTCGGGCAGGGGCTCCAGCGGCAGGCCGAGCGGGCGGTGCGGGAGCACGCGGAACGGCTCGCGGCCCGGCCGGTGCGCTGAGGGTCAGGGCAGCCACTTCTTCCAGACGGACTCGTGGCCGTCCACCCACTTCTTCGCCGCCACCTCGGGCCGCATCTTCTGCTCGGCGATCATCAGGGAGACCTGGTTCTGGTCCTCGGTCGTCCACCTGAAGTTCTTCAGGAACGCGGCCGCCTTGCCGCCGTCCTTCGCGAACCCGGCGTTGAGGTACTTCTGCAGTGGGGTGACGGGGTAGGCGCAGGCGACCTTCTCCGGGTCGGCGTCGCAGCCCTCCTTGTACGGCGGCAGCTTCACCTCGGTCATCGGAACCTTCTCCATCAGCCACTGGGGGGTGTACCAGTAGCTCAGGAAGGGCTTCTTCTCCTTGGCGAACTGCTGCATCTGGGTGATCTGGGCGGCCTCGGAGCCGGCGAAGACGACCTGGTAGTCCAGGTCCAGGTTCTTCACCAGGGCCTTGTCGTTGGTGACGTAGGACGGGGAGCCGTCCAGGAGCTGGCCCTTGCCGCCGCTCTCCGCGGTGCGCAGCAGGTCGGCGTACTTGTCGAGGTTCTTCCAGTTCGTGACGTCCGGGTGCTTCTTGGCGAAGTACGTCGGGACGAACCAGCCGATGTGGCCGGTGACGCCGAGGTCGCCGCCCGCGGCGATGGTCTTCTTGTCCTGGACGTAGCGCTGTTCCTGCTCGGGGTGGCCCCAGTCCTCCAGGATGGCGTCCACGCGGCCCTGGCTGAGCGCGTCCCAGGCGGGGACCTCGTCGACCTGGACGGTGTCGACGCGGTAGCCCAGCTCGTGCTCCAGCAGGTACTGGGCGACGGCCACGTTGGCCTGGGCGCCGACCCAGGACTGCACGGACAGGGTGACGGTCTTGGCGCCCTGGGCGTTGGCGAACGGGGACGCCTGCTTGGTCATGTCGGCGGCGCCGCAGCCGGTCAGCAGGGTCAGCGCGGCCATGCCCGCGAGGGCGGAGGTCGTACGCATACGCAGTCGCAGTCGCATGTCAGGCTCCCTTCTTGGTCGTACGGCGTTCGGTGGGCTGGGTGACCCGGTCGAGCATCAGGCCGAGGCAGACGATCGCGGCGCCCGCGACCAGGCCGGTCGCCAGGTCGCCCTGGGCCAGGCCGAAGACGACCTGGTAGCCGAGCGCGCCACCGCCGACCAGACCGCCGATGATGACGACGGCGAGGACCAGGACGACGCCCTGGTTGACGGCGAGCAGCAGGGCCGGGCGGGCCAGCGGGAGCTGGACCTGGCGCAGCTGCTGGCCGCTGGTGGCGCCGAGCGAGCGGGCCGACTCCAGGGCGGCCGGGTCGACCTGGCGCAGCCCCTGGGTGGTGATGCGGACGACGGCCGGGAGGGCATAGACGACCGCGGCGGCCACGGCGGGCGCGCGGCCCACGCCGAACAGGGCGACGACCGGGATCAGGTACACGAACTGCGGCATGGTCTGGAAGACGTCGAGGACGGGCCGCAGCAGGCGTTCGAAGCGGTCGCTGCGGGCGGCGGCGATGCCGGTGGCGAAGCCGACGACCAGGGTCACGGCGACGGCGGCGAGCACCTGCGAGAGCGTGTCCAGGGACGCGTCCCACACGCCGAGCACGCCGATCGCGGCCATGGCGAGGACGGCGGTGAGCGCGGTGCGCCAGGTGCCGATCAGCCAGGCCAGGGCGGCGACGATCAGGAGGACGGACCACCAGGGCAGCCACTGGAGGCCGTCGCGCAGCGGGTTGAGCACCCAGCTGGTGAAGTGCGCCGCCCAGTCGGCGGTACCGCCGACGACGGGGACGCCGGAGTACAGGTGGGCGGTCATCCAGTCGACGGCCCGGTTGACGGGCTCGGCGATGTCCACCTCCCACCCGTCGGGCCAGTCGAGGAGGCCGGCCAGGCGTCCGGCGAGCGCGACGGCCGCGGCGACGACCAGCGCGTACAGCCAGGTCACCGGGGACTTCCCGGTCTCGCCGAGCCGCTCCCCCGCCGCGCCGGTCACGCGGTCCAGGACGACGGCGAGCAGCACGATCGGGATGCCGGCCGCGAGGGCCGCGCCGACGTCGACGGACGCCAGCGCCTGGTAGACGCGGTCGCCGAGGCCGCCGGCGCCGATGACGGAGGCGATGACGGCCATGGACAGCGCCATCATGATCGTCTGATTGACGCCGAGGAGGAGTTCCTTGCGGGCCAGCGGGACGCGGGCGGTCAGCAGCCGCTGGCGGGCGGTGGTGCCGAGGGACTCGACGGCCTCCAGGACCTCCTTGTCCGCGCCGCGCAGGCCGAGCGAGGTGAGCCGGGCCATGGGCGGGGCGGCGTAGACGACGGTGGCCAGGACGGCGGCGGGGACGCCGATGCCGAAGACCAGGACGACGGGGAGGAGGTAGGCGAAGGCGGGCAGCACCTGCATGGTGTCGAGCACCGGGCGCAGGACGCGGTCCATCCGGTCGGACAGGCCCGCGGCGAGGCCGAGCAGGGCGCCGACGACGACCGACACGAGGACGGCGACGACCATCAGGGCGAGGGTCTGCATCGTCGGCACCCACATGCCGAGCAGGCCGCAGGCCAGGAACGCGGCGGCGGTGCCCGCCGCGAGCTTCACGTCGGCCACCCGCCAGGCGACCAGGGCGCCGATCGCGGTGACCCCGGCCCAGCCGACGGCGAGGAGGGCGAGGTACACGGCGCGTACGGCGATGACGACGACGTTGCTGACGTGGCCGAAGAAGTAGAGGAACAGGGGGTGGCTGTCCCGGTTGTCGATGATCCAGTCGCTGGCCTTGCCGAGGGGTTCGGAGACGTCGACGGTGAGGGGGGTGGGCCAAGCGGCGCCGGGCCACTGCGTGGCGGCTATGGGGATGAGGATGGCTGCCGCGAGGGCGAGGGTGAGGAGCTTGCGGGTTGCGGGGTGGGTGAGGATGCCCGGCGGGGCGGCTTTCTGCGACGTCGGTGCGGTGATCGTTGCCATTACGCCGGCTCCTCGGTGGGGGCGGGGGGCGGGGTGGTCGGCTTGCGGCGCGTGGCCGGTGCCTCCCCCACGCTCGGCTTCGCTCGCGCGGGGGGACCCCCATCGCCCACCCGTGCCGCCCCAGCGGCACGACTGCCCGCAGCTGGGTCAGTGCTGTCCGCAGCTGGGTTACGACTGTCCGCAGCTGGGTCGGTTGTGCCTGCTACCACCGACAGGAGGTCGGTTGCGTCTACCACGCCCAGGCAGCGGCCCTCGTTCATGACGCGGGCCGGGGAGCCTGCTCGGGCCACCGCCTCGATGGCCTCCGAGACCGTGGCCTCGGGGCGGAGCGCCGGGCCCGTGCCCGCCTCGTCGGAGGAGGCGGCGGGGCGCATCGCCGTGCGGACGGTGAGGACCTGTTCGCGCGGGACGTCGCGGACGAACGCGCGGACGTAGTCGTCGGCGGGCGAGCCGACGATCTCCTCCGGGGTGCCGAGCTGCACCACGCGGCCGTCGCGCATCAGGGCGATGCGGTCGCCGAGCTTGAGGGCTTCCTGGAGGTCGTGGGTGATGAAGACCATCGTGCGGCCCTCCTCCCGGTGCAGCCGGACGACCTCCTCCTGCATGTCCCGCCGGATCAGCGGGTCCAGCGCGCTGAACGGCTCGTCGAAGAGCAGCACCTCGGGGTCGACGGCGAGGGCGCGGGCGAGGCCGACACGCTGGCGCTGGCCGCCGGAGAGCTGGCCGGGGCGGCGGTGCTCCAGGCCCTCCAGGCCGACCTTGGCGACGATCGCGGCGGCGCGTTCGCGGCGCTCGGCGCGGCCCATGCCCTGGACCTCCAGGCCGTAGGCCACGTTGTCCAGGACCGTGCGGTGCGGGAGCAGGCCGAAGTGCTGGAAGACCATGGCGGCACGGTGGCGGCGCAGTTCACGCAGCCGGGACTTGTCCATCGCGCGGACGTCCTCGCCGTCGATGGCGATGGCCCCGGCCGTCGGCTCGATGAGGCGGGTCAGGCAGCGTACGAGGGTGGACTTGCCGGAGCCGGACAGGCCCATGACGACGAAGACCTCGCCCTTGCGCACGTCGAAGGAGACGCCCGCGACGGCGGCGGTGCAGCCGGTGCGGGAGCGCAGCTCGGCCGGGCTGAGGGCGGCGAGGTCCGGATCGGCGGGGACCCGGGCGGCCTTGGGCCCGAAGACCTTCCACAGGCCGTCCACGGAGAAGACCGGCGGGCGCTCGGCCACGGCGTCGGTGGCGGCGGCGGTGTTGGCGGTCGTGCTCATCGGGCGTCACCGCCGATCAGCTCGACGGCGCGCTCGCCGACCATGAGGACGCCGATCATCGGGTTGACGGCGGGCATGGTCGGGAAGACGGAGGCGTCGGCGATGCGCAGGCCCGTCAGGCCGCGGACGCGCAGCTCGGGGTCGACGACGGCCTGTTCGTCGGTGGCGGCGCCCATGCGGCAGGTGCCGGCCGGGTGGTAGACGGTGTGGGCGACCTTGCGGGCGTACTCGCTCAGCTCCTCGTCGCCGGTGACGTCCGGGCCGGGGCAGACCTCGCGCTTGAGCCAGCCGGCCAGCGGCTGGGACGCGGCGATCTCGCGGGCGATGCGGATGCCGTCGACGAGGGTGCGGCCGTCGTAGTCGTCCTCGTCGGTGAAGTAGCGGAAGTCCAGGGCGGGCTTCACGGACGGGTCGGCGCTGGTGAGGTAGAGGCGGCCGCGGGACTTCGGCTTGGGGATGTTCGGGGTCATGGAGACGCCGAACTCGGGGCGCTCGTAGCCCAGTCGCTCGGGATTGTCGGTGAACGGGATCTGGTAGAAGTGGAACATCAGGTCGGGGCCCGCGTGTTCGGGGTCGCGGCGCACGAACAGACCGGCGTCGGAGTCCATCGCGGAGTTGTCCGGGATGGGGCCGTTGGTCTCCCAGACGATCACCGACTCGGGGTGGTCGAGCAGGTTCTCGCCGACGCCGGGCAGGTCGAGCGCCACGGGTATGCCGAGGGCCTCCAGCTGGTCCTTCGGGCCGATGCCGGAGTGCAGCAGCAGGCGCGTGGAGTCGACGGCGCCGGCGGACAGGACGACCTCGTTGCGGGCCTTGACGAGGATCTCCTCGCCGTCCTTGGTGCGCACGTGGACGCCCTCGGCGCGGGTGCCGTCGAGCTGGAGCTTGTACGCCCAGGTCTCCAGCATCAGCGTGAGGTTGGCGCGCTCGTCCATCACGGGGTGCAGGTACGCCACCGAGGCCGACGAGCGCTTGTTGTTCTCCGGGTGGTAGGCGAGGTCGAAGAAGCCGACGCCGTCGTTGAACGGCTTCTTGTTGAAGCCCTCGACCCGGGGGACCCCCAGCGTCTTCTGCGCCGCGTCGACGAAGTCGCGGGCGATGGCGTTCCGGTCCTTCTCGTCGACCGGGACGATGTTGTTCTTCAGGCGGGCGAAGTACGCCTCCATCTGCACCGCGCCCCAGCCCTCGGCGCCGGCCGCCTCCCACTCGTCCCAGTCGGACGGCAGCGGCTTGAAGGCGATGAGGGTGTTGTGCGAGGAGCAGCCGCCGAGGACACGGGCGCGGCTGTGCCGGATGTGCGAGTTGCCGCGCGGCTGCTCGGTGGTCGGGTAGTCGTAGTCCAGTTCGCCGCCGAGCAGGCCCATCCAGCGGCGCAGGGTGAGCACGTCGTCGCGGCCGACGTCACTGGGGCCGCCCTCGATGACGGCGACGGTGACGTCCGGGTTCTCGGTGAGGCGGGAGGCGATCACCGAGCCTGCGGTGCCGCCGCCGATGACGACGTAGTCGTAGACATGAGTGGTTTCTGGCATGGGGGTACTCCAGTGGGGCGAGCGGATGGTGCGGGGACGTACCGGGACGGGAGGGGTCAGCCGGCGAACCAGCGGACGGGCTTCGGGGCGAGGTTCTGGTAGACGTGCTTGCTCTCGCGGTACTCGGCCAGGCCCGCGGGGCCGAGTTCGCGGCCGACGCCGCTCTTGCCGAAGCCGCCCCACTCCGCCTGCGGCAGGTAGGGGTGGAAGTCGTTGATCCACACGGTGCCGTGCCGCAGCCGGCCCGCGACCCGGCGGGCCCGTCCCGCGTCGGCGGTCCAGACGGCACCGGCCAGACCGTACTCGGTGTCGTTGGCGAGGGCTACGGCCTCGTCCTCGGTACGGAAGGTCTCGACGGTGAGGACCGGTCCGAAGACCTCCTCCCGTACCACCCGCATCTCGCGGTGGCAGTGGTCGAGGACGGTCGGCTCGTAGAAGTAGCCGCTCTCGGGCCGTTGGGGCGACGGCTCGGGGCGCTTGCCGCCACAGCGCAGTACGGCGCCCTCGGCGAGGGCGGAGGCGACGTAGTCCTCGGTCTTGGCGCGCTGCTGTGCGGAGACGAGCGGGCCGCACTCGACGCCGTCCTCGGTGCCGCGGCCGAGGCGGATCTTCTCGGCGCGGCGGGCGAGTTCGGCGACGAAGCGTTCGCGGACGGACTCCTCGACGATGAGGCGGCCGCCGGCGGAGCAGACCTGGCCGCTGTGGATGAAAGCGGCGTTGAGGGCCTGGTCGACGGCGGTGTCGAAGCCCTCCTCGGTCTCGCAGGCGTCGGCGAAGACGACGTTGGGGTTCTTGCCGCCGAGTTCGAGGGCGACCTTCTTGACGGTGACGGCGGCGGCCTGGGCGACCTTGGTGCCGCTGATCAGGCCGCCGGTGAAGGAGACCAGGTCGACGTCGGGGTGCTCGGCGAGCCGGGCGCCGACGGTGTGGCCGGGGCCGGTGACGATGTTCGCGACGCCGGTGGGGAGGCCGGCCTCGACGAGCAGGTCGATCAGGGCGATCGTGGTGAGCGGCGTGATCTCGCTCGGCTTGATCACGAAGGTGTTGCCGGCGGCGAGGGCCGGGGCGATCTTCCAACTGGCCTGGAGGAGCGGGTAGTTCCAGGGTGTGATCATCGCGCAGACGCCGACCGGTTCGTGCACGACGACGCTGTGGACGTCGGGCGAGCCCGCGTCGACGACCCGGCCGGGGGCCTCCCCGGCGACCAGGTCGGCGAAGTAGCGGAAGGCGTCGGCGACGCAGTCGATGTCGACGCGCCCCTCCTCGACGGTCTTGCCCGCGTCGCGGCTCTCCAGGAGGCCGAGTTCTTCGCGGTCGCGCACGAGGAGGTCGGCGACGCGGCGCAGCAGGGCGGCGCGTGCGGCGACCGGGGTGTGCGGCCACTCGCCCGCGTCGAAGGCGCGCCGGGCGGCGGCCACCGCGAGGTCGGTGTCCTTCTCGTCGCCCTCCGCGACCACGGCGAACGGCTGGGCGTCCGCGGGATCGATGATCTCGCGGGTGGCGCCGGAGGACGCCGCGAGCCACTCGCCGCCCGCGTGGATGGTCCGGTGAGCCCGCTCGGTCCGGGTTTCCGTTCTGTTCGCCATGGTGGGATGTGCCTTCCGTTCCTGGTCAATGCCCCTGCGTCACACGCATGTCACTCTCGGGGACCGTGAGCCCCTGCCCCACTGCCCCGTATGCATGCCGATTCGGCCACCGAAAGTGCGGCGCATCACGGAGAAAAGGGATGAAGAGGGTGAAACCCACCAGGTCGGCGTACTGGTCTCCGGGCTGCTCCCGGGGCCGGGAACGCGCGCGGGCCCCGTCCCGGCAGGTGCCGGAACGGGGCCCGTGCGGGCGTCGGGGCGGGCTCAGATGAGGCCGAGACCGCGGACCGCCTCGCGCTCCTCCGACAGCTCCTTGACGGAGGCGTCGATGCGGGCGCGGGAGAACTCGTTGATGTCCAGACCCTGGACGATCTCGTACGAGCCGTCCTTCGTGGTGACCGGGAAGGAGGAGATGATGCCCTCCGGGACGCCGTAGGAGCCGTCCGACGGGATGCCCATGGAGGTCCAGTCGCCCTCGGCGGTGCCGTTGACCCACGTGTACACGTGGTCGATGGCGGCGTTGGCGGCGGAGGCGGCCGAGGAGGCGCCGCGGGCCTCGATGATGGCGGCGCCGCGCTTGGCGACGGTCGGGATGAACTCGTCGGCCAGCCACTTCTCGTCGTTGACGGTCTCGGCGGCGTTCTTGCCGGCGATCGTGGCGTGGAAGATGTCCGGGTACTGGGTGGCGGAGTGGTTGCCCCAGATGGTCAGGCGCTTGATGTCGGCGACCGTGGAGCCCGTCTTCTTCGCGAGCTGGGTCAGCGCGCGGTTGTGGTCGAGGCGGGTCATCGCGGTGAAGCGCTCGGCCGGTACGTCCGGGGCGGCGGCCTGGGCGATCAGGGCGTTGGTGTTGGCCGGGTTGCCGACGACCAGGACCTTGATGTCGTCCGCGGCGTGGTCGTTGATGGCCTTGCCCTGCGGCTTGAAGATGCCGCCGTTGGCCTCCAGGAGGTCGCCGCGCTCCATGCCCTTGGTACGGGGGCGGGCGCCGACGAGGAGGGCGACGTTGGCGCCGTCGAAGGCGACGTTCGGGTCGTCGGTGATCTCGATGCCCTGGAGGAGCGGGAACGCGCAGTCGTCCAGCTCCATCGCGGTGCCCTCGGCGGCCTTGAGCGCCGGGGTGATCTCCAGGAGGCGCAGCTTGACCGGCACGTCCGCGCCGAGCAGCTGGCCGGAGGCGATGCGGAAGAGCAGGGCGTAACCGATCTGGCCGGCCGCGCCGGTGACGGTGACGTTCACGGGAGTGCGAGTCATGGCGTTCTCCGTAGGACAGCTGGCGGTGGGGCGTCCCGGCCCCGGGCGTTTGATCGATCTCTTGGTATCAAGAGATCGATCCAGCGGTCAGGCTATCGCGCCCGTGGTGTCCGGCACGTCCGGGTCGGTGTGGCCCGGCCCACAGGACCGCCGCCGGATCACCCGTGCGCGCGGAACGGGGCGGAGACGGCCACGAGCAGAAGGCGGCCGCCTGTCCGGGAGAGGGGGGACGAAGGCGGCCGCCGTTCGGGGGTACCGTTGCCGGACTCCCGTGGGGGTACTTCTCGCGTGCCCGGTACGCCGCGGAGCATTCCTGCCGCGGGCGAACTTTTCTTCCCGGCCCGCCGCCCGCCCCTCGCACCCCTACTTCGTGCAGCCCTGCGGCCCCGAGGCCAGCGTGGCGCAGGCGGTGGCGTCGGCCGCGGAGCGCACGGCGACCATCGTGGTGTACGCGGCGGTGTCGCCGGCGTCGCCGACCGCCGCCCGCTGCTCGTTCGCACCGCCGGCGCTCACCCGGACCTCGTCGCCCTGCGCGGCCTGGGTGACCCGGGCCCACGCGGCACCACAGACCTTGCTGTACCGGACCTCGACGGCCGCCGTGCCGACGACGGTGGTCGCGCCGGTGGTCACCAGGTCGCCGCCGCACCCCATGACCTCGGGGTCCTTGCCGGTGCAGGCGTCGCCGGCGCACTTCACGCCCGGCGGCAGCTCGGGTTCGCTGCTCACGGTGGGGGATGGGGAGGGCTTGGTGCCCTCGTCCTTGGTGTCGCCGCCGTCTCTCAGGAGGAAGAAGGCGCCCGCGACCACGACGAGGACGCCGACAACGCCCGCGGCCAAGGCGGCCATCCGCTTGTTCCCGCCGCCCGGAGGCCGACCGGACGGACGGGGGCCGCCGTGCGGAGGCTCGCCGTACGCGCCCGAAGGGCCGGTGCCGTGGCCGGGTCCGACGCCGGTGCCGGTGCCGTACGGCGCGGCGGACGCGGGGCCGTAGGGCGCGGCGGGTCCGGGGCCGTACGGCGCGGCGGGTGCGGTCGGTGGCGCCGCCGCCTGCCCGGTGCCGGTCCGGGGCCCGGAGCGGGACGCGCGGTCGCCGGTCGGCGCGGGGCCCCGGTATCCGGCGAGGCCCCAGGAGTTGCCGTGGGTCGCTCCGCCGGAGGAGGGGACCGGGGCGGTACCGGGTCCACCGCCGTCCCGGACCGCGCCGAGCGCCGAGTCGGGGCTGTCGGCGGCCGTCGGCTGGGCCGGGACCGTCGGCGGCAGGGTGGGCGACACGCCCGCAGGACCGGCGATTCCGGTGGCGACGCCGCCACCGCGCCGGCCGGTCCGGCTCCCCTTGCCGCTCCTGCCGTCGTGGCCCGGCTCGGACCCGGCATTGCCCGACGCGGCCGCGGGCGTGCCCAGTTCGCCGAGCGCGGCGCGGGCCTGGGAGATCCGGATGGCCTCCATGGTCATGTCGTGGCGCATCTCCGAGCGGCTCCAGGCGCGCTCGGCCAGCTCCCACATGGTGGTCAGGTGGACGGGGTTGGTCTCGGTCACCTCGGCCAGGGCCACGACGGCGCCCTTCGGGGCCAGCAGCCGGCCGTTCAGATAGCGCTCCCAGGACGTCTTGCTGTAGCCCGTGGCGTCGGCCACCGACGCGACGCTCAGGTCGCTGCGGTCCACGAGCCGGCGCAACTGACTGGTGAACTCCCTGATCTGCGGATCGAGTTCGTCCGGCAAGGCCTTCCAACGAGGCACTGCTTCCCCCTCTTCCCCCGGTGACGTGCTGGTCGTTCCCCCGCTGGTGCCCGCGCGCGGCGTCCCCCCGCGCGGTACCTGGTTCTGGCTACCCACAGGGATGCGCCCGGTCAGGATCCCAGTTCCCGGGGTGGGGGCGCACAGGAGCACAGAGGCCGCGGACGTGCACCGTCGCACGCCCACCGGCTCGTGGTCCAGTGTCCCATCGGCGTTCCCGTGACCGGACCGGAACCCCGGAGAACGACGCGCGTAGCCGAGTAGCGGAACGGTCACTTCCGTGCCACAGCGCCCTGACAGGCGTTGAACAGGGCGTTCGTCGTGCAGGAAGGTTGGTGCAGACGGCGGCCCGTCCTTCCACGGGGGTGAAGGACGGGCCGTCGTTCGTGCCGCTAGCTGACCGTGAAGTGCAGCGTGTCCTTCAGGAACGGGATCTCCAGCAGCGGGTCCGGCTGGGCCATCAGCGCCAGCAGGGCGATGGAGAGCCCGAAGACGCCGTAGGTCGCGATGTCCGTGAAGCGCGAGCGCACGGCGAGCATGCCCACGTTGCGCATCGCCCAGCGGAGCGCGGAGCCGAGCAGCAACGCGGCGCCGATGAGCACCAGCCCCCAGCGGAACACGCCCAGCGCGGTCAGCAGCAGGCCGAGCCCGACCAGCAGCACCACCGCGAGCACCGGCCACTGCCGGGCGGGCGCCGGGGCGTCGCCGCCCGCGGCCCGGCCGCCGCCCTCGGGGCGGGCGGTGTCGCGGGTGAAGAGCGGGAACCGCCGGGTCGTCCGGCGCGGCCTGCCCTCCGCGTCCGGCGCGCTGACCGGGTCGCGGACGGTGATCTCGTCGGCGGTGCCGGACGGGTCGGGGCGCTCCTCGGGAGCGGTACTCGTGCGGGCGTCCGGCGCCTCTCGGTCCCCCGGCCGCCGCCCGGGCTCCGCGTTCTCCGGGCGCCCGGCGTCGGTGTCCTCAGCCGGCACTGCGCTCCGCCGCCTCCACCACGTTGACGAGCAGCTGGGCCCGGGTCATGGGGCCGACGCCGCCGGGGTTCGGGGAGATCCAGGCGGCCACCTCGGCCACGCCGGGGTGCACGTCGCCCATGATCTTGCCCTCGGCGTTGCGGGAGACGCCGACGTCGAGGACGGCCGCGCCCGGCTTGACGTCCTCGGGGCGGACCAGGTGCGGGGAACCGGCCGCGGCGATGACGATGTCCGCCCGCTTGAGGTGGGCGGCCAGGTCGCGGGTGCCGGTGTGGCACTGGGTGACGGTGGCGTTCTCGCTGCGCCGGGTGAGCAGCAGCGGCATCGGGCGGCCGATGGTGACCCCGCGGCCGACGACCACGACCTCGGCGCCCTTGATCTCGACGCCGTAGCGGCGCAGGAGGGTGAGGATGCCGTTGGGGGTGCAGGGCAGCGGCGCCGGCTCGTTCAGGACGAGGCGGCCGAGGTTCATCGGGTGCAGGCCGTCCGCGTCCTTGTCCGGGTCCATCAGTTCGAGGATGCGGTTCTCGTCGATGCCCCTGGGCAGCGGCAGCTGGACGATGTAGCCGGTGCAGGCCGGGTCCTCGTTCAACTCGCGGACGACCGCCTCGATCTCCTCCTGCGTGGCCGTGGCCGGCAGTTCGCGCTGGATGGAGGCGATGCCGACCTGGGCGCAGTCGCGGTGCTTGCCGGCGACGTACTTCTGGCTGCCTGGATCGTCACCGACCAGGACGGTGCCGAGGCCGGGTGTGACACCCCTCTCCTTCAGCGCCGCCACGCGGGCGGTCAGTTCGGACTTGATCGCGGCTGCGGTGGCCTTGCCATCGAGAATCTGGGCGGTCATACCCCCCATCCTCGCGGATGACCGGCCCCCGGTTCCAATCAGGTCGGCATGCGGGCACCGCGCGGGGAACCTTCGGGACGCCCCGGGACACGTCCCGCCGTATCCGCTCATGATCGATGTTGTTGCACTTGCACAACGCCTTGTGAACGGGCTGGACAAGTAAGAGTTCGGTCAAGAACGATTGGGCTGCACAGTGCCGCGGGGCCGTACCGGGGGGACGAACCGCTCGAGCAGAATCTCCTCCGAGTCGAGCCGCGCGTCGTCCCCGCACTTGACACCGACGGAGGAAGACCCGCCATGAGTTTCGGCGATCAGAACAACCCCTACGGCCCGCCCCAGGGCGGCCAGCAGCCGAACTACGGCTACCCGCAGCAGCAGCCCCAGGGCCAGCCCGGTTACGGCTACCCGCAGGCTCCCCCGGTGCAGCAGCCGTACGGCGCCGCTCCCACGACCATGCCCGGTACGGTCAACACCGCCCGGATACTGCTCTGGATCATGGTGGGCTTCCAGGTCATCGGCACGGCGCTGTTCGGCATCTCGGCCGCGGCCGTCGACAAGGCCAAGGACGACGCCGCGTTCGAGGAGCTGGCCGACTACCCGACCGGCGTCCTGTGGGGCTTCATGGTGCTGGCGCTGGCCTGGGGCGTCTGGGCGGCGTTCCTGGCCGCGAAGTTCAAGTCGGGCGGCAACGGCCTGCGCGTGACCACCCTGGTCTTCGGCATCCTCACCGCGATCCTCGCCCTCTACCCGTTCACCATCGTGGGCATCGTCCACCTCGTGTTCGGCATCCTGATAGCCGTGTTCGTCGGCAACTCGAAGGGCGCGGCCTGGTTCAAGCGCCCCCGCTACTGACCGGCGGAGCGCTTTCTCGCCAATCACCGCCCAGGGCCGTGTCTCACCCGTACGAGGGGGGCACGGCCCTGGCGCGTCGTCCTAGTCTGGCCCGGGTAGCCGTCAGGCACGGGGAGACGCACCTTGTACAGCATCATCGTGGTACCTCCGCCGACCACGGAGGACGAACCCACCCGCACCCAGTACCGGCTCGCGCCCGGCGAACGGCTCGTCTTCGGGCGGTCCGTGCCCGACGGCGGGCTGCGGATCGGGCACGACGGGGTGTCCCGCAGAGCCGGGGAGATCGCGGCGCACGGCACCTTCTGGACCCTGAGCAACCTCTCCGCCCACCAGACCTACGTGGTGGAGAACCCGGAGGGCGCGGGCGAGCACATCAAGGTGGCGCCGGGCCGCCTCGACGCACCGGTGCCGTTCGAGTTCTCGAGGATCGTGCTGCCGGCCGCCGGTGACCTGCTCCCGGTCGAGGTGTGGGCGCCGCGTCACGACTATCTGCGCGGCGGGGACGGTGCCGACGGCGAGCCGACCGCCCCGGCCTTCTCCGTCGACCGCACCAAGCGGTACTTCGCGGTGCTGGCCGCGCTGTGCGAGCCGAGGCTGCGCGGGGCGCCGCACGCGCCGCTGCCGACCATGGACCAGGTCGTCGAGCGGCTCCGCCCGTCCTGGCCGGCCGCCTCGCGTACGTCGGTGCAGTGGAACATCGACTACCTCGCCGTGAAGCTGCGCCTGAAGCCGGGCCCGGAGACCGCCGAGCCGGGTCCGCGGCTGAACGGCAAGAAGGAGTCGCTGGTCTCGCTGGCGCTCCGTTTCGACCTGGTCCGCGAGGACGACCTGGTGGTCCTGGCGGCACCGTCCGGACGGGCCCTGCGATGACCGAGCCGTACGCCGTCCCGGTGCCCAGGGGGTACCGGGTGGGCGCCTGGGAGGTGCGCGAGCCCCTCGCGACCGGCGCCTTCGGCAGCGTGTACGCGGCACGGCGCGCGGACCGCGCCGTGGGCACCGGTGGCGGGGGTGAGGAACTGCCCGGCACCGTCGCGCTGAAGTTCCTGCCCACCGGCACCGGCACCCCGCGGCAACTGTCCCACCTGCGGGATCTGGTCGAGCGCGAGGTCGAGTTGCTGCGCCGGCTGCGGCGGCCCCGGCTGATCCGGATGTACGAGACCCTCACCGTCGACGACCCCGCCCACCCCCGGCTCGACGGCGCCACCGTCCTCGTCCTGGAGCGGGCCGAGGGCTCGCTGTCCGCCCTGCTCGACTCCGCGCCCCGCCCGCAGGCCGGGCCCGCGCTGCTCGCGCAGGTCTGCGAGGGACTGCGGCAACTGCACCGGGCGGGCTGGGTGCACGGCGACCTGAAACCGGCCAACGTGCTGCTGATGGCGGACGGTTCGGTGCGGCTGGCCGACTTCAACATGGCCGCCGAGCTGGAGGGCACCCACGCGTACACGCCCGCCTTCTCGACCCCGGACTACACCCCGCCCGAGCTGCTGTGGTCCGAGATCGGCGAACGGGGCCGCCGGATCCGCCCCTCCGCCGACGTGTGGGCCTTCGGCGTCCTGGCCCACCTGGTGCTCACCGGTTCCTTCCCGCTGCCCGGCGGCACCCCGACGGCCCGCCGCGACGCCGCCGTCTCCTACGCCCGCGGCACCCACGAGCTCCGCCTCTCCCCCGAACTGCCGCCCGCGTGGCGGGAGATCGTGCGGGCGTGCCTGACCCGTACGCACGCCGACCGGATCGGCACCGACGCCCTGCTGCGCCGGGTGACGGACGCGGCGGGCGGCACGACCGGCCCGGCGCGGTTCTCGCGCCGGCCCCGCATCCGCCCCCGGCGCGGGGCCCCGGCCGCCGCGGCCGCGGTGCTCGTCGCCCTCGCCGCGCTCGGCTACGGCGTCGCCCGCTGGACCGACGACGGCCGGGACCCCGTCGCGGGCCCGCGCCCCGGCGCCACCGCGAGCGTCGCCGCCGCCTCCTACGGCGCGGCCGAACTGCGCACCGACCGGGACGTACCGCCCGCCTACCGCCTGCTGATCGTGGAGACGGCGCACGACTGCGGGCACAAGGAGGTCAGCCCGGCCCTGATCGCCGCCATGCTGAAGGTGGAGAGCGACTTCGACCCGGACCTCGCCGACCCGGCCAAGGACGAGTACGGCATCGCCCGCTGGACCCCGAGCGTGCTGCGCTGGTGGATGAACGAGGACGGCACCCCGGGCGAGACCGTGCCCCAGCCGCCGTTCCCGCCCGCCGAGTCCATTCCGGCGATGGGCCGTTACCTGTGCTGGATCACGCCCCGCCTCGACGCCGGCCTGCCGGGCGACCGGAGCGTGCTGGTCGCGGTCGCCTACCGGACGTCGTACCGGAAGGTGAACGACGCGGGCGGGGTTCCCCCGAAGTACCGCGACTACGCCGACCGCGTCGCTCACCACCTCAAGGAGTACACGCCCGGGGGCGGGAAGTGACCCTGGGAGTTCCGAGGTTCCGCCCGGCGGCTCCACCACCGCGGCGGCCCCCGGTCCCCTTAGAGGAGGGGACCGGGGGCCGCCGTTTCGCCGTCAGCACGTCAGCACGTCAGTGGAAGAAGTGCCGCGTCCCCGTGAAGTACATCGTCACGCCGGCCTTCTTCGCCGCCTCGACGACCAGTTCGTCGCGGACCGAGCCGCCGGGCTGGACCACGGCCTTCACGCCGGCCCCGGTGAGGATCTCCAGGCCGTCCGGGAAGGGGAAGAAGGCGTCGGAGGCGGCGTACGCCCCCTGCGCGCGCTCGGCACCGGCCCGCTCCACGGCGAGCTTCGCGGAGTCGACGCGGTTGACCTGGCCCATGCCGACGCCGACCGAGGCGCCGTCCTTGGCCAGGAGGATGGCGTTGGACTTGACGGCCCGGCAGGCCCGCCAGGCGAAGGCCAGCTCGGCCAGCTCCGCCTCGGACAGCGCCTCACCCGTGGCCAGGGTCCAGGTGGCGGGGTCGTCGCCCTCGGCCTGGAGGCGGTCGGTGACCTGGAGGAGGGCGCCGCCGTCGACGGGCTTGACCTCGACCGGGGCGGCGGGCGCCTCGGGGGCACGCAGCACGCGGATGTTCTTCTTCTTGGTGAGGGCTTCGAGGGCGCCGTCCTCGTAGTCCGGCGCGACGATGACCTCGGTGAAGATCTCGGCCACCTGCTCGGCCATCGCCTTGCTGACCGGGCGGTTGACGGCGATCACCCCGCCGAACGCGGACAGCGGGTCGCAGGCGTGCGCCTTGCGGTGCGCCTCGGCGACGTCCGCGCCGACCGCGATGCCGCAGGGGTTGGCGTGCTTGATGATCGCGACGCAGGGCTCGGCGTGGTCGTACGCGGCACGGCGGGCGGCGTCCGTGTCCGTGTAGTTGTTGTACGACATCTCCTTGCCGTGCAGCTGCTCGGCCCGCGCGAGGCCACCGCCCTCGGGGGAGGTGTAGAGCGCGGCCGGCTGGTGCGGGTTCTCGCCGTAGCGCAGGGTGTGGGCGCGCTCGTAGGTGGCGCCGAGGAAGTCGGGGAACCCGGACTCGTCGACGGGGGCGTACTCGGCGGCGAACCAGGAGGCGACGGCCACGTCGTAGGCGGCGGTGTGCTGGAAGGCCTCGGCGGCCAGGCGCTTGCGGGCGGCCAGGTCGAAGCCGCCGTCCTTGACCGCGGAGAGCACGTCGGCGTACCGGGCCGGGCTGGTGACCACCGCGACGGAGGGGTGGTTCTTGGCGGCGGCGCGCACCATGGAGGGGCCGCCGATGTCGATCTGCTCGACGCACTCGTCGGCCGTGGCGCCCGAGGCGACGGTCTCGCGGAACGGGTAGAGGTTGACCACGACCAGGTCGAACGGCGCCACGCCCAACTCGTCGAGCTGCTGCCGGTGGCTCTCCAGGCGCAGGTCCGCGAGGATGCCGGCGTGCACCTTGGGGTGCAGGGTCTTGACCCGGCCGTCCAGGCACTCGGGGAAGCCGGTCAGCTCCTCGACCTTGGTGACGGGGACACCGGCGGCGGCGATCCGCCCGGCCGTCGACCCGGTGGAGACCAGCTCGACGCCGGCCTCGTGCAGCCCGCGCGCGAGCTCTTCGAGCCCGGTCTTGTCGTAGACGCTGACGAGCGCGCGACGGATGGCCCGCTTGTTGCTCTCGGCGGTGGCGGTGGCGGTCACTGGATAACTACCTTTCGTCCCTCAATGCGATAGCCGTTGCGGGCGAGCCGCCCCACGACATCGACGAGCAGCCTTCGCTCGACTTCCTTGATGCGCTCGTGCAGAGCGGCACCTTCGTCTTCGTAGTCCTCGTCCCGGACCTCCACCACGCCCTGCGCGATGATCGGCCCGGTGTCGACGCCGTCGTCGACGAAGTGGACGGTGCAGCCGGTGACCCTGGCGCCGTACGCGAGCGCGTCCCGCACACCGTGGGCCCCCGGGAAACTGGGGAGGAGGGCGGGGTGGGTGTTGACGAACCGCCCGCCGAACCGCGCGAGGAACTCCTTCCCCACGATCTTCATGAACCCGGCCGAGACGACGAGGTCCGGCTCGTGGGCCGCGACGGCCTCGGCGAGCGCCGCGTCCCACTCCTCGCGGGTCCCGTAGTCCTTGACCTTGCAGACGAAGGTCGCCACCCCGGCACGCTCGGCCCGGGCGAGCCCCTCGATGCCCGCGCGGTCGGCGCCGACGGCCACGATCTCGGCCCCGTAGGCCTCGGCGCCGGTGGCGGCGATCTCGTCGAGGAGTGCCTGGAGGTTGGTGCCGGATCCGGAGACCAGCACGACGAGGCGCTTGGCTCGCCGGTCCACGGGCTTGGCGGCCACGGTGGGGGCCTTTCTCGGGGAGGCGGATCTGTTTGTATGGTCGTACGAATGCTTCGCGCCCCGGGATAAGGGGAAGTCTACGAAGCGGCCGACCGTCAGCAACGATACCGGCACACCGGACGGCCCCCTCGGGACGGGGGCGTGGCCGGAAGGTAGCGTCTGCGTGGAGCCGGGGCGGGAACGCGGCCTGTGCGTCAGGCGTTCACCAGACGTGGCGAACAGTTCGCCCGCTCCACCAGCTCACCGTTCCACCAGCCGCCCGTTCACCGTCGCCAAGGGGAAGACGCTCAGTTGATGCCGGACCGCAGCCTGCGACTGCTCACGTTCCCCCAGCAGTCGGCGCAGCCAGGGGAGCGCAACACCGTGCTGCTGCGCGAGCGCCCCTCGTCACCGCCCGACACGCCCTCGGACCGGAGGAACGGCGGCGACCAGGACGGCTCCACCGACCGGGACAATCCGTTCGCACCGCCCCCGGAGGGCACGCCGGACCGCCCCTGGCAGCCGCGGCATCCCTCGGGCGACGGCGATTCCCAGGGCGAGGGCGGGCGTTCCCCGTGGGGCGGCCAGTGGAGCGACCGGCAGCCCGGCCGGTCCCCCGGCGGCTTCGGCGAGCGGCCCGGCGGTTCGGGCGGCCCCGAGAGCCCGAGCGGCGGCCCGAACCCGCGCTGGGACCCGACCGACCCCGCCCAGCGGCGTGCCCGCTACGCCCTGCTGAGCGGCATGTGGGCCCTCTTCTTCGCCCTCTTCACCTGGCCGTACGTGGCCCTGCTGCTCGGCGCCCTGGCGCTCTACTGGGGCATCAGCGCGCTGCGCGCCAAGCCCCGCGCCGCGGCCGACCCGGACACCCCGGCCCCGCCCGCGGAGCAGACCGGCCGCCCGCAACGCACCGCCGCGATCAGCGGCCTGGTCACGTCGTCCCTGGCGGTCCTCCTGGTCGCCGCGTCCTTCGGCGCCCAGCTGATCTACAGCGACTACTACACGTGCCGCGAGGACGCCCTGACCAACGCGGCGCAACAGTCCTGCGAGCGCCACCTGCCGGAGCACCTACGCCCACTGCTGGGCGCGGAGGACTGACTGACCAGCGCCGGTCGCCCCACCAGCCCGTCCGGCGTTTGAGGACGAGGCCGTCCAGGCCGAATGGGGGGTCTGGGGGCGCAGCCCCCGGGGACGGGAAGGGAAGGGGCGGCGGGGGCGAAGAAAAGCACCATCACCCCCCACCGCGAGGCGACTCCCCGGAACGGTCGGGACCGTCGACCGGCAGCAGGTCATACGCGCCCCCACCGTCGTCGTCGTACAACCCGAACGGCACCGCGTCCTCGTCACCCCCCTGCTCCCCGCCCTCGGCACCCTTCGCCCCCCGCTTCCCCCACCGCCCCACGGAGGGCAGCGAGGGCATCGAAACCCCCGCCCACAACGCCCGGCGCCCACCTCCGCCGCCACCCCCCTCCTCATGGGTCCCGGACGCCTCCCCCACCGCCTCCCGCGCGGCAGCGCCCCGGCACCGCCACGCCCGCGCCACCACGGCCACCGGCACCGCCACCACCCCGATCCACGCCAGCGTCGCTCCCCCGGCCTGCCACCACACCGGCCCGAACCGGGCGAGCGCGGCGCTCCCGAGCGGCCCTCCGGCGAACGCGGCCAGCAGGGCGACGAGGGCCGCGCACAGCACGGCGGCCACGAGGGCGGCGCCGGCGGTCCGCCGCCACGACCACGCCCCGGCGCCCGAGCCCGCTCCCGGCCTGCCCGGTCCACCCGGCTCGCCCGCCTCACCCGCCTCGCCCGACGTGGCCGCCCGCGCCGTGAACCACCCCACCACCGCCCCCGCCGCCAGCGGCACCGCCCCGGCCGCCCAGTGCAGCGGGGTACCGGGCCCCGCGTCCGGCACCGCCGCCAGCAGCGGGAACGGCGGCAGCAGCGCCGCGGGAGCGGAGGCGGTGGGCGCCACGACATGCCCGGTCCCGAGCACGAAGCCGGGCCCGAGCGCGTACACCGCCGCCCACACCGCCGCGTTCGGCACCAGCGTCAGACAGAGCAGCAGTACGGCGAACCTCCCCGACCACCCCTCCGTCAGCCGCAGGAACGCCTCCCCCGCGGCGGCCGAGTGCCATACGAGTGACACCGCGAGCAGCAGCGCGCCGCCTCCGACGAGCACCGCCGCACCGGCGCCCGCGGCGCGCGTCGCGGCGCCCAGGCGCGCGTCCGGCTCCACCATCAGCTCCCGCAGCTTCCGTGGCAGGACGCGCAGCGCCCGCCCCACCGGCCCGCCGGGCCGGCCGAACGCCGTCCACACCCCGGCGCCCGCCGCTGTCATGGCGACCAGCGGCAGGCACACCGCCGCCCACCAGGACGAGGGCCGCAGCGCGCCGCCCTGCGCGTACAGCACGACGGGTGCGGCGACGCACAGGTAGCCGAGCACGACCCCCGTCCAGGCCACGCGCGCGGAGACGGGCGGCGGTCCGGCATCCGGGGCGCCCGCCAGCCACGCCGGGCGGGCCCCGGCCGCCGCCTTGGGAGCCGCGCCCACGGCCACGCCCACACCGTCGCCGGGGTCCGTGGCGTCCCGGGCGGCGCGGTGCAGCAGCCACACCGGCAGGAGGAGGAACAGCAACGGGGTGACGCCGACGGGCGCGGGGGTGCCGGAGAGCGTGTCGGCACGCACCAGTTCGGCCCCGTGCGCCAGCACCCACAGCGCGGCGGCGACGTGGAGGGCGCCCCCGGGCCCGCTGTCGGGGTACGGCGAACTGATCCACAGCAGCGTCACGAGTGCGGCGCACGCCGCCAGCCCCAGCACCGCCGCGACCACGCCGCCGAGGAGGCCGGCGGCGAGGCCGGGTGACCGGTCCCGCCACCGGGCGCGCAGCAGGGAGAGCGGGGCTGGGCGAGCGGTCGTCTGGATCACGCCCGCCATGCTCCCAACGACACGCGCTTTCCCGGCGTAACGGGCGAAGCCCCGTTGTGTCGCTCAATATATGTTTATGTACTTTTTCGTACGAAGAGGTGCCTCGTGACGCGCAGCCCCGCGACCCCGCTCCCACCCCCCAAGGCACGCCGACGCCTGCGTGAGACCGCCGCACTGACCCAGACTCAGCTCGCCGCACGGGTGGGTGTCACCCCCGGCACGGTCCGCGCCTGGGAGAGCGGCCGCACGACTCCGCGAGGCCGGAAGCGGGAGGCGTACGCGAAGGTGCTGAAGACGCTGGCCGAGGAAGAGGCGGCACGGCTGGCCCAGCAGGAACGGGAACGGGAACGGGAAAAGGCACAGGCACAGGCACAGGCACAGGCACAGGCAGACAAACAGGAATCCGCCCCGGAACCAGTACCGGAAACCGAGCCCGAGCCCGTCGCGCTGACGCCCGCTCAGGCCTTCGACGCGCTCTACGCGTTCAGCGCCCCCGCCCTCGTACGGCAGACCTTCCTGCTGACCGGCCGGCGCGAGCAGGCGCGCGAGTCGGTGGAGCGGGCCTTCCAGGCCGCCTGGGAACGCTGGCCGGAGGTGGCCCGCGACCGGGACCCGGTGGGCTGGGTACGGGCGACGGCGTACGAGTACGCGCTCTCGCCCTGGCAGCGGTTCCGCCCGCGCCACCGGCACCCGGAACCGCCGCCCGCCGACCCCGGCGACCGCACCCTGCTGAACACGCTGCTCAGACTCCCCCCGCGGCGCCGCCGCACGCTCGTGCTGTACGACGGTGTGGGCCTGGACCTGCCCGAGACGGCGGCGGAGACGGAGGCGAGCACCCCGGCGGCGGCGAACCGGGTGCTGCACGCCCGCGCGGCCGTCGCCGACCGGCTGCCCGCGCTGGCCGACCCGCAGGTGCTGCACCGCAGGCTGGCCGAGCTGGCGTCGAACGAGCGGCTGCGGGCGGCCGAGCCGCCGGCCGTGCGCCGGGGCGGCGAACGCCGGGCGCGGTTCTGGACCCGGGCCGCGATCGCGTTCACGGTCGCCCTCATCGGCACCACGGCCCTGACCCTGCGCACGGCCCCCACGCACTACGAACCGCCCGTGTCCCCCGGGCAGGCGGTGCGCGGTGTGCCGCACCGGGTGGCCCCGGGCTCGCTGTCGGACGAGGAGCTGGAGCTGCGGCAGAAGCTGCGGGACCAGATGCAGGACGGGCCGGAACGGCTGAGCCCGAGCCTCGAATGACGTGGCCCGGCCCACGGAAACGCCGAGTGGCCCGCCCCCTGCGGACAGGGGGCGGGCCACTCGGTGCGGCGCGGGCGCTCGGCCCGCGCGCGAGGCGGTGTCAGCCGGCCAGGATGGCGCGGGCCAGCTTCGCCGTCTCGGTCGGCGTCTTGCCGACCTTGACGCCCGCGGCCTCCAGGGCCTCCTTCTTCGCCTGGGCGGTGCCGGACGAACCGGAGACGATGGCGCCGGCGTGGCCCATGGTCTTGCCCTCGGGCGCGGTGAAGCCCGCGACATAGCCGACGACCGGCTTGGTCACGTTCTTCGAGATGTACTCCGCCGCACGCTCCTCGGCGTCGCCGCCGATCTCGCCGATCATGACGATCAGGTCGGTCTCGGGGTCGGCCTCGAACGCGGCGAGCGCGTCGATGTGCGTGGTGCCGATGATCGGGTCGCCACCGATGCCGACGGCGGTCGAGAAGCCGATGTCCCGCAGCTCGTACATCATCTGGTACGTCAGCGTGCCGGACTTCGAGACCAGGCCGATGCGGCCCGGCTTGGTGATGTCGCCCGGGATGATGCCGACGTTGGACTGGCCCGGCGTGATGATGCCGGGGCAGTTCGGGCCGATGATGCGGGTCTTGTTGCCCTTCTTGCCGGCGTACGACCAGAAGGCGGCCGAGTCGTGCACGGCGATGCCCTCGGTGATGACGACGGCCAGCGGGATCTCGGCGTCGATGGCCTCGACGACGGCGTCCTTGGTGAACTTCTCCGGCACGAAGATGACGGAGACGTTGGCGCCGGTCTTCTCGATGGCCTCCTTGACGGTGCCGAAGACCGGTACCTCGGTGCCGTCGAAGTCCACGGTGGTGCCCGCCTTGCGGGGGTTCACGCCGCCCACGACCTCGGTGCCGTCACCCAGCATGAGCTTGGTGTGCTTCATGCCGGTGGCGCCGGTCATGCCCTGGACGATGACCTTGCTGTCCTTGTTGAGCCAGATAGCCATGGTGTGTTGGTGTCCTCGTCCTGAGTGCTTACTTGGCGGCGGCGTGAGCCAGCTCGGCGGCCTTGTCGGCCGCGCCGTCCATGGTGTCGACGCGCTGGACCAGCGGGTGGTTGGCGTCGGTGAGGATCTTGCGGCCCAGCTCGGCGTTGTTGCCGTCGAGACGGACGACCAGCGGCTTCTCGACCTTCTCGCCGCGGTCCTCCAGGAGCTTCAGCGCCTGGACGATGCCGTTGGCGACCTCGTCGCAGGCGGTGATGCCGCCGAAGACGTTGACGAACACGGAGCGGACGTCCGGGTCGCCGAGGATGATCTCCAGGCCGTTCGCCATGACCTGGGCGGAGGCACCGCCACCGATGTCCAGGAAGTTGGCGGGCTTGACGTTGCCGTGCTTCTCACCGGCGTACGCGACGACGTCCAGGGTGCTCATGACGAGACCCGCGCCGTTGCCGATGATGCCGACCTCGCCGTCGAGCTTGACGTAGTTGAGGTTCTTCTCCTTGGCAGCCGCCTCGAGCGGGTTGGCGGCGGCCTTGTCGTGGAGCTCCTCGAAGTCCGGGTGACGGAATTCGGCGTTGTCGTCCAGCGACACCTTGCCGTCGAGGGCGATGACGTCGCCGGAGGCGACCTTGGCCAGCGGGTTGACCTCGACCAGGAGGGCGTCCTCCTTGATGAAGGTGTCCCACAGCTTGACCAGGATGTCGGCGACCTTGTCGGCGACCTCGGCCGGGAACTTCGCGGCCTCGACGATCTCGCGCGCCTTCTCGGGCGTCACGCCGTCGATCGCGTCGATCGGGGTCTTGGCGACGGCCTCCGGACGGGTGGCCGCCACCTCCTCGATCTCCACGCCGCCCTCGACGGAGGCGATGGAGAGGAAGGTGCGGTTGGCACGGTCGAGGAGGAAGGAGACGTAGTACTCCTCGACGATCTCGGGGGCGGTCTCGGCGATCATCACCTTGTGGACCGTGTGGCCCTTGATGTCCATGCCGAGGATGTCCGTCGCGCGGGCGACGGCCTCGTCCGCGGAGGCGGCCAGCTTCACGCCGCCGGCCTTGCCACGACCACCGACCTTCACCTGCGCCTTGACGACGGACTTGCCGCCCAGACGCTCGGTGATCTCGCGCGCCGCCTCAGGCGTGTCGATGACTTCACCGGCCAGCACCGGTACATCGTGCTTGGCGAAGAGGTCCCTCGCCTGGTACTCGAACAGGTCCACGCGCTTCCGTCCCTATCAGTGATCTCGCGGTTCGTTGGATGCGTGGGCGTGCCGCGAGGGCAACGTGACGTCCGCTGTGAGTCACAAGGGGGGCGCACACGGTGTCCGAGCGCGCGGCATGTCCGTCTCGCAGGTTATCGCCGCTTGCGGAGGGTCTCTAAATCGTGGGTCACACCTGAGCGGTGATGCCTGTCACATGATGCCGCGCTCACTGGCACCCGGTGCCGGGTGTGAGCCGGACTCAGGGCGTTCCGCGCGGGGGTGAAGGGCCTCACCGGGCTGGGGTTGACCCGGTGAGGCCCGTGGGCTCCCCGGCGGCCGCACGGGTGCGGTTCGCCGGGGTGCGAGCGGGCCGGTCCCCACCCCAATGGGGAGCGGCCCGCCCGGACCGCGGGGTTTCGGCCGGACGGAGGCCGACGGATTTCGGCCGTCCGGGGCCTGCCGCCCCGCGGGGTCCATGCCTGCCGCGCGCAACCAGGGCCCCACGGGACGCCCGGTGCCCGGTGCCGTGCGCCGGACACCGGGCGGGGCCGGAGGGGGCCGGGTGGGGGCCGCCTGGGGCCGACCAGTGGGCCGGCTTGGGGTGTCCGGTGCGCCGGGACGGGGCGCCCGGCCGTGGGGGCCGACCGCGGGGGACGTCCGGACTGCGGGCCGATCTCTCGGCCCGGTCCGGCGCATGCGGCGGGTGCGCTTGGCCCGGTGGCGGCTGTGGCGGCTGATGGTGGTGCGCGGCAGGGGCGCCGGTCGTTCTAGGCGGGGGAGACGGGGATGTCCCGGCACGGCTCGCGGACCCCGGCCGCCTCGGCCCGCTCGGGGGCGCCGGGGAGGAGCCGGAAGGTGAGCCGGTGCTGCGGGGCGACCGCGTGGGTGTCCCCGTGGCGCGGCGTGCCCTGGTCGGCGCCGGACGCGGTGCCGAGCGCTCCGTCGGGGTCGCCGGTGGGCGCGGGGCGGGCGGGCGCGTACTCGGTGTGCGCGGTCCCGGCCCGGTGCGTGCGGGTGTGCGGGTCGGGCGCCGGTCCTGCGCCGGGCCGCGGCCCGTATCCGACGAGGCGGGCCGGGCTTCCGGCGCCCTCGACGACTCGGGCGGCGGCGGCATCGGCCCGGTCCGCGCCACCGGAGGCGTCGGCCGTCACCGGCGCGGGCTCGGCCTGCGGCTCCGGGACGGCCGACGGTGAACGGCCGGAAAGACCGCCCGGGTCGGCCGGGCCCGGTACATCGGTCAGTTCCGATATTTCGGTGAGGTCCGGCACGTCGATCGGGGCCGAGGAGTCCGACGGGCCGGTCGGGCCGGTCGGGCTGGACGGACCGGATGAACCTGATGCACCGGACGCACCGGACGCGCCGGGGAGCGCGACTGCCCCGGTCACCGTCTCCACCACGTCACCGACCGGTCGCACGACCCGGTCCCGCACGACCCGGGCGACACCCTCGGTGACGGGACGGAGGTCCGGGAGCAACGCGCCGGAGTCCGGCCCCGGCACCGCTTCGGCGTCCTGGACGGGCCCGGCGTCCAACGGGCTCTGGGACTGCCCGGAGACGTCGAGGACCCGGCCGACCGCGTCCGTCAGGGTCCCCGGCCCTTCGTCGGCCGCCTGCGCCCGCCCTCCGAAGAGCAGGCCGAGTACGCACACCCCGCCCACCAGCAGAGCAACGTGCAGCGCACGCCGCCCGGCCGCCGAGCGCAGAACGCGCAGAGCGGCACCGGGCAGGGCTGCTGACGAGATCAAGAGGGGGAGGTTCCTCCCGTGCGGCGGAACGGGACGCGCGTCGCACAACGCATCGACACGCCGCGCGATACTCGCACGTAGGTCCGGAGGGTGCGCAAGCCCGGTCGCACCGTTGGGCCGTCATATCCGTTTTGCCCGGGGGAAACGGCCCACCTCGGCTCGTCACATCGTCACCCGGCATCCGGTATCGGCAGCGGCCGCCTCTCGATCGCGGCCGCCATCACCTCCGGGAAGAGGTCGGGCGTACAGGCGAAGGCCGGTGCGCCGAGCGCCGCGAGGGCCGCCGCGTGGTCCCGGTCGTACGAGGGCGTCCCCTCGTCGGACAGGGCCAGCAGCGGCACGAACCGCACCCCGGCCGCCTGCATCGCCGCGACCCGCTTGAGCATCTCGTCGCGTATGCCGCCCTCGTACAGGTCGCTGATCAGCACGACCACCGTCTCCGCGGGCCGGGTGATCCGCGAGTGGCAGTACGCCAGCGCGCGGTTGATGTCCGTACCGCCGCCGAGTCGCGTACCGAAGAGCACGTCGACCGGGTCGTCGAGCTGGTCGGTGAGGTCGACGACCGCCGTGTCGAAGACGACGAGCCGGGTGTCGATCGCGCGCAGGGACGCCAGCACCGCGCCGAACACGGACGAGTACACGACGGACGCCGCCATCGATCCGGACTGGTCGAGGCAGAGGACGACCTCCTTCTTCACCGAACGGGAGGCCCGCCCGTAGCCCACCAGCCGTTCCGGCACGATCGTGCGGTGCTCCGGCAGATAGTGCTTGAGGTTGGCCGCGATGGTGCGGTCCCAGTCGATGTCGTGGTGGCGGGGCCGGCCGGTGCGGGCGCTGCGGTCCAGCGCGCCGGTCAGGGCGGCACGGGTGCGGGTGGCGAGTCGCTTCTCCAGGTCGTCGACGACCTTGCGCACGACGGCCCGCGCCGTCTCCTTCGTCGTTTCCGGCATCGCCTGGTTCAGCGACAGCAGGGTGCCGACGAGGTGCACGTCGGCCTCCACGGCCTCGAGCATCTCCGGCTCCAGCAGGAGGGTGGCGAGCCCGAGCCGGTCGATCGCGTCCCGCTGCATGACCTGGACGACGGAGGAGGGGAAGTAGGTCCGGATGTCGCCCAGCCAGCGGGCCACGGCCGGTGCGGACGCCCCGAGTCCGGCCGCACGGTCCCGCCCCGCCCGCGGGGCGTCCCCTTTGCCGTAGAGCGAGGTGAGCGCTCCGTCCATCGCGGCGTCCCGTCCGCAGAGCGCGTGGCCGGTGCCGTCGGCCGGGTCGCCGCCGAGCACGAGGCGCCACCGGCGCAGCCGCTCCTGCGCCGTGTCGGCACCCGCCGGCTCGGCCGCCGGCCCAGCCCTATGTCCCGTCATGCGTCCACCCCCACCAGGTCGTTGTCGTACGGCTCCGGGTCCCGGCCCAGCAGCAGCCGGACCACGGGCAGCACCGCGTCGGCCCGCTCGGTGTCGAGGCCGGTCGCGAAGCCCGGTATGCCGGAGCCGGCCGTCGTCACACTCCCCCGTGCCTCCGGTCCGCGCCTGACCAGCTCGCCGAGGCTGCGGCGCACCCCCGGCTCGAAGGCGGAGAAGGTGCGGCGCAGCAGGGGCAGTACGTCCGTGAACGCGTCCGCAGGTACGCCGGTCAGCCAGGCGTCGACCAGGGCCAGCAGCCGGTCGTCGTGCAGCAGGAGCATGCCGCCGCCCGAGCCGCCGCCGACGAAGCCCTCGATCCAAGCCGCCGCGTCCGTCGGCGGCGTCCCCGGGGACAGCACCAGGCCCATGAGCCGCGCCGCCTCGTCCGGGGCCAGCTCCCCGCCGTCCAGCAGGAGCCGTACGGCACGCCCGCGGACGATGCCGGGCACGGCGTCCCGCGCGGAAAGGGTCCGCAGCACGGCCCGCCAGCGGGGGCCCAGGTCGCCGCGGCCCGGCGCGGGGGCGTCGCCGAGCAGGCCCACGGCTGTGTGCACGGCGTCCACGTGCCCGCGCATCTCCTCGGCCGCGTCGGCATCCAGTGCGGCGCAGGCCGCGGGCAGGCCGACGAAGACGCGCTCGGCGAGCCCCGCGGCGACCTCGGCCAGGGCCCCGGTGTCCGTGCCGCGCACATCGCCGTAGCGCAGCGAGCGGACGAGCGCGGGCAGCGCCTGGGCGAGGTGGCCGACGTCCGTGTCGAGCGCGGCCCGGTCGGCGAGTATCCGCATCACCGGCGAGAGCGCGTCCGGCAGTTCGGCCAGCAGACAGCGCTCGGCGAGCGCGGTGACCTCGGCGAGGCCCTGCGCGGTGACGGCGTCCGCCTCGGCCCTGGCGGTGGCGGCGGACAGCACGGTCGTCCCCCACACCCCGGCCTCGGCGACCCGCACCGACAGCTCCGGCTCCCACCGCAGCCGCCACGTCTCCCGGAAGGTGCCCGTGCTGCGCGCGGCGACCGGCTCGCCCCAGCCGACGCCGAGCAGACGCAGCCGGTGCAGCAGTCTGCTGCGGTGGGCGTCGGTCTCCTTGCGCAGGTCCAGTTCCAGCTCCCGCTCCGCCGGCTCGGGTCTGAGCCGCAGCCGCCGCTGAGTCCGGGTCAGGTCGCGCTGCAACGGCACCGCGGGCGCCCCGGCCGGCACCTCCCCCAGTACGTCCCCGACCACCAGACGGTCGTGCACCAACGCCAGCGGCACGTCCGAGCCGTCGCACATCACCGCCCGCACGGCCTCCGTCGTCTCGCTCAGCCCGGGCAGCGGGCGGCCACGGATCACCGCCAGTGTTTCGGCCAGCCGCGCCGCCTCGATGACATGGGCCGGGGAGACGATCCTGTCCTCCTCCCGCAGCAGTCCGGCCACCTTGGTCAGCCATCGCTCGACGGGCCGGTCGACCGCGGCGAACAGGTGCCCGTACCAGCCCGGCGACTCGATACCCGCCCCGTAACCACCCGCTCGGGACAGTCGGCGATGGGTCCAGGGCACCCAGGTCATCTCCACCTTGGTCCTGGGCAGCCCCTTCACCAGGGCACGGTCGGCGGCGACGGTCGCCCTGCGCCGCAGCGCGGGCACGTGCCACGCCCCGCAGACCACGGCCACCCCCTGCGCGAACTCCCGCTGCGCCGCCCGCACCTGGAGCCGCATGTGCGCCTCCCGCACGAGGTCCCGCGCGTCGGCGACGCCCCACTCGCCGCCCTCGCCACCGGCCTCGCCGTCGTCCTCGCCGCCGTCGGTCCCGCGCAGCGCCGTCATGGCCTCCTCCAGCGCCGTGAAGGGTGCGAGCACGTCCCCCTCCCCCGGGCCCCGGTGTTCGATCACGTCCTCCCACCAGCGCTCGGGGTCGTCATGCCCGGCGGCCGCGGCGAGGGCGGCAAGTGGATCGGCCCGGACGTCGGGGGCCGCGGAGCCGGTCCGGTCGCCCGGGTCCCGGCCGGTCACGTGGGCGTCCGCTTCGTCGTCCGTGTGGTCGTCCGCCGCCCGCCACGCCAGCGTGTGCGTGGCCGGGAGGTCGATGAAGCGGGCCGGGACGTCGTGTTCCAGGGCCCAGCGGAGGGCCACCCACTCCGGGGAGAACTCGGCCAGCGGCCAGAACGCCGAGCGGCCGGGCTCGTCCACGGCGTGGGCGAGGAGCGCGACCGGCGGCCGCATGTCCTCGTCGGCGGCCAGCGGGATCAGCGCGTCGGCCTCCGGCGGGCCCTCGACCAGCACCACCCCCGGCCGCACCGCGTCCAGCGCGGCCCGCACCGCCCGGGCCGACCCCGGCCCGTGGTGGCGTACGCCGAGCAGCAACGGCCGGCCGCCGGGCTCCTCGGCCCCGCGCGGCCCGCCGGCTTGGCCGCCCCCGGCCCGGTCAGTGCCCGTCACACCGTCCCCCTCGCCGACGGGTCCAGCTCGAGTCTCCGTCATCCCCCGTCGCCCCGGTCACCGCCGCACCCGCCCCTTCTCGACTCGTCCGCATCCCCGTGGAGTTCACGCGGTCACCTCCCGGCAGGCCCGGTAGAAGTCCTGCCAGCCGTCCCGCTCGCGCACGACCGTCTCCAGGTACTCCTGCCAGACGACGCGGTCGGCGGCCGGGTCGCGGACGACCGCGCCGAGGACGCCCGCGGCGATGTCGCCGGGCCGCAGCACCCCGTCGCCGAAGTGGGCGGACAGCGCGAGTCCACCGGTGACGACGGAGATCGCCTCGGCCGTGGACAGCGTGCCGCTGGGCGACTTGACCTTCGTACGACCGTCGCTCGTCAGCCCGTCCCGCAGCTCGCGGAAGACGGTGACGACCCGTCGGATCTCGTCGGCGCCGTCGGGCGCCGACGGCAGGTCGAGGGAGCGGCCGATCTGGTCGACGCGGCGCGTGACGATGTCGACCTCGGCCTCGGCGCTCGCCGGCAGCGGCAGTACGACCGAGTTGAAGCGGCGGCGCAGGGCGCTGGACAGGTCGTTGACCCCGCGGTCGCGGTCGTTGGCGGTGGCGATCAGGTTGAAGCCGCGCACCGCCTGCGTCTCCTGGCCGAGCTCCGGTATCGGCAGCGTCTTCTCCGACAGGATCGTGATCAGGGTGTCCTGCACGTCGGCCGGGATGCGGGTCAGCTCCTCGACCCGGACGGTCCTGCCCTCCGTCATCGCCCGCATGACCGGGCTGGGCACCAGGGCGTCCCGGCTGGGGCCGTGGGCGAGGAGCTGCGCGTAGTTCCACCCGTAGCGGATCGCTTCCTCGGGGGTGCCGGCCGTCCCCTGCACGAGCAGGGTCGAGTCGCCGCTGACGGCCGCGGCGAGGTGCTCGGACACCCAGGTCTTGGCGGTGCCGGGCACGCCGAGCAGGAGCAGCGCGCGGTCGGTGGCGAGCGTGGAGACGGCGACCTCGACGATGCGGCGCGGGCCCACGTACTTCGGGGTGATCACCGTGCCGTCGGGCAGGGTGCCGCCGAGCAGGTAGGTGGCGACGGCCCACGGCGACAGCTTCCAGCGGGCCGGACGCGGACGGTCGTCCAGCGCGGCCAGCGCCGCCAGTTCGGCCGCGAACGCGTGCTCGGCGTGTGGCCGCAGCACCTGCCGCGGCGCCTGCGCCCCGGACGTCCGTTCCTCGAATGCGGGCATGGCCGTTTCCCCCTCCAGCTAGGCCGGTCCGATCTGTCATCCACGGTGCACCACGCCACTGACAATCGCTCTGACCTGCGGAAATGCTCTCGCTCGGGCCATTGTCAGTGGGGGGACCTACCTTCGATGGCATGGCTCGGCAGGGGGTCCGGGGTGGGGAGTCGTGACGAGACGAGGGGACGGGGTGGGGCTGTGCGAGAGCCGGGCGGGGAGGGCGCGGTGCGGGAGGGCGCGGGGCCGCAGGGGGAGGCGCCGGAGGGTGCGCAGCCCGCGGTCGCCGATCCCGAGGCGGCACGGCGCCGGGCGGAGCGGCGGGCCGAGCGGATCACCGCGGGCGCGACGGAGCTGGAGCAGCGCCTCGCGGACCTCCTGCGCGCCGGTCTGGCCGGCGCCGAGCAGACGGGACCCGGCCTGTGGGAGGAGACTGCGGCCCGCATGGTCGACGCCCAGGCGCCCGGGCTGGCCTCGCGCGTGCGGGAGTTGGGCGTCATACCCTCGTCGGGTCCCGGCTGGCCGGTGCGGCTGCTCGAGGAGTGCGCTCTGCTCCATCTGCTCGACCAGGGCTGGTTGCACCGCGAGCGGCTGCCGGACGGCCTGGCGGCGACGGTCCGTTCACGAGTGGGGCTGCCCGCCTCCGCGGACGGCCCGCCGGTGCGGGACCACTGGCTGGTCCTCGCCCAGTACGACACCGCGGACGCCCGGCTGACGACCCGTCGGATCTGGTTGTACGGCGCGGAGACGGACCGCACGGTGCTGCTCCTCTCTTACGGCGCCGCGGGCCGGTCACCGGAGCTGGCGCTGCCGGTGGGGCTGGCCCTGGAGGCGGAGGTCTCCGCCTATCCGGACGCGGGCCGGCGGCGGGTGGCCCTCGGCCGGAGGTTCGCACCGCCCGCGCCCACGCGGACCCGCCCGAGGGGGGTGACGACGGCGGGGGCGGCCGTCCGCTACGGCGAGGCGCTCCGCGACGACCCGTGGCTTGACTCGGTGCCGGTGGCCCTGGAGCGGGTCGTCCCCGTACCGGACGGCGACGGCTGGCAACTGGCGGACGCCGACGGGGACTCGGCGCTGCCGCTCGCCCGGACCGCCGGGAACCAACCGGGCCTGTGGCGGCTGGTCGCGCTGTCGGGCGGTGCGCCCGTCACGGTCTTCGGCGAGTGCGGCCACCGCGGCTTCACACCGCTGACGGCCTGGCCGGGCGAACCGGGTGCGGCGGTGCCACTGTGCTGACCGGCCCCATGGGATCGGAACCGGAGGGGAACGACATCACCAGGACACCCACTCCCACGACCACGACCACGACCACGACCGCACCGACTGCGACCACCGCGCCGTGGCCGCCCGCCGCACCCGCGGCCGCCCGGACGGACACCGGCCCGCAGGCAGACACCGGCTCCCCGGCCGAACCCGGCTCCGAACCCGGCGCCGGTTCGGCTCCGCCGCCGTCCGCGCCCGCGTCGGCTTCCGGGCCCGGTGTCTGGGAGGGGCTGGTCACCTCGGCGCTGCTGGGCACGGACCGGCGTACGCCCCCGGGTGGCGAGCGCGGGCCCGGAGCCGTGGCCGCGTTGCTGGACGCCGCGGCGGCGGAGACCGTGCGCCGCCGAGCAGGACTGCGACCGGCCCGCGCGGCCCGGCGCCCCGATCCCGCGCCCGAGGACCCCCGCCCGCCGCTGCCGGACGCGGCCGCCCGTCGGCTCACGACGCTGCTCACCGACCGCCCCGGCGCGGCGGGCGGTGGCCGCAGAGGCAGCGCGCCCGATCTGATGGAACTGCTGCCCCAGTGGCTGGCGGCGGCGAACACCCGCGGTTTCGCGGCGCCGCCCCAGGCGCTCCCGGCGCTGCTGGACGCGGCACGGGGGCGTACGGACCTGCGGCCGGCGGCGCTGACCTTCGCGGGGCCCCGGGCCCGGTGGCTGGCCCGGCTGAATCCGGACTGGCGGTTCGCCCTGCGCGCGACACCCGGCGGAGCGGCCGCACCGCCGGATGCCGATGCCGCGGAGCGGGCGCGCAGGCTCTGGGACGAGGGCCTGTTCGCCGAACGCGTCGCTCTCCTGGCGTCCCTGCGCGCCCGCGACCCGGCCGGCGCACGCGAGCTGCTGGCGTCGACCTGGGCGGCGGAGCGGGCCGAGGACCGGCTGATGTTCCTCGACTCGCTGCGGACGGGGCTGGAGGCGGCGGACGAGCCGTTCCTGGAGCAGGCGCTGGCCGACCGCAGCCGCAACGTACGGGCCACGGCGGCCGAGTTGCTCTCGGCGCTGCCGCACTCGGCGCTGGCCGCGCGGATGGCGGCGCGGGCCGCGACCTGCGTGTCCCTCGACCGCACCGTCACCCCACCGGCGATCACCGTCGAGGCGCCCCACGAGTGCGACTCGGGCATGGAGCGCGACGGCGTGGTGGCCAAGCCGCCCGCCGGGCGGGGGGAACGCTCGTGGTGGCTCGGCCAGTTGGTGGAGGCGGCGCCGCTGGCCACCTGGCCGGCCCGGCTCGGGGGTCGTACGGCCGAGGAGATCGTCGCCCTGCCGGTGTCGGACGGCTGGCAGAGCGAGCTGCACGCCGCGTGGTGCCGGGCGGCGGTACGGCAGCGCGACGGCGGGTGGGCGAGGGCACTGCTGGGCGCGCCCACGGCGCCCGAGGCCGGGGGTCCGGGCGCGGTGTCCCTGGCCGAGCGGGCCAAGCTGCTCGGCACGCTGAGCGCCGGTGAACGCGCCGAGTGGGTCGCCGGGTTCATCGCGACGCACGGGCTGTCCGAGGCGTTCCAGCTGCTCGGCATGTGCGGGGTGCCGTGGGCCACGCCGCTCGGCCGTGCGGTGGTCGACGCGCTCAACATCGCCCGGGACGCCGGGAGCTACCCGTGGAGCTTCAGCGGCGTCATGGGCCTGGCCGAGCGCTGCCTCGACCCCTCGGAGGCGAGCCGCCTCGACGGCCTGCTGGCGATACCGGACGAGCCGGAGGACGCGTCGCCGGGGGCCGGGTGGTACTGGGCGGAGGCGTTCCAGCGGCTCGTCACGACCCTGCGTCTGCGCGCGGCGATGACCGAGGAACTCCGCGCGGGGCCGTCATGAGGCGCACCACCCCCGTGACCCGTGCCCCGTGGCCCGCGCACACGGCAGACCGGGGCGCGTCCCGGTGAACGCCAGGGGGGCGGAACCCGCGCCAACGGAACGGCTCGCCGGCCCAGGCGGCAAGGCCGAGGCCGGACAGCCAAGACCTACGCGCCCGCGGGCTCCCGCACGTTCGCCCGGACCCAGTCCACGATGGACGCCGTGGTCGCGCCGGGCGTGAAGATCTCCGCGACGCCCTTCTCCTTCAGCGGGGCGATGTCCGCCTCCGGGATGATCCCGCCACCGAAGACCAGGATGTCCGCCGCGTCCCGCTCCCGCAGCAGCTCGATCACCGCGGCGAAGAGCGTGTTGTGCGCACCGGAGAGGATGGACAGCCCGATCGCGTCGGCGTCCTCCTGGATCGCGGTGTCGACGATCTGCTCGGGCGTCTGGT
Organism: Streptomyces sp. NPDC102490; assembly: GCF_044765285.1. NCBI lineage: Bacteria > Bacillati > Actinomycetota > Actinomycetes > Kitasatosporales > Streptomycetaceae > Streptomyces > Streptomyces sp. NPDC102490. The sequence goes on from NZ_JBIWJU010000001.1 coordinate 639,806, forward strand.
GGAGCCCGGTGTAGATGACCTCCATACCGGCGTCGCGCAGGGCCCGCGCGATCACCTTGGCCCCGCGATCGTGGCCGTCGAGCCCCGGCTTGGCCACCACCACGCGGATCGGACCGGCTGCCACACCCATCACTGCCTCCATGAAGCGACTACATCCATCCGTACCGACAAGTACCGCACACTTCACGTCCTCGCGGCGTGGAACCCCGCACCACAGTGTCCGGGGGAAGTGAACGCACGTTATCGCCAGCATCCCGCAACCGGCAGTTTCGCGGTGGATACAGAGGGGGAAATCACACGGTGGGACACGTTCGCCGCGCACCATTCCGGGTGCGGCGGCAACACGCGCACGGAGAGCCGCAGCGAGGGGCAGCGCAGGTCGGCAGCGGACCTCATCGCCGTTTCACCGACACCACAGGCCGCATACGGCCCACAGGGCTCTGATACGGCATGCCGGAACACGGGTAGGCATAAACCTCGTAAACAGCACCAGTCACTGGTGTCACGGCGCTCCACGAGGGCACACGGGGGACAGAGGCGTCCCTGCGCGTGCCGACAGGAGGTCGGCCCATGAAGGTCACCACGGCAGCACTGCCCCTTCTCCCGCTCTTCCAGCGTCTGCTGCCCGGGCTTCCGGGACTCCCCGGACTTCCGGGACTCCCCGGACTTCCGGGGCTCCCCACCGTCCCAGGGCTGCCGGACCTGGCAGGTCTTCCGGGCCGACTGACCGGACTCTCGCTGACCCTCCTGAAGGCAAGCGCCCTGGAGGCCGCCATCCTCGCCGGGCACCTCCTCCTCTACCCCTCGGGGATCATCCAGGAGCGGCGCCCGGCCCAGGCCCTCCGGCCGGTGGGCGCCCAGGACCCGCAGCCGTCCCCGCCGCCCCCCAGGCTCCCGGCCCCGGCCAGCCCCCCGGTGGTGCTGCTGCACGGCTTCATCGACAACCGCTCGGTCTTCCTGCTGCTGCGCCGCAGCCTGGCCCAGCACGGCAGGCACGAGATCGAGTCGCTGAACTACTCCCCCCTGACCTGCGACATCCGCACCGCGGCCGAGCTGCTCGGCCGGCACGTCGAGGAGATCTGCGAGCGGACGGGCAGTGAGCGGGTCGACGTCGTCGGGCACAGCCTCGGCGGACTGATCGCCCGCTACTACGTGCAGCGCCTCGGCGGAGACCTCCGCGTCCGCACCCTGGTGACGCTCGGCACCCCACACGCCGGCACCAAGGTGGTGCCGCTGGCGAACGCGCACCCGATCGTGCGCCAGATGCGCCCCGGATCGGCGGTGATCGAGGAGCTGACCTGGCCGGCCCCCGGCTGCCGTACGCGGTTCGTCAGCTTCTGGAGCGACCTGGACCGCGTGATGGACCCACTGGAGACGGCCTGCCTCGACCACCCCGACCTGAGCGTGGAGAACGTGAGGGTGAGCGGCATCGGCCACCTCGCGCTGCCGGTGCACCCCACCGTGGCCACGGGGATACGGCAGGCACTCGACACCGCGGGACCGGCAGCAGGTGTGGAAACGGGTAAGGAAACGGGCAAACGTTCCGGCGGGCTGACCGTGGCCTGAGAGCGGAGCAACCCGTTCGGACTCGAACAATTTTCGAACACAAAGCCAAACTCGTGCCCACCGTCCCCCAAAACACGGCCGATTGCCCGTTTCCTTCGCTCGCGAAACCTGGGGAAGATTGTCGTGCCCGTATACCGCCGGGTACAGTCGCCGCACTGCTCTGGCAGCCCCTGTTGTCGAGGCGAAAGAGAAGTTGGTGAACGACCGTCACCCGTCGGGGACAACCACCCCCCCGGCTCCGGCTTCCGACGCCGCGTCGGCGCAGTACGCGTCGTACGGCACCGGGGAGGCCCAGTACGGCGACCTCACCACGTTCGGCGGCTACACCTCCACCGGTTTTTCCACCGGCACCGCCGACACCTCGGCCTTCGACGCGGACCCCCTCTTCGGCAGCATGCCGGGCCACTACACCGGCACCCACGAGGCGACGGGTTCCTACGACACCGCCCAGTGGCCCACCGGCGGCGAGCAGACCCCGCACTACGACGCGTACGCGGCCCAGCAGCACGCCGCCTACGACACCGGCGCCTACGACACGACGGCGTGGACGGCCGGATACCCGCAACAGGGCTCGGTACCGCCGCAGACCACGGGCGTCGAGGGCACCGGGCAGTGGGACACCGGCGACTGGAGCCTTCCGGACCAGTCCGGCGCTCCCGCCGACGCGACCCAGCAGTGGGCCTGGGGCACGCAGACCTTCGAAACCGGCACCGCCGACACCGGCACCTTCGACACCGGGGCGTTCGACACGGGCGCCTACGAGACGAGCGCCTTCGCGACCGGCACCTTCTACACCGGCGCGTTCCCGGGCGGCCTCGCGGACACCGGCTCCTACGACGCCACGCAGTGGAACCCGGACCCCGCGGCCACCGGCACGGTCGAGGACCCGGCCCGAACGGCCGAGCACCCCGCTCCGGACGACGCCACGCCGGACGTCACGCCCGTCACCGAGAGCGCCGAGAGCACCGAAGCCTCCCCGTACGACGGCGAGTTGGCCGCCACCGGTGAACTCCCCACCGTGACCGCCCTGCTGGACGACCAGGAAGAGGTCACGCCCGCCGCGCGGGTCCCGGCCGCCCGCACCGGCTCGCGTGCCGGTTCCCGCGCCGGGGCGCGTTCCCGCCGCCGCCAGCCCGCCAAGCGCTCCGCGCTGCTGACCATCGCCGTGCCGTCGGCCTGCGTGATGAGCGTCGCCGGTATCGCGGCCGCCTCCGTCGGCAGCCTGACCGGTGACGAGAGCGCGGACGCCGCGACATCGGCACCGGACCCGGGCAACGCGGAGGCCGCACCGGTGAAACCGGCCGCCGCCAACAACAAGCTGGACACCCAGCTCACGAGCCTGGCCGCCGGGGCCGACGACTTCGCCGACCGGGCCAGCCGGACGCAGGAGCGCATCGACCTCAAGGCCGAGCAGGCCGCCGAGAAGAGGCGGGCGGCGGAGGAAGCGGCCCGCAAGGAGCGGCTGCGCCCCAAGTTCGCGCTCCCGGTGGAGCAGCACGGCCTCAGCGCCTACTACGGGCAGGCCGGCATCAACTGGATGTCCGTCCACACCGGCATCGACTTCCCCGTGTCGTACGGGACGAAGGTGATGGCGGCGACCGACGGCACCGTGCGGACGCAGTACAACAGCGCGTACGGCAACATGATGATCGTGACCGCGAAGGACGGCACGGAGACGTGGTACTGCCACCTCTCCAGCTATCAGGTCCCCTCCGGCTCGACCGTGAAGGCGGGCGACGCGATCGCGTTCTCCGGCAACTCGGGCAACTCGACCGGTCCGCACCTGCACTTCGAGGTGCGCCCCGCGGGCGGCTCGTCGATCGACCCGCTGCCGTGGCTGCGCAGCCACGGCATCAACCCGACCTGACGCCGTAACGTCTCGGCGGACCGGCCGGGCGGCCGCGGTCGGCCCGGGCGAACACCCGGACCCTCACCGCACCGCCCCGCCTCACACCCTCAGAGCTTCTCCACCGGCGCGTACCGCAGCAGCAGCCGCTTCGGCTTGGTGTCCCCGAAGTCGATCGTCGCCTCCGCGTTGGACCCGGTGCCCTTGACCCCGACCACCGTGCCGAGGCCGAACTGGTCGTGCGTGACGCGGTCGCCGACCGCCAGCGACACCGTCGGCTGCTCGGCGCCGGCCGACCTGCGGGTGGCGAAACCGGACGCGCCGGACGCCGACGAGCGGGAACGCGACGACGACAGCGACGCCGCCACACCCGAGACCGGCACCGAGGACGCGGGGCCGTTCGCCCCGGTCCGCTTCCACTCCAGGTGGGGAGCGGGGATCTCCTCCAGGAACCGCGAGGGCGGGTTGTACGACGGCTGGCCCCAGGCGCTGCGCAGCGTCGACCGGGTCAGGTAGAGGCGCTCGCGGGCGCGCGTGATGCCGACGTAGGCGAGGCGCCGCTCCTCCTCCAGCTCCTTGGCCTGGCCGAGGGCGCGCAGGTGCGGGAACACGCCGTCCTCCATGCCGGTGAGGAAGACGACCGGGAACTCCAGACCCTTGGCGGTGTGCAGGGTCATCAGGGTGACGACGCCGTCGCCGTCCTCCTCGTCGGGGATCTGGTCGGAGTCGGCGACGAGCGCCACCTTCTCCAGGAAGTCGGCCAGCGTCCCGGCCTCCTCCCCCTCGGCCCGCTCCTGCTCGAACTCCAGCGCGACGGCCGCGAGTTCCTGGAGGTTCTCGATGCGGGTCTCGTCCTGCGGGTCGGTGGAGGCCTGCAACTCGGCCAGGTACCCGGTGCGTTCGAGGATCGCCTCCAGGACGGTCGCCGGTCCGGCGCCGGACTCGACGATGGTGCGCAGGTCCTCCATGAGGGTGTTGAACCGCTTGACGGCGTTCGAGGAGCGCGCGGCCATGCCGTACGCCTCGTCGACGCGCCGCAGCGCCTGCGGGAAGCTGATCTTCTCGCGCTGGGCGAGGGCGTCGATCATCGCCTCCGCGCGGTCGCCGATGCCGCGCTTGGGGACGTTGAGGATGCGGCGCAGCGGCACCGAGTCCTCCGGGTTGGCCAGGACGCGCAGGTAGGCCAGGACGTCCCGGACCTCCTTGCGCTCGTAGAAGCGGACGCCGCCGACGACCTTGTAGGGCAGGCCGGTGCGGATGAAGACCTCTTCGAAGACACGGGACTGGGCGTTGGTCCGGTAGAAGACGGCGACGTCCCCGGCCTTGGCCTCGCCCGCGTCGGTGAGGCGGTCTATCTCGTCGGCGACGAACTGCGCCTCGTCGTGCTCGGTGTCGGCGACGTACCCGGTGATCCGGGCGCCGCTGCCCTGGTTGGTCCACAGGTTCTTGGGGCGGCGGGACTCGTTGCGCTCGATGACCGCGTTGGCGGCGCTGAGGATGGTCTGGGTGGAGCGGTAGTTCTGCTCCAGGAGGATCGTCGTCGCGTCCGGGTAGTCCTCCTCGAACTGGAGGATGTTGCGGATGGTGGCGCCGCGGAAGGCGTAGATCGACTGGTCGGCGTCGCCCACCACGCACAGCTCGGCGGGCGGCACCTCGGCCTCCGGCGGCACGTCGACGGGGTGCTCCGAGGGCACGCCGACCAGCTCGCGCACCAGGGCGTACTGGGCGTGGTTGGTGTCCTGGTACTCGTCGACCAGGACGTGCCGGAAGCGGCGGCGGTAGTGCTCGGCGACGTCCGGGAAGGCGCGCAGCAGATTGACCGTGGTCATGATCAGGTCGTCGAAATCGAGGGCGTTGGCCTCGCGCAGCCGCGACTGGTACATGGCGTACGCCTGGGCGAGGGTCTTCTCGAAGCCGTCGGCGGCCTGGGCGGCGAAGTCCTCCTCGTCGATCAGCTCGTTCTTCAGGTTGCTGATCTTCGCGCTGAACGACTTCGGCGGGAAACGCTTCGGGTCCAGGTCGAGGTCGCGGCAGACCAGCGCCATGAGCCGCTTGGAGTCGGCGGCGTCGTAGATCGAGAACGACGAGGTGAAGCCGAGCTTCTTCGACTCGCGGCGCAGGATGCGGACGCACGCGCTGTGGAAGGTCATCACCCACATCGCGTGGGCGCGCGGGCCGACGAGCTGCTCCACGCGCTCCTTCATCTCGCCCGCGGCCTTGTTGGTGAAGGTGATCGCGAGGATCTGGCCGGGGTGGACGTTCCGCTCGGCCAGCAGGTGGGCGATGCGGTGGGTGAGCACGCGGGTCTTGCCGGAGCCGGCACCGGCCACGATGAGCAGCGGGGAGCCGGAGTGGACGACGGCGGCGCGCTGGTTGTCGTTCAGCCCCTCCAGGAGCGCGGCGGCGTCCAGGGCGGGGCGCGGGGCGCCGTCCCGGTAGTGGGTGTCCCGGTCCGGGGGCGCGTCGAACTTCCCGCCGAACAGATCGTGCGGGACCTGCTCCGGTCCGTGATCGTCCTCGGGCGGCGGCGGGGGTTCCTCCTCGTGACCCCGGGGGGTCTGGAGGCTCGCCAGGAAGCTGTCGTCAAAGAGGCTGCTCATCGCTCTCCGAGTCTAGGGCGCCCCACCGACAACCCGGTGCCACCCCGGAAAATGCCCCGGCACTCCTGGGCCGGGCACGCCCCGCGACCGGCCGCGACACGAAGAGTGACGCCCGCCACCTGCGCAAAGGCGCCCGCGCGGAAGGTCACGAAAATGTATCGGGCATATCACCCACCAACCTTCACAGCGGCCACACGAGTTGGCTACGGTGCGGGCAGGCCGCTCGACCCCCTCCGGCGAACCTCGCCGGGCCGCGCGGCCTCCGCCGAGTCCGGCCTGCCCGCACGGCAGCCGGAGCCGGGGACCCAACCGAGACTTTGGGGTGAATCGGCCGCACCGCCCTCCATGAGGGACGGACCCGCCGTAGGGCAACCCTTCCGAACCACCGCCCGAACCCGACAGCTAACCCGGTAGGCGGAGCACTGGAAGGAGTCGCCTCCTTGGCGTCGCACCGCAAGTCGCGTCCCACCGGCACCCGCGTCGCGGGCATACGGACCCCGGCCCTCGCCACCGCGGCCCTCACCTCCGTCGCCCTGCTGTCCCAGACGGCGAACGCCACGCCGTCGGACGACCGGCCGACCCTCGAAGAGGTCGAGAAGAAGGTCGACGACCTCTACCGCCAGGCCGGGTCGGCGACCGAGAAGTACAACGCGGCCAAGGAGAAGACCTCCAAGCAGCGCAAGAAGGTCGACACCCTCCTCGACGACGTCGCCCGGCGCACCCAGAACCTCAACGACGCGCGCGAGGAGCTGGGCTCCTTCGCCTCCGCCCAGTACCGCACGGGCGCCTCGGTCCCGGAGACCGCGACCCTGCTGCTCGCGGACTCGCCGCAGGACTACTTCGACCAGAACCAGCTGATGAACCGGCTCACCGGCCGGCAGAAGAGCGCCGTCGACGACTACGTCACCCAGCAGTCCGAGACGATGAAGAAGCGCCGGGAGGCCACCGAGAGCCTCGAGACGCTCACCGACGCGCAGACCGACCTCAAGACGGCCAAGTCGACCGTCCAGAAGAAGCTGGCCACCGCGCGGGAGCTGCTGTCGGAGCTGACCGCCGAGGAGAAGGCCCGGCTCGCGGCGATCGAGAAGAAGAAGCAGCAGGAGGCCGCCCGCAAGGCCGCCGAGCTGGCGAAGCAGCAGACGGCGCGGGAGGCGGCCGAGCGCGAGCGGCGGGAGGAGGCCGCCCAGCAGCAGGAGAGCGGCGCCGGAACCGGCGGTACCGGTTCGTCGGGGTCGTCGGGCTCGTCGACGCCGGACACCTCCAACGGCACCAAGGCGGAGAAGGCGATCGCCTTCGCCCGCGCCCAGATCGGCAAGCCGTACGTCTGGGGCGCCACGGGCCCCGGCTCCTACGACTGCTCGGGCCTCACCCAGGCCGCCTGGAGGGCCGCGGGCGTGAGCCTGCCCCGCGTCACCTACGACCAGGTCAACGCTGGCACGACCGTCTCGGTCTCCCAGGCGCAACCCGGTGACCTGGTCTTCTTCTACGACGACCTCAGCCACGTCGGCCTGTACATCGGCGACGGCATGATGATCCACGCCCCGAAGCCGGGCGCGTACGTCCGCGAGGAGTCGATCTTCTACGACGGAGAGTCGTCGATCCACAGCGTGGTGCGCCCGGCCTGATCCTCGGGGGTCTCTAGCATCGGGCGCATGTCATCGGCCACCCATCCCTCCGCGCTGCGCACCTGGTGGGCGCAGCGTCCACCGGCGGCCGGGGCCGCGGTGATGGCGACCGGCATCGTGTCGGTCGCCCTGCATCTGACCGGCCGCGAGGTCCTGTCCCGGACCGCTCTGGTCCTGGCCTGCACCGCCTGGCTGATACTGGCCGCGAACTTCGTCTACCTGCTGCTCGCCGACCGGGCGCAGTGGGTACGGCGGGCCGGGACGCCGGGGGCGCTCACCGCCGTCGCCGCGACGACCGTGCTCGGCACCCGTTTCTCGCTGCTCGGCTGGTCGCTCCTGGCGGCGGTGCTGCTGGCGCTGGCGGTCGTGCTGTGGCCGTGGCTGCTGTACCTGGTGGTGCAGCGCTGGGGGCGGCGGATGCCCGGGGCGGTCTTCCTGAGCTGCGTGGCCACGGAGGGGCTCGCCGTGCTCGCCGCCACGCTGGCCGCGGCCACCTCGACGCCCTGGCTCGCGCACGCGGCGCTGGTGCCGTTCTGGCTGGGGATCGTGCTCTACCTGATCGCGCTGTTCCGCTTCGACCTGCGGCAGGTGGCCCGTGGCTCGGGGGACCACTGGGTGGCGGGCGGCGCGCTCGCCATCTCGGCCCTCGCCGGCGCCAAGCTGCTCGCGGCGGCCGGGACCGGCATGTACCTGTGGAACGCGGACGACCAGGCCGTCCTGCACGACGTGACCGTCTTCCTGCTCACGCTCGACCTGGCCTGGTACGCCGTGCTGCTGGCCGCCGAGATCGCCTGGCCCCGCCTCCGCTACGACGTGCGCCGCTGGTCGACCGTCTTCCCGCTCGGCATGACGGCGGCGGCGACGCTGTCCGTGGCCGTGGCCGTCGACGTCCCGTGGCTGGACGTGCCCGGCCGGGCGCTGCTGTGGATCGCGGTGGCCGGGTGGCTGGCGGTCGCGGCGGGGGCGGTCGTCCGGGCCCGGGCCGGGCTGCGGTCCGCGGCAGCGGACTCCGGGGCGGCGGTCAGGTCCACAGCACCGCGATGAAGATGTTCACCAGGGTCAGCGCGCCGACCAGGCCGAACAGCGGCTTGTCCACCTTCTCGTCGTCGCGCTTCACGTAGACCAGGCCGAGGATCACGATCAGCACGGCGAGCTTCACGCCGATCTTGACGTTGTCGACGGCGTAGTCCTGGGCCTGGTTGAGGCCGACCAGGACGGCGCCGGTGACCAGCATCGTCAGCGCGCCGTGCAGCATCGCGGGGGTGAACCGGGCCGCGCCCCGGCCCATCGCCTTCATCTGGGTCAGGAAGCCGCCCAGGAGCGCGGCGATACCGATGATGTGCAGGCCGACGAAGAGGTGGATGAGTACGTCCATGAGGCCGGAGCCTAATGAGGGCGTGGGCGCGCCCGGACACCGGCCCGCCCCGGCGCTCCATAACAGCTCACGTTCCCCATCCGCCTCCGATCCGGCATATCGGTCATCACCCTGCGTGAAGGCGACGGGCCCTGGAGCTGGTTGCGGTCACATACGGTCGCCGCACGATCCGCTGCCGCCACTTCCGTGCATCCCGTCACCGGACCGTTACCGACCCGCCTAGCGTCCTGGCCCAGGCGGCCGGAGCGGACCGGCGCCGACCCGGCACGGGCCGGAGTCGAGTCGTACGGAAGGACGTGGATCGCAGGTGGGAACGCACCGCAGGCCGCGACAGCGCGCGACGGGCGGCGGCAGAGCACGTACGGCGGCCACGATCACCCTCGCGGGCGCGGCCACCGCCACGGGCCTGGGCGGGACCGGACACGCCGATCCGCAGCCGACGGCGGCGCAGGTCAGGGCCAAGGTGGACAAGCTCTACCAGGAGGCCGAGGTGGCCACGGAGAAGTACAACGGCGCGAAGGAGAAGGCGGACGCCGCCGAACGGCGCCTGGAGGAGCTGCGGGACGAGGCCGCCCGCAAGGAGGACCGGCTGAACTCGGCGCGGGAGGCGCTGGGTTCGGTCGCGGCGGCGCAGTACCGCAGCGGCGGCCTGGACCCGGCGCTGCAACTGGCGCTCTCGTCCGACCCGGACCGGTATCTCGACGGCGCCGCGTTCGTCGAGCGGGCGGGCAGCCGGCAGACGGCCGAGGTGGGCCGCGTACGCAAGGAACTGCGGGAGATCGAGCGGCTGCGCGGGGCCGCCCGCGTCGAGGTCTCCTCGCTGAAGGCGCGCCGGGCCGAGCTGAAACGTCACCGCGAGACCGTCACCGGCACGCTGGAGTCGGCCCGCCGCCTGCTGTCCCGGCTGACCGCCGAGGAACGCGCCCGCGTCGGCGACGGAACGGGCGATCGCGCCTCCCGCGCCGCTTCCGCCGGCTCCCGGGAGGGCCTGTCCGCCGCCGCGAAGGCCCCCGACTCCCGCGCCGCGGCGGCCGTGGCCTACGCCTACCAGAAGCTCGGCAGCCCCTACGTGTGGGGCGCGACCGGCCCGAACGCCTTCGACTGCTCGGGCCTCACCCAGGCCGCCTACCGCGCGGCCGGCGTCTCCCTGCCCCGCACGACCTACGCCCAGATCGGCGCGGGCCGCCGCGTCGGGCGGTCCGAACTCCTCCCCGGTGACCTGGTCTTCTTCTACTCGGGCATCAGCCACGTCGGCATCTACGTCGGCAACGGGCGTATGATCCACGCCCCGAACCCGTCGGCTCCGGTGCGGGTCGCCCCGGTCGACGAGATGCCGTTCGCCGGGGCGACGCGGGTGGTGTGAGGCGCACACGCCGCCCCGTGCAAAGCCGTCAGACCAGCCGCCGCGCGGTCGCCCAGCGGGTCAGCTCGTGCCGGTTGGACAGCTGGAGCTTGCGCAGGACCGCCGAGACGTGGGACTCGACCGTCTTGACCGAGATGTACAGCTGCTTGGCGATCTCCTTGTACGCGTAGCCGCGGGCGATCAGGCGCAGTACCTCGCGCTCGCGCTGGGTGAGCCGGTCCAGGTCCTCGTCGACCGGCGGCGCGTCCGTGGAGGCGAACGCGTCGAGGACGAAGCCGGCCAGGCGCGGGGAGAACACGGCGTCCCCCTCCTGGACGCGGAAGACGGAGTCGACCAGGTCGGTGCCGGTGATGGTCTTGGTGACATAGCCACGGGCGCCGCCGCGGATCACGCCGATCACGTCCTCCGCCGCGTCCGAGACGGACAGGGCGAGGAAGCGCACGGGCCGCTCGGCGTCGCTCATCAGGGGGGCGCAGCGGCGCAGCACCTCGACCCCGCCGCCGCCGGGGAGGTGGACGTCGAGGAGCACGACCTCGGGGCGGGTCGCGGTGATCACCGTGACGGCCTGGTCGACGTCGGCGGCCTCACCGACGACCTCGACCCCGGTCTCGGCGGTCTGGCCGATCTCGGCCTGCACGCCGGTGCGGAACATCCGGTGGTCGTCGACGAGCACCACGCGCACGCGGCGCTCCCCCGCGCCACCACTCGCCGGCTGTGCGGGCTCGGCCGCCTCGCCCGCTCCCGCCGTTCCGTTCCCCTCGGTCGGGTCGCTCATGACGTCTTCTCCGCCCTCTCCATTTCCAGTTCGACCTCCGTGCCGCCGTCCGGCACCGCGCGCAGCCGCGCAGTGCCCCCGTTGCGCTCCATGCGGCCGATGATCGATTCTCTGACGCCCATGCGGTCGGCGGGTATCGAGTCGAGGTCGAAGCCGGGGCCGCGGTCCCGGACGGACACGAAGACCATCCTGCCCTCGACTTCGGCGTAGACCTGTACGGCGCCGCCCTCGCCACCGTACTTGGCCGCGTTCACCATCGCTTCGCGCGCGGCCTGCATCTGCGCGCTGACGCGCTCGTCGAGGGGGCAGTCGCCGACGACGACCACCTCGAGGGGGACGCCGTGCTTGTCCTCGACCTCCGCCGCGTTGCGCTTCACGGCCTCGGCGAGGGTGGTGGGCTCGTCGTCCTCGTCCTTGCCGTTGCCCTCCGGTTTGTAGAGCCAGGAGCGCAGGTCACGCTCCTGGGCCCGGGCCAGGCGGCGCACCTCGCCCGCGTTCTCCGCGTTGCGCTGGATCAGGGTCAGGGTGTGCAGCACCGAGTCGTGGACGTGGGCGGCGACCTCGGCGCGCTCCTGCGCGCGGATGCGCATCAGCCGCTCCTCGGACAGGTCCTGCGTCATCCGCACCAGGTAGGGGCCGGCGAGGAGGGTGATGCCGACGAGGACGGCGAGGGCGGCCTGGAGGACGGAGCCGAGGTGGGCCGCGGACCCCTGGAGGACGAAGATTCCGGTGACCCCGGCCGTCACCAGCAGGACGCCGGCCACCGAGCGCAGCAGCGTGACCGTACGGCGGTGGCGTCCCACCTCGGCCCAGCGGGCCCGGCGCGCGTTGTCCGCCTGACGCCAGACGAGGGCGACACCGGCGCCGACGAGCACGGTCGGCCACAGGTAGACCCTGGCGCCGCCGCCGAGGTCGACGTTGCCCACGAAGACCAGGGCCACGACGACCATGAGGAGCAGGGCGACCAGCTGCCCCTTGTCCGGCTTGCGGGCCACGAGTCTGCGGCGGCCGTCCGGCCCGGCCTCGGAGGTGACGAGCGACGGCGGCGGCTTCTGCGCCTCCACTCCCCCGACGCCCAGCGGCACGAAGAACCAGAAGGCCGCGTACAGCAGCGCGCCCAGGCCGTCGGCCATGAACAGGCCGACGAAGGCGAACCGCACCCAGATGACGGGCAGCCCGAGATGCCCGGCGAGCCCCCGCGCCACCCCACCGAGCCAGCGTCCGTCGCTGCTCCGGTAGAGCTTGCGCGGCGGCCGCGGTTCGACGACGGGTGCTGCTGCGGCTTCCGGCATGACACAGATGGTCACACGGGTGCCCGAGCCGGAGCATCAGGGTCGTTCCCCCAATCACCCCTGATCTTCGGGCCGCGCGTGCCTCGAACACGGCCCGGGCACGGAGTCAGGGCCGATATCAGGGTCCGACCAGGGTCGAACCGGCTGCCGTCACGGCGCCGCGCCCGTCACCATGGACCCATGACAGATCACGAGCGCGCCGCGACGGGTCCGGGACCCGGCTCCGGCCCGCGCCCCCCACGGGGCGCCGGGGCGCACGACGCCGCGCCCGCCGCGGACGCCGGTGCGGACGCCCCCGGGCCGCCGCACCGGTTCCGGCGCGACCGGCGGCACAAGGTGCTCGCCGGTGTGTGCGCCGGCCTCGGCCGGCAGTGCGACCTGGACCCGGTGATCTTCCGGATCACCCTCGCGGTGCTCTCCGCGACCGGCGGCATCGGTCTCCTCTTCTACGGCTTCGCCTGGCTCTTCGTCCCCTACGACGACGAGGAGGAGAACGAGGTGCGCAAGCTGCTGACCGGCCGGGTCGACGGCCATGCGCTGACGGCCGTGCTCTTCGCCCTGGTCGGCTGCGGGATCTTCCTCACCATGCTGCGCAACGGCGGCGTGCTGACCTTCGCCGTCGTCCTCTCCCTGCTCCTCGCGGGCGCCGGGTACTGGTCGCGGCACCGCAGGGCCCCCGAACCCGACCCGCTCTCGGCGCAGGCCGTCGCGGACGCCCCGCCGGAGGCCCAGGCGCCGCCGATCATGTACACCTGGCCCTCCTGGTGGCGCGAGCCCATCGTCAAGGACGGCACCCACGACGGCGGGACGGGCTACATGTGGGGGCCGCCGGACTCCGCGGACCGGGACATCGCGGCGGCCGTCAACATCGGCCGCGGGGTCCCGGGGCGGCGCGACCGCGGTCCGGCGGGCGACCGGGGCCCCTGGTCCCCGCAGCCGCGCGGCCCCCGCGGCATCGGCGGCTGGGTGTTCCTGCTCGCCCTGCTGGCCGGCTTCCTCGGGACCCGGCTGACCTGGGACGACCACCCGCTGGGCACCAGTTTGCAGACCGGCCTGGCGTGCGCGCTGGCGGTCTTCGGCCTCGGTATCGCGGTCAGCGCCTTCGTCGGGCGCACGGGAGCCGGTTCGGTCTTCCTGGCCGTCGTCACGGCGGGCCTGCTGGCCGGGTCGGCCGCCGTTCCGGAGAACGTCGGGACCGAATGGGTCCGGACCACCTGGAAACCGGTGGTGGCGGCCGACGTGCGCGGCCAGTACGACATCGGCGCGGGCAGCGGCACCCTCGACCTCTCCCGCCTCGACCTGGCCGAGGGGCAGACGGTGACCACCCGGGCCGACGTGGGCATGGGCCGAATACGGGTGGTCGTGCCGCAGGACGTGACCGTGCGGCTGAGCGTCGAGGTGGGCGTGGGCGACATCCAGCTGCCCGGCGACGACGAGAAGGACGTGGACGTGGCACCCGGCAAGCACAAGGAGATCACCCTCTCCCCCACCGGGGGCGGCGAGGACGCCGGCACGCTCGACCTCGACCTCCAGGTCGGCGTCGGTCAGGCGGAGGTGTCCCGTGCTGCGTCATAGGTTCCAGCCGGGGCGGCTGGTGGCCGGCCTCTTCCTGATGCTGGCCGGTGTCATCTACGCCGGTGACGCGGGCGGCCTCTGGGAGACGCCGTGGTTCGTGGTGATCCCGGTCGTCGTGGGCGGGCTCTGCCTCGCGGGCGCGGTAGGGCTGGTGGCCCGGTCCGTGCACCGGCGCCGCGGAGAGCGTCGCGCGGCGCCGCCCGACGCACCCCGGGCGGACCTTCCCCGCTGACGGCGCCGCGACACCGACGACACCGACGACACCGCGAGGCCGCGAGGCCGCGAGGCCGCCCCTACCGGTACCCGCCCGTCCGTCGCCTGCGCCGGGAGCGCAGTACGGCGTCCAGCGACAGCAGCGGGGCGCCCGCGAGGACGAGGGGGAGCCAGGCCATGAGGTAGGCGAGGTCGTTGCCGTAGTAGTAGGGATCGGAGGCCCAGCTGACGGTCAGCCACAGGCTGAGCGAGATCAGCGCACCGCCCAGCGCCGCCAGGCGGGCGAGCAGCCCGAGCAGGGTGCCGATGCCGACGGCCAGCTCGCCCAGGGCGATGGCGTAGCCGAATCCGGGCGGGTTCTTCAGGGCGAGGTCGACCAGCGCGGGGACAGCCGAGGAGTCGCGGACGGTACGCATCATGTCGCCGATGGAACCGGCGCCCGCGTCCTTCATGAAGGCGCTGTCGGTGAGCTTGTCCAGACCGGCGTAGAGGAACGTGACACCGAGGAAGACGCGCAGCGGAAGGAGGGCGTAGCGGGCGGCGTTGTCCCGCCAGTCCCTCCCGCCCCCGGGTGAGAGGTGGACATCCGTCCGCATACCGTGAGTCATCACTGCCAGCCGCCTCTCGCCGCGCACGCCCGGACCCCCCACAGACCATACGTACGAAACCGGGGCCCCGCTCAATCCTCGGCAACCGGTTTCCCGCCGCCGGTTCCGGCGGGCCGCCGAGCGAGGGCACACGTGCGGGGTCAGTCCGTCACGTCGATCGCGTACCGGTTGGTCTCCGCACCCGCGCCCGTGACCACCTGGACGTCCACCCGGCCCGGTTCCACGTCCGCCGGGACCGGGACCGTCAGCAGGTCGTCCGCGGGGTTGCTGAAGCCGCCCGTCACCGGGACCAGCGGCACGTGGACGTTGACCGCGCCGATGCGGACGACCATCCGGGACAGCCGGTCGGCCCGTTGAGCGCCCGGCGGCACGAAGCCCGCGCCGCGGATCTCGATGTCGTCGCCCGTGCGGATGGGCCCGTCCAGGTCACCGGCCTCCCGCGCCCGGACCACGGAGAGGATCACCGGCCGGCCACCCTCGGCGTACTTCCCGGCCACGTAGGTCGCCGCGGAGACCAGCACCACCACCGCCAGTCCCCAGGGCAGGTCGGGCAGTTGCTCCGGGCGCCGGGCCAGCCGTACCGCCGCGAACACCAGGGCCACGGTGCTGATCACGACGTACTGGATGTCGGCGAAGGTCCCGCGGCCCGCGTCGTCCGTCAGCAGGTCGCGGGCGCGCGGCCGGTCGGCCCGTACCTTTTGCAGCCGCTGCCCCAGGACGCGCAGTCCGACCACCCGCCGCACCAGGACCGCGATCCCGCAGACCACCGCGAGCACGGTCACCGCGCCGGTGCCGCGCCCGAGTTCGAGACCGGAGATCAGCGCGTCCCGCCGGTCGGGTCCGGAGGCGACGGCCAATTGCCCGGCGAGCACCAGCACGGCGTAGGCGATGAAGAGGACCCAGGCCGCCGCCACCGCGCGGGAGGTGGACAGGCGGTTGTCCTCGCCGATGACCGGCGCCAGCGCCCCGCCCCCGGCCCGGTGGAACCACGACGCGGCCGTCAGCGCGCCGGCCACCACCAGCGCCGCCGCGAGTCCGGCGGTGCGCGCCGCCGACCAGCCCGCACCGACCGCGGTGAGCGCCTGCCCGAGCAGCAGCAGGACGACCGCGGCCCACACGACGACCGTCGTGCGCCGGCCCAGCGCCGCGAGCCAGGCGTCGCCCTCGGCCCGGCCGCGTTCGGCGACGGCTTCCGCCGACTGGGTCAGCTCCTCCGAGACCCACTGGCGGGAGGCGGAGGCCGAGTGGGCCACCGCGGCCGGCAGCCCCTGCCCGGCCGCGAACTCGTCCCGCCGCAGCAGGAACGCGGCCACCGCCCTGCGGTGCCCCTCCCGGGCACCGTGCGGGCAGTCCCCGCAGGTGCAGCCACCGCCGTGGGCCGCCCCGTACGCGTCCCTGTCCGAGCCGCTCCCGCGTCTCGCCTCCTGCACCGCCACGCCCGACGCCCGCCTTCCCGCACCCGGTAAGTCCCTTGGAACGACAGCGAATTGTGCCGTACCCCGGCCCGCGTCCGCGCGCCGCTCCGTCTTACGTCTGCTCAACGGGGGTGATGCGCGGACCGCCGTGTTGACGCGGCCCCGACCCGCCCCCGCGCCCGCCCAGCGCCGCCTCGCGCCGCCCCGGGCACGGTCAGTCGAACAGGTCCGGTTCGCGGCGGGTGACCTCCTGCCACAAGGGCTGGTAGTTGATCCACGCCACCAGGTCGCCGCCGAGCTGTTCCCGGGTCGCCACGGCCTGCCGGTGGTCGATCAGCACCGGCCGCCCCGCCGCCTTCGCCAGCAGCTGCACCTGGCAGGACCGCTCCAGCGACAGGAACCACCAGGCCGCCGCGTCCACCGAGTCGCCGACCGTGAGCAGCCCGTGGTTGCGCAGCACGAGCGCCTTGCCGGAGCCGAGCACGCCCGCGATGCGCCGCCCCTCCTCGGCGTCGACGGCGACGCCCGAGTAGGAGTCGTACAGGGCGTGGTCCTCGTAGAAGGCGCAGCTCTCCTGGGTGATCGGTTCGAGCAGCTCGCCGAGGGCCGACAGCGCGCGCCCGTGCACCGAGTGGCAGTGGGCGACCGCGACGACGTCCGGGCGGGCCGCGTGGACCTGGGAGTGCACGGTGAACGCCGCCTGGTTCACATGGTGGCCGCCCTGCACGACCTGGCCCTCGGAGTTGGCCAGCACCAGGTCGCTCACCGTGATGTGGGCGAAGGGCACGCCGAACGGGTTGACCCAGAAGCAGTCGGTGTACTCGGGGTCGCGGGCGGTGATGTGCCCGGAGACCCCGTCCTCGAACCCGGACCGCCCGAAGAGGCGCAGCGCGCAGGCGAGCCGTTCCTTGCGGTGCCGGCGCTCGTCCTCGACCGAGTCGTGCCTGGGCGGCATCGCGAACCGCAGCCGGTCGGTGGGCAGCGGCGGGGGCTCGGTGGCCCCGGGCGTCCCGTGCATGTGTTCTCTGTCCTTCGGCGCCAGATGTGCCTTACGGGCCGGAAGTTACCGGCGGTGCGGCCGGGAGGACAGATCCGGGGACCAATACGCGACAGAGGGTGTCGGTTTTCACGTTCACACTCGGCGTATGACGTCACGCACCCCTGTGAACTGGGCCGGGTTCGCCGCCGCCGAGCCCGCCCTGGCCGGCACCGTTCAGGCGCGCTTCGGCGCGTACACGCACCACGTCCTCGCCACCCTCCGCAAGGACGGCTCGCCCCGCACCACCGGCCTGGAGGTGCGCTTCCTGGGCGGCGAGCTGTGGCTCGGCATGATGCCGCACTCGCTGAAGGCGCTCGACCTGCGCCGCGATCCGCGCTTCGCGCTCCAGGCGAACCCGGGGGACGGCACCGGCATGGGCGGCGGGGACGTGCGGATCGCCGGCCGGGCAGTCGAGGTCGAGGACCCCGCGACCAAGGCCGGATACGTGAAAGAGGTGGAACCGCCGGAGCCGTTCCACCTCTTCCGTACCGAGCTGACGGAGGTCGTGCGGACCCGCGTCGAGGACGACACGTACCTCGTCGTCGAGATCTGGCGGCCCGGTCAGCCCGTGCGCACCATCAGGCGCACGTAGGGAGCGCCCTCCAGGGCTCTAGGGTCACTCCCACTCGATCGTGCCCGGCGGCTTCGAGGTCACGTCGAGGACGACGCGGTTGACGTCCTTGACCTCGTTGGTGATCCGGGTCGAGATCTTGCCGAGCACGTCGTACGGCAGCCGGGACCAGTCGGCGGTCATGGCGTCCTCGGAGGAGACCGGCCGCAGGACGATCGGGTGGCCGTAGGTGCGGCCGTCGCCCTGGACGCCGACGGAGCGGACGTCCGCGAGCAGCACCACGGGGCACTGCCAGATGTCGCGGTCGAGGCCGGCCGCGGTCAGCTCCTCGCGGGCGATGGCGTCGGCCTCGCGCAGCAGGTCGAGCCGCTCCTTGGTGACCTCGCCGACGATCCGGATGCCGAGGCCGGGGCCCGGGAACGGCTGGCGCTGGACGATCTCGTCCGGCAGGCCCAGCTCCTGGCCGACCATCCGGACCTCGTCCTTGAACAGCTGGCGCAGCGGCTCGACCAGCTCGAACTCGATGTCGTCGGGGAGGCCGCCCACGTTGTGGTGGGACTTGATGTTGGCGGTGCCGGTGCCGCCGCCGGACTCGACGACGTCGGGGTAGAGGGTGCCCTGCACGAGGAAGGCGACCTCGGGGCCGTCCTCCCGCATGATCTCCAGCTGCGCCTGCTCGAAGACCCGGATGAACTCGCGGCCGATGATCTTCCGCTTCTCCTCGGGGTCCGAGACCCCGGCCAGCGCCTTGAGGAACCGCTCCTCGGCGTCCACGACCTTCAGCTGGACGCCGGTCGCGGCGACGAAGTCCTTCTCGACCTGCTCGGTCTCGCCCTTGCGCATCAGGCCGTGGTCGACGTAGACGCAGGTCAGCTGGGAGCCGATGGCCTTCTGGACGAGGGCGGCGGCGACCGCGGAGTCCACGCCGCCGGACAGGCCGCAGATGGCCCGCTTGTCGCCGACCTGCTCGCGGATGGCGGCGACCTGCTCCTCGATCACGTTGCCCGTGGTCCAGTCGGGGCTCAGGCCCGCGCCCCGGTACAGGAAGTGCTCCAGCACCTGCTGCCCGTGCGTGGAGTGCATCACCTCGGGGTGGTACTGGACGCCGTAGAGCTTCTTCTCGTCGTTCTCGAAGGCGGCGACCGGGACGACGTCCGTGGAGCCGGTGACGGTGAAGCCCTCGGGGGCGGCGGAGCAGGCGTCGCCGTGCGACATCCACACGGCCTGCTCGGCCGGGGTGCCCTCGAAGAGGGTGGAGGACGGCTTGGAGACCACGAGGTCGGTGCGACCGTACTCACGGGCGCCGGAGTTGTCGACGGTTCCGCCGAGGGTCTGCGCCATCAGCTGGAAGCCGTAGCACATGCCGAAGACGGGGACGCCGGCCTCGAACAGGGAGCGGTCGAGGGTCGGGGCGCCCGGCTCGTACACCGACGAGGGGCCGCCCGAGAGGATGATGGCCGCCGGGTTCTTGGCGAGGATCTCCTCGACCGGCATGGAGCTCGGCACGATCTCGCTGTAGACCCGCGCCTCGCGGACACGACGGGCGATGAGCTGGGCGTACTGCGCGCCGAAGTCGACGACCAGGACGGTGTCGGGGGCGGCGGCAGCGGGAGTCGCTGATGACACGGGGTGCCTTCCGGCGGTCGGGCGGGGGGCTTGTGCTCCCGATTCTACCGAGCTGGGCAGGTGACCCGGCCCCGCCGTCGGCCGCCGCCGTCGCCCCTCCCCCCGGCCCCTCCCCGGGTCTCACCATCCGAACCGGCTTGGACACCGACCGTCGCCGGGGCATACTGGGCCCATGCACAAGCACCAGGCGTTCCTGTTTACCTATGGCAACCGGCCCACCGGCTGCCATGGTCGTGCTGCTTGAGCAACTGACAAGCGACTTCCCAGGCGCCCCGGGCCGACAAGGTCCGGGGCGCCTGGCGTGTGCGGACCGTGCCGGTCCCGGGTGCGCCGCCCTTCGGCGAGGAGCCACCGACATGACCGTCACCGCAGCAGACAAGACCGGCGCCCACACCCCCGAGGCCGCCGACGTGATCACCGGCGCCCGGGAGCGCATCGACGCCCTGGACGACCGGATCATCGGGCTGATCCAGGAACGCATGGCCGTCTCCGCCGTCATCCAGGAGGCACGGATCACCTCCGGCGGCCGGCGGGTGAACCTCTCCCGCGAGATGGAGGTGCTCGACCACTACCGGCAGGCGCTGGGCCGGCCGGGGACGGCGCTGGCGATGACGATGCTGGAGCTGTGCCGCGGACGCGTCTGAGGCCCGCGGCGCGACCGGGGAGCGTCGTCGTATCTGAGTTCGGGCCCCTTCTCACCCGTACGGCGCGTGACCGGTACCCGCGCGGCTTCGTTGGTCCCGGTGTCCGTGCCAGCCAGGGGCGGGCCCGATAGAACCACGCGTGGCTCGCTGGAGCGATGAGACGTACGGATCGTGCCGTGCGTCGTGGGACCTCGCTCCAGGAAGTGATCGGACGGCAGGGGACAGCAGCCCGGTCACCCAAGAGAACGGCCGGCTCCGGGGACGCCCGGGGCCGGCCGACGGGACCGGCAGTGACACAGGACACATAAGGATTCTGTGAAGACGGGGACAACCATTCACAGGTTCCACTGATCAAAACGGGCATGAACCTTCGTCGCGCCCTGGCCGCAGTCGCCGCCACGGCAGTGATCTCCCCCGCCGCGCTGCTCGCGGCCCCGGCCGCCTCGGCGACCGGCAGTACGTCGCCGTCCCCGTCCGCCTCGTCGGACAGCTCACCGTCCCCGAGCGGGTCGACGAGCGAGACCTCGCCCGCCCCGAGCGACTCGACGAGCCCGGCCACGGGTTCGCCCGGCTCCCCGGCCTCCCCGCCCCCGAGCACCACGGGCGGGGGCACTCCCGGCCCCGGCGGCTCGCAGACGACCACGTCCGCCCCCGCGGTCCCGTCACCGAGCACCTCCGCGCCCGGGGACACCGAGATCCCGGTCCCCGAGCCGTCGGTGTGCGAGGACACCAAGGTCGACGTCGACATCGAGGGCCTGCCCGGCGAGATCGCGGCGGGCAGCGGCTGGCACAAGTTCTCGCTGAACGTGGCCAACAACTCCGGCTCCACGCTCCAGGACCTCGAGTACCTGGCCGGCGCCTCCGCCGACCGGGACGGCGAGGAGCTGTTCGAGAGCAAGAAGGTCGGCCTCCAGGCCTGGAACTCCGAGGACAAGATCTGGGAGGACCTCAACGAGCTGGGCTACGCGGTGGGTTACGTCGGTTACACCGACGAGCTGGCACCCGACTACGAGGTCGACATCCCGATGCGGATCAACGTGCGGTCCGACGCCCCGGTCGGCGCCGGCTTCACCCTCGGCGCGACCATCTACGGCGACGCGGACGACGCGTGCATCGGCTTCGGCGATGTCGCCTACAAGTTCCGGATCGTGGCCCCCGGCACTGACACGGAGGGCACCGAGCCGCAGGAGGGCGGCAGGGCGCCCGTCGCCGTCGAGAAGCCGGCCGCCGACACCCCCGAGGTCACCGGAAGCCTCGCCGCGACCGGCTCCAACTCGGCGCTGCCGGTGATCGGCCTGGCCGGCGGGCTCGCCGTGGTCGTCGGTGGCGGCGCGGTGTTCGTGGCGCGGCGGCGCAGGGCCGGTTCGGACGCCTGACGCTCGCGGAAGCGGCGTGACACGGGCTGGGTGAGCGGGACCCGCACTCGGAGGGGGGTGCGGGTCCCGCTCACCTTTTGCTTCTCTTCTCGCTTCTCGCTTCTCGCTTCTCTTTTCGCTCTCTTCTCGCCTCTGTGCGGCCGCTACTGCTTCGGCGGCACCGTCGGTACGTTCAGGAACGGCAGCCGCAGCGCGCCGAAGGCATTCTCCGGGACGGCCGGCGACCGGGGCTCGACGGCGGCCAGGCGTTCGTACCCGGTGCCCTGCGCGGGGCGCGGGTCGCTCTCGCCCTTGTTCGGCCAGTACGCCATCGCGCGCTCGGCCTGCGCGGTGATGGTCAGGGACGGGTTGACGCCGAGGTTGGCCGAGACGGCGGCGCCGTCGACGACCGAGATGCCGGGGTGGCCGTAGAGGCGGTGGTAGGGGTCGATGACGCCGGTCTCGCGGGAGGCGCCGATCGGGCAGCCGCCGAGGAAGTGGGCGGTGAGCGGGGTGCCCATCAGCTCGCCGATGTTGGAGCCGGCGAAGCCGTTGATCTCGGCGGCGAGTGCGGAGGCGCCCTCGGTCGCGGCCTTGATCTGCTTGGGGTTGGGCGAGCCGTGGCCCTGGCGGGCGGTGAGCAGGCCCTTGCCGACGCCCGCCGGTTTCAGGTGCGTGGACAGGGAGTTGTCCACGGACTGCATGACCAGGCCGATGATGGTCCGCTCGGACCACTTGCGGTTGGACAGCGAACGCAGGACCAGCAGCGGGTGCTTGGCCGCGTGGCCCAGGAAACCCAGGACGCGGGACGTGCCCGAGGCGGTCCGCCCGGCGTAGGGGACCTGGAGGATGGACAGGCCGCCCATCGAGTTGGAGCCCTTGCCGTACCGCACCGGCTCGATGTGGGTGTTGGGGTCCGGGTGGATCGAGGACGTGATGGCGACGCCGCGCGTGAAGTCGGCCCGTGCCTGGCCGGTGGCGCTGCGGTAGCGCCGGTCGTCGGTCTGGGCGCCGACCAGTGCCTCGGAGTTGGTGCGGGTCAGCTCGCCGAGCCTGTCGGACAGGTAGGGGAGCTGGCCGCCCGCCTTCATGCGGTGCAGCAGGGTCTGGGTGCCGTAGGTGCCGGCGGCTATGACGACGCGGCGGGCGGTGAAGGTGCGGCCCGCCTCCTTCTTCCCGAGCTTCCTGCGGTCGGTGGGGAGCGTGGCGACCGCGAAGCCGCCGCGCGAGTCGTCCGTGACGGACACGACCGTCGTCATCGGGTGCACGACGGCACCGGCCTTCTCGGCGAGGTACAGGTAGTTCTCGTTGAGGGTGTTCTTCGCGCCGTGCCGGCAGCCGGTCATGCACTCGCCGCACTCGTTGCAGGCCCTGCGGTCGGGGCCCGCGCCGCCGAAGTACGGGTCGGGCACCTGCCGGCCCGGCCCGGCCTTCGCCGTGCCGTCGGCGTCCTCGCCGTCGCCGAAGAAGACGCCGACCGGCGCCATGTGGAAGGTGTCGCCGCAGCCCATCCGCTCGGCGGCCGCCTTCAGGTGCACGTCGGAGGGGGTCATCGTGGGGTTGAGACGGACGCCCAGCATGCGTTTGGCCTGGTCGTAGTACGGGGCCAGTTCCTCGTGCCAGTCGGTGATGCCGCTCCACTGGGGATCGTCGAAGAAGGGCTTCGGCGGCACGTAGAGGGTGTTGGCGTAGTTGAGCGAGCCGCCGCCGACCCCGGCTCCTGCCAGGACCATGACATTCCCGAGCAGGTGGATGCGCTGGATGCCGAACATGCCGAGCTTCGGCGCCCACAGGTAGTTCTTCAGGTCCCAGGAGTTCCTGGGCAGCGACGCGCGGGTGAAGCGGCGGCCGGCCTCCAGGACACCGACGCGGTAGCCCTTCTCGGTGAGGCGAAGGGCGGAGACGGAGCCGCCGAAGCCGGATCCCACGACGAGGACGTCGTAGTCGTACCCGTTCTCGTCCCGGGTCTGGACAGAGTTCTCCTGCGACACGTGCTCTCCTCGTTGAGAACGGGCGGTGGTGGGGTGGATCAGCGGAAGCGGAACGCCTTCATCAGCCGCAGGCTCCGGCTCATGAACGCCGCGTACGTCTCGTCGTCCATCCCCAGCGAGGGCGCCATCGGCAGCAGCCGCTGGTGGGCGACGGTCTGGGCCTCGGTGTACTTGAGGATGCCCTCGGAGCCGTGCCGGCGGCCGAGGCCGGAGTCCTTCATGCCGCCCATCGGGGACTGGGCGCTGCCGTAGGCGGGGGCGTACCCCTCGTTGATGTTGACGGTCCCGGTGCGCATCCGCGCGGCGACCTCGTGGCCGCGCCGGGCGTTCTTCGTCCACACCGAGGAGTTCAGGCCGTACGGCGTGGCGTTGGCCTGTGCGACGGCCTCGTCCTCGGTCGTGAAGCGGTAGACGGAGACGACCGGGCCGAAGGTCTCCTCGGTGCACACGGTCATGGGGGCCGCGACGCCGTCGAGGATCGTCGGCTCGTAGAAGTACGGCCCGATGTCCGGGCGGGCGACGCCGCCGGCGACGAGCCTGGCGCCCCGCTCCACGGCGTCCGCCACGTGTGCCTTCACGGTCTCCAGCTGCCGCTCCCCCACCAGCGAGCCCATGTCGGCGCCGTAGGAGAGGGAGGTGCCGAGCCGCATGGCCTTGGTGCGGGCGGCGAAGCGCTCCAGGAAGGCGTCGGCGACGGACGCGTGGACGTAGAGCCGCTCGATGGAGATGCAGAGCTGGCCGGCCGAGGAGAAGCAGGCGCGTACGGCGCCCGCCGCGGCCTTCTCGATGTCGGCGTCCTCGAGCACCAGCATGGCGTTCTTGCCGCCGAGTTCGAGGGAGACGCCGACCAGGCGGGCGGCGGCGCCCCGGGCGACCTCGCGGCCGGTGCGGGTGGAGCCGGTGAAGGAGACGTAGTCGGCGTGTTTGACGACCTCGGGGCCGACGACCGGGCCCTCGCCGAGGACGACCTGGAAGACCTCGGCGGGCAGACCGGCCTCGATGAGCAGGTCACGGGCCCACAGGGCGGTCAGGCAGGTCTCGGTGTCGGGCTTCATCACGACGGCGTTGCCCGCGACGAAGGCGGGGAGCGCGTCGCCGACGGACAGCTCCAGCGGATAGTTCCACGGGGCTATCTGACCGACGACGCCGCGCGGGTGGCGCAGCTCGGTGACCTTCGTCAGGGTCGGTACGGCGCCGGTGTGCCGCTTGGGCCGCAGGTACGCGGGGGCCTTGCGGCCGTAGTGCCGGGCGGCGACGGCGACGGCCTGGACCTCCTCGTGGGCGTGCAGGCGGGCCTTGCCGGTCTCCAGCTGGATGAGGTCGAGGACCTCGGCCTGGCGCTCCAGGACCAGGTCGTGGAAGCGCAGCAGGACCGCGGCACGCTGCCGTACCGGCGTGCGCGCCCACACGGCCTGGGCGGCGCGGGCCCGCTCGAAGGCCGCGGCCACGTCCTCGGGCGTCGACTCGGGCAGGTCGGCCAGCTTCTCGCCGGTGAACGGGGTGTGGTTGGCGGTGCGGCCGGACCCGGCCACGCCCTTGGTGAGCTGGGCGACCAGCTCGGGCGTGACCACGTCGGCAGCGGTGCGGGCGCCCTCCGGGGTGGGGGCGAGGGGGTTCGTGCCGGTGAGTTCCGGGGCCTGCGCGTCCGTCATGAGCCGCAGGGTATGACGCCGCGCGGGCTTTGTGTACCCGTCGGTAATGGGGATTCACGGTGATTCACCGAGTGCTCACATGCCGCCAGTGATCGCTGGCAACAAACCTGCTGATCAGGGCGTTGTGCGGAAGACCGGAAGGCGATCACTTCTTTTCCCGCCTCAGAGGCCGGCCACCTCCCAGTTGGCGAGCACCGTCCGGGCGATCTCCCGTCCCTCGTCGGCGAAGTAGCCCTCGCGCGGGTAGTCGACCGACACCTTGTACATGTCGCCGTTGCCGGCCCGGTAGTACAGGATGTGGAACTCGCGCGCGCGGGGGTTCTGCGTGTCCGCGGTCGTGTACGCGATGGTGTTCTCGGCGGCCTTCTCGCCCTTGTACTCGGTCTCGCTCGGCTCGCCCTCGGGCGCGGGATCGGAGGCGAAGTTCCAGGAGTACTCGCCGTCCTTGAGCATCTCCCAGTCCGCCCAGGCGTTGGCGCCGGCGGTGTCCGGGATCTCGTTGGTCTTGTCGTCGGCCTTGATGTCCCGGTCCACCGAGACGGTGACCGCGCCGCTCGGGTCGGCGAAGGTCTCGTTGGTGCCGTCCCAGTCCTCCGCGTGCTTCGCCTTCACGAACTCGGCGGGCACGCCGACGCTCATCCGGACCTTGCCGTCCAGCTTGTGCTGCTTCCAGCCCTCCGGGAGCGGCCCCGCGAAGGGCTCCGCGACGACCAGGCACGACGCCACCGCCGCCGCGACGACCACCGCGCCGAGGGTGATCCACGCGTTGCGGCCCAGCCGGACGCTCCAGCGGGACGCGGGCGCCGCGCCCGGCTGCTCGGGCCCGTCGAGCCGGACCACCTGAGTGGGCGGCGGCGCGGGCGGGTGCGCGGCGGCGTCCAGGAGGGCGCGGACCCGGGCGGCGTCCGGGCGGCGCGCCGGGTCCTTGTCCAGCAGGCCGGTGATCGCCTCGGCCAGCGGGCCCTGCGCGGAGGCGGGCGGCGCGGGCGTGGCGTTGAGCACCGACTGGAGCGTGGCGGGGGTGTTGCTGCGGCGGAACGGCGAGACGCCCTCCGTCGCCGCGTACAGCACCACGCCCAGGGACCACAGGTCGCTCGCCGGGCCGGGGCGCTGGCCCAGCACCCGCTCCGGGGCGATGTACTCGGGCGAGCCGACGAAGCCGCCGGTGTCGGTCAGGCTGGTCTCGCCCTCGATCTGGGCGATGCCGAAGTCGGTGAGGACGACCCGGTCGTGCCGGCCGAGCAGGACGTTGTCCGGCTTCACGTCCCGGTGCAGGACGCCGGCGGCGTGCGCGGCCTCCAGCGCGCCGAGCACCTCCAGGCCGATGCGGGCCGCCTCGCGCGCGCTCAGCGTGCCCTCCTGGAGGGCGTCGCCGAGCGAGCGCCCGCGCACGAGCTCCATCACGATCCACGGCTGCTCGTCCACGACCGCCACGTCGTGCACGTCGACCACGGCGGGGTGGTCCAGCCGGGCCGCGGCGCGCGCCTCGCGGCGCATCCGCTCGAAGACGTTGGCCCGTTCGCGTTCGGGAAGGTGGTCGGGGACGCGGGGTTCCTTGACGGCGACCTCGCGGTCGACGGTCTCGTCCTTGGCCCGCCACACCGTGCCCATGCCGCCGTGCCCGAGCTTGGAGATCAGCCGGTAGCGGCCGGCGATCAGCCGCCCGGCGCCCGGCTCCGCCGCGGTGGCCGAGGGGGCCGAGGGGGCGGGCGCGGTCGGCGGGGCCGTCGAGGCGGCCGTCGCAGGTGGCGACGACGGAGGTAGCGACCGCGGCGGTACGACCTGCGTGGGTGCCGCGTAGGGATTGCCGGGATGCGGCACGCCGGCGGGTGGGTTCGGTGGTCGCAGGTCAAAACTGGTCGGCTCGTCCGCCCCGTTGCGGGGCCCCCCGTTGCTGCTCATGGGTCCATCCATGCCGCGCCGGGCGCGCGCCTTTCCACCGCCGGTGCGCGGCGGTCACAGACCCGTGACGCGGGTTGCCGCTTATCTCCCGTTTGGATACCGGTGCCGGAGCCCGTTCAGGTACCGGTGCCGGGGCGGGAACCGGTCGGCGGCGACGCGGGCTCCGTCGTCGGCGGCGTGGGCGTGGGGGTGGGGGGCGCCGTGGCGGGCACCGAACTCGTCGGCGTACCGCCCCCGTCGTCGCCCCCGTCCGCGAGCAGCGCGGCCGCCGAGACGCCCGCGCCCGCCGCCGCGACGACCAGCAGCACCGCCATGAGCACGTTCCGCCGCACGCTCGGCCGCGCGCGCCGGGGCTCGCCGGTGGCGGCCTGGGCCGCGGTCGCGGGCGTACGGCCCGTGCTGAGGTAGGCGCGCAGCATCCGCTGTGCCGACTCCGCGTCCAGCCGCCGTCGCGGGTCCCGTTCCAGCAGGCCCCGTACGACCGGGAGGAGCGGCGCGGCCTGCGCGGGCGGGCGGATCTCCTCGGTGACCACGGCGTGCAGGACGCCGCCCAGGGAGTCCCGGTGGAAGGGGGACGCGCCGCTGAGGACGGCGCACAGCAGCACGCCCAGCGACCACAGGTCGGACGCGGGCCCGGTCCCGGCACCGGACATCCGCTCCGGCGCGGTGTACTCGGGGGAACCGACGAAGGAACCGCTCTCGGTGAGCGTGGTGGCGCCCGCGACCTGGGCCACCCCGAAGTCGGTGAGGACGACCCGGCCGTCCTCGGCGATCAGCACGTTCGACGGCTTCACGTCCCGGTGCAGGATTCCCGCCGCGTGCGCCGTGCCCAGGGCATCGAGCAGGGCGATGCCGATGCGGGCGGCCTCGGCGGCGTCGACGGGGCCGCGGCTGAGGACGTGGTCGGCGAGGGAGCCGCCGTCGACCAGTTCCATAACCATGTACGCGTGTTCGTCGTCCTCGACCACGTCGTGCACGACGATGACGTGCGGGTGCCGCAGCCGCGCGACCGCGCGGGCCTCGCGCAGGGTGCGCTCACGGCGCCGCCGGGACTCGGCCGCGGAGAGGGACTCGTCGAGGGGCAGCGCCTTCACGGCCACCTCGCGGCCGAGCAGTTGGTCGGTGGCCCGCCACACGATCCCCATGCCGCCGTGGCCGAGCCGCTCGTGGAGCAGGTAACGGCCCGCGACGAGACGCCCGCCCGCCCCCTCGGTCACCATGCGCCCCATCATGCCGCACCGGACGCACCCGCTCCGGGCCGCTGTCCCACGGGTGGCCGACAACCGACGAGCGCGCGAGCGGCGTCACGCGGACGGCGCGGGTCAGCCGGTCTTCTCCTGCCAGCTTTGCAGCACCGCCTTGAACCGCCGCTCCGTGGTCGGCCAGTCGCTCGCCGGTCCCGACATGTTGAGGGCGTACTCGACGCCGTCGCGGGACATGTACGTCTGCGACACGGCGTGGCGCGGGCCGGGGAATTGGGTGTCCTTCGCCAGCGCGGTGAAGGTGTACTCCCACCGGGCGCTGTCGCGGTCGCGGTAGCCGGCGCGTTCCAGCCTGACGCGCTGGTAGTCGACGAGCCGCTGGCCGAGTTGCGCGTCCAGGTCCTGCTGGTGGACGTACGGGTCGTTGTAGTCGGGCGCGGTGTCGACGGATATGCGCAGGAAGTGCTGGCCGCCGTCGGGGGTGTAGTCGATCTGCCGGAGTTCGCCGCTGTCGCCGCCGAAGTCCTTCCGCTGCCAGTTCTCGGGCAGGTAGAGGCTGAAACCCAACGGGTCGTCGCGGCGTGTCCAGTCGGCCGGGACGGAACCGCCGGGGCCCTTGCCGGTCGTGGTGGAGGCGGACGGAGAAGGGGAGGCGGAGGCGGACGATCCCTGGGTGGGGTCGCCACCGGCCGACGAGCCGGACTCGTCGCGCTGTTGCAGCACCACGGCGGTGCCCGCGCCGATGAGCGCGGCGACGGCGACGACCAGGGCGAGCCTGCGCATACCGGCCCGCCGGGCGCGTCCGGGAGCCGTGCCGCCCGCCGCCGGCGCCATCGGGTGACCCGGCGCGGTGTGCCCGGTCGGGGCGGGGCCGAACGTCGTGGGGCCGGTCGTCGGCGGGTACGGCGTGGCGGTGGTCCCGCCGGTGTGCCCCGGTGCGCCCGGTATCCCCTGGTGGGCCGTGTCGCCCGGCTGCGGCGGGGGGCCCGCGTACCGGGTGGTCGGCACGTACGCCTGCGCCGCGTCCGGGCGCCGGCCCTCGGCCGCCTGGGCGAGCAGGTGCTCGGCCTCGGTCGCGTCGGGCCGCTCGGCCGGGTCCTTGCGCAGCAGGGCGCTGATGACCGGCCCGAGCGCACCGGCGTACCGGGGCTCGGTGGCCTCCTCCTCGACGACCGCCTGCATGGTGGTGAGCGGGGAGGTGCGGCGGAACGGCGACCTGCCCTCCACCGCCGTGTAGAGCGTCGCGCCGAGCGCCCAGAGGTCGGAGGACGGTCCGGGGTCGTGGCCGCGGACGCGTTCGGGCGCGAGGTAGTCGACGGAGCCGACGACCTCTCCGGTCCGGGTGATGGTGGAGTCGCCCTCGATCTGCGCGATGCCGAAGTCGGTGAGCAGCACCCGGCCGTCGTCGGCGAGCAGGACGTTGCCCGGTTTGACGTCGCGGTGCAGGACTCCGGCGGTGTGCGCGGCGCGCAGGGCACGCAGCACCCACAGGCCGATCCGGGCCGCCTCCCGCGGGTCGACCCGCTCCTCGTCCCTGACGGCGTCGGCCAGCGAGCGGCCTTCCACCAACTCCATGACGATCCACGGCCGGCCGTCGTGTTCGAGTACGTCGTGCACGGTGACGACGGCCGAGTGGTTGATCCGCGCCGCCGCGCGCGCCTCGCCCCGGGTCCGCGCCAGGAGGATGGCCTGGTCGCTCTCGGAGACGTAGAGCGCCGCGGTCAACTCCTTGATGGCGACGGTCCGGTGCAGCACCTCGTCGTGTGCGCGCCACACCCGGCCCATGCCGCCGCTGCCGATGGCTTCCCCGAGCCGGTAGCGTCCCGCGACGAGCCGGCCCTGCATCTGATTCACGTTGCCCCGCAATGGTCTTGTCAGGGTCAGACTAGGGACCGGCCCGCGTCCGGGGAACGGGTGGGGTGGTATGGAAACCGCTCTGTGACGGTTGTCGCTTTCCGTGACGGGAGGCAACCATCGGGCTGGACTGTGTTCAGCGCGTGTACTGGTAGGTGGCCGAGGCCTGTTCGAACAGCCTGCTCACCTCGTCACGCTCCGCCTCCGGACCACGGACCTGCACCACGTGGTAACGCCCGTCGATCAGGACGGCGACGTTGCGTACGTACAGCTCGCCGCCGGCGGCGGCGGTCCAGGTGAACTGCCCCTCGGCCATGGTCCGTCCGCCGACCTCGATGGTCTTCAGGCCGCTGGAGGTGGCCCAGCTCGAGGCACGGTACGAGGCCAACTCGGGTTCGCTGTCGCGCTGGTAGGCCATCGGGTCGTCGCCGAACTCGGAGGCGCGGTCGCGGCCCGGTACGACGATCAGCTCGAAGTCGCCCTTGCCGTAGACGACCTGGCCGCTGCCGTTGCGGGGCGTGCGGTTCCAGCCGTCGGCGACGGCGACGCGGAAGCCCTCCGGGTCCTTGCGCAGGGTGAACCCGTCGGCGACGTTGGACTGGGTCTCGGTGGAGCCGCCCGCCGTCCGCGAGGCGTCGGGGCCGGGCTTCGGGGAGGTCTGGTCCGGCCGGGGCTCGCTGCTGACGTCCGGTGAGTTCGCGGGCGGCGCCTGGCTCGCCTCGCCGGCGGCGCCGGTCCGGTCGGCGGCGCCCGTGTCGTCGGTGTCGCTCTTCGGCATGAAGAACAGGGCGTACGCAACCGCGCCCGCCATCGCCAGCAGTATCAGCAGGAGCAGGGTCCGGCCGAGGCTGCGGGGCGAGCGGCCGGTCTCCAACCTGTCCCGCTTGTGCCGTCCGTGGTGCGCGGGCAGCCCGGCACGCCGCCTGCGCACCAACTCGCCGCGGCGGCGCACGATCGGCAGCCGGCCGGTCTCGACGGGCGGCGCCGAGATGACGTGCAGGCCCGCCTCCGGCTCGGGCGCGGACCGTACGAGGGAACGCAGCCAGCCGCTCAGCTCCTCGAACTCGATGCGCTCGATGGGGTCCTGACGCAGCAGCGACTCCACGACCGGTCGCAGCGGCCCGCACTCCTCGGCGAACGCCGGCGGCTCCGCGCACACGATCTGCACCAGCTCGGCCGTCGACTCCTCCGGGTAGGGCGCGTGTCCCTGTACGGCGCGGAAGAGCAGCGCACCCAGGGCCCACAGGTCGGTGGCGGGGCCGATGGGCGCGGCCAGCTGCCAGTTCTCGTGCACCGGCCCGGCCTGCTCCGGCGCCCAGCGCTCGGTCACGGGCCCCACCACGGCCATCCGCGTCTGCCGGGCCCGCTCAGCACCGAGCGCGGTCACCGGCCCCCGCGGCACGGACACACGGACGGCCACGTCGTCCCACCGAGCACCGGCCCCACCCTCCGACACCGCGGCACCCGTCTCCGCCCGCTCTGCGACGCCGGGGGCGACCTCGGGACTGCCCTCCCACGACCCGGCGCCGGTCCCGCTGTCGGCTTCCCACGGCCAGGCTGCCGCCTCGGGGTCAGCCTCCGGCGACCCGGCGGTGGCCGCCCCAGGAGCGGCCTCTCGCCCCCCGGCGGCGTTACCGGGGTCGGCCTCCCACGGCCGAGCGGCGGACTCGGAGGTGTCCTCCCACGGACCGGCGCCGGTTCCACGGGAGGCTTCCCGCGGCCATGCTCCACCCCCAGGGGCAGCCTCTCGCCGCCCGGCGGTGGCACCGGGGTCGGCCTCCCATGACCGAGCGGCGGTCTCGGAGCTGTCCTCCCACGGACCGGCGGCGGCCCCAGAGCCAACCTCTCGCCGCCCGGCAGCGTTACCTGGGGCGGCCTCCCGCCATGCGGCGGCGGGGCCCACGGGGCCCTCCTGTCGCGCGGTGGGCAGGGCTCGCCCGGCCGCACCCGGTTCACCGGCCTGGCGGGGGGTGGGAGACGCCGGGTCGCCGGTGTGAGGGTCTGTGGAGGACGCCGGACCGCCCGAGTTACGGGGCGCGGCGCCGTGCCAGGAGGTGGTGCGGACACCGTAGGGGTCGGCGATCTGCCCCGGCGGGACGACGGCAGCACCACCGGACGAGGCGGGGTCACCGACGCCCTCGTCGTCCCACGGGCCATCGGGCGCGGCATCGGTGCCCACCGGGCCCGGAGCACGCCCCGGGTCGGTGGTGTAGCCCGGCCCTCCACCCCTCGGGTCGGCCCCGGCGGAGGCGGCGTCGGGGTGTGCGTCCCGGCCCGGACTCGTGGCGAAGCCCGACCGTCCGGTCCCCGGGCGGGGCCCGGCGGCCTGAGCGGGTCTCACCGCTCCGGACGCGGTGCCCGGGGTGTCGATGTCGTCGTACGGGGAGCCGGGAGCGGCGGTGGAACCCGGGTGTCCGCCCGGCGTGCCGGGGTCGGCGGGCCGCGAGGTGTCGTCGGGGGCGGGGCGGGCGCCCGGCAGGGCCGCGCGGCCGTTCTGGGCCTGCTGGACGCGGGCGGCGGCCCTGGCCCCCGCGCGGTAGGCGGCGATCGCACCGGCGCGCGCGGCACGGGCGTCCCCGGCGGCGTCGAGCGAGGCGGGCGCGAGTCCGGCGGGGGCTCCACCCGGCCCCGGAGCCCCGGGCACGGGGAGCCCGCCGACGCCGCGCGCCTCGATGGCGGCCCGCCGGGCGGCCTCGCGGTCGGCGTCGCCGGGGCCGAAGACGCCGGTCCGGGGGGCGTCGCCACCGGGGCCGAAGGTTCCGTTCGGGTCGACGGCGGTGCCCGGCTTCTCGTCGGGCGGCGGGGGCACCGGGTCGTACCCGCACAGCGCCTCCTCCGCCGCCCCGACCGCCAGGCCGGTCAGCATGACCCGCCCGTCGTCGCAGACGAGCACGGTGCGCGCGGTGATGTTGCGGTGCACCCAGCCGTACGAGTGCAGCACCCGCAGCGCCAGGAGGACGTCGGAGGCCACCTCGGCCGCCCGGTACGGCGTCAGGGTCTGTTCGGCGAGCAGCGCGGCCAGCGGCCTCGCCGCCACCAGCTCGCTGACGATCCACAACGAACCGCCCTCGGCGAAGACGTCGAAGACCTGGTCCAGGCGCGGATGGTCGGGCACCGCCGCCGCGGCCTGCGCGGCCTCGACGGCACGCCGTACCACCGGATCGGCCGGCCGCCTGGGGCCGGTGCCCGCGGCCGGGGCCCGCCCGCCGGGGTGCCGGGCGCCGGGGTGCCGGGCGCCGCCGTCCCGGGCCGTGAAGCCCTCGGGCAGGCCGTCCGCGTCGAGCACCTCGGCCTCGACGACCTCGGGCAACGGGATCTGGCGGACCAGGACTTCCTGACCGCTGTAGGTGTCGAAGGCGCGGGTCTCGGTGAGTTCGTACTCGTCGGACGGCGGCAGGGGCAGGCGGTAGCGGTCGGCGAGCACCCGTCCCGCGTAGTCGTCCACGTCGCCACCCCCGGCAGCCGTCGGTCAATTCCGTTCGTCCGGCGGGCCGTTCCGGCTGCGTACGGTCCGCAACCACTCACGATACGTGCCGGAGGCAACCCGCAATGAGCTGATGCCAGATATCGCGCGGCTCAAACCCGGGCCCGTGCGGCCCGGACCGGAGAGCCGTCCCCGGAGCCGTCCGCTCAGGACTTGGGTTCGAAGGTCTTCGACAGGGTCCGCCAGGTGTCCCGGCGCAGATCGCCGCCCCAGTCGGCGGCCTTCGCGGTGTACATGAGCGCGTAGCCCTGGTGGTCGTTGACGACGAAGCCCCGGTCCACGGTGCGGTACTTGGTGCCGCCGTCGGTGTAGGTGAACTCCCAGTCGGCCGCGTTCCAGCCCCGGTAGCCCACCTTCTCTATGCGGATCTTCTGGTAGTTCGCGCGGACCATGTACCGCTCCTGGTTCTTCCAGTCCGCGACGGGGTCGCCCTTGGGCGTGGAGGTCCAGGCGACCAGCAGCTTCTGCCCGCGCGGGCCGGTGAACCGGTCGCCCGAGGAGCCCGTGGTGGTGAACTTCCAGCCCTCGGGCAGTCCGATGCGGTAGCCCTGGCCGCCCTTGTGGGTGGCGGCCACGCCCTCGTCCTCGGACTTCCCCGCGTCGTCCGACTGGCCGTCGCCCTCGCCGGACGCGCTCGCCCCGGAGTCCGGGGCGCCGGACGCGTCCCCGCTCGCCGCCGGGTCGGAGGACGAGGAACCGTCGGTGCCGGCGCCGCTCTCCTCGTCCTGCTTGGTGTCGCCGCTGGCACCGGCGGAGGCCGCGGGCTTGCCGCCGCTGCCGCCCTCGGCACTCTTGTCGTCGCCACCGCCGAGCGTGAGCGCCAGTACGGTGCCGAGCACGGCCAGCGCCACGACCACCGCGATGATGATCAGTGTCCGGCGCGGCACCACGTCGGTGAGCGGGGCCCGGGGCACGGGCCGGGCGGGCAGGTCCGGCGGCGGCACGACGGGCCAGCCGGAACTCCGCGCTCCGCCGCCCGCGTTCGCCGCACCGGTCCCCGAGCCCGCCGTCCCGGCGGCGCCGTCGCCGCCGGGGCGCGTACCCGTGCCCGGTCCCGAGGCCGATCCCGCCCGCTGCGCCGGCGGGGCGGGGGCCGTACCGGCGGAGCCGTGGGCGGCGGTCGCGTCCGCGGCTCCCGGCGCCGTCCGGCCGCCGTCGCCCGGCTTGGTCCGCGAGGCGGCGGCGGCACCGGCCGCACCGGCCCCGACGGCCGCCTTGCGCACGGAGCGCAGCGCTCCGCGAAGCTTCTCCCCGGCCTCCTCGCCCAGCCTGCCGCCGGACCCCTGGGCACCGCCGCGGCGCCTGCGCCCGTCCGGCTGCGGAGGCAGCGGCACCACCTTGGTGGCGTCGACCGGCTCGGACCCGGCCCCCCGCTCCGGGGCGTGGATGACCTTGTTGAGCATGGCGCGGGCGCCCGCGTCGTCGAGCCGCTGGTCGGGGTCCTTGGTGAGCAGCCCGTAGATGACGTCCCGGAGCGGGCCCGCGTTCTTCGGCTCCTCCAGGTTCTCCGTCATCACCGCGGTGAGCGTCGCGATCGCCGAGCCCCGGTCGTAGGGCGGGATGCCCTCGACGGCGGCGTACAGCAGTCCGCCCAGCGACCACAGGTCGGCGGCCGGGCCGGGCTTGTGGCCGCGGGCGCGCTCGGGGGAGATGTAGGAGGGGGCGCCGACGAGCATGCCGGTGGAGGTGATGGAGGGGTCGCCCTCGACCTGGGCGATGCCGAAGTCGGTGAGCACGACCCGGCCGTCCTCGGCGATCAGTACGTTCGACGGCTTCACGTCGCGGTGCAGGATGCCCTCGCGGTGCGCGGAGCGCAGCACGTCCAGGACGGCGAGGCCGACCTCGGCGGCGCGCCGGGGCTCCAGCAGACCGTCCTCACGGATGGCCTCGGCGAGGGACTTGCCCTCGACGAGTTCCATCACGATCCACGGGCGGTCGTCCTCCTCGACCACGTCGTACACCGTGACGGCGCTGTTGTTGCGGATCCGCGCGATCGCCTTGGCCTCGCGCAGCGTGCGCGTGATCAGGCGCCGCTTCTCCTCCTCGTCGATGTTCCCCGGGAACCGCAGCTCCTTGACGGCGACCGTGCGTCCGAGGGTCTCGTCCTCGGCGCGCCACACCGTCCCCATGCCGCCGCGGCCGAGCACGTCTCCCAGCCGGTACCGCCCGGCGAGGAGACGTGCGCTCTTGTCCGTACGGGATGTCCCCGCCCGCTCCGCCTCCGACATGCGTCCCCTCATGCAACCCGCCCTGACAGAGCCTTCATTGTCCCTCACCCGACAAGTGCTCGACGCCCAGGGTGCCCGGAGGGTTCCCGGCCGCCCCCCTCTACCGTGCCACGATGTCCGGCGCCCCGAGCCGGGCCGCGTCGGCCGTCAGGTCGTCGGGCTGGCGCTGGGACTCCCGCTCGGCCTCGACCCGCTTCTCGTAGTGCTCGATCTCCCGCTCGACCTGGCCCTTGTCCCAGCCCAGCACCGGCGCCATCAGCTCGGCGGCCTCGCGGGCGCAGCGCGTGCCCCGGTCGAAGGTCTCGATGGAGATGCGGGTGCGCCGGGTCAGTACGTCGTCCAGGTGCCGCGCGCCCTCGTGCGAGGCGGCGTAGACGACTTCGGCGCGCAGGTAGTCCTCGGCGCCGGTGAGCGGCTCGCCCAGGGAGGGGTCGGCGGTGACGAGTTCGAGCAGTTCCTCCGTCAACGCGCCGTACCGGTTGAGCAGGTGCTCGACGCGGGCGACGTGCAGTCCGGTGCGCGCGGCGATCCGGGCCCGCGCGTTCCACAGCGCGTGGTAGCCCTCGGCGCCGAGCAGCGGGGTCTCCTCGGTGACGCAGTCGGCGACCCGCAGGTCGAGCCCGTGCACGGCCTCGTCCACGGCGTCCTTGGCCATCACCCGGTACGTCGTGTACTTGCCGCCCGCCACGACCACCAGGCCGGGCACCGGGTGGGCGACGGTGTGCTCGCGCGACAGCTTGCTGGTGGCGTCCGACTCGCCGGCCAGCAGCGGACGCAGCCCGGCGTACACGCCCTCGACGTCGTCGCGCGTGAGGGGCACCGACAGCACCGAGTTGACGTGTTCCAGCAGGTAGTCGATGTCGGCGCTGGACGCGGCCGGGTGGGCCTTGTCCAGGTCCCAGTCGGTGTCCGTGGTGCCGATGATCCAGTGCCGGCCCCAGGGGATGACGAACAGCACGGACTTCTCGGTGCGCAGGATCAGGCCGGTGCTGGAGTGGATGCGGTCCTTGGGCACGACCAGGTGGATGCCCTTGGAGGCCCGCACGTGGAACTGGCCGCGCTCGCCCACCATCGCCTGGGTGTCGTCGGTCCACACCCCGGTCGCGTTCACCACCTGTTTGGCGCGGACCTCGTACTCGCCGCCCGCCTCGACGTCCTGCACCCGCGCGCCGACCACCCGTTCGCCCTCGCGCAGGAAGGAGGTGACCCGGGCGCGGTTGGCGACCTTGGCGCCGTACGCCGCCGCGGTGCGCACCAGCGTGGCCACGAAGCGGGCGTCGTCCATCTGGGCGTCGTAGTACTGCAACGCGCCGACCAGCGCGTCCTTCTTCAGGGCGGGTGCCACGCGCAGGGCGTGACGGCGGCTCAGGTGCCGGTGCAGCGGCAGGCCCCGTCCGTGGCCGCGGGCCATGGACATGGCGTCGTAGAGCGCGACGCCGGAGCCCGCGTACAGCCGCTCCCACCCCTTGTGCTGGAGCGGGTACAGGAACGGCACCGGCTTCACCAGGTGCGGCGCGAGCCGTTCGAGCAGCAGCCCGCGCTCCTTCAGCGCCTCCCGCACGAGCACGAAGTCCAGCATCTCCAGATAGCGCAGGCCGCCGTGGATCAGCTTGCTGGACCTGCTGGAGGTGCCCGAGGCCCAGTCCCGCGCCTCCACCAGGCCGACGGACAGGCCGCGCGTCACGGCGTCGAGCGCGGTGCCCGCACCGACCACGCCGGCGCCCACCACCAGTACGTCGAGCTCGCGCTCGGCCATGGCCGCGAGTGACTCGGCACGCTGCGCCGGCCCAAGGGTCGCTGTCCTCACTGCTGCCTCCCGCTGTCGGTCGCGCCGGCCGCACCCGTCGGGCGAGCCAGGTTCCTGGTACCCACCATGCCCGGATTCTGACCAGCCTGCCCGACATCGGCAGCCGCAGGCCCCCACCTGTGGACAACTTCCCCGCGGGCCCGCACCCCCGGGCATCGTGCGGTCGACACTCGCCGAAACTCCGCAGATCAATACCGCAAATCGGTCATATTTACTCCTAGTCTGACGTTGTGCTCGCCCGTCCTGTCCACCGGGCTTGCGCACCTGTCCCGCTTCGGCTACTGGGAAGGACGGCCCACGCCATGCCCGCAGATCTCGCCGTCATCGGACTCGGACCGTACGGCCTGCCGCTGGCCCAGGCCGCCGTCGCCGCCGGCATCCCCACCCTCGGCTACCGCACCGGACCCGCGGCCGACCCGCTCACCCCCGCCGAGGTGCGCCGGATGCTCGCCACGGGCTTCCGCACCCCGGCCGGACCGACCGAGCTGGGCCGGGTCCGCACCGCCGTCATCTGCGCGCCCACCCCGCCGGGAGCGGACGGCGGCCTGGACCTCACCCAGGTGGAGGCCGCGGCCCGCACCCTGGCCGCCCACCTGCGCCCGCACACCACGGTGATCCTGGAGTCGCCGGTGCGGCCCGGGACGACGGAGGAGTTCCTGCGCCCGCTCCTGGAGCAGGGCTCCGGGCTGCGCGCCGGCCGCGACTTCCACCTCGCCTACTCCCCCAGCCGCGTGGACCCCGGCAACCGCGACTTCACCCCGGCCAACACCCCGAAGGTCATCGGCGGCCTCACCCCCGCCTGCACCGAGTCGGCCGCCGCCTTCTACAGCCGCCTCACCGACAAGGTGGTCCGCGCGCGCGGGCCGCGGGAGGCGGAGACGGTCCAGCTCCTGGAGACCAACTTCCGGCACGTGAACATCGCCCTGGTCAACGAGATGGCGGTGCTCTGCGACGACCTCGGCGTCGACCTGTGGGACGTCCTGCGCTGCGCGGAGACCAAGCCCTTCGGCTTCCATGCCTTCCGCCCGGGCCCCGGCGTCGGCGGCCACTCCGTCGCCCAGGACCTGACCGGCCGGGCCCCGCACAGCCTGCGCATGGTGGAGCTGGCCCAGCGGGTCAACGCCCAGATGCCCCGCTACGTCGTCCAGCGCGCCGCCGCCCTGCTCAACGAGCACGGCAAGTCCGCGCGCGGCGCCCGGATCCTCCTGCTCGGCGTCACCTACAAGGCCGACCTCGCCGACCAGCAGGCCACCCCGGCCGAGGAGATCGCGACCCGCCTGATGTCGATGGGCGCCGCGGTGAGCTACCACGACCCGCACATCCCGTCCTGGAACGTCGCCGACCGCCCCGTCCCGCGCGCGGACTCCCTCTACGAGGCCGCCGCCGACGCCGACCTCACGATCCTCCTCCAGCAGCACCGCACGTACGACCTCCAGGGCCTGTCGGTCAAGGCCCAGCTCCTCCTGGACACCCGGGGCGCCACACCCACGGGAGCGGCGCACCGGTTGTGAGGCGGGGGCGCACGGGGGTGACCGTGCCACGGAGCTGGTGGTGAGGGGGCAGCTGCGCCGCAGGATCCACCTCACCCGCGCCGCGTCACGCGCCCCCTCAAGGGCCCCCGAGCACGCGAAAGGGGCCGGTCACCCATCAGGTGACCGGCCCCTTCCCATGCCGTGGCGACTACCGCCGGTGCTGCGAGTCCGCGACCGTCACCTCGACGCGCTGGAACTCCTTCAGCTCGCTGTAGCCGGTCGTGGCCATGGCGCGGCGCAGGGCGCCGAAGAAGTTCATCGAGCCGTCGGGGTTGCGGGACGGACCGGTGAGGATCTCCTCGATGGTGCCGACCGTGCCGAGGTCGACCTTCTTGCCGCGCGGCAGCTCCTCGTTGACGGCCTCCATGCCCCAGTGGTTGCCCCGGCCCGGCGCGTCGGTGGCGCGGGCCAGCGGGGAGCCCATCATCACGGAGTCGGCGCCGCAGGCGATCGCCTTGGGCAGGTCGCCGGACCAGCCGACGCCGCCGTCGGCGATGACGTGCACGTACCGGCCGCCGGACTCGTCCATGTAGTCGCGGCGGGCCGCCGCCACGTCCGCGACCGCCGTCGCCATGGGCACCTGGATGCCCAGCACGTTGCGCGTGGTGTGGGCGGCGCCGCCGCCGAAGCCGACGAGGACTCCCGCGGCGCCGGTGCGCATCAGGTGCAGGGCGGCGGTGTAGGTGGCGCAGCCGCCGACGATCACCGGGACGTCGAGTTCGTAGATGAACTGCTTCAGGTTCAGCGGCTCGTGCGAGCCGGAGACGTGCTCCGCGGAGACGGTGGTGCCGCGGATGACGAAGATGTCGACGCCCGCGTCCACGACGGCCTTGGAGAACTGGGCGGTGCGCTGCGGGGAGAGCGCGGCGGCGGTGACCACGCCCGAGTCGCGCACCTCCTTGATGCGCTGCCCGATCAGCTCCTCCTTGATGGGAGCGGCGTAGATCTCCTGGAGGCGGCGGGTCGCGTTGTCGGTGTCCAGCTCGGCGATCTCGTCGAGCAGCGGCTGCGGGTCCTCGTGCCGGGTCCACAGCCCTTCCAGGTTGAGGACGCCGAGGCCGCCCAGCTCGCCGATGCGGATGGCGGTGGCCGGGGAGACGACCGAGTCCATGGGAGCGGCCAGGAACGGCAGCTCGAAGCGGTAGGCGTCGATCTGCCAGGCGATCGAGACCTCCTTCGGGTCCCGCGTACGGCGGCTGGGGACGACGGCGATGTCGTCGAAGGCGTACGCCCGGCGGCCGCGCTTGCCGCGCCCGATCTCGATCTCAGTCACGTCTGTGGCCTTTCCCTGATGCGTTGCAGCGCCTTCCAGTATCCCCGACGGACTCGCCGGGGCACCGCAGAGGGCGGCCCCGGATGGTCCGGAGCCGCCCTCGGGAGGCTGCTGCCTGGGTGCTTACTTGCTGCGGCTGTAGTTCGGCGCCTCGACCGTCATCTGGATGTCGTGCGGGTGGCTCTCCTTGAGGCCCGCGGAGGTGATCCGGACGAAGCGGCCCTTGGACTCCATCTCCTCGATGGTGGCGGCGCCCACGTAGCCCATGGTCTGGCGCAGGCCGCCGACGAGCTGGTGCAGCACGTTGGCCAGCGGACCCCGGTAGGGGACCTGGCCCTCGATGCCCTCGGGCACCAGCTTGTCGTCGGAGGCGACCTCGGCCTGGAAGTACCGGTCCTTCGAGTACGACCGGCCCTGGCCGCGGGACTGCATGGCGCCCAGCGAGCCCATGCCGCGGTACGACTTGAACTGCTTGCCGTTGATGAACTGCAGCTCGCCCGGCGACTCCTCGCAGCCCGCCAGCAGGCTGCCCAGCATCACGGTGTCGGCACCGGCGGCGAGCGCCTTGCCGATGTCGCCGGAGTACTGGAGGCCGCCGTCGCCGATCAGGGGCACCCCGGCGGCGCGGGCGGCGAGGGAGGCCTCGTAGATCGCGGTGACCTGCGGGACGCCGATGCCGGCGACGACGCGGGTGGTGCAGATGGAGCCGGGGCCGACGCCGACCTTGATGCCGTCCACGCCGGCGTCGATCAGGGCCTGGGCGCCGTCGCGGGTGGCGACGTTGCCGCCGACGACGTCGACGCCGACGCTCGACTTGATCTTCGACATCCAGCTCAGCGCGTTGCTGTTGTGGCCGTGCGAGGTGTCGACGACGAGGAAGTCCACCCCGGCCTCGGCGAGGGCCTGGGCGCGGTCGAGCGCCTCGGGGCTGGCGCCCACGGCGGCGCCGACGAGCAGGCGGCCCTTCCCGTCCTTCGCGGCGTGCGGGTACTGCTCGGCCTTCACGAAGTCCTTGACCGTGATCAGGCCCTTGAGGACGCCGTCGCCGTCGACCAGCGGCAGCTTCTCGATCTTGTGGCGGCGCAGCAGCTCCATGGCGTCCACGCCGGAGATGCCGACCTGGCCGGTGACCAGCGGCATCGGCGTCATGACCTCGCGCACCTGCCGGGTGCGGTCGGTCTCGAAGGCCATGTCGCGGTTGGTGACGATGCCGAGCAGCTTGCCCGCGCCGTCGGTGACCGGGACGCCGCTGATGCGGAACTTGGCGCACAGGGCGTCGGCCTCGCCGAGGGTCGCGTCCGGGTGGATGGTGATGGGGTCGGCCACCATGCCCGACTCGGAGCGCTTCACCAGGTCGACCTGGTTGGCCTGGTCCTCGATGGACAGGTTGCGGTGCAGGACGCCGACGCCGCCCTGGCGGGCCATGGAGATGGCCATCCGGGACTCGGTCACCTTGTCCATGGCCGCGGAGAGCAGCGGGATGTTGACCCGCACGTTGCGGGAGATGCGGGACGAGGTGTCGACCGCGTTCGGAAGCACCGCGGAGGCGCCCGGCAGCAGCAGCACGTCGTCGTAGGTCAGCCCGAGTGTCGCGAATTTCTCGGGCACTCCGTCGACGTTGGCAGTCATGACACCTTCCCCAAATGGCCTTGATCGGTGCGGATGTCCATGCTAACGGGAAGTGGACGTGGGTCATTCCACGATCAAGGAAGCGTGCGACCTTCGTGCTTTTGTACGAGGTGGACCGCCGCGCGGACGGCCGCGCGAACCGCCCGAACTACTGCTCCGCCAGCGCCCGCAGCCGGCTCAGCGCCCGGTGCTGGGCGACCCGGACCGCCCCTGGTGACATTCCCAACATCTGCCCGGTCTCCTCGGCCGTGAGCCCGACCGCGATGCGCAGCAGGAGCAGCTCGCGCTGGTTCTCCGGCAGGTTGGCCAGCAGTTTCTTGGCCCAGGCGGCGTCGCTGTTGAGCAGCGCCCGCTCCTCGGGGCCCAGCGAGTCGTCCGGCCGCTCGGGCATCTCGTCGGACGGGACGGCCGTGGAGCCGGGGTGGCGCATCGCGGCGCGCTGGAGGTCGGCGACCTTGTGGGCCGCGATGGCGAAGACGAACGCCTCGAAGGGGCGTCCGGTGTCCTTGTAGCGGGGCAGCGCCAGCAGTACCGCGACGCAGACCTCCTGGGCGAGGTCCTCGACGAAGTGCCGTGCGTCACCGGGCAGCCGGGACAGCCGCGTGCGGCAGTAGCGCAGCGCCAGAGGATGGACATGGGCGAGCAGGTCGTGCGTGGCCTGCTCGTCCCCGTCCACGGCGCGGTGGACGAGCCCACCGACCGACCCCTGGTCCGGGGACGCCTCGTCGTCACGCATCGGTCCATGGTGCCTTGCGGCCGTCCGATCCGTGGCTCCGTGCCCGTTGTTGTGCACCGAAGCGTTATGAGCAGGTGCGCCGGAACTCATCCCCTGCGCCCTCCCCTTCCGCTCGACCGACTCGTCCCCGAGGAACTCCACACCTCAAGGATGCGTCATCCGCGGCGAAACGAGCAGCGGGCGTCCGGCGGGTCGCCTTGTCACCCCCGCTCACCTCGCGATAAGCGGGGACCGCCACCTCCCCGACGGGCCTCACCGGCCTCCACCGCACGGGGTGCTCCTAGCGAACCAGGCCCCACCGGAAGCCGAGCGCCACCGCGTGCGCCCGGTCCGAGGCGCCGAGCTTCTTGAAGAGCCGACGGGCGTGGGTCTTGACGGTGTCCTCGGAGAGGAACAGCTCACGGCCGATCTCCGCGTTGGAGCGGCCGTGGCTCATGCCCTCGAGCACCTGGATCTCCCGCGCGGTGAGCGTGGGCGCGGCGCCCATCTCGGCCGAGCGCAGCCGGCGCGGGGCGAGCCGCCAGGTCGGGTCGGCGAGGGCCTGGGTGACGGTGGCGCGCAGTTCGGCGCGCGAGGCGTCCTTGTGCAGGTAGCCACGGGCACCGGCGGCGACCGCGAGGGCCACGCCGTCCAGGTCCTCGGCGACGGTGAGCATGATGATGCGCGCGCCGGGGTCGGCGGACAGCAGCCGCCGGACGGTCTCCACGCCGCCCAGACCGGGCATGCGCACGTCCATCAGAATCAGGTCCGAGCGGTCGGCTCCCCAGCGGCGGAGGACTTCCTCGCCGTTGGCGGCCGTCGTCACGCGCTCGACGCCGGGCACGGTCGCGACCGCGCGGCGGAGCGCCTCTCGGGCAAGCGGGGAGTCGTCGCAGACGAGGACGGAAGTCATGGCCGTCCTCCGCAGCTGATGCGCGTCACGTTGAGCCTCCAGGCTGGTACGAAATCGTCACCTGTGCGGTCGACCGTCCCGGACGCCCGCCCGAGCACTTGTTCCTTCAACCGCCTCCGCACTCTCAACGATGGTCACTCGAAAGAGTTACGGGGCTGTGTGTCGTCTTCGGCACTCTACGTGAGGGGGCGGCCACGCAGCAGACATGCGCGGGGGACCCGCGCCGTTTCATCACAAGCGGTGCCCCATTTAGCCGCTTTTCTTCCACTTCGCTGGTGTCTGCGGCTAGATTCGCAATGAGTCATATTTTCATCTCCTTAGATCGTAGTTGTACGGTCGTGGACACCGTATCCACCCAGAACGGCTACAAGGGGTCACGCAATGGCAGATTTCTCCCGCCTTCCCGGACCGAACGCGGACCTGTGGGACTGGCAGCTCCTGGCTGCGTGCCGCGGGGTGGACAGCTCGCTCTTCTTCCATCCGGAAGGCGAACGTGGTGCGGCACGC
Source organism: Streptomyces sp. NPDC102490 (assembly GCF_044765285.1). Classification (NCBI taxonomy): domain Bacteria; kingdom Bacillati; phylum Actinomycetota; class Actinomycetes; order Kitasatosporales; family Streptomycetaceae; genus Streptomyces; species Streptomyces sp. NPDC102490. Next base: position 683,983 of record NZ_JBIWJU010000001.1, read on the forward strand.
AGTGCCCGCGAGAACTCGGCCAAGGAGGTCTGCATGAGGTGCCCGGTCCGCGCCGAGTGCGCGGCGCACGCGCTGGCGGTGCGCGAGCCGTACGGCGTGTGGGGCGGCCTGACCGAGGACGAGCGCGAAGAACTCATGGGACGGGCCCGCAACCGCCTGGTGGCGGCATCGGCGTCGGCCGGCGGGGAGGCGGCCGCACCTCACTGAAGGAACGTTTCTCTGGAAGAAGTCTCTGGAGGAAATCTCTGGAAGTCTCTGGAGGAAGTCTCTGGAAGAAGGCGACGAAGGCCCCTCAAGGACCCCCGCAGGACTCCCCGACGCGGTCAGCGCGCGGCCGACAGGCGCGCGCCCGCCCGGGCCAGCTCGTCCAGCGTGGCCGTCACGGCCGGCACCTGCGCCAGGTCGGGCAGCGTGAGCGCGACGATCTCCCGCCGCACGGCCGGCTCCAGCGCGACCGTCCGCACTCCCCTGGGCCGTACGGACTCGACGGCGAGCTGGGGCAGGACGGCCACTCCGAGACCCGCGCCGACCAGACCGACCACCGCCGGGTAGTCGTCGGTCGCGAAGTCGATACGGGGGATGAAACCGGCCCCCTCGCACACCTCGACCAGCTGGCCGCGACAGCGCGGGCAGCCCGCGATCCAGGACTCCCGGGCCAGCTCCCCGATGGCCACGGACCCGACCCCTTCCGTACGGGCGAGCCGGTGCTCCTCGGGAACCAGCGCCACCAGCCGGTCGGTCAGCAGCGGCCGTACGACCAGGTCGTCCCACTCCTCGGCGCCGGCCGCGCCCTCGTAGCGGAAGGCCAGCGCCACGTCGCAGTCACCCTCGCGCAGCAGCTCGACGGACTTGGGCGGCTCGGCCTCCTCCAGGGACACCCGGGTGCCGGGGTGCGCGGCGCGCAGCGCGGCCAGGGCGGTCGGTACGAGGGTGGAGCTGCCGCTGGGGAAGGAGACCAGCCGCACCCGTCCGGCGCGCAGCCCGGCGATCGCGGCGACCTCCTCCTCGGCCGCCGTCAGCCCGGCGATGATCCCGGCGGCATGCCGCACCAGCGCCTCTCCGGCCTGGGTCAGCCGCATCTCGCGCCCGGTGCGCACCAGCAGCGGGGTACCGACGGAGGACTCCAGGGCCTTCATCTGCTGGCTGACGGCGGGCTGGGTGCAGCCCAGCTCGCGCCCCGCGGCGGAGAAGGAACCGGTGGATGCCACGGCGCGCAGTACGCGGAGATGTCGAGCCTCGATCACATCCCCGAGGATAAGCGCCCCTTTGACCGGACGACGAATATTGCGTCGCCGCTTTGACCGCGCATGTCCTACCGTTCTCGCATGCACCTTCCCGCCATGAGGCTCCTGTCCGTCAACCTGGGTCGCGCGAAGGCGGTGCCGTACACGGACCAGCCCGAGGGCGTCACCGGCATCGACAAGCGGCCGGCCGACGGCCCGGTGCGGGTCGCGGCGCCCGGCGCGAAGGGCTTCGGGGCGAGCGGCCTGGCCGGCGACACCGTCTGCGACACGCGGCACCACGGCGGCGACGACCAGGCGGTGTACGCGATGGCGCGCGAGGACCTGGACGCCTGGGAGCGCGAGCTGGGCCGCGAGCTGCCGAACGGCTCGTTCGGCGAGAACCTCACCACCACCGGGCTGGACCTCTCCGGTGCCCTCATCGGCGAGCGCTGGCGGGTCGGCCCGGAGCTGCTCCTGGAAGTCACGTCCGGACGCATCCCCTGCCGCACCTTCCAGGGCCACCTGGGTGAACCGCGCTGGGTGAAGCGCTTCACGGAGAAGGGCGCGCCGGGTGCCTACTTCCGGGTACTCGAACCCGGTGAGATCCGCGCGGGCGACCCGGTGCGGATCGTGCACCGGCCCGCCCACGAGGTGACGGTGGCCCTGCAGTTCCGCGCGGTGACCACCCAGCGCGAGCTGCTCCCCCGGCTGCTCGCGGCGGGCGACGCGCTGCACCCGGAGGCGCTGGCGTCGGCTCGGAAGTACGTGGCGCAGTACGGCGGCTGAGCGAGGCGGAGGTGCTCGGTCCGCCCCCGTGATCCCGCGCCCTAACCTTGCGCCATGACAACGGCATTGATTACGGGATCGACGGCGGGCCTCGGTGCCGCGTTCGCGCGTCGGCTGGCGGCCGACGGACACAACCTGGTGCTGGTGGCCCGCGACACCAAGCGACTGCGCGAACAGGCCACCGAACTGCACGACCGGCACGGCATCGAGGCGGAGGTGCTCACGGCGGACCTGTCGACGGACGCCGGCATCGACGCGGTGGCCGCCCGGCTCGGGGACCGCAGGAGCCCCGTCGACCTGCTGGTCAACAACGCCGGTTTCGGCAACAAAGGCCGTTTCCTCGACGTGCCGATGGCCGACGAGCTGACCATGCTCAAGGTGCACTGCGAGGCGGTGCTCCGGCTGACCTCGGCGGCGGTGGAGGCGATGCGGGAACGGGGCCGCGGCGGCGTCGTCAACGTGGCCTCCGTCGCCGCCTTCGTCCCGCGCGGCACCTACGGCGCCTCCAAGGCCTGGGTCGTCCAGTTCACCCAGGGCGTGGCGAAGGACCTGGCCGGCAGCGGCGTACGCCTGATGGCCCTGGCCCCCGGCTTCGTGCGCACCGAGTTCCACGAGCGGGCCGGCATGGGCACGGACAACATCCCGAACTGGATGTGGCTCGACGCGGACAACGTCGTCGCCGCGGCCCTCGCCGACCTGTCGCGCGGCAAGTCCCTGTCGATCCCCGACCCCCGCTACAAGACCCTGATGGGCGCGGCGAAGCTGGTACCGCGGGGCCTGCTGGGCGGAATCACCTCACGCACGGGACGAAAGTACGGGCCGCAGTAGAAGGGAGAGCCGCTGCCCCCGCTTGCCTGCTCACTGAGGCTCGTCAGGGGAAGCACCCCCAAGGGGCGCGGGGAACTGCGCGACCAGCCACAGCGGCACCGCACCCGGCAACGAACCCGACGGGCCAGACGCGTCCCCGACACCGGCGCCACCGAAGCAACGGTGCCCGGCCCCCCGCAGGGGACCGGGCACCGTAAGGCTCAGCGCAGCGCTCAGTGGGAGTGGCCGTGGCCGTGGCCTGCGGCGGCCGGCTCTTCCTCTTCCTTCTTCTCGACGACCAGGGTCTCGGTCGTCAGCAGGAGGGAGGCGATGGAGGCGGCGTTCTCCAGGGCGGAGCGGGTGACCTTCACCGGGTCGATGACGCCGGCCTTGACCAGGTCGCCGTACTCGCCGGTGGCGGCGTTGAAGCCCTGGCCCTTGTCGAGCTCGGCGACCTTGGAGGTGATGACGTAACCCTCCAGGCCGGCGTTCTCGGCGATCCAGCGCAGCGGCTCGACGGCGGCGCGGCGGACGACCGCGACACCGGTGGCCTCGTCGCCGGTCTTGCCGAGGTTGCCCTCGAGGACCTTGACGGCGTGGACCAGCGCGGAGCCACCACCGGAGACGATGCCCTCCTCGACCGCGGCGCGGGTCGCGGAGATGGCGTCCTCCAGACGGTGCTTGCGCTCCTTCAGCTCCACCTCGGTGGCGGCGCCGACCTTGATCACGCACACGCCGCCGGCCAGCTTCGCGAGGCGCTCCTGGAGCTTCTCGCGGTCCCAGTCGGAGTCCGTGGACTCGATCTCGGCCTTGATCTGGTTGATGCGGCCCTCGACCTCGTCGCGCTTGCCGGCACCGTCGACGATGGTGGTGTCGTCCTTGGTGACGGTGATGCGGCGGGCGGTGCCGAGCACGTCCAGGCCGACCTGGTCGAGCTTGAGGCCGACCTCCTCGGAGATGACCGTGGCGCCGGTGAGGACGGCCATGTCCTGGAGCATCGCCTTGCGGCGGTCGCCGAAGCCGGGCGCCTTGACGGCCACCGCGTTGAAGGTGCCGCGGATCTTGTTGACGACGAGGGTGGAGAGCGCCTCGCCCTCCAGGTCCTCGGCGATGATCAGCAGCGGCTTGGAGGCGTTGGCCTGGATGACCTTCTCCAGCAGCGGCAGCAGGTCCGCGATGGAGGAGATCTTGCCCTGGTTGATCAGGATGTACGGGTCGTCGAGGACGGCCTCCATGCGCTCCTGGTCCGTCACGAAGTACGGCGACAGGTAGCCCTTGTCGAAGGCCATGCCCTCGGTGAAGTCCAGCTCCAGACCGAAGGTGTTGGACTCCTCGACGGTGATGACACCGTCCTTGCCGACCTTGTCCATCGCCTCGGCGATCAGCTCGCCGACCTGCTGGTCCTGGGCGGACAGCGCGGCCACGGCGGCGATGTCGGACTTCTCGTCGATCGGGCGGGCGGTGGCGAGAAGGTCTTCCGACACGGCTGCGACGGCCGCGTCGATGCCCTTCTTCAGCAGCGCCGGGGAGGCACCGGCGGCGACGTTCTTCAGGCCCTCGCGCACCAGCGCCTGGGCGAGCACGGTGGCGGTGGTGGTGCCGTCACCCGCGATGTCGTTGGTCTTGGTCGCCACCTCCTTCACCAGCTGGGCGCCGAGGTTCTCGTACGGGTCCTCGATCTCGACCTCGCGGGCGATGGTGACGCCGTCGTTGGTGATGGTGGGGGCGCCGAACTTCTTGTCGATGACGACGTTGCGGCCCTTGGGGCCGATCGTCACCTTCACGGTGTCGGCGAGCTTGTTGACGCCGCGCTCGAGGGCGCGACGGGCGTCCTCGTCGAACTTCAGGATCTTCGCCATGGGAGCGTGAGCCCTCTTCCGGAAATCTTGGGGTTATACGGCAACTGCGCCCCCGACGCCCGGCTTTTTATGGTCGCGGGAGCCAGGGGCGCAGCTGGAAAGCAAGGTGCTTCGGTGAAGTGAGGTGCTACTTCTACTTCTCGACGATCGCGAGCACGTCGCGGGCCGAGAGGACGAGGTACTCCTCGCCGTTGTACTTCACCTCGGTGCCGCCGTACTTGCTGTAGAGCACGACGTCGCCGACGCTGACGTCGAGCGGAAGACGGTTGCCGTCCTCGAAGCGGCCCGGGCCCACGGCCAGGACGACGCCCTCCTGGGGCTTCTCCTTGGCGGTGTCCGGAATGACCAGGCCCGAAGCCGTGGTCTGCTCGGCGTCGAGCGGCTGGACCACAATGCGGTCCTCGAGCGGCTTGATGGCAACCTTGGAGCTGGCGGTCGTCACGATCCGACCTCCCCCTTCGGAGATCTCACGGGGTTAACTGTCTGAGGTGGCGACCAGGTCGATCCGTCGTCGCGGGTGCCGGACCTGCCCGTCGCTGTGTTGGCACTCTCCGGTGGGGAGTGCCAGACCCGAGACTATGACCGCGATTAGCACTCGGTCAAGCGGAGTGCCAATGCCGGCGGCGCGTCGGCGGGGTTTTTGGTGTGAACGCCGGTCCGTGAGGGCACCCCGCGTCGGTGCCGGGCTCCCTGGGGGCTGCGCCCCCAGACCCCGCTTTCGGCCTGGACGGCCTCGTCCTCAAACGCCGGACGGGCTGTAATCACAAGTACTTTTCCAAGTTGCCCACCCTCAGTCCCCGCCCCTCGATCGTCCGCAGCAGACGTTCCGTGCGGGCCGTCAGGTCGGTGGCCGTCGGGTGGTCCGGGGCGACGGCGATGATGTCGCCGGGGTGGAGGCGGTGGTCGCCGCGGGTGTAGGTGAGGGCGCCCTCGGCGTCGAGGGTGGCGCGCCACAGGACGAGGGCCGTGATGCCGCAGTCGGCGGCGGCGCGCAGGGTCGTGGTGTCGTACGTGCCGTGCGGCGGGCGGAAGAGGTGGGCGCGGGCGCCGAAGCGCGACCTGAGCTTGGTCTGCTGGCCGCAGATCTCGGCGCGCTGCCCGGCATACGGCAGGCCGCGCAGGGAGCGGTGGTCGAGGGTGTGGTTCTGGAGGCTCGCGCCGAACGGGCGCAGCCGGGCGAAGTCGCCGTACGCCGGTCCGGCGACGGTGTCGGTGAGGAACAGGGTGACCGGGAGGTGCCGTTCGCGGACCAGGCCGGCGAAGGCGGGGTCGCGCTCGGCGCTGTCGTCGTAGGTGAGGAAGACGACCGGGTCGTCGGTGCGGACGTGGTCCACGACCGGGGGCAGCCGCCGTCCCTGGTCGGCGTCCTGGGCGGGGTCGCCGGCCGCCGCCGCGGGTCCGGCGGGGGCGGCGGGTCGGTCGCAGGCGGCGAGCGGGAGCAGCAGGGCGGCCAGGACGGCGCCGGCCGGTCGGAACCGCCCTCGCCTCACAGGTAGTCCTCCAGGCGGGCCACCGCGTACCCGTCGGCGGTGATCCGGTCCAGGAAGCGGCGGACCATGTCGGTCATCGTGCCGTCCCAGTCGTCGGTGCCCCGGAAGTGGGTGAGGACGATGTCGCCGGGGTGCAGGTCCTGGTCCCACTCGCGGTACTCCCAGTGGTCGACGTACACCTCCTCGCTCCAGATCGGGGCGTACTCGATGCCGCAGGACTTGGCGGCGCGCAGGGTGTCGCCGTCGTAGTTGCCGAAGGGCGGGCGGAAGAGGACGGGGCGCTTGCCGTAGCGCTTCTCCATCACGTCCTGCATGCCGCAGATCTCCTGCTTCTGCTCCTCGTAGGAGAGCGCGGGGAGGTAGGGGTGGCTCAGGGTGTGGTTGTTGAGGGTGACGCCGCGGGCCTGCATCTCCTTGAAGTAGCCGTAGTCGTCCTTGATCTCCTCGTCGGTGAGGAAGACGGTGTACGGGATCTTCAGCTCGCTCATCATCCTCAGGAACGCCGGGTCCTTCTCGGCGCCGTCGTCGATCGTGAGGAAGACGATCTTCTCCTTGGTGGGGACCGTGGTGAAGACCGGCGGGAGGCCGTCCTCCTCCTGGCCGTCGACCTCGAAGCCCTCGCGGGCCTTGATCTCCGGCTTCTTCCCGGGAGGCGCGGGGGCGGTGAGCGGGACCTTCTCGAGGTTCCAGCGCTTGGCGGCGGCGACCAGGGCGGCCCGGGCCTCGCGCGCCTTGGCCGCGCCGTCGACCGCGCGGGCCGGGGGTGCCTGCTGGCCGGCGGCGCCCCGCACCGCCTGGTCGTCGCCCTGCGCGCAGCCGGCGGCGAGGGCGGCGACGGCGAGGACGGCGGTGACACGAGGCGCCCGGGACACGCGACGCGACGCCCGACTTTTGTCATTTTGTACGACTGCTCGCATGGTGCCGGATCCTCGCAGTCCCCCGCCGCCGAACCCGGCCCGACACCGCGCCGGAGGCACACCATCCACCGACTGGCCCACAATGAGTCGGTGAACGACCTGGACTCCCTCCTCGCCCTGCTCGCCCCCGAAGGCCGCGCGCTCCTCGACGAGGTGCGCGACACCGACCCCGCGCGGGAGTTGGCGGTCGCGACCCGACTGCGGCGCACGCATCCCGCCGGGCTGGTGTCGGCGGCGCTCGGGCAGGCGCGGCTGCGGCAGCGCGCGGTGGCGAAGTTCGGGGCCGAGGACGCCGGGCGGATGCTCTTCACGCCCAACGGGGTCGAGCAGTCGACCCGGGCGAGTGTGGCGGCGTACCGGGCGGAGTGCCTGCGGGCGCTCGGGGTGCGGTCGGTGGCCGACCTGTGCTGCGGGATCGGCGGTGACGCGATCGCGTTCGCCCGGGCCGGGATCCGGGTGCTCGCCGTCGACCGCGACCCGGTCACCGCGGCGGCGGCCCGCGCCAACGCCGACGCGCTCGGTCTCGCCGGCCTGATCGAGGTGCGCGAGGCCGACGTGACGGAGGTGGACACGGCCGGGTACGACGCCGTGTTCGTCGACCCCGCCCGGCGCTCCTCCCGACGCGGCCGGATCTTCGACCCGGAGGCGTACTCCCCGCCCCTGTCCTGGGCCGTGTCCGCCGCGCTCGGGGCACCGGTCGGCCTGCTGAAGATCGCGCCCGGCATTCCGCACGAGGCGATCCCCCCGGAGGCGACGGCCGAGTGGGTCTCGGACGGCGGGGACGTCAAGGAGGCCATGCTGTGGTTCGGCCGGGACGTGACGCCGGGGGCGCGGCGGGCGACGCTGCTGCCCGCCGTGGCGGGGCTCCGCGTGACCCCCGAGACCATGCTCCCGGACCCCGGGGTGCGGCCGGTCGGGAGGTACCTCTACGAGCCGGACGGCGCCGTCATCCGCGCCCACCTGGTCGCCGAGGTGGCCGAGGAGGTGGGGGGCGGGCTGATCGACCCGACCATCGCCTACGTCGCCGCCGACGAACGGCACCGCACGCCGTACGCCACCGCCTACGAGATCACCGATCAACTCCCGTTCAACGTCAAGAAGCTGAAGGCGCTGCTGCGGGAGCGCGGGGTCGGCACGCTGACCGTGAAGAAGCGGGGCTCGGCGGTGGAGCCGGAGGAACTGCGCAGGAAGGTCAGGCCGCAGGGGCCGAACGCCGCGACCGTGTTCCTGACCCGGGTCGCGGGGGCGCCGACGATGCTGATCGGGCATCCGGCGGGCTAGCCGGCCGCCTCCCGGGCGCGGCGCAGCAGGAGGGCGTGTTCGCGGGCGTTGCGGGTCAGGGACGCGGCCCGTTCGAACTCGGTGCGGGCCTCGGCCCCGCGGCCCAGGCGGAGCAGGAGGTCGCCGCGGACGCTGGGGAGCAGGTGGTACCCGCGCAGGGCGGGTTCGGCGGCGAGGGCGTCGACGAGGGCCAGGGCGGGGGCGGGGCCCTCGGCCATGGAGACGGCGACCGCGCGGTTGAGTTCGACGACCGGGGACGGGGCGCGGGCCGCGAGCAGGCCGTAGAGCGCGGCGATGCGGGGCCAGTCGGTCTCCTCGTACGTGTAGGCCGTCGCGTGGCAGGCGGCGATCGCGGCCTGGAGGACGTACGGGCCCGGGGCGCCGGAGCCGGTGGTGGCGCGGGCGTGGTCGAGGGCGGTGATGCCGCGGGCGATGAGCAGGCGGTTCCAGCGGTGGCGGTTCTGGTCCTTCAGCAGCACCGGCTCGCCGTCGGGGCCGGTGCGGGCGGCGGTGCGGGAGGACTGGAACTCCAGCAGCGCCGTCAGGCCGTGGACCTCGGGTTCCTTCGGCATCAGGGCGGACAGGACGCGGGCCAGGCGCAGGGCGTCCTCGCACAGGGCGGGGCGGAGCCAGTCGTCGCCGGCGGTGGCCGCGTAACCCTCGTTGAAGATCAGGTAGATGACCTCCAGGACCGAGCCGAGGCGGGCCGCGCGGTCGGGGCCGTACGGCACCTCGAAGGCGATGTTCTTCCTGGCCAGGGTGCGTTTGGCGCGCACGATGCGCTGGGCGACCGTCGGTTCGGGGACGAGGCAGGCGCGGGCGATCTCCGGCGTGGTCAGACCGCCGAGCAGGCGGAGCGTGAGGGCGATGCGGGCCTCGGCGGACAGCACCGGGTGGCAGGCGGTGAAGACCAGTCGGAGCAGGTCGTCGTCGATGTCCTCGGGGTCGGCGGGCTCCTCGGGCGGGGGCGCCGAGGCGGGCAGGTCCCGGCCGATCTCCGCGAGCTTGCGGGCGTAGGTCTCCCGGCGCCGGATCAGGTCGACGGCGCGGCGGCGGGCGGTGGTCATGAGCCAGGCGCCCGGGTTGTCGGGCACGCCGTCCCGGGGCCACTGCTCCAGGGCGGCGACCAGGGCGTCCTGGGTGAGTTCCTCGGCGATGCCGACGTCCCGGACGAGCCGGGCCACGCCGGCGATGACGCGGGGCGACTCCAGCCGGAAGACGGTTTCGAGGGCGGCGGTGGGCTGCGGTTCCACAGCCCACCATGCAACACCCTCGGGGCGCCGGGGCAAAACGGGACGCGGCCCGCCCTCCGTCGGCTCAGCCCTCCATCAGCTCCCGCACCTCGCAGGTCACCGTCCAGTAGTCCTCGTGCACCTTCAGGAAGCGCTTGGCCCACTCGACCGCCTCGGCCTGGTCCTTGGCCTGGAGGAGGGAGTAGCCGCCGATGACCTCCTTGGTCTCGGTGAAGGGCCCGTCAGTGACGGAGAGCTCTCCGCCCTCGTAGTGGACGCGGGTGCCCTGGGAGGTGGGCGTCAGCCCGGCCGTGTCGAGCAGGACGCCCGCCTTGGTCATCTCCTCCATCAGCTTCTCCATCCGCTGGATCAGCTCGGGGCTGGGACCGCCGGACAGGGCGTCGGACTCCTCGATGCGGATCAGCGACAGGTAGCGGGGCATGGTGACTCCTCGGGGTGGTCGGCGGCCGGGGTTCCTCCCCGGCCTCTCACCCCTTGCGTCGGACGGGAGAGCCGTGGATCGACACCCGCGGCGGGATTCCCCCGGAATTTTTTCGGGAGCTTCTCAGCGCAGCGTTTTCCACAGGTCGGCGGCGTCCGGCTGGTCGGCCACCACCCGGTTGGGGTCGAAGGGCGCGGGCACCACCGGCATCGTCAGCGTGCGTACGGCGGCCGCGTCCAGGTTCCCGAGGCTGCGGCCCAGGTCCGTCAGCTCGCCCAGCGAGTCCAGGCCGGTGTCGGTGGTGAGGCTGCCGGTGAGGGCGTCGGCGACCTGGTAGAGGCGTGCGGGGTCGGTGAGCAGGTCGGTGGCGGAGATCTGCTCGAGCAGCGCCTTGACGAGCTTGTGCTGGAGCTCTATCCGGGCGAGGTCGCTGCCGCCCGCCAGCCCGTACCGGGTGCGGGCCAGGCCGAGGGCCTCGGTGCCGTCGAGGCGGTGGGTGCCGGCCTCCAGGTGCAGGTGGCTCTTGTCGTCGTCGATGTCGGCGTCCGTGGTGACGGTGACCCCGCCGAGCGCGTCGACCAGGTCGGCGAAGCCGGAGAAGTCGACCTCGACGTAGTGGTCCATGCGGACCCCGGTGAGTGACTCGACGGTCTTCACGGCGCAGACCGGCCCGCCCAGTTCGTAGGCCGTGTTGAACATCGCGCTGCGTGCCGCCCTGGTCGTACCGCCGGAGGGCAGCGGGCAGGAGGGCCGCTCGACGAGCGTGTCCCGCGGGATGCTGACGACGGTGGCGGCGGTGCGGCCCGCGTCGAGGTGGACGACCATCGCCGTGTCCGAGCGGGCGCCCCCGCTGTCGCCGCCGCCGAGTTCCCGGTTCTCCTCGCCGCCGCGCGAGTCGGAGCCGAGGACCAGGATGTTCAGGGCGCCGGTGGGCACCGGGGACGCGGAGCCCGCGGCGGAGGGGGCGGTGACCGGCCGCGCGGGGCGGTCGTCCCCGAGCGCGCTGTCGATGTCGACGCTCTGGATGTTGCCGTTCAGGTGCCAGTAGGCCCAGCCCGCCGCCCCGGCGCCCAGCAGCAGGGAACCGGCCAGGGCCAGGCCGGCCACCTTCAGCCCTTTGCGGTGGCCGCTCCGGCCGTCCTGTCCGCCCCCTGCCGCCATGCGTCAGCCCCCGCCCCGCCCGTCCCGTCGCGTCCCCGCCCGGATGCCCCGCCGGAAGGAACATAAGTCCGAATTATTGAAACTGGAACAGGTGAATCGGGCTTCTGCGGAAATTCTCAGACTCGCGGCTCATTCCTGCCGGGGCGGCGCCGTGCTGCTGCGCACCTCCAGGCTGGTGGCCAGCTCCACGCGGGTCGCCGTCGAGGAGCCGTCGTCCCGTCCGAGGTCCAGGACGAGCCGGGCCGCCGCCTCGGCCATCTCCATCAGCGGCTGCCGTACGGTCGTCAGCGGCGGCCCCACCCAGCGGGCCACCGGCAGGTCGTCGAACCCGACCACGCTCAGGTCGTGCGGGATGCGCAGCCCCAGTTCGCGGGCGGCCTCGTACAGGCCGAGCGCCTGGAGGTCGTTGCCGGCGAAGACGGCGGTCGGGCGGTCCGGGCGGCGCAGCAGTTCCAGGCCCTGCCGGTAGCCGGCCTCGTGGTGGAAGTCGCCGGTCACGATCAGGCCGGGGTCGACCGGCAGCCCCGCCGTCTCCAGGGCCGCCCGGTAGCCGTCGACGCGGGCGCGGCTGCACATCATGCGGGTGGGTCCGCTGATGGCGCCGATGCGGGTGTGGCCGAGGTCGACCAGGTGCCGGGTGGCGGCGAGGCCGCCCTGCCAGTTGGTGGCGCCGATGGACGGCACGTCGGCGCCCGGGTCGCCGGCCGGGTCCATCACCACGAACGGGATGGAGCGGCTGGTGAGCAGGGCCCGCTGGGACTCGTCGAGGCCGGACAGGACGAGGATCACGCCGTGCGGACGGCGGGCGGCGACCTGGTCGGCCCAGGTCCGGCCGGGGGTGAGGCGGCCCGCGCTCTCGGAGAGCACGACGCTGAGCCCGGTGTCCCTGGCCACGTTCTCCACGCCGCGGATGACCTCCATCGCCCAGGCGCTCTCCAGCTCGTGGAAGACCAGGTCGATCAGGGGCGAGCGGGTCGACTCGGCCCGCCTGCGCCGGTAGCCGTGGACGCGGAGCAGTTCCTCGACGCGGGCCCGGGTCGAGGGGGCGACGTCGGCGCGCCCGTTGAGCACCTTCGAAACAGTCGGCGCCGACACGCCGGCCTCACGCGCGATCTCGGCGAGAGTCGCGGTCTGGGCGGACCGCTTTTGCGTCCGGGTTTCAGCGGGCTGCGGGGATGTCATGGCGGCGATCGTAACCCCATGGGGCCACCTGACGAAGGGTTCGGCGAACCGACCATCCTCGGAACATTCGAAGCGGACGCCGAATCATTCGACCCGGGCGGCGTCGCCCTCGGTGGACTCGACGGACTCGACGGACTCGACGGACTCGACCGGCTCGACTGGCTCGACGGACTCGACCGACTCGAACCGCCAGCGGTGCACCGCCCGCGCCACCAGAGCGTCGTCCGGCTCGGGCAGCTCCGGGAGTTCGGCCTCGTACACGGCGTCCCACCAGGTGATGACGAGGACGCGGTCCTGCGGGGCGCGCAGGGTCTCCCGGCGCAGCGGCCGCAGCGGCAGCTCCTGCCGCCGCGCCCAGGCCAGCAGCTCCCCGCCCCGGCCGGGCACGGCCCGCGCCTCCCACATCAGCGCGACGGTCACGAGTACAAGTTCTCCTTGCTGACCTCGTGCACGTGGTCGTGCGTGTGCGTGTGGCCCTGCCCCGGCACGTGCGGGTCCGTCACCGGGAGGGAGGAGTCGGCCGAGAGGTCCCAGTCGGAGGCGGCCCGGTTCCGGGCGACCATCTCGGCGCCGAGCGCGGCGACCATCGCGCCGTTGTCCGTGCACAGCTTGGGACGCGGCACCCGCAGCCGGATGCCGGCCGCCTCGCAGCGCTCCTGGGCCAGCGCCCGCAGCCGGGAGTTGGCGGCCACGCCGCCGCCGATCATCAGGTGGTCGACGCCCTCGTCCTTGCAGGCCCGCACGGCCTTGCGGGTCAGCACGTCCACGACCGCCTCCTGGAAGGAGGCCGACACGTCGCGCACCGGCACCTCCTCCCCCGCCGCCCGCTTCGCCTCGATCCAGCGGGCCACGGCCGTCTTGAGACCGGAGAAGGAGAAGTCGTACGCCGGGTCGCGCGGGCCGGTCAGACCGCGCGGGAAGGCGATCGCGTCCGGGTCGCCCTCGCGCGCGTACCGGTCGATGACCGGACCGCCCGGGAAGCCCAGGTTCAGCACACGGGCGATCTTGTCGAAGGCCTCGCCGGCCGCGTCGTCGATGGTGGCGCCCAGCGGGCGGACGTCGGAGGTGATGTCCGTGGACAGGAGCAGGGAGGAGTGCCCGCCGGAGACCAGCAGGGCCATCGTCGGCTCGGGCAGCGCGCCGTGTTCGAGCTGGTCGACGCAGATGTGCGAGGCGAGGTGGTTGACGCCGTACAGCGGCTTGCCGAGCGCGTAGGCGTACGCCTTGGCCGCCGAGACGCCGACCAGCAGGGCACCCGCGAGGCCGGGTCCGGCGGTGACGGCGATGCCGTCGAGGTCGCGGGCGCTCACCCCCGCCTCCTTGAGGGCGCGCTCGATGGTGGGCACCATCGCCTCCAGGTGGGCGCGGCTCGCCACCTCCGGCACGACGCCGCCGAAGCGGGCGTGCTCGTCGACGCTGGACGCGACCGCGTCGGCCAGCAGGGTGGTGCCGCGCACGACACCGACGCCGGTCTCGTCGCAGGAGGTCTCGATCCCCAGTACGAGAGGCTCGTCGCGTGAGTCAGCCATGGTTCTCGGTTCCTCGTTCGGTTCCCGGTACGGAGGTGGACGGGTCGGTCAGGCGCATCACCAGGGCGTCCACGTTCCCCGGCTGGTAGTAGCCGCGTCTGAAGCCGATGGGCTCGAAGCCGAAGCGCTCGTAGAGGCGCTGGGCGCGGGTGTTGTCCACCCGGCACTCCAGGAGCACCTCGGTGCACTCGAAGTCGGTCGCCGCGCGCAGCAGCTCGGTCAGCAGCCGCGCCCCGAGGCCGGTGCCCCAGTGGTCGCGGGCGACGGCGATGGTCTGCACGTCGGCCTGCTCCCCGGAGGTGACCAGGCCCGCGTAGCCGACGACGTGGCCGTCCTCCTCGGCGACGAGGTAGCGCCGGGTCGCCCCGGGCCCGCGCGCGTGCGCCAGCTCGGACCAGAACATCCCGCGCGACCAGGCGTCCTCCGGGAACAGCTCCCGCTCCATGCGCAGCACGGGGTCGATGTCCCACCAGCGCATTTCGCGCAGCGCGGCGGACGCGGACTCGGCAGTGGCTGGCTCGGTCACTTCGGGGTGACCACCTTGTAGTTCTTGGGGACCTGCGCGTCGGGCCGGCGCAGGTACAGCGGCCGGGGCGCGGGCAGCTCCTCCCCCGCCGCCAGCCTCTCGGCGGCCAGCCGGGCCAGGGCGGCGGCGGACACGTGCTCCGGCTCGTGCGCCCGGGGGAAGGTGTCCGGGTACAGCAGCGCGCCCGCGCCGACGGCCGGGAGCCCGGCCACCCGGTCCGCGAGGTCGGCGGGCCGGTCGACGGCCGGGTCGGTGAGCCGGGTGCGGGAGTCGGCGTACCGCGCCCAGTAGACCTCCTTGCGGCGGGCGTCGGTCGCCACCACGAAGGGGCCCTCCAGGTCGGCGGCGAAGGCGAGGCCGTCCAGCGTGCACACACCGTGCACGGGCACGCCGAGCGCGAGCCCGAAGGCGTCCGCGGTCATCAGGCCGACGCGCAGCCCCGTGTACGGTCCGGGGCCGGTGCCGGCGACGATGCCGGTGACGGCGTCGAGCCGCAGGCCGGCCTCCGCGAGTACCCGGTCGACGGCGGGCAGCAGCAGCTCACCGTGCCGACGGGCGTCGACCTGGCTCGACGAGGCGATGACGTCCGTGCCGTCGTGCAGCGCGACGGTGACGGCGGGCGTGGCGGTATCCAGAGCGAGCAAGAGCACGCAAACAGCCTACGGCGCCGCGGGGCCCGCGCCGGACGCCCTGTGGACAACCCGGGTGCCTTCGCCCGGCGCGACCCGACCACCCCGTGTCGCGCACCGCGTTCACCCGCTCACGTACTGCTACCGTCGCCCGGAGGTACGGCACGCAGGACGCACGAGTACGACGTCGAGGTGGTCGCCAGTGGCAAGCAGCAGCGCCGGTATCGTCACCGGCCTCACCGCGGCGGCCCTCGTGACCATCGGCGTCCTCGCCCACCAGGCGTCCGTCGGCGCCCCGGACGACCTCGGCCGCACCCGCGCGACCAGCAGCCCCGCCCCGGGCCCCGCCAAGGCGCCGCGCGACCGGCGGCACCCCGACGCCCTGCCCGCGATGTCCGGAAGGGGTGAACGGGTGGTGTACTCGGTGGACGACGACCGCGTGTGGCTGGTCGGCCCCGGTAACAAGGTGCGGCGCACCTTCGAGGTCACGCCCAGCACGGTCGATCCCACCCCGGGCACCTACACGGTCACCTCCCGGTCCAACCGGGTCACCGGGTCCGACGGCATCCCGGTCGAGCACGTGGTGCGCTTCGCCGGCGCCCAGGGCGTGGCCATCGGGTTCAGCGCGGCGGTCGACGGCTCGACGGCCGCGCCCGACCCGGACCGGCCCACCGGCGGCATCCGCACGTCGCGCGCGGACGGCAACGCGGTGTGGACGTTCGCCACGATCGGGCGGCCGGTCGTCGTCGTCCCCTGACGACGCGGGGAGGGCGTGCGGGGCGCGCGGGGGTCAGGCGGCCTCGCGGTGGTCGTGGTGGTCCCGCTGGTCGCGGACCGGTCGGCGCGTCTCGGGCTCGGAGGCGCGCGGCGGCGTGGAGACCGCGGTCGCGGCGGCGCAGGAGGCGAGCAGGTCCCGCATCGACACCCCGGTGGGCGCGGACGGCCGGGGCCTCGGGCGGCCCTGCGGCTGGGCCTGGGACGTGGACGACATGGACGCCTCCTGAAGCTCGGGGGCGGGCGCAGTAAGGCATGCCTAACTACGAGCTGAATACCATGTGACCACGCCCGCGTCCCCGAGCGCAATCTTTTGCCGACGTCCTGTCGGAAATCCCGCGGGAAGGGCCCCGCCGGGCGGCTCAGCCGGCGAGGACGCGCACGTCCGCCGCGGCCCACCGCTCGCCGAGGCCGGTCACCGTCACGTGCCGCACCTCGTCGGTGGTGTCGCCGACGGCCCGGTCGATGCGGACCCGCAGCCGGTCCTCGGTCAGCTCCTCGACCTTGCCCTCGCCCCACTCGACCACGATCACCGAGTCGGACAGGGAGACGTCGAGGTCGAGGTCCTCCATCTCGTCCAGGCCGCCGGACAGCCGGTAGGCGTCCACGTGGACGAGCGGCGGACCGTCGCCGAGCGGCGGGTGCACGCGGGCGATCACGAAGGTCGGGGAGGTCACGGCGCCCCGCACGTCGAGGCCCTCGCCGAGCCCCCGGGTCAGCGTCGTCTTGCCCGCGCCCAGCTCCCCGCTGAGCATCACCAGGTCACCGGCGCGCAGCAGCCCGGCGAGCCTGCGGCCCAGTTCCCGCATCTGCTCGGGCGAGGTGACGGTGATCTCGACGCCGGGGGACGCGACACCGGGGGACGCGACGCCGGAGGACGGGACGGAGGAGGGACCGGAGGGCTCAGCCGGGCCCCGCGCTGCTGCTGGTGCTTCCATAGCCGTCCACGGTAACCGCTGCCGGCACGGCCCCCGCGCGGGTGAGCAGGTCGGCGAGGCGGTCGGTGACCAGCTCGGGGTGTTCCAGCATCACCAGGTGCCCGGCGTCCGGGACGAGCACCAGCTCGGCGTCCGGCAGCAGCCCGGCGATCGCCTCGCTGTGCTCGCTCGGCGTCACCAGGTCCCGCACCCCGGCCAGGACCAGGACCGGGAGGCCGGCGAAGTGGGCGAGGGCCTCGGTCTTGTCGTGGTCGTTGAAGGCCGGGTAGTACTCGGCGACGACGTCGATCGGCGTCGACTCGATCATCCGCTCGGCGAACCGGGCCACGGCCGGGTCCACGTCCCGGGACGCGAACGAGTACCGCTTGATGATCCCGGCGAACAGGTCCGCCGTCGCCCGCCGTCCCCGCTCCACCAGCTCGGCCCGCTGCCCCAGCGCCTTGAGCACGCCCGGCAGCACCCGCCGCACCGCGTTGACGCCGGCCACCGGAAGCCCGAAGTTGACCTCGCCGAGCCGCCCGGACGACGTACCGACCAGGGCGACGGCGACGACGCGCTCGCGGATCAGGTCGGGGAAGGCGTCGGCCAGCGCCATCACGGTCATGCCGCCCATGGAGTGCCCGACCAGCACGATCGGGCCCTCGGGTGCGGCCGCGTCGATGACGGCCTTGAGGTCGCGGCCCAGTTCCTCGATGCTGACCGGCCGGTCGTCCCGCGTCTGGGCCACGCCCCGCCCGGACCGGCCGTGGCTGCGCTGGTCCCAGTAGACGGTGCGGACGACTCCCCTGAGGGCCGCGCGCTGGAAGTGCCAGGAGTCCTGGTTGAGGCAGTAGCCGTGGCTGAAGACGACGGTGACGGGCGCGGGTGCCTTGCGGCCGAACAGCCGCCTGCGGCGCGGGGCGCGGTCGGTCTCGGCCTCCGGGTCGGGGTCGGGGTCGTCGACCTCGTAGTACAGCTCGGTGCCGTCCTCGGCGTACGCCCTGCCGGGGGTGCCGCGCAGTCCGCCGTACGGGCCCGTCGAGTCGAGGGCGAGGCGGGCCTTGCGGCGCATCCCGCGGCCGACGGTGAGCCGTTCTATCGCCACGCCGGCCGCGGCGCCCGCCGCGACCACGCCGAGCGCGACCCCGGCGATGCCGGTCGCCCGGCGCCAGCCGCCGGCGGCGGCCTCGGTGGCGGCCTCCGTGGCGGAGGCGACGGCCGCCGCGACGGCCTCCCCGCTGCTCTCGCTCACGTCACCGCTCCTCTTCACCGGGTTCGCCGGGTTCACCGGGCCGCTGTGCGCCTACCCGCTGCCGGTCGCTGTTTCACCTGGACGCGCGTCGCCGCGGACCGGTCACTCGTTGACGTAGACGCGCGGGACGCGGCTTCCGATCCGGGTGACGATCTCGTACCCGATGGTGCCCGCCGCCTGGGCCCAGTCCTCGGCGGTGGGTTCGCCGCGGTCGCCGGGCCCGAACAGCACCGCCTCGGCGCCCGGCTCGGGCCGGTCCCCACCCAGGTCGACGACGAACTGGTCCATCGCGATCCGCCCCGCCACCGTGCGCCACTTGCCGTCGACCAGGACGGGGCCGGTGGAGGAGGCGTGGCGCGGGACGCCGTCCGCGTAGCCGAGCGGGACGAGGCCGAGGGTGGTTTCGCCGGGGGTGGTGTAGTGGTGCCCGTAGCTGACGCCGTGGTCGCCGGGGACCTGCTTGACCAGGGCCAGCGAGGCGGCCAGCGTCATCACGGGGCGCAGTCCGAAGTCGGCCGGGGTGCCGATCTCGGGGCTGGGCGAGACGCCGTACATCGCGATGCCGGGCCGTACGAGGTCGAAGTGGGCGTCGGGGAGGGTGAGGGTGGCCGGCGAGTTGGCGATGTGCCGCACCTCGGGGCGCAGGCCCTGTCCTTCGGCGTACGCCGTCATCTCCCGGAAGCGGGTGAGCTGCGCGGCGATGGAGGGGTGGCCGGGCTCGTCGGCGCAGGCGAAGTGGGACCAGAGCCCGGTGACGCGCAGCAGCCCCTCCCCCTCGGCGCGCAGCGCGGCCGCGACCAGTTCCTCCCAGTCCGCGCCGGGCTGGCAGCCGCCCCGGCCGAGCCCGGTGTCGGCCTTGAGCTGCACGCGCGCGGGCACCCCGGCCGCGCGGGCCGCCCCGACGACCTCGTCCATGGCCCACATTCCGCTGACGGACACGTCGAGACGGGCCTCGACAGCCTCCCGCCAGGGTCCGCCGGGCGTCCACAGCCAGCACATGACGCGTACGTCGTCCGGCAGTCCGGCCTCCGCCGCCCGCAGGGCGAGGGCCTCCTGCGGGGTGGCGGTGCCGAGCCAGGTCGCGCCCGCCTCGACGGCGGCGCGGGCGCAGGGGACGGCGCCGTGGCCGTAGGCGTCCGCCTTGACGACGGCCATGAGGGCCGCGCCGGGGGCCCGTTCGCGCAGGGCGCGGACGTTGGCCCGCAGGGCGGCCAGGTCGATCTCGGCCCGGGCGCGCAGTACCGCGTCCCGCCGAGCAGCTGTCTCACTCATCGTGCCCCCAGTCTCTCAGAGCACCCGGCCGCCCCTGCCCCGCAGTGGTTAGGGTGCCGGGCATGAGCATCATCGGGGTCGGGATCGACGTGGCCGAGGTCGAGCGGTTCGGGGCGTCGCTGGAGCGCACACCGGCCCTGGCGGGGCGGCTCTTCCGGGACAGCGAGTTGCTGCTGCCCGGCGGCGGGCGCCGGGGCGTCGCCTCGCTCGCCGCCCGCTTCGCGGCGAAGGAGGCGCTGGCCAAGGCGCTGGGCGCTCCGGCGGGGCTGCTGTGGACGGACGCCGAGGTGTACGTCGAGGACAGCGGTCAGCCGCGGCTGCGGGTCACGGGAACGGTGGCGGCGCGGGCGGCGGAACTGGGCGTGGCGTCCTGGCACGTCTCCCTGAGCCACGACGCGGGAATCGCCTCGGCGGTGGTGATCGCGGAGGGCTAGGACCGGTCCGACCGGGACCAGGCCGCAAGAAAAGACACGGCGCCTTGTCGCCGTCCGCAGGGCCCCGCGCCCGCGGCGCGAACCGGCGTACGGTCTCCGGGGCCGGTGGCCGCGGGGCGGTCAGTCGGGGGTTGGGCGGACTCGGATGTGCATGCGTTCGCCCTGTGCGCCGTACAGGGCGAGCCACTCGACGGGCTGGTCCCCGGCGTTGGCGATGCCGTGCGGGACGCGGGTGTCGAACTCCGCCGTCTCCCCCGCCGTCAGGACCAGGTCGTGCTCGCCGAGGGCGAGGAGCAGGCGGCCGGAGAGGACGTAGAGCCACTCGTGGCCCTCGTGCGACCCCTGTTCGGGCCGGGGCGTCCACTCGGTCCGCGGGGTGGCCGGGGCGGGGAGGATCTGCTTGTAGGCGTGCAGGCCGTCGTTCGGGTTCCGGGTGAGCGGGACCCACGTCTGTCCGTGCCGGGTGAAGGGCCGGGGATGGACGCGGGGGTCGCCGGTGCGCGAGCCGACGAGTTCGTCCAGGGGCAGCCGGTGCGCCCGGGCCAGCGGCAGCAGGTGCCGCAGTCCCGGCTCGCGCTGCCCCGACTCCAGCCGGGACAGGGTGCTCACGGAGACGCCGGTGACGGCGGCGAGCTGGGCCAGCGTCAGCCCGCGGGCCTGCCGGATGGCGCGTAGCCGGGCCCCGAGCGAGGTCATCACCTGTGCCGTCTCGTCGTCACCGCCGCTCATGGGTCCACTGTCCCCCATCGCGGATTCCGGCGAGCGGCGGGCCGTGCGTGTTCCGGGCGTACGGGGAAGACTCGACGGCATGCGGACTGCGTACAGCGTGGAAACGGTCAGGAACGCCGAACGGGAGCTGATGGCCCGGCTGCCGGAGGGGGCGCTGATGCAACGGGCCGCCGCCGGGCTGGCCGCCGCCTGCGCCCAGGTGCTGGCGCGGGTGGCCGGGCGGGTCTACGGCAGCCGGGTGGTGCTGCTGGTCGGCAGTGGCGACAACGGCGGCGACGCCCTGTACGCGGGCGCGCGGCTGGCCCGGCGGGGCGCGGGCGTGACGGCGGTGCTGCTCGCGCCGGACCGGGCGCACGGCGGCGGCCTGGCGGCGCTGACCCGGGCCGGTGGGCGGGTCGCGGCGGGCGGGGCCTCCGGTGCCGCCGGGGAGGCGATCGCGCGGGCCGACCTGGTGCTGGACGGCATCGTCGGGATCGGCGGCAAGGGCGGCCTGCGGGAGGCGGCGGTGCCGCTGGCGGACGCGGCCGCGCGGTCCCGGGCCGCCGTCGTCGCCGTCGATCTGCCGAGCGGGGTCGACGCGGACACGGGTCAGGTGCGGGGGGACGCGGTCCGCGCCGACCTGACGGTGACGTTCGGGACGCACAAGCCGGGGCTGCTGATCGATCCGGCGCGGGAGTACGCGGGTGCGGTGCGGCTGGTGGACATCGGCCTGCCGCTGCCCGCCGAGGCGGCCGAGCTGGAGGCGTTGCAGCACGCGGACGTGGCCCGCCTGCTGCCGGTTCCGGCGGCCGAGAGCGACAAGTACCGGCGCGGGGTCGTGGGCATCGCCGCCGGCTCGGCCCGCTACCCGGGCGCGGCCGTGCTCGCCGTCGCGGGCGCGCTGCGGGGCGGGGCCGGGGCGGTGCGGTACGTCGGCCCGGCCGGGGACGCGGTGATCGCCCGCTTCCCGGAGACGCTCGTGTCCGACCGGGGGCCGAAGCGGGCGGGGCGGGTGCAGGCGTGGGTGGTCGGGCCGGGCGCCGGTGACGACGCGGCGACGGTGGCCCAGGTGCTGGCGGCGGAGGTGCCGGTGCTGATCGACGCGGACGGCCTGCGGCTGGCCGACGCCGACGCGGTACGGGCACGCAGCGCACCGACGCTGATGACCCCGCACGCCGGGGAGGCGGCGGCGCTGCTCGGGGTGGGCCGGGAGGAGGTCGAGGAGTCCCGGCTGGCCTCGGTGCGCGAGCTGGCGGCGCGGTACGGGGCGACGGTGCTGCTGAAGGGCTCGACGACCCTGGTGGCCAGTGCGAAGGGCGGCCCGGTCCGGGTCAACGCGACGGGGACCTCGTGGCTCGCCACGGCCGGCAGCGGGGACGTGCTGTCCGGCCTGGCGGGGTCGCTGCTCGCGGCGGGCCTGTCGGCGCTGGACGCGGGGAGCGCGGGCGCGTACCTGCACGGCCTGGCGGGCCGCTTCGCGACCGAGGGGGCGCCGGCTGGGGCGCACGACGTGGCCGAGGCGATCCCGCGGGCCTGGCGGGATGTGCACGGGGGGCCGGGGACGCGGGGGGACTGAACCGGGGGGCCGGGCGCGGGCCTCCCCCGTACGGTGACCCCATGACCCCCATGACACCCGAACCGGACCCGCCCCCGCCCCTCTCGGACCTCGACTCGCTCCCCAAGGCCGAGTTCGGCTTCCCCGGACCCCTGCGCGACCGGCTCGTCGCGGCCATCCTCGACGGCTCGAAGACCGCCACGACCGGCCTGGTCGCCGACTACGCGCACGAGGGCGAGCCGCTGCCGCGGGCCGGGCGCCGCGAGGTGCTCGTCGACTCGCGCGAACTCCCCGTCGCCGTCATCGAGGTGACGGAGGTGCGCGTCGTGCCGCTCGCCGACGTGGACCTCGCCCACGCGGTCGACGAGGGCGAGGGGTACACGAGCGTGGCCGAGTGGCGGGCCGGCCACGAGCGGTTCTGGCACGGCGAGGAGATGCGCGCGGCGCTGGACGACCCGGAGTTCACGGTCGACGACACGACACCGGCGGTCCTGGAACGCTTCCGGGTCGTCACCGTGCTGCCCGCCACCGGCCGCTGAGGAACCGTCGGGCCGACCGCTGAGGAACCGTCGGACCTACTCCACCGTCACCGACTTGGCCAGGTTCCGCGGCTGGTCCACCTCGTTGCCGCGGGCCGTCGCCAGTTCGCACGCGAAGACCTGCAACGGCACCGTGGTCACCAGGGGTTGCAGCAGGGTCGGGGTGGCCGGGACCCGGACGAGGTGGTCGGCGTAGGGGACGACCGCCTCGTCGCCCTCCTCGGCGATGACGATGGTGCGGGCGCCGCGGGCGCGGATCTCCTGGATGTTGGACACGATCTTGTCGTGCAGGATCGACCGGCCGCGCGGGGACGGCACCACGACCACGACCGGCAGGTCCTCCTCGATCAGCGCGATCGGCCCGTGCTTCAGCTCGCCCGCCGCGAAGCCCTCGGCGTGCATGTACGCCAACTCCTTGAGCTTGAGGGCGCCTTCGAGGGCGACGGGGTGGCCGACGTGCCGGCCCAGGAAGAGCACCGTCTTCTTGTGGGCGAGGGAGCGGGCCAGTTCCCGCACGGGGTCCATGGTCCCCAGGACCCGTTCGACCGCGTCGGAGATGCCGGACAGGTCGCGGACGACGTCGCCGATCTCGTCGCCGTACTGCGTGCCGCGCACCTGGCCCAGGTAGAGGGCGACCAGGTAGCAGGCGACGAGCTGGGTGAGGAAGGCCTTGGTGGAGGCGACGGCGACCTCGGGGCCCGCGTGCGTGTAGAGCACGGCGTCGGACTCGCGGGGGATCGTGGAGCCGTTGGTGTTGCAGATGGCGAGGACCCGGGCGCCCTGTTCGCGGGCGTGGCGCAGGGCCATGAGGGTGTCCATGGTCTCGCCGGACTGGGAGATCGCGACGACCAGGGTCTGCTGGTCGAGGATCGGGTCGCGGTAGCGGAACTCGCTGGCCAGCTCCACCTCGCAGGGGATCCGCGTCCAGTGCTCGATGGCGTACTTGGCGATCAGTCCGGCGTGGAAGGCCGTACCGCAGGCGACGACGACGACCTTGTCGACCTCCCGGAGCACCCCGGCGGGGATGCGCACCTCGTCCAGGCTCAGCGTGCCGGAGCCGTCGACGCGGCCGAGGAGGGTGTCGGCGACGGCCTTCGGCTGCTCGGCGATCTCCTTGAGCATGAAGGAGGCGTAGCCGGCCTTCTCGGCGGCCGAGGCGTCCCAGTCGACGTGGTAGGAGCGGACGTCGGCCGGGGTGCCGTCGAAGGCGGTGACGCTGACGCCCTCGTCCCGGCGCAGCTCGACGACCTGGTCCTGGCCCAGTTCGACGGCGTCCCGGGTGTGGGCGATGAAGGCCGCGACGTCCGAGGCGAGGAAGTACTCGCCCTCCCCCACGCCCACCACGAGCGGCGAGTTGCGGCGCGCGCCCACCACCACGTCCGGCGCGTCCGCGTGCACCGCGACCAGCGTGAACGCGCCCTCCAGCCGCCGGCACACCAGCCGCATCGCCTCGGCGAGGTCGGCGCAGGCCGAGTACTCCTCGGCGAGCAGGTGGGCGACGACCTCGGTGTCGGTCTCCGAACCCAAGGTGTGGCCGCGCTCGGTCAACTCGGCCCGCAGCGGCGCGAAGTTCTCGATGATGCCGTTGTGGACCACGGCCACCCGGCCCGCGTTGTCGAGGTGCGGGTGGGCGTTGGCGTCGGTGGGTCCGCCGTGGGTGGCCCAGCGGGTGTGGCCGATGCCGGTGGCGGCGGACGGCAGCGGGTGTTCGGACAGTTCCTTGTCGAGGTTGACGAGCTTGCCGGCCCGCTTGGCGGTGGCGAGGCCGCCGTCGGCGAGCACGGCGACGCCCGCCGAGTCGTATCCCCGGTATTCGAGCCGCTTGAGTCCGGCCATCACGACGTCGAGTGCCGACTGAGGCCCTACGTATCCCACGATTCCGCACATAGGCGGCAGCCTACGAGCAAGATCGGTGGTGAAGCGATCCCGAAGCGGCCGTTCTGTGCCCGAAATCGGAAATTCCCACGGGGGTACGCACGCCGTCCGGGGCTCCCGGCGTCAGCCGAGCTTGGCGACCTGCGCGTCGACGACCTCGGCGGGGACCTCGAAGGCGGCGCCGGTCATCATCGAGGAGAGGTTGACGGCGCTGAAGGTGGCGAGGGTGGCGCCCTTACGGACCACGACGAGCTTCATGAGCCCGGCGGTGTCCTTGCCGACGTCGACGCCGAGGTCGACGGCGACCGCCTCGTCCCCGCCCTCGGGGGCGGTGGCCGTGCCGACCTTCGTGATCTTCAGCTTGTCCTCGCCCGAGGTCGCGAGGAAGCCGCCGGCGCACTTCCCGGCCGCCGTGCTCAGCCCCTTCAGCGCCTGCTCGGCACCGCCGTCCGGGTAGGAGGCGAGGTTCAGCATGATCTTGTCGACGCTGACGTCGATCATGTCCTGGCCGTCCGGGCCCTTGCTCTCGGAGGGCGCCTCCGTCTGCCCCTGCCAGGAGCGCTTCACGCTCGCCGCCGGCTCGCCCTGGGCCACCCCGGCCTGGGCGAGGGCGAGCGGCAGGCACGCCTCGTCGTCGGTCGAGACCTGGTCCTTCGCCACGTCGTCCTTGGCCGGGACCTTGGTGGTGACCTCGCCGTTCTTGACGTCGGCCTGGGCGAGGGCGACCTTCTCCAGGTCCGCGGCGGTCAGCGCCTTGCCCGCCGGGGCGGACGCGTCGGAGCCGCCCGCCTGGGCGGACTGCTCCGCCGTGGCCTTGTCGTCACCGGCCGCGCCGTCGTCGTCGGACGACCCGCCGCAGGCGGTGACGAGCAGGGCGAGGGCGGCGGCGGAGGCCGCGAGGGCGGTACGGCGGACAGCGGTCGAACTCACGTCGGCACTCTTTCGTCGGGGTGCGGGTGGACCCAAGGGGTCAGTGGACCCAGAGGGTCAGTGGACCCAAAAGGGTCGGGCAATGTCGGATTGCGCCGGATTCTGTCGACTCAGGTCGCCACAGAGGTTCGAATCCGGTCGACTTTGCCCGCACGATACCTACGGCAATCGCACGTACGATCGAAACCGGCCATCCGAGACCGGACCGTGATCTCTCCCGGGCGTGACGCACCCCACCTGCCGCCCCGTTCGTACTCCGTTAACAATGGACTGTGATCTCTCCGGTCCCCTCGATCCCCCGGAGCGCCCACCGGCATCGGCCGGAGGCGACTCCCTACGTCGACCTCACCCGCTCCGAGTGGAGCGCGCTGCGCGACAAGACGCCGCAGCCGCTGACCGCCGAGGAGGTCGAGAAGCTGCGCGGCCTCGGCGACGTCATCGACCTCGACGAGGTGCGGGACATCTACCTCCCGCTGTCCCGGCTCCTCAACCTCTACGTCGGCGCCACCGACGGCCTGCGCGGCGCGCTGAACACCTTCCTCGGCGAGCAGGGCTCCCAGTCCGGCACCCCCTTCGTCATAGGGGTCGCCGGTTCGGTCGCGGTCGGCAAGTCCACCGTCGCCCGCCTGCTCCAGGCGCTGCTGTCCCGCTGGCCCGAGCACCCGCGCGTGGAGCTGGTCACCACCGACGGCTTCCTGCTGCCGACGCGGGAGCTGGAGGCACGCGGTCTGATGTCGCGGAAGGGTTTTCCCGAGTCGTACGACCGCCGGGCGCTGACCCGGTTCGTCGCCGACATCAAGGCGGGCAAGGCGGAGGTGACCGCCCCGGTCTACTCCCACCTGATCTACGACATCGTCCCGGACCAGCGGCTCGTGGTCCGCCGCCCCGACATCCTGATCGTCGAGGGCCTGAACGTGCTCCAGCCCGCGCTGCCCGGCAAGGACGGCCGCACCCGGGTCGGACTCGCCGACTACTTCGACTTCAGCGTGTACGTCGACGCGCGCACCGAGGACATCGAGCGCTGGTACCTCAACCGCTTCCGCAAGCTGCGCGCGACCGCCTTCCAGAACCCGTCCTCGTACTTCCGCAAGTACACGCAGGTGTCGGAGGAGGAGGCCCTCGACTACGCCCGCACCACCTGGCGCACCATCAACAAGCCCAACCTGGTGGAGAACGTGGCCCCCACCCGGGGCCGGGCCACCCTGGTGCTGCGCAAGGGCCCCGACCACAAGGTGCAGCGCCTGAGCCTGCGGAAGTTGTGACGACGACCGCCCGCTGCCTGTAGAAATACCGGATGCTGCATCTGCGTCTGATCACCCCGGCCGACCGGACCGAGGAGGTGGTCCGGCTGATCGACCGAACGGTCGGCACCACCCACCTCGTCGTCCTGCCCGGCGCCGCCCGCGAACCGGAGGGCGACGTCGTCATGTGCGACGTGGCCCGCGAAGCGGCCGACGAGATCATCAGCCGGCTCCGGGCGCTGGGCATCGACGAGTGCGGCGCCATCACCGCCGAGAACATCGACCTGTCGCTGTCCACGCGCGCCGACAAGGCGGAGCGGGACGCCCCCGGCGAGCCCGCGGACGCCGTGCTGTGGGAACAGCTGGAGGAGGCGACCCACGAGGAGTCGACGCTCTCCATCACCTACGTCACCTTCATCACGCTCGCCACGATGATCGCGGCCTGCGGTGTCGTCCTCGACAACGCGATCCTGATCGTGGGCGCGATGGCGGTCGGCCCGGAGTTCGGCCCGCTGGCCGGCATCTGCACCGCCATCGTCCAGCGGGCCCCGCGCCTGGCCCTGCGCTCGGCGATCGCCCTGCTGGTGGGCTTCGCCGTGGCGATGGCGGCGACGGTGGGCTTCAGCTGGATCATGACCGCGTTCGACCTGTTCAGCGAGGGCAAGCTGGAGGGCGACCGCCCCAACACCGGCTTCGTCTACGCCCCCGACGCCTTCTCGTTCGTGGTGGCGATCCTGGCCGGCATCGCGGGCACGCTGTCCCTCACCTCGGCCAAGTCCGGCGC
Organism: Streptomyces sp. NPDC102490; assembly: GCF_044765285.1. Lineage (NCBI taxonomy): Bacteria > Bacillati > Actinomycetota > Actinomycetes > Kitasatosporales > Streptomycetaceae > Streptomyces > Streptomyces sp. NPDC102490. The sequence continues at coordinate 711,328 of NZ_JBIWJU010000001.1, forward strand.
CCTGGTGGGCGTCGCCATCTCGGTCACCACCGTCCCGGCGGCCGCGAACGCCGCCGTCGCCCTGAGCTTCGGCGACACCAACCAGACGGTGGGCTCCACCGAGCAGCTCCTGCTCAACCTGGCAGGCATCGTGGTAGCCGGAACCCTGACCCTGCTGGCCCAGAAGGCACTCTGGTCCACCCAACGAGGCCGGATGAGCAAGCCAACCTAGGGGCGCGGGGAACTGCGCGACCAGCCACGACGAAACCCGCACCCCGCATCGCACAGCACACCCCACCCCGAACCCGGCGCAGAGAACTACCCCAGCGCGGACTTCACCACATCCGCCAACCGCCCCGCCACAGCCCGAGCCTGCTCGATGTCGGCCGCCTCCACCATCACCCGCACGAGCGGCTCGGTCCCGGAGGAACGCAACAGCACCCGCCCGGTGCTCCCCAGCTCCCGCTCCGCCTCGGACACCGCCGCGGCCAGCTCGGCAGAGGTGCTCACCCGCGACTTGTCCACGTCCGGCACGTTCACCAGCACCTGCGGCAGCCGCTCCATCACGGACGCGAGGTCCCGCAGCGTACGGCCGGTCTGCGCGACCCGCGCCGCCAGCATCAGGCCGGTCAGCGTGCCGTCACCCGTCGTGGCGTGGTCGAGGATGATGACGTGCCCGGACTGCTCGCCGCCGAGGGCGTAGCCGTGCTCCTTCATCGCCTCCAGCACGTACCGGTCGCCGACCCCGGTCTGCACGAACTGGATGCCCTCGCGCTCCATGGCCAGCTTGAAGCCCAGGTTGGACATGACCGTGGCGACGACGGTGTCCGAGCGCAGCGCCTCCCGCTCCCGCATCGCGAGCGCGAGCACGGCGAGGATCTGGTCGCCGTCGACCTCCGCACCGGTGTGGTCCACGGCCAGGCAGCGGTCGGCGTCGCCGTCGTGGGCGATGCCGAGGTCGGCGCCGTGCTCGACGACGGCGGCCTTGAGCAGGTCGAGGTGGGTGGAGCCGCAGCCGTCGTTGATGTTGAGGCCGTCGGGCACCGCGCCGATGGTGACCAGTTCGGCACCGGCCCGCGCGAAGGCCTCTGGGGAGACCCGGGAGGCCGCGCCGTGCGCCTCGTCGAGGACGATCTTCAGTCCGTCGAGGCGGTTGGGCAGCACGCCGACGAGGTGGGCGACGTACTGGTCGAGCCCCTGGTCGTAGTCCCGGACGCGGCCGACACCGGCGCCCGTCGGGCGGTCCCAGGGGGCGCCGGTGCGGTGCTCGGCGTAGACGGACTCGATGCGGTCCTCCAGCTCGTCGGCGAGCTTGTGGCCGCCGCGGGCGAAGAACTTGATGCCGTTGTCGGGCATGGCGTTGTGGCTGGCGGACAGCATCACGCCGAGGTCGGCGCCGAGCGCGCCGGTGAGGTGGGCCACCGCGGGCGTCGGCAGCACGCCGACCCGCAGCACGTCCACGCCGGCGCTGGCCAGGCCCGCGACCACGGCGGCCTCCAGGAACTCCCCGGAGGCGCGGGGGTCGCGGCCGACCACCGCGGTCGCCCGGTGCCCGGCGAAGGTGCCCGCCTCGGCCAGTACGTGCGCCGCGGCGACGGAGAGGCCCAGCGCCAGCTCGGCCGTCAGATCCGCGTTGGCGACGCCGCGCACGCCGTCCGTGCCGAAGAGTCGTCCCACTTGTCCTCCTGAGGAAACGTCAGTTCCGGAGCGGCTGCCGATGAGTGCGGCCCGCGCAGTCGGCTCCCGAACGCCCGGGCGTACAGCGCCCGACCAACGATCACATAAGCCTTAGAACGTCTTGTGCCGTTATACGCCCAACGGCGGGGATAAACGAACGCCCCGGCAGCACAGTGGCGTGCCGCCGGGGCGTTCGGAGTACAGCCGGTACCAGCCGGTACGACTTAGCGCTTGCTGTACTGCGGAGCCTTGCGGGCCTTCTTCAGACCGGCCTTCTTCCGCTCGACCGCGCGGTCGTCGCGGCGCAGGAAGCCGGCCTTCTTGAGCGCGCCGCGGTTGTTGTCCACGTCGGCCTCGTTCAGGGCGCGGGCGACACCGAGACGGAGCGCGCCGGCCTGGCCGGAGACGCCGCCACCCGCGATGCGGGCGATGATGTCGTAACGGCCCTCGAGCTCGAGCACCTTGAAGGGCTCGTTGACTTCCTGCTGGTGCACCTTGTTCGGGAAGTAGTCCTCAAGGGTGCGGCCGTTGATCTTCCACTTGCCGGTGCCCGGGACGATCCGGACACGGGCGATGGCGTTCTTGCGACGGCCCAGGCCGGCGGCCGGCTGGGGCTCGCCGAAGGCGGAGGCCATGGACTCCGAGGTGTACTCGCCCTCGACGGGGACCTCGGACTCGGTGGTGTAGCTGTCGATGTCGATCTCTTCGAGCGGCTGCTCGGCAGTGGTCTCGGCCACGATGCTCCTCAGATTCTCTTCAGTCTTAGGGGGTGGCCGGACTTACTGCGCGACCTGGGTGATCTCGAACGGCTGCGGCTGCTGCGCGCCGTGCGGGTGCTGGTCACCCTTGTAGACCTTCAGCTTCGAGAGCATCTGACGGCCCAGGGAGTTCTTCGGGAGCATGCCCTTGACGGCCTTCTCGATGGCCTTCTCCGGGTTCTTGTCCAGGAGCTCGTCGTAGCGCACCGAGCGCAGACCGCCCGGGTAGCCGGAGTGGCGGTACGCCATCTTCTGGGTCCGCTTGTTGCCGGAGAGGTGCACCTTGTCGGCGTTGATGATGATGACGAAGTCACCGGTGTCGACGTGGGGCGCGTAGATCGGCTTGTGCTTGCCGCGCAGAATGGAGGCCGTGGTGGAGGCCAGACGCCCCAGGACGACGTCCTGAGCGTCGATGACGTGCCACTGGCGCGTCACATCGCCGGGCTTGGGGCTGTACGTACGCACGGTTCGTAGCCTTCGCTTCTTCAGTGAGTGGTCCTGACATTGGTCACCGAAGACGATCACGACAGCCTTGACCGCACCGCGGTGACGCATACCGCGTGCAGGTCGCTGGTCATCGGTCCCGGTGGACCGGTGTAAGGGCCCCTCACGTGAGAATGAGCAAGCCAATACACATACGACTGTGCAGAATACCCGGGCCCCCGCGGCCGGGTCAAAACGGGGCCGCGGGAGCACGCTCCGGCTCCGGTGCCCGCCCCTGGGGCACCCGGTCGGCGGCGCCCGTCGGACCGGTCCTGGCCTGCCGGGCGACCGCCACCGCCAGCACGCACAGCGTGAACGCGTCCCGGAAGGCCCGCCGCCGCTCCCCCTCCAGCCAGGGCCAGGTCAGGCCGGGCGCCTGGGGCACCAGGGCGATCCAGAACCACACCCCGCGGGCCACCGATCCGGCGTACGGCAGCCCGGCGAGCAGCAGCGGCAGCGCGACCAGGAGGTAGTGGTCGTAGGACGGCCGGGAGACGAGGAACGCCGAGAGCATCAGCCCCGCGCCGGTCTCCGCGAGCCGCAGTGGGCCCGGGTCGGCGCGGCGCCAGCGCCGGTACGCGCAGAGCACCCCGGCGCAGGCGGCCGCCACCGCGAGTCCCTGCGCGAGCGCCGGCGGCACCCCGAGCCGGGGCAGCACGGCCGCCGGGGAGGCTTCGTAGAGCCGTACGAAGCCGTCGTCGCCGTGCAGCAGGAAGGGCAGGGTGCGGGTGAAGAAGCCCGCCGGGTCGGGCATCGCCAGGGCCGCCGCGGCGGAGGCCAGCGCGGGCACCAGGACGGCCGCGGCCAGCGCCCGCCACCGCCCGGCAAAGACGAAGAGCAGGACGACCGGCGCGAGCAGCGGCTTGAGCGCCACGGCCGCCCCGATGACGACCCCCGCCCCCGTCCAGCGCCCCCGGCTCGCCAGCAGCAGGGCCAGCGGCAGCGCCACCGTCGCCGTCACCGTCCAGTTGCCGAGCCGCACCAGGTGCCCGAACGGCGCGAAGCCCAGCGCGAGCCCGGTCAGCCCGAGCACCGCGAGCCGGCTGCCCAGCGGCACCCGGTGCAGCCGCAGCGCGCAGGCCCAGGCCAGGGCCAGCAGGGCCGTCACCGCGCACGGCACCAGCACCCGCAGCACCGCCCCGGGCAGCAGCGCCTGCGGGACGGCGGCCAGGACGGCGCTCGGCAGATAGAGGAAGTGCGGGTCGTCGTAGGGGGAGCCGCCGGCCAGCCAGGTGCGGGCGGCCCGCACCACGATCGCGTTGTCCATCCCGCCGTCCGGGGTCGTCCGCGCCGCGTGCGCGGCGGACGCCGCCAGCACCGTCACGAGCACCGCCCACGGATATCCGCCCGCCGGCCGCACCAACCACCCGGAGATGTCGCTTTTGCCCGTCCGCATGAACGGAACGCTAGGCCCTGCGGCCCCCAAGTCCCCGCACCAGCACGCCCTTCGGCCCGTCTAAGATGCCGCCCATGAGCTTTGGGCAGGGGGGACCTCAGTCGCAGTGGGATCCCTGGACACCGCAATCGCAGCAGCCGCAGCCGTCGCAGCAGCCCTGGAACAGCGGGACCAGTGACGACACGCCGGACTGGGCCGCTCTCGCCGAGGCCTCCGAGGCCCGTGCCAAGCGGCGCCGGCTGTTCCTCATCGGTGGCGGCGCGCTGGCCACCGTGGCGATAGCCAGCGCCGTCGCGGTGGCCGTGGTCTCGGCGAACGGCTCGGACCAGGCGTCCGACGGCCCCTCCTCGCAGCTCCCGTCGACGGCGGACATACCCAGCGCGACGGCCACCGAGCCGTCCTTCGCCCCGACCAGCGCCCCGCCTCCGCTGGACCCGAAGGACTTCGTCTCCAGCGTCAAGAAGGACAAGGCCCCGCTCAGCCCGGACCTGCTCTTCCCCGGGACCCAGCTGACCATGGGCGAGACGGTCTACAAGAAGGGCCCGACGGCCGACACCCGCACCTGCGCCTCAGCCGCCCAGGGCACCCTGCCGAAGGTCCTCGACGCCAACCGGTGCACGCGCCTGATCCGGGTCACCTACACCCAGGGCGACACGGCGGTGACCGTCGGCGTGGCCCTCTTCGACACCGAGGCGCAGGCCACCAGGGCGAAGAAGGACGCCGACAAGAAGAGCATCGTGCGCTCCCTGTCCGGCGGCGGCGTCTCGTCCTTCTGCACCGGCGCCGTCTGCCGCTCCACCACCAACTCCTACGGCCGCTACGCCTACTTCACCGTCGCCGGGTTCACGAACGGCAAGGACGTCACGGAGAAGTCCACCGGCGTGTTCCGGGCCGGCGACGACCTGGCCGAGTTCGCCTTCCGGCAGATCCGCCGGCGCGGTGAGGCCCAGGCGTCCGCGGCGGCGGAGGGCTGACGGCCACCGCCCCCGTTCAGCAGCAGCCGGCTCCCGGCAGCGACCGCTTGTTGCGCGCCTCCCTGTTCCGGGCGGCCAGCAGCTCGTCGGCCGGGTAGCCGACCTCCTCCAGCGTCAGCCCGTGCGGCCGTACGACGTGCACGGCCGAGTCCCGTACGCCCGCGGCCAGCACCTTCGCCGGCCAGTCGGGCCCGCGGTGTCCGTCGCCGACGAACAGCAGCGCCCCGATCAGCGAGCGCACCATGTTGTGGCAGAAGGCGTCGGCCCGCACGGTGGCGGTGACGATCCCGTCCTCGCCCCGCACGAGACTCAGCTCCTGCAAGGTCCGGATGGTGGTCGCCCCCTCCCGCTTCTTGCAGTAGGCGGCGAAGTCGTGCTCGCCCAGCAGCCCCCGGGCGGCCTCGTTCATGGCGTCCACGTCGAGCGGCCAGTCGTGCCACAGCACGTGCCCGCGCAGCAGCGGGTCGACGCCGCCGGGGTTGTCGGTGACCCGGTAGGCGTAGCGCCGCCAGACCGCCGAGAACCGCGCGTTGAAGCCGCTCGGCGCCTCCCTGAGCGCCCACACCCGCACATCCCTGGGCAGCCGCCCCGCGAGCCGCTTGAGCAGCTTCACGTGGTGCTCGGCCCACACCTCGCGCGGCAGGTCGACATGGGCGACCTGCCCCCGGGCGTGCACCCCGGCGTCGGTCCGCCCCGCCACGGTCAGCTCGTACGTCTCCCGCGACCGCGTCACGGTCCGCAACGCGTCCTCGATCTCCCCCTGCACGGTCCGCCGCCCCCCGGCCTGCTTGGCCCACCCGGAGAACTCGCTCCCGTCGTAGGAGAGATCCAGCCGCACCCGCACGAACCCGGCCTCAACTTCGTCACTCACCCAGAGATCCTCTCAGCAACCAAAAAGCGGGCCCGCCCCTCGAAAGGAACGGACCCGCAACGCCCTGAAGGGGCGCGGGGAGCTGCGCGACCAGCCACGACGAACGCCGCAGCCGCCACCGCACAGCCACCCGGCAGAACGCTTACGCGTCCTTCGACTCCTCAGCCGCAGCCTCGTCATCGGCCTTGGCCGTGTCGACCTTGGTCTCCTCGGCAGCCGGAGCGGCCTCGGTGTCCTTCGCCGCACGCTTCGTCGCGGCCTCGGCCTCACCCGTGGCCTGCTGCGCCACGGTCAGCGCCTCGACCAGCTCGATGACGGCCATGGGCGCGTTGTCGCCACGGCGGTTACCGATCTTGGTGATCCGGGTGTAGCCACCGGGACGGTTCTCGTAGCGCGGGCCGATCTCGGTGAAGAGCGTGTGGACGACGCTCTTGTCCGTGATCACCTGGAGCACCTGACGGCGGTTGTGAAGGTCGCCCTTCTTCGCCTTGGTGACCAGACGCTCGGCGTACGGACGCAGCTTGCGCGCCTTCGCCTCGGTGGTCGTGATCTTGCCGTGCTCGAAGAGCGACTTCGCGAGGTTCGCGAGGAGCAGCTTCTCGTGCGCGGCGCTGCCGCCCAGACGGGCACCCTTGGTGGGCTTCGGCATGATGTCTCTCCTAGGTGTCTGCCCCGGCCGTATCAGGTACCGGAGTCAGTATCCGAGCAGGCGGTCGCCTGTCGGAGATCCGAGCACAGGTCCCGAAGGGACCGTGCTCGGAAGGGGCGCGGGGAACTGCGCGACCAGCCACAGCGCACCCGCACCCGAAAACGAACCGTCGAACCCGAGCCCTCAGTACTGCTCGGTCTCGACGAAGCCCGCATCCGCGTCGTCGTCCGCACCGAACGCGTCCGCGGCAGCGGTCGGGTCGAACCCGGGAGGCGAGTCCTTCAGCGCCAGGCCCATGCCCGCGAGCTTGGCCTTGACCTCGTCGATCGACTTCGCACCGAAGTTGCGGATGTCGAGCAGGTCCGCCTCGGAGCGGGCGACGAGCTCACCCACGGAGTGGATGCCCTCGCGCTTGAGGCAGTTGTACGACCGAACGGTGAGCTCCAGCTCCTCGATCGGCAGCGCCAGATCGGCGGCGAGCGCGGCGTCCGTCGGGGACGGGCCCATGTCGATGCCCTCGGCGTCGATGTTCAGCTCGCGGGCGAGACCGAACAGCTCGACCAGGGTCTTGCCGGCCGACGCCATGGCGTCACGCGGGCGCATGGCCTGCTTGGTCTCGACGTCGACGATCAGCTTGTCGAAGTCGGTGCGCTGCTCGACACGCGTAGCCTCGACCTTGTACGTGACCTTCAGAACCGGCGAGTAGATCGAGTCGACCGGGATGCGCCCGATCTCCTGACCGACCTGCTTGTTCTGCACGGCGGAGACGTAGCCGCGACCGCGCTCGACGGTCAGCTCCATCTCCAGCTTGCCCTTGCCGTTGAGCGTGGCGAGGACGAGGTCGGGGTTGTGCACCTCGACACCGGCCGGGGGCGCGATGTCGGCGGCGGTGACCAGACCCGGGCCCTGCTTGCGCAGGTACATCACGACCGGCTCGTCGTGCTCCGAGGAGACGACCAGCTGCTTGATGTTGAGGATCAGGTCGGTCACGTCCTCCTTGACGCCCGGCACGGTGGTGAACTCGTGCAGGACACCGTCGATGCGGATGCTGGTGACAGCGGCGCCGGGGATCGACGAGAGGAGGGTGCGGCGGAGGGAGTTGCCGAGGGTGTAGCCGAAGCCCGGCTCCAGCGGCTCGATGACGAACCGGGAGCGGAACTCGTCGACGACCTCTTCGGTCAACGAGGGACGCTGAGCGATCAGCATGTGGTGATCCTTCAGTCAGGGGCGCCCGCTATTTGACGCCCGACTAGTACTGCAAGGGTACGGGCGATACGACCCGAAAGAGCCGTACCGCCCGGAAACCCTGGTGAAGCGATGCCTGAACGACCGCGAGGGTCAGACGCGGCGGCGCTTCGGCGGACGGCACCCGTTGTGCGGGGTGGGCGTGACGTCCTGGATGGAGCCGACCTCGAGGCCGGTCGCCTGGAGGGAGCGGATGGCGGTCTCACGACCGGAACCCGGGCCCTTGACGAACACGTCGACCTTGCGCATGCCGTGCTCCTGCGCGCGACGGGCAGCCGACTCGGCGGCCATCTGCGCGGCGAACGGCGTGGACTTCCGGGAGCCCTTGAAGCCGACGTGGCCGGCGGAGGCCCAGGAGATCACGTTGCCGGTCGGGTCCGTGATGGACACGATCGTGTTGTTGAACGTGCTCTTGATGTGCGCGTGGCCGTGAGCGACGTTCTTCTTTTCCTTGCGGCGCACCTTCTTGGCGGCGCCCTGACGTCCCTTGGGGGGCATGTCGTTCTCCTACGGGAGGTGGTCGGTCCTACAGCGAAGACCGCTGGACGGCGAGTCCGCTGCGGACTACTTCTTGCCCGGCTTCTTCTTGCCGGCGATGGCGCGACGCGGGCCCTTGCGGGTGCGAGCGTTGGTGCTGGTGCGCTGACCGCGGACGGGCAGACCGCGACGGTGGCGGAGACCCTGGTAGGTACCGATCTCGACCTTGCGGCGGATGTCGGCCTGGACCTCGCGACGGAGGTCACCCTCGGTCTTGATGTTGTTGTCGACGTACTCGCGGATCGCGACGAGCTGCTCCTCGGAGAGGTCCCGAACACGGGTGTTCGGGTCCACGCCGGTGGCGGCGAGCGTCTGCTGCGAGAGGGTCCGGCCGATGCCGAACACGTAGGTGAGGGCGATCTCCACGCGCTTTTCGCGCGGGATGTCAACACCGGAAACGCGTGCCATTCAATGGCTCCAGTTGGTTGTCGGAGGTCTTCCACAGGACCGGACCCCGGCCGCCGGCGTCTTCTCTTTCACAGACTTGGTACGGCTCGGGTCCCCGGCCTCCGAACCGGGGGTGTCGGACGATCGCTCGTCCGGGTCCTGCGTATGAACATGTTCAGCTCGCGTCGCGCGAAGTCCTGCGAATCGCGGAGGGAACGGTCGTGCGTCAGCCCTGGCGCTGCTTGTGGCGCGGGTTGTCGCAGATGACCATGACCCGACCGTGACGGCGGATCACCCTGCACTTGTCGCAGATCTTCTTGACGCTCGGCTTGACCTTCATGGGTGTGAGGTTCTCCGGGTCAGTTGCCGGCGGACCCGCGCGCGGAGCGCACGGGACGTGGGCAAGATCTACTTGTACCGGTAGACGATCCGGCCACGCGTCAGGTCGTACGGAGACAGCTCCACCACGACCCGGTCGTCAGGGAGGATGCGGATGTAGTGCATACGCATCTTGCCGCTGATGTGAGCCAGGACCTGGTGGCCGTTCTGGAGCTCCACCTTGAACATGGCGTTCGGAAGAGACTCGACGACAGTGCCTTCGATCTCGATGGCACCTTGCTTCTTGGCCACGCTTCGCCCTTCGAATCGACTACCTTGATCGACTCCGGCGCACCTTTCGTATTTCCCTTCAACCTTCAAGGGCATACGTGTGCACGAGAGCCGACGAGTCAGTCTACGTCAGCAACCCCGGAAAGGCGAAACGAGGAAGTCTGCCCCGGAAACGAGATCGTTATGCAAGGGGGTCCGGCGCCGCCGTGATCCCCAGCTCGGCCAGCTTCGCCTTGCCGCCGTCGGGGGCCGTCAGGACCAGGGGGCCCTGCTCGGTCAGGGCCACCGAGTGCTCCCAGTGGGAGGACCAGGTGCCGTCCGTGGTGATGACCGTCCACTCGTCCGAGAGGACCTCCGTGCGCGGGGTGCCCAGGGAGACCATCGGCTCGATGGCGAGGCAGAAGCCGGGGACGAGCTTCGGGCCCTTGCCGCGGCGGCGGTCGACGTAGTTCAGCAGGTGCGGGTCCATGTGCATCTCGGTGCCGATGCCGTGGCCGCCGTAGTCCTCGATGATCCCGTACTTGCCGCCGCCGGGCTTGGGCTGGCGGCGGATGTAGGTCTCGATGGCCCGGGAGACGTCCACCAGGCGGTTGCCCTGCTTCATGGCCGCGATGCCCGCCCACATCGACTCCTCGGTCACCCGGGACAGCTCGACCAGCTCCGGGGAGTGACCGGAGCCGACGAAGGCCGTGTAGGCGGCGTCGCCGTGCCAGCCGTCGATGATCGCGCCGCAGTCGATGGAGATGACGTCGCCGTCCTTGAGGACCACGTCGTCGGACGGGATGCCGTGGACGACGACCTCGTTCACCGAGGTGCAGATGGTGGCGGGGAAGCCGCCGTACCCGAGGAAGTTCGGCTTGGCGTCGTGCTCCGCGAGGACCTTGCGGGCGACCTGGTCCAGGTCCCTGGTCGTCGCGCCGGGCACGGCGGCCTCGCGCGTGGCCGCGTGGATGGCGGCGACGACCAGCCCCGCTTCGCGCATCTTGGCGATCTGCTCGGGGTTCTTGATCTGCACCATGGGGGCTGCGGCCTTTCTGGACGGGACCGGAGAGAGAGGACGGGGAAGAAGGAGGGACGGGGGCGCAGTCCCACGATACGGGGCGGAGCCGCCCCACCCCACAGCACAGCCGCGGCCCCCTGAGCGAGGGACCGCGGCTGGAGCCGGGCGGCGTACTACTGGTCGCGCTTGAGCGCCTCCAGCGCACGGCGCGTGACCTCGTCCACGGGGCCCGTCGCCGCGATGGTGGCGACCAGGCCCTGCGCCTTGTAGTAGTCGATGATCGGCTCGGTCTGCGTGTGGTAGACCTCGAGCCGCTTGCGGACCGTCTCCTCGGAGTCGTCGTCCCGCTGGTACAGCTCGCCGCCGCAGACGTCGCAGACGCCCGCCTTCTTCGGCGGGGAGTACGTCACGTGGAAGACGTGCGCGGACTCGTTGCGGCAGACGCGCCGGCCGGCGATCCGCTTGACGACCTCGTCCTCCGGGGCCTCCAGGTCCAGCACCGCGTCGAGCTTCATGTCCTCGGTCTCGAGCAGCTCGTCCAGCGCCTCGGCCTGGGAGACGTTGCGCGGGAATCCGTCCAGCAGGAAGCCGCCCTCGGCGTCGGGCTGCTCCATGCGGTCCTTCGCCATGGCGATGGTGACCTCGTCCGGCACGAGATTGCCGGCGTCCATGTAGGACCTCGCGAGCTTGCCCAGTTCGGTCTGCTGGCTGATGTTCGCGCGGAACAGGTCACCCGTGGAGATGTGCGGAATGTGCAGCGTCTCGGCAAGGCGGGTGGCCTGCGTTCCCTTTCCGGCGCCCGGAGGCCCGACGAGGACGATTCGCATCAGCGGAGGAACCCTTCGTAATTGCGCTGCTGGAGCTGGCTCTCGATCTGCTTCACCGTCTCGAGACCGACACCCACGATGATCAGGATGCTGGTGCCACCGAACGGGAAGTTCTGGTTTGCCCCGAAACCAGCCAACGCCATTGTCGGGACGAGAGCGATCAGACCCAAGTACAGCGAACCCGGCCAGGTGATCCGGTTGAGTACGTAGCTCAGATACTCAGCGGTCGGTCGGCCAGCCCGGATGCCCGGGATGAAGCCACCATACTTCTTCATGTTGTCCGCGACTTCCTCGGGGTTGAACGAGATGGCCACGTAGAAGAAGGCGAAGAAGACGATCAGGAAGAAGTACAGGATGATGTGCGGCGTCGCCGCGGTGTCCGCGAGGTTCTTCGTGATCCAGGTGGCCCAGCCCGCCGTCGAGTTCGAGAACTGGACGATCAGCGCCGGGATGTAGAGCAGCGACGAGGCGAAGATGACGGGGATGACACCCGCCTGGTTCACCTTGAGCGGGATGTACGTCGAGGTGCCCCCGTAGGAGCGGCGGCCGATCATGCGCTTCGCGTACTGCACCGGGATGCGGCGCTGGGCCTGCTCCACGAAGACCACGAGGCCGACCATGACCAGGCCGACGAGGATGACCGTGCCGAACTCGATCCAGCCGTCGGCCAGCTCGCCCTGCTTCTTGATGGCCCACAGGGCGGACGGGAAGGTGGCGGCGATCGAGATGAACATCAGGATCGACATGCCGTTGCCGATGCCGCGGTCGGTGATCAGCTCGCCGAGCCACATGACGACGCAGGTACCGGCGGTCATGCAGATGACCATGACGATCGTGGTGAAGATCGCCTGGTCGGGCACGATCTGCCCGGCGACGGTGCAGCCGGAGAAGAGCGCGCCGCTGCGGGCGGTGGCCACCAGGCCGGTGCCCTGGAGGATGGCGAGCGCGACGGTCAGGTAGCGGGTGTACTGCGTGATCTTCGCCGTGCCGGCCTGGCCCTCCTTCTTGAGGGCTTCCAGGCGCGGGATGACGACGGTCAGCAGCTGCAGAATGATGCTCGCCGTGATGTACGGCATGATGCCGAGCGCGAAGACCGTGATCTGCAGCAGGGCGCCACCGCTGAACATGTTGACCAGGCCGAAGAGGCCCTGGTTGCCGGACGCCTGGTCCACGCACTCCTGGACGTTCTTGTAGTCGACACCTGGAATGGGGATGTGGGTACCGAGTCGGTACACCACGATGATGCCGAGCGTGAAGAGCAGCTTCTTGCGCAGGTCGGGCGTCCTGAACGCCCGGGCGAACGCGGTGAGCACGGTGCCTCCTGCGACCCCCGCGCTACTGCGTCAAGGGTGACGGTCTTGAGGTTCGACTGACGACTGATAAGTGGACGGCTAAGGGAGTAACGCTGAACCGCCGCCAAGAGTGCCTCATGTGACGCACCCGTGAAAGAGGGCAGCGCAAGCCACCTTACCGGCGGGAGCACTCCCCTTGGAACGACCAACCGGGGATACCCCTTTTGTGGGGCATCCCCGGTCGGGATCGCTCATGTCATCGACACGCCCGAGTAGTTCAGACGAGCTCGGTGACGGTACCGCCGGCGGCGGTGATCTTCTCCTTGGCGGAGCCGGAGACGGCGTCGACCGTCACCTGCAGCGCCACGGAGATCTCGCCCTGGCCGAGGACCTTGACGAGGCTGTTCTTGCGAACGGCACCCTTGGCCACGAGGCCCTCGACGGTGACCTCGCCACCCTCGGGGTACAGCGCGGCCAGCTTGTCGAGGTTCACGACCTGGAACTCGGTCTTGAACGGGTTCTTGAAGCCCTTCAGCTTCGGAAGACGCATGTGGAGGGGCATCTGGCCACCCTCGAAGCGCTCCGGAACCTGGTAACGGGCCTTCGTACCCTTCGTACCACGACCGGCCGTCTTACCCTTCGACGCCTCACCACGACCCACACGGGTCTTGGCGGTCTTGGCGCCCGGGGCGGGACGGAGGTTGTGGATCTTGAGCGGGTTCTGCTCACCCATGATCAGTCGACCTCCTCGACCGTCACGAGGTGGCGGACGGTGTGCACCATGCCGCGGAACTCGGGGCGGTCCTCCTTGACGACCTGCGTGTTGATCCCCTTGAGACCAAGGGAGCGCAGGGTGTCACGGTGGTTCTGCTTGCTGCCGATGTAGGACTTGACCTGCGTAATCTTGAGCTGCGCCATGATTACGCACCCGCCCCGGCACGCGCACGGAGAAGGGCCGCGGGGGCGACGTCCTCGAGCGGCAGACCACGGCGGGCCGCGATCTCCTCGGGACGCTGCAGGCCCTTGAGGGCCTCCACGGTCGCGTGCACGATGTTGATCTGGTTGTCGGAGCCGAGCGACTTCGACAGCACGTCGTGGATACCGGCGCACTCGAGCACGGCGCGCACCGGGCCACCGGCGATCACGCCGGTACCGGGGGACGCGGGCTTGAGCAGCACGACGCCGGCAGCCTTCTCACCCTGGATGGGGTGCGGGATGGTGCCCTGGATGCGGGGGACCTTGAAGAAGTGCTTCTTGGCCTCCTCAACACCCTTGGCGATGGCGGCCGGCACCTCCTTGGCCTTGCCGTATCCGACACCCACGGTGCCGTCACCGTCGCCCACCACGACCAGCGCGGTGAAGCTGAAGCGACGACCACCCTTCACAACCTTGGCGACGCGGTTGATCGCGACGACGCGCTCAACGTAAGCGGTCTTCTCGGCGGCGCCTGCGCCACCGTCACGGCCCTTCCGGTCCCGCCGCTCGCCGCCACCGGCACCGCCACCGCGGCGCTGGGGTCCAGCCATTGGAATTACCTCTCTCTGTTTCCGCTAGCGATACGGAACCGGGTCAGAACTTCAGACCGGCTTCGCGGGCGGCGTCCGCCAGGGCGGCGATGCGCCCCGCGTACTGGTTGCCACCGCGGTCGAAGACCACGGCCTCGACACCCGCGGCCTTGGCACGCTCGGCGACCAGGGCGCCGACCTGCTTGGCCTGCGCCGACTTGTCCGCCTCGCCGCCACGGATCGAGGTGTCCAGGGTGGACGCCGACGCAAGGGTGTGACCCTTGATGTCGTCGATGACCTGGGCCACGATGTGGCGGTTCGAGCGGGTAACGACCAGACGGGGACGCTCCGCCGTACCCGAGAGATTCTTGCGAATCCGGATGTGGCGGCGCTTGATCGCGGCGCGCTTGTAGGCGTCGCCCTTCAGGATCTTCTGTCCGTATGCCATGGCTTACTTACCCGCCTTTCCGACCTTGCGGCGGATGACTTCGCCCTCGTACTTGACGCCCTTGGCCTTGTACGGGTCGGGCTTGCGCAGCTTGCGGATGTTGGCCGCAACCTCGCCGACCTTCTGCTTGTCGATGCCCTCGACCGAGAAGTGGGTCGGGTTCTCCACCTTGAAGGTGATTCCCTCGGGGGCCTCGACGAGGATCGGGTGGCTGTAGCCGAGGGAGAACTCCAGGTTCGAACCCTTGGCGAGCACGCGGTAACCGACACCGCTGATCTCGAGCTTCTTCACGTAACCCTGGGTCACGCCGGTGATCATGTTCGCCACCAGCGTGCGGGACAGGCCGTGCAGGGCCTTGCTCTGACGCTCGTCGTTGGGGCGGGTGACGTTCAGCACGCCGTCCTCACCCTTGGCGATGTCGATCGGCGCCACGACGGTGTGGGTCAGCGTGCCCTTGGGGCCCTTGACCGAAACCGTACGGCCGTCGATGGTGACGTCCACGCCGGCGGGAACCGCGATGGGGAGCTTGCCGATGCGCGACATAGCTGTTTCCTCCGTTCCCTTCCGTTACCAGACGTAGGCGAGGACTTCTCCGCCTACGCCCTTCTTGCCGGCCTGCTTGTCGGTGAGGAGCCCGTGCGACGTGGAGATGATCGCCACGCCGAGGCCACCCAGCACCTTGGGCAGGTTGGTGGACTTCGCGTACACCCGGAGACCGGGCTTGGAGATCCGCTTGATGCCCGCGATGGAGCGCTCACGGTTCGGGCCGAACTTCAGCTCGAGAACGAGGTTCTTGCCGACTTCGGCGTCCTCGGTCTTCCAGCCCGTGATGAAGCCCTCCTGCTGGAGGATCTCCGCGATGTGAGACTTGATCTTGGACGCCGGCATCGTCACAGAGTCGTGGTACGCCGAGTTCGCGTTCCGCAGACGCGTAAGCATGTCTGCGATCGGATCAGTCATGGTCATGAATTGGCCTTCGGCCTCTCTCGCCGGGGTTTCCTGGTGCGCCATCCCTCTCCCCGATCCGAGACGGGACGGGTGCGGCGCGGTGGACCTACGGCGTAGTAAGTCGTACGGGCGGCAGACGCCCAACCCCGCAAGCCTACGGCATGCGAGGGCGGGCTTCTGCCGACCCAGATGCTTACCGAGAGCCTTGGTAACCCGGAATTACCGGATTACCAGGAGCTCTTGGTCACGCCCGGCAGCTCGCCACGGTGAGCCATCTCACGAAGGCACACGCGGCACAGGCCGAACTTGCGGTAGACGGAGTGCGGACGGCCGCAGCGCTGGCAGCGCGTGTAGCCGCGGACACCGAACTTGGGCTTGCGAGCAGCCTTGGCAATCAGAGCCTTCTTCGCCATCTCGCTCACGCCTCCTTGAAGGGGAAGCCGAGGTGACGGAGGAGCGCGCGGCCCTCAGCGTCGTTGGTCGCCGTGGTCACCACGGTGATGTCCATACCCCGGGTGCGGTCGATCTTGTCCTGGTCGATCTCGTGGAACATGACCTGCTCGGTGAGACCGAAGGTGTAGTTGCCACGGCCGTCGAACTGCTTGGGGGACAGACCACGGAAGTCGCGGATGCGCGGCAGCGCCAGCGACAGGGTGCGGTCCAGGAACTCCCACATGCGGTCGCCACGGAGCGTGACGTGGGCACCGATCGGCTGGCCCTCACGCAGCTTGAACTGCGCGATGGACTTGCGGGCCTTGGTGACGGCCGGCTTCTGACCGGTGATGGTGGTCAGGTCGCGGATCGCGCCCTCGATCAGCTTCGAGTCACGGGCGGCGTCGCCGACACCCATGTTGACCACGATCTTCACGAGGCCGGGGATCTGCATGACGTTCTCGTAGGAGAACTCCTCACGCAGCTTGCCCGCGATCTCCTCGCGGTACTTCGTCTTGAGACGCGGAGTGGTGGTGGTAGCCATCAGATGTCCTCACCCGTCCGCTTGGCAACGCGGATCTTGTTGCCCTCGTCGTCGAAGCGGTAACCGACGCGCGTGACGACCTTGTCGCCGTCCTTCTCCACGACCAGCTGGACGTTGGAGACGTGGATCGGCGCCTCGGTGGTCACGATGCCGCCGGCCTGCGAACCGCGAGCGGTCGGACCGGCCTTGGTGTGCTTCTTGACCCGGTTGACACCCTCGACCAGGACGCGGTCCTCACGGGGGAAGGCCGCGATGACCTTGCCCTGCTTGCCCTTGTCCTTGCCGGTGATGACCTGGACCAGGTCGCCCTTCTTGATCTTCATGCTCACAGCACCTCCGGCGCGAGGGAGATGATCTTCATGAACTTCTTCTCGCGCAGCTCACGGCCGACCGGGCCGAAGATACGGGTGCCGCGAGGGTCGCCGTCGTTCTTCAGAATGACGGCGGCGTTCTCGTCGAAGCGGATGTACGAGCCGTCCGGACGGCGGCGCTCCTTGACGGTGCGAACGATGACCGCCTTGACGACGTCACCCTTCTTCACGTTGCCACCGGGGATCGCGTCCTTGACGGTGGCGACGATGACGTCACCGATACCCGCGTAGCGGCGGCCGGAGCCACCGAGCACACGGATGGTCAGGATTTCCTTCGCACCCGTGTTGTCGGCGACACGCAGCCGCGACTCCTGCTGGATCACGTCTATCTCCTGAATGTCTGCCGGTTCCCCGGGAGCCGCTCACTGGGTGAACGGCTCCCGGAGCCTGGCGGAACTGTCCTGCGAGGAATGCCCCGCAGGAGATTTCTTACTTGGCCTTCTCGAGGACCTCGACGACGCGCCAGCGCTTCGTCGCGGACAGCGGCCGGGTCTCCATGAGGAGGACACGGTCGCCGACGCCCGCGGAGTTCTGCTCGTCGTGTGCCTTGAGCTTCTCGGTACGGCGGATGACCTTGCCGTACAGCGCGTGGGTCACGCGGTCCTCGACGGCGACGACGACGGTCTTGTCCATCTTGTCGCTGACGACCAGACCCTGACGGGTCTTGCGGAAGCCGCGCGCGGCCTTCGTCTCTTCAGTCACGTTGCTCTCGCTCATCAGGCGCTCTCCACCGTCTCGATGCCCAGCTCGCGCTCACGCATCAGGGTGTAGATCCGGGCGATGTCCTTGCGGACGGCCTTGAGCCGCCCGTGGTTCTCGAGCTGACCCGTCGCCGCCTGGAAGCGGAGGTTGAACAGCTCTTCCTTGGCTTCGCGGAGCTTGTTCAGCAGCTCCTCGTCACCCAGTTCGCGCAGCTCGGACGCCTTGGTACCGGCCGACATCACGCTTCACCTGCCTCGCGCTTGACGATCCGGCACTTCATCGGCAGCTTGTGGGCCGCACGAGTCAGCGCCTCACGGGCGATCTTCTCGTTGGGGTAGGACAGCTCGAACATGACCCGGCCCGGGTGCACGTTCGCGATCCACCACTCCGGAGAACCCTTACCGGAACCCATGCGGGTCTCGGCCGGCTTCTTCGTGAGCGGGCGGTCCGGGTAGATGTTGATCCAGACCTTGCCGCCACGCTTGATGTGGCGGGTCATCGCGATACGGGCCGCCTCGATCTGGCGGTTGGTCACGTACGCCGGCGTGAGGGCCTGGATGCCGTACTCGCCGAACGCAACCTGCGTACCGCCCTTGGCCATACCACGGCGCTTCGGGTGGTGCTGCTTGCGGTGCTTGACCCTACGGGGGATCAGCATGACGGTCAGGCCTCCGTTCCGGTGCTCTCAGCCGGAGCGGCAGCGGCGGGCGCCTCGGCCTTGGGGGCCTCGGCGGCCGGAGCCGACTGCTGCTGCGGCTTGCGCCCGCGACGCTCGCCACCGCGGCCACCACGGGCCGGGCGGTCGTTGCCGCCACCGCGGGCCGGGCGGTTGCCCGCACGCGCGGCGGCGTTCTCGGCGCGGACCTCGGCGATGTTCTTGACGTCGCCCTTGTAGATCCAGACCTTCACACCGATGCGGCCGAAGGTCGTCTTGGCCTCGAAGAAGCCGTAGTCCACGTTCGCGCGGAGCGTGTGCAGGGGCACACGGCCCTCGCGGTAGAACTCCGAGCGGGACATCTCGGCGCCGCCGAGGCGGCCACCGCACTGGATCTTGATGCCCTTGGCGCCGGCCTTCATCGTGCCCTGCATGCTCTTGCGCATGGCGCGACGGAAGGAGACGCGGGAGGAGAGCTGCTCGGCGACGGCCTGGGCGACCAGCTGGGCGTCGGTCTCGGGGCTCTTGACCTCGAGGATGTTCAGCTGGACCTGCTTGCCCGTGAGCTTCTCGAGCTGCCCGCGGATCTTGTCGGCCTCCGCACCGCGGCGGCCGATGACGATGCCCGGACGAGCCGTGTGGATGTCCACGCGGACGCGGTCACGGGTGCGCTCGATCTCGACCTTGGAGATGCCGGCGCGCTCCATGCCGGACGTCAGCATCCGACGGATGGCGACGTCTTCCTTGACGTAGTCCTTGTACAGCTTGTCGGCGTACCAACGCGACTTGAAGTCGGTGGTGATGCCGAGCCGGAACCCGTGCGGGTTTACCTTCTGGCCCATTACCGGGTTCCTTCCTTGCTGCTGACGACCACGGTGATGTGGCTGGTCCGCTTGCGGATCCGGTAGGCGCGGCCCTGGGCACGCGGCCGGAACCGCTTCAGGGTCGGGCCCTCGTCGACGTACGCCTCGGAGATGAAGAGGCTGTCGGCGTCGGTGTGGTCGTAGTTGTGCGCGGCGTTGGCGATGGCGCTGTCCAGCACCTTGCCGACCGGCACGCTCGCGGCCTGCGGGGCGAAACGCAGGACCGCCTGAGCCTCCGTGGCATCCATGCCACGGATGAGGTCCACCACGCGGCGGGCCTTCATGGGCGTGACGCGGATGTACCGCGCCTGGGCCCTGGCTTCCATGGTTGTCCCTTCAGTGTTTGTCATGGTCATTCCACCCCGCGTTAGCGGCGCTTCGACTTCCGGTCGTCCTTGACGTGACCCCGGAAGGTGCGCGTCGGCGAGAACTCGCCGAGCTTGTGGCCGACCATGGACTCGGTGACAAACACCGGGATGTGGGTCTTGCCGTTGTGCACCGCGATCGTGTGGCCGAGCATCGCCGGGACGATCATCGAGCGACGGGACCAGGTCTTGATGACGTTCTTGGTACCGGCTTCGTTCTGCGTGTCCACCTTCTTGATCAGGTGGTCGTCGACGAAGGGTCCCTTCTTCAAGCTACGAGGCATCTCAACCCGTCCTTAGCGCTTCTTGTTCGTCTTGCGGCGGCGGACGATGTACTTGTTCGACGCCTTCTTGGGCGAACGAGTACGGCCTTCCTTCTTGCCCCAGGGGGACACCGGGTGGCGACCACCCGAGGTACGGCCTTCGCCACCACCGTGCGGGTGGTCCACCGGGTTCATGACCACACCACGCACGGTCGGGCGAACGCCCAGCCAGCGCTTACGGCCCGCCTTGCCCCAGTTGATGTTGCTCTGCTCGGCGTTGCCGACCTCGCCGACCGTGGCGCGGCAGCGCTGGTCGACCAGGCGGATCTCTCCGGACGGCATGCGCAGGTGGGCCATCGAGCCCTCCTTCGCGAGCAGCTGCACGGAGGCACCGGCGGAACGGGCGAACTTGGCGCCGCCACCGGGACGGAGCTCGATCGCGTGGATCGTGGTACCGACCGGGATGTTGCGGAGCGCCAGGTTGTTGCCCGGCTTGATGTCGGCCCCGGGACCGTTCTCGACGCGGTCACCCTGCTGCAGGTTGCGCGGGGCGAGGATGTAGCGCTTCTCGCCGTCGGCGTAGTGCAGCAGCGCGATGCGCGCGGTGCGGTTGGGGTCGTACTCGATGTGCGCGACCTTCGCCGGCACGCCGTCCTTGTCGTGCCGACGGAAGTCGATGACACGGTAGGCGCGCTTGTGTCCGCCACCCTGGTGGCGAACGGTCACACGACCGGCGTTGTTACGGCCGCCCTTGCTGTGCAGCGGGCGGACCAGCGACTTCTCCGGCGTGGACCGCGTGACCTCGACGAAGTCGGCGACGGAGGAGCCACGGCGGCCCGGCGTCGTCGGCTTGTACTTGCGGATTCCCATTTCTCAGTCCTCGTCCGATTCCGGACGATCCGGACCTCCGTCAGGAGGTCGGACCGCCGAAGATGTCGATACGGTCGCCCTCGGCGAGGGTCACGATCGCGCGCTTGCTGTCGGCACGCTTGCCGAAGCCCGTGCGGGTCCGCTTCCGCTTGCCCTGGCGGTTGATCGTGTTGACCCCGGTGACCTTGACCGAGAAGACCGCCTGGACGGCCTCCTTGATCTGGGTCTTGTTGGAGCCCGGCGCGACGATGAACGTGTACTTGTTCTCGTCGAGGAGCGCGTAGCTCTTCTCGGACACGACCGGCTTCAGCAGCACGTCACGGGGGTCCGTGAACGCCTTGCTGGCCGGGGTGACGACGGTGTTCTTGCCCTCGGCCTCGTGGCGGCGCGCCTTGGCGACGCGCGCGGCCTTGGCGGCCTTGGCCGCCTTGGAGGCGATGCTCGGGTGACGCGTAGCCATCAGGCTTCGCTCCCTTCGGTGTCAGCGGCCTTGGGGCCAGACACGAAGGACTCGAAAGCGGCCTGGGTGAAGACCACGTCGTCCGAGACGAGAACGTCGTACGTGTTCAGCTGGCCCGGCTCCAGGATGTGGATCTGGGGCAGGTTGCGGGCGGACAGCCACGCGGCCTCGTCGGCGCGGTCGACGACCAGGAGCAGGTTCTTGCGCTCCGAGATCTTGCCGAACAGCGTCCGGGCGGCCTTCGTGGACGGGGTCTCGCCCTCGATGACGCCGGTGACGACGTGGATGCGGTTGTGGCGGGCCCGGTCGGTGAGGGCGTGGCGCAGGGCCGCGGCCTTCATCTTCTTCGGGGTCCGCTGCGAGTAGTCACGCGGCTGCGGGCCGTGGACGACGCCACCGCCGGCGAACTGCGGCGCACGGGTCGAACCCTGGCGGGCGCGGCCGGTGCCCTTCTGGCGGTACGGCTTCTTGCCGCCACCGCGGACCTCGCCGCGACGCTTGGTCTTGTGCGTGCCCTGGCGGGCAGCGGCGTTCTGCGCGACGACGACCTGGTGGATCAGCGGGATGCTGATCTTCTCCACGCCGAAGATCTCCGCGGGGAGCTCGACGCTTCCGGTCTTCTCGCCGGCAGGCGAAAGGATGTCAACAGTGCTCATCGGTTACCTCAGGCCCCCTTGGCCGCAGTGCGGACCAGGACGAGGCCGCCGTTCGGACCAGGAACCGCGCCCTTGATGAGGAGCAGGCCCTTCTCCGCGTCAACGGCGTGAACGGTCAGGTTCTGGGTGGTGACCCGCTCGTTGCCCATGCGACCCGCCATGCGCATGCCCTTGAAGACACGGCCGGGGGTGGCACAGCCACCGATGGATCCGGGCATGCGGTGCACACGGTGGGCACCGTGCGACGCCTTGCCACCCTTGAAGTTGTGGCGCTTCATGACGCCGGCGAAGCCCTTGCCCTTGCTCTTCGCGGTGACGTCGACCTTCACGCCGGACTCGAAGGCCTCAGCGGTGATCTCCTGGCCGAGGGTGTACTCGCTGGCACCAGCGGTACGGATCTCGACGAGGTGACGACGGGGGGTGACGTCGGCCTTGGCGAAGTGGCCCTTGAGGGGCTTGTTCACCTTGCGCGGGTCGATCTCGCCGAAGGCGATCTGGACCGACTCGTAGCCGTCGACGTCGTTCGTGCGGACCTGGGTGACGACGTTGGGGCCGGCCTTGACGACGGTGACCGGAACAACACGGTTGTTCTCGTCCCACACCTGCGTCATGCCGAGCTTCTCGCCCAGGATGCCCTTGATCTGCTTGGTCATCTTCAGATCACCGCCCTCAGAGCTTGATCTCGATGTCGACACCGGCCGGGAGGTCGAGTCGCATCAGAGAGTCAACGGTCTTGGGGGTCGGGTCGAGGATGTCGATCAGGCGCTTGTGCGTGCGCATCTCGAAGTGCTCGCGCGAGTCCTTGTACTTGTGCGGCGACTTGATGACGCAGTACACGTTCTTCTCAGTGGGCAGCGGCACCGGGCCCGCGACCGACGCACCAGTGCGCGTCACCGTCTCGACGATCTTCTTCGCCGAAGAGTCGATGACCTCGTGGTCGTAGGCCTTGAGCCGGATGCGGATCTTCTGTCCCGCCATGGCTACTCAGTAGTCCTGTCTCTCGAAACGCTCTGGACCCGGTGGTCCCTTTTCTTCCGCTCCCCCTCCGACCCACGCGGTCGGGCGTGTCGCGCTCTCGCTGACATGGATGTCCCTTTTCGGGACGTCCCTGCAGTGGGAGTCGCGGGCCCTTCCGGAACCGCAGGCCGGGGGCGAGAGGCCCACCGGGTGCCTGGCCTGCACCCCGCTGACACTTCCCGGAAGATTCCCGTACGTCCGCCCCTGATCAGGAGCGACGAGTACTGTGGGACTCGCTTCCGGTCCCCCCGGCGGGAGGCGCGCAGCATCGGCACTCGACCGAGCAACCCCGCTAGTCTGCCATACGGGGCGGGGGGCTGGCCAATCGGGCCGGAGAGAATACCCCGGGGGTGACGGAGATCAAACCCGGGTCTTTTTGTACGTCGGCCCGTCGCTCTTGAATCTCGGGCGCCGCTACAACCATTCGCCGCCGTCGTCGTGCGTGTCGGCCGAGCGGTCGCGCACCACCACGACCAGCTGCACCGGCGCGTCCGTGTCGTCGTGCTTGACTCCGGCCAGGACAACCTTGTCCGAGATCCGCCATGCGGTGTGGTCGATGTAGTCCGCGCCGTCGGTCAAGTCCTCATCGACACTCTGCAACCGGCCCCCGGGAACACCGGCTTCCAGCTGGGCGACAAGCCCGGGAAGCTCTGCGGTGGCCGCGTCGTAGAGCTCGTCGATGTAGGCGTCCGGATCCGGCCACTCCTCGTCGACGTCTCGGTGCCAGACGGTGAACTCCACCTGCACCGAGGGCCCCTCCCCCTGAATCCACGCATGGGCGTCGGCTCGCCGCCACGTCGTCGCCCACTCCTTCGCCGGATTCCTGCGCTCGCCCGTCCAGCCCGCGGCGTCGAGAACGGCTGCCGCCGCCGGCCCCGTGAGCTCGTCGAGCTCGGACAACTGACCCACTTCCGCGCTTACGTCAACCATTTACTCATTCCGCTCATACCGTTTCCAGGTACATGAAATACTGACAGGGTACCATTTGACATGGCCTCGGGGAAATTAGTTCCGAGCACCTCTCGGAAATGCGCTGCCCCCGCTTCGTTTGATATTGCGTAGCGCACACCCTTGCCACCAAGCTCTTCATTCAGTTTCAACAGCTTGGCAGCCTGGTCGGTGATTTTCGTCTCATTATAGAGAGAGCTCTCGGGATTATAGGCGGACTTGGCCCACTCGCTCTCCCGTCCACCCGTGAACTTGGCTTCCATGATCCAGCCGTTGGTAGGGCCGCCGTCCAGGTGCACCTCACGACCGTTGGAAAGCTTCCAGATCTGCTCATAGTCGGTGCCGGACACGACGCGCTGATACCTGAACGAGGGGCGTTTCAGCATTTTGTCGGTCAACCAGGCGAGCCCTTTGAAGGTGGGGCACGTCTGAAGTCCCAGTGGATCGGACCAGACCAGTGGGTTGAGCACATACGCGTAGTGGTCGGGGCCCGCAGCGAGCCCCAGAGGATCCGGCGACACGTACCGCGCGGTATACGGGTCGTAGTACCGGAAATGGTTGTAGTGCAGCTCGCTTTCCGGGTCGAAGTACTGTCCGGGAAAACGAAGCTGACATTCTTCTTCCGCCGCCGGGGCGACATGCTCTGGCGCACCCCAGATGCTCGACCTGCGCTTCCAGGTCACACTCCCCTCTTCGGTGAGCAGTTCGGTGGGGCTCCCGGCGAGGTCACTCACGATGAGGCGGAACCGTTGGTCCACTTCCTCCTGCGGAGCGTCCCGGAGCCACTTACGCGTGCACTGAGCCACGGCGCGGTGACTGTCGGGCGTGTACTCCCAGGTAACGCTGGTGCGATTGCCTGTTGCGGACGGACGCTCGTGGATTTCCTCCGCGAGCCGACTTCCGTCCCAGACGAAGAACACCGCCTCGTCGACTTCTCCGCAGGAGTCGAGTCGCTCTTTGGCCACCCGTCGTCCGAGGGGGTCGTAGGAGTAGCGCCAGGTCGTCCCATCGGGGGTGACGAGGCTTGTCAGGCGGTCGTCGGAGTTCCAGGTGTAGGTCCAGCTCTTGCGGAGCCCCGAGAGCGTTCGGCGCGTCCGCCGGATCACCCGGCCCTGGGCGTCGTACACGTAACTGGTACGTCCGGCTCGCGTGAGGCGGTTTCCGTCGTAGGTGAAACGCTGCGTGCGTTCCTCGTGCACACCCTCCGCGCCCTCACGTCGGGAGGCGACCAGTCGTCCTCCACTGTCGTAGGCGTAGCTTTCGCTCCATCCCTGCGCGCTCACCGTGGCGGGTCGGCCAGCGACGTCCAAGGCGTAATGCTTCCCGGCCCCCTGGCCTTCGCGTACTTCGAGGGGGCCGGCGGGACCATGGACGTACTGGCGGTCGACGGACGGCGTACCCGGGGTCTTGTGCCGCGGGCCCACGACCGTCTGGCTGCGCATGCGGTGCAACGCGTCCCAGGACTGCACCACGGAAGCCCCGTCCTCCAGGCGGATCTCCGTCTCCCTGCCCGCGGCGTCGTAGGCGAACCGCAGGGCATGGCCGGAGGCCACCAGTTCGTGCGGCTGACCGTCGGCGGTGTAGAACCACGTACTCTCGGTTCCCGATGGCGTGACACGCGTCGTACGGCGGCCTGCGAGGTCGTACCGGAAGCTGCTCGTGCGCCCGTTCACGCTCTCTTCCGTCACCCGCCCGTACTCATCGTGCGCGAAGGTGAGGTGAACTCCGGGCGACAGTGCCTCCGCCAGGAACCCCGCATCGTCGTACCGGAACACAGTGGTCACGTCTCCGGCACGTTTCTCGACCACGTTGCCGATGACATCGCGCAGATACTCGACGGTCTCACCAGCACCATTGATCTGCTTGACCAGCCGACCCACCTCATCCCGCACATAGCTGAGCGAGCGGTCGTCGAAGTCCTGTTCCGCGACAAGGTGACCCGCAGCGTCGTAGGTGTACCGCCAGGTACGTCCCCGGGCGTTGGTGACCGCCACGAGGCGGAGCTCGGTGTCGTGCTCGAAGTGGAGCACCGCGCCTGTGGCATCGGTTCGGCTCACGAGCAGGTCGAAGTGCGAGTAGGCCGATGTGGTCGTTGCGCCGCTGGGATCGACGTAGGTGAGAAGGTTCCCCTCCGCGTCCCAGACCCAGGACTCCACGCTGCCGTCAGCCGCGGTTCTTCGGGTCTTCCTTCCCTCCGGAGTCCATGAGACGCGAGTGACGCCGCCGAGCGGGTCCGTGATCGAGTCGATCCGGCCGAAGTGGTCGCGGCTGTATTCCACGAACGCACCCGTGGGGTTCGTGACCCGGATCGGCAGGCCGGCAGCGTTCGTCCTGATGGAAACGCACGCCCCTTGTGGATCGGTGATGCTGGTGAGGGCACCTCCGGGTCCGTAGGTGAAGCTGGTTCTGGCGCCTCCCGGCTCCATCACCGACGTACGGTTGCCCCGCTCGTCGTACGTGTAGGTACGCACGGCCCCGTCGCCACCGACCGTCACCACGGGTAGGTGCCACTGGTTGTACTCGGCGGTAGCCCGTCGGCCGTCTGGTCCGACAATGGACGTGACGTTGCCTGCCTCGTCGTAGGTGTAACCGGTTTCCCGCCCCATGGGGTCCATCTGCGTGAGCAGCCGACCGTGTCGATCCCATTCGAGCGACTCCCGCCGCCCCAGCGGATCGGTGACACCCACAAGTTGCAGCAGTTCGTTGTGCTCGTAACGGGTCACGTGGCCCAGCGAGTCCGTATACGTGGTGACGCGCCGCGTGGAGTCGTAATCGATGACGCAGTTCAGGTGCCCGCCAGCCCCTCGCCCCGCCACACATCGGTCGTCGTGGTCGTATTCGAAGCGGTACCAGCTGCCATTGCGGTCGGTCCAGGAGACGACGCGCGCCCTGTCGTCGTAGTCGAAGCGGAACGGGAGACCCGAAGAGTTGACGATCTCTGTGAGGTTGCGGTCGGTCGAATACGAGTACCGGAGGACGGTCGTCGCGTCGTTGGTGTGGCTTCCGTGTCTCAACCGAAGGCCCGAGACCAGCCCGTCCGAAGTCTCGACCTCGACGTGGTACCCAGCCGAGTGCCGAACCGCGGTCGGAGTACCGTCGGCACTCCGGGCGATGTCGATGCGATTGTCGTTCCGATCCGTGATCGCGGAAAGCGCCAACGTGTACGGCATGTCCGGTAGCGGCTCGGTGACCACCGCGAAGTGTCGCGTGACGCCGAGCGCCGTGTCGTGGATACGCAGGGTGCCACGACCGGGCCCGTCCCATTCCAACGGCCACTGCGGTCCTTCGAGTGGCAGACACTGCACGCCAGGAACCGGCACCGGGTACGCAAGGATCATGCCGTCCTCGGCGGCGAACAGCACGCCTTGGCTGTCCAGTTCGACCCGCTCGTCGAGCGTGGATGCCCACGACCTGCCGAACCACCGTCCTTCCCGGTACGTCGAGAGATGGGTGCGCTTCAGTGCCAGCGTCAGGACTCCGGGCAACTCGATGTCGGTCTCGTACATCAGCATCTCACCGGTGACCATGTCGATCGGGTCACCGCCAGGGCATCGTCCGGCGAGTGCCTTGGCCCGCTTCACGAGGTTGCCCGCGCCGCCTCTGAGAGATCTGCCCAGCCCTCTGACTCCCTGCGCCATGCCCTTGATCCCCAGCTTGCCCGCAGCCCTCAAGCCCTTGGCGAGTCCGCCGAGGGTGGTGAGGCCCTTCATGCCGGGTATGCAGTCCAGCGCGGCCAGTCCCACGTCCCACAGGGATGCTTGGCCCTTGCTGTACTTGTAGAGCGTGTCGGCGAGGACGACGAGGGCGGCGACGAGGACGATCGCGCCGAGGATCGGGCCGCCGATGATCATCGCGATGATGCCGACGACGGCGACGACGACCTTGCAGACCGCGACGATCGAATCCCAGTTGTCGGAGAACCAGTCGCCGACGTCCTCCCACCACGAGCGGTTCTGGATGCCGGCGTCGGACGCCTCGTCGATCTTGTTCTTGGCCTCCCGGGCCGCGTCGTCACGCATTTTGCGCGCGTCCTCGGCCATCTTCTTCGCCGCGTCCAGCGCGCTCTGCGCCGAGTCGACGGCCGACTGCGCGTTGGCGTGCGCGGTCTTGGCGTGCTGGACGTCACGGGTGGCGGCCCGGACCTTGGCCTCGTCCGGCTTGTCCGCGTCCGACTTGCTGCCCGTCGGATCGTCCTTGTACTTGTCCGCCTCCTTCGACGCCCGCGTCACCCACGAGTCCGCCGAGGACAACTTCGACTGCGCCGAGGACAGGTCCTGACGGGCCTCCCGCGCCTTGACCAACGCCCTGTCCGCCAGCGCCTGCGCCCGCTCCAGCTTCGGCCAGAAGTCCGCGAGCGCGTCACCGCACATCCCGTACGACTTCTCCAGCTTCTTCAA